>NZ_LT629749.1:3369652-4043583 GCF_900105065.1 Friedmanniella luteola
CGCGCGCGCCCTTCTCGGGGCTGGTCCGGGCGGCGACGACCACCAGGTCGGCGGACCAGCCGTTGGTGATGAAGGTCTTCGAGCCGTTGAGCACCCAGCCGTCACCGTCGCGGACGGCCCGGGTCTTGAGCGCCGCCAGGTCGGAGCCGCCGGAGGGCTCGGTCATGGCGATGGCCGTCAGCAGCTCGCCGGTGCAGAACCTGGGCAGCCAGCGCCGCTTCTGCTCCTCGGTGCCGAGGTCGACCAGGTAGGGGGCGACGCAGTCGGCGTGGATCCCGACGCAGGAGGGGTAGGCGAAGGACAGCTTGGAGAGCTCCTCGCTGAGCACCATGGAGAACCGCGGGTCGTCCAGGCCCATCCCGCCGTACTCCTCCGGCACCGCGAGGCCGAGCAGGTGGAGCCGGCCCATCTCCAGCCAGACGTCGCGGCCGAAGCCGTGGTCGGCGATGTGCTTCTCCTGGTCGGGCCGGAGCACCCGGTCGACGAACGTCCGGCAGGTGTCCCGGAACGCCTCGTGGTCCTCGTCGAAGATGGTGCGCCTCATCGCGGCCTCCAAGTTACCCGTCAGTAGGTAGGAGCGACACTACTCGCTCCCGGGCCTCCGCGGGGGCCGGCCGACGCCCCGGGAGCGCCGTCGTCGGCCGCTGCACTACGGTCGCCCGATGAGCACCGGGAGACGACGGGTCCTGCTGACGGGGGCGACGGGGACGGTGGCGGGGCAGCTGCTGCCGGCGCTGCGCGAGGCCTACGACCTGCGGCTGGTCGACGTCCGCGCCACCGACCGCGACGGCCAGGTCGTCGAGGGCGTGGAGCTCGTCGACCTGCTGGCCGTCGACGACACGGAGCTGCACGCGCTGTTCGAGGGCGTGGACACCGTCGTGCACTGCGGCTACGTCCGGCCGGCCGGTGAGCCCAGCTACGCCGAGGAGCGGCGCAACGTCGACATGACCCAGCGGGTCTTCGAGGCGGCCCGGACGGCGGGCGTCCGCCGGGTGGTCGCGGCCAGCACCAACCAGGCGTCGAAGTGGTACGAGCAGCCGTGGGCGCAGCACCGGATCGACCGGGTCGGGCCCGAGGACTACCCGCGCCCGGACACCTACTACGGCTGGGCCAAGGCCGCGTACGAGTCCCTGGGCTTCCTCTACGCCTGCGGTGCGCTGGGGAGGGCCGTCGAGGTGGTGCTGGTGCGCATCGTCGCCCCGCGGGAGATCGACGCCGCCGACTTCGCCGACCGGCCGTTGGAGCGCTACCTGCGCGACATCGCGGGCTACATCAGCGCCCGCGACCTGGCCCAGCTGTTCACGCGCTCGGTCGAGGCCCCCTCGGTCGAGGACCGCTTCGGCGTGCCGTTCCAGATCTTCTACGGCGTCTCGGCGAACGCGCGCACCTTCTGGAGCATCACGAACGCCCGCGAGGTCGTCGGCTACGCGCCGCAGGACGACTCCGAGGTGCGCTTCGCCGACGACATCGCGCGGATGCTGGCCCGCGGCTGAGGCCGGTGGGACTTCTGGCGGTCTGACCACCGTCCCGGTGGTCCAGCCGCCAGAAGTCCGGCTCAGTCGGGCAGCGGCTGGCCGCGGCGGGCCAGGATCCGCCCGACCACGTCGGTGGTGGACTGGCTGGGCACGAAGTCGAGGATCCGCACCTCGCCGCCGTAGGACTCGACGACCGCGGCCTCGACCAGCTGCTCGGGCCGGTAGTCGCCGCCCTTGGCGTAGACGTCCGGCCGGAGCCGCTCCAGCAGGGGCACCGGGGTGTCGGTGTCGAACACGGTGACGTGGGCGACGCAGCTGAGGGCGGCGATCACGCCGGCCCGGTCGGCCTCGCCGTTGATCGGCCGCTCGGGCCCCTTCAGCCGGCGGACCGAGCGGTCGCTGTTGACGGCGACGACCAGCACGTCCCCCAGCTGCGCCGCCTGCTGCAGGTAGGTGGTGTGGCCCCGGTGCAGCACGTCGAAGCAGCCGTTGGTCAACACGATGCGGCGGCCCGCCGCCCGGTCGGCGGCGACCCGGCGGAGCAGGGTCTCCTCGTCCAGCGCCGCGTCCCCGACGCCGAGGTGCTCGACCAGCTCGTCGGTGGAGCAGACGGAGGTGCCGAACCGCTGGACGACGACGTCGGCGGCGGCCTGCGCCAGCCGGGCCGCGACCTCCAGCGAGGTGCCCGCGGCCCGGGCCAGCGTCAGGGCGGCGACGAAGGTGTCCCCCGCCCCGGCGGCCTGCTTCTCCGCCCGGGGCGAGCCCGGGGTGCGGAAGGGCCGGCCGTCGGCGTCGCCGGTGAGCAGCATCGAGCCGTCACGGTCGAGGGTGACCAGCACGGACGCCGCCCCGGACCGCGTGCGCAGCTCCGCGGCCGCCGCGGTGAGCGCCGCCATCCGGGTGCCGTCGTGGGGCACCGCGCGGCCGAGCAGCCGGAACGCCTCCTCCGCGTTCGGCGTGACCACGTCGGGTCGCAGCGCCGCCCAGGGCGCGGGGTCGTGGGCGTCGACCACCACCAGGGGCGGCCGGGCCTGCCGGCCGACGGCGGACTGGACGGCGCTCAGCAGCACCCCCGAGTCGTAGTCGCAGACGAGGAGGGCCTCGGCCTCCACCAGCGCCTTCGCCGTGGCGGTGGCCAGCTCCTCCTCGAGCGCCGGCGTGAGCACCAGGGGCGGCACGTCGTCGATCCGGACGAGCATCTGGTCGTCGCTCACCACCCGCGTCTTGGTGACCGTGGCCACGTCGGGTGGGTCCAGCAGCCCGCTGACCTCCACGCCGGCCCGCTCCAGCAGCGCGCGCAGCGCCCGACCGGCCTCGTCCGCGCCCACCAGGCCGACCAGCCGCACGTCGGCCCCCAGCGCGGCGAGGTTCATCGCGGTGTTGGCCGCCCCGCCCGGCGCCTCGTGCCGTCCGCTGACCTCGACCACCGGCGCCGGGGCCTCCCGCGACAGCCGGCGGCTGGAGCCGACCCACCAGCGGTCGAGCATCACGTCGCCCACCACGACGACCCGCGGCGCGCGGTCGCGCAGCGTCAGCGGCAGGTCCGGGGTGACGGCGTCCGCCGCAGCCGAGGGGGTGGTCACGCCGCCGCCGATCCGCGACCGGCGACGGCGGGGCCGGTCCTGGTCTCGCTCCCCATGTCCCCTCCTCCTACCCACTTCTCCGCGCCTCGACGGGCCCGAGGAGGAGAAGTGGGTGGCCCTGTGCAGCGACCGTAGCGGAGGTGCACCAGAATCCCCCTGCGTCGGCGACGAGCGGAGGTGCGGGTGGACGGGACCGAGAGCTGGGTGGGGGTCGGCCGACCCCGCTTCCCCGGCGTGCGCCGCATCGCCGTCCTCCGCGGCAGCGGCATCGGTGACCTCGTCCAGTCGCTGCCCGCCGCCGAGGCGCTGGCCGCGGCCTACCCCCGCGCCGAGCTGACGCTGATCGGCACGCCCGCCCACCTGGCCCTGCTCGGGGGCCGGCCCTCCCCGTTCCACGCCCTCGTCGAGCTACCGGTGCACCCCGGCCTGCGAGCGGGACCCGAGGACCCGGCGGCGACGACGGCCTTCCGCCGGTGGTTCCGCGAGCAGCACGTCGACCTCGCCGTCCAGCTGCACGGCGGGGGCCGCAACTCCAACCCGTTCCTGCTCGGCCTCGGCGCCCGGCACACCGTGGGCAGCGCGACGGAGGACGCGCCGGCCCTGGAGCGGACCCGGCCCTTCCTGCACCTGCAGCACGAGGTGCTGCGCGGCCTGGAGGTGGTGGCGCTGGCCGGCGCTGTGCCGACCAGCCTGGAGCCACGGCTCCGGCTGCGCGCGGTCGAGCGGGCCCAGCGGGACGCGACGCGGACGGGTCCGCCCACCGTCGTCGTGCACCCCGGCGCCAGCGACCCCCGCCGGCACTGGCCCGTCGAGCGCTTCGCCACCGTCGTCGCAGCCCTGGTCGCCGACGGCGTCCGGGTGGAGCTCGTCGGGGACACCGCGGAGGTCGCCCTGGCCGAGCAGCTCCGAGCGAGCGTCGCCGACCCGGCCGGCCTGCTCACCTCCCGCGCCGGTGAGCAGACGCTGGGCGAGCTGGTGGGCACCCTCGCCGCGGCGGACGTCGTGCTGGGCAACGACTCCGGCCCCCGGCACGTCGCCGCGGCCGTCGGGACCCGGACCGCCGGCGTCTACTGGGTGGGCAACGTCGTCACCGCGGCACCGCTGAGCCGCAGCCGGCACCGGATCCAGGTCGGGTTCACCACCCGGTGCCCCGTCTGCGGACGCGACCTGAGCGAGCCGGGCTGGACGGCCGAGCGCTGCGAGCACGACCCGTCGATCGTCGCGGACGTGGACCCCGGCCGCGTGCTGACCGACGTGCGGGCGCTGCTGGCCGATGCGGTGCAGGAACGGCGCGCGGCCGCGAGGACGGGAGGCGCACGTGGACAGGCTGGCTGAGCCGGACGGGCGCCCGGAGCTGCTGGTGCTGCGCGCCCTGGGGCTGGGCGACCTGCTGGTCGCGGTCCCGGCGCTGCGCGGGATCCGCCGGGCCCGACCCGACGCGCGCGTCGTGCTGGCGACGTCGGCCTGGCTGGAGCCGGTGGTGGAGCTCGCCGACGCCGTCGACGTGCTGCTCCCGACGGTGGAGCTGGCCCCGCTGGACCTCGCACCCGGTCGGGTGGAGGCGGCGGTCGACCTGCACGGGCACGGCCCGCGCAGCCGGGCGGTCTGCGAGGCGGTCCGGCCGCAGCGGCTGGTCGGCTGGCGGGCGCCGGGCTGGGAGGGCCCCGAGCACCCGGAGGACGTCCACGAGCGCGAGCGCTGGGCGAGCCTGGTCACCGCGCACGGGATGCCGGCCGACCCGCTCGACCTGGCCCTGCGGCCCCCGGACCTGCCGAGCCCGCACCCCGGGGCGGTGGTCGTGCACGTCGGTGCCGCCTTCGGCTCGCGGGAGTGGCCCGTGGCGCGGTTCGGCGCGGTGGCCGCCGCGCTGCGGGCGCGGGACCTGGAGGTCGTCGTGACAGGGGGCGCACGGGACGTGGAGCGGGCCCGCCGGGTGGCCGAGGTCGGCGGGCTGCCCGCGGCCGCGGTGCTCGCCGGACGGCTGCCGCTGCTGGACTTCGCGGCCCTGGTGGCCGGGGCCCGGCTGGTGGTGACGGCCGACACCGGTGCCGGGCACCTGGCCTCGGCCTACGCGCGGCCCTCGGTCGTCGTCTTCGGGCCCGCCCCGCCGGAGCACTGGGGCCCGCCGCCGGGACCGCACGTCGCCCTCACCCATGCCGCGCTGCGCGGCTCCTCCCCCTTCACCGACCAGCCCGACCCGGCGCTGCTCGCCGTCACGGTCGCGGAGGTGCTGGCCGCCGTCGACTCGCTGCAGATCGTGTGAGCCGGCGAGGTGCCGTCACCTCGCCGGCTCGCACGCTGACGCGGGCGGCGGTCCTCAGGCGAGGACGGCCTCGATCTCGAGGTTGATGTCGATCTTGTCGCCGATGAGCAGCTTGCCGCCCTCAAGCGGGACGTTGAAGTCGACGCCGTAGTCCTTGCGGCTGATCGTGGTGCTGGCCTCGGCACCGAGCCGGGTCACGCCGTAGGCGTCCACGGCCACGCCGAGGAACTCCGCGGCCAGCTCGACGGGGCGGGTGCGGCCGTTGATGGTCAGGTCGCCGGTGATGACGTGCCCGTCCGGGCCCTCGACCACGCCGGTGGAGACGAAGACCAGCTGCTGGCCGGCCTCGGCGTCGAAGAAGTCGGTGGAGCGCAGGTGGCCGTCGCGCTGCTCGTTGTTCGTGGTGATGGACGCGCTCGTGATGGCGACCTCGACGGAGCTGGCGGTCGCGTCGTCGGTGGTGACGATCGTGCCGGAGAAGTCGGTGAAGGTGCCGCGGACCTTGCTCATCAGGTGCCGGACGGTGAAGCCGACGGTGGAGTGGCTGGGGTCGACGGTCCAGGTGCCGGCGACGAGGCCGGATCCGACGAGTTCGGTGGTCATGCTGTTCTCCTCAGGAGGGACGGGGTGCCGACACGGAGCCCGGCACTGAGTTGATGGTTCAACTGAGATCCAGTGTGGCCCCGTCTGATTGAAATGTCAACTACATCTCGGCTAGACTCGCGGTCATGCCCCGCGCCCAGACCGCACCTCGTTGGCTCGACGCCGATCAGCAGCGGATCTGGCGCGCCTACCTGCTGGGCAGCGCCCGCCTCGCCGAGCGGCTCGACGCCGACCTGCGCGCGTTCGGCCTCGACCTCGGCGAGTACGAGATCCTCGTCACGCTGTCCGAGGCGCCGGAGCGCCGGGTCCGGATGTCCGAGCTGGCCGACGCCGTGCACCAGTCCCGGTCCCGCCTCACCCACACGGTGTCGCGGATGGAGGCCGCCGGGCTGGTCGACCGGGCCAGCTGCCCGACCGACCGGCGCGGGGTCTGGGCGCACCTGAGCGACGAGGGCTTCGCGCTGCTGGAGTCCGCGGCCCCCACCCACGTCGAGGCCGTGCGCCGGAACTTCGTCGAGGCGATGACCGCGGAGGACTACCGAGCGGTCGGCCGGGCCTTCACCGCGGTGCTGGCCGCGAGCGACGACTGACCCCGGGCTCGTCGTCCACCCCCGCTCGCGGCCGGAGTGGGCACGACGCCGGCGACTAGCATGCAGTCGACATGCCGAACGCCGTGAGCCTGCCGAACCCGGTCGCCGAGCTGCCCGAGGTCGGTGACCTCCGGGCCGAGCTCCGCCGCCGCCGGGTCCCGCACACGCTGGACTCCACCAAGCTCACCCGCGCGCTCTACTCCTCCGACGCCTCCCTCTACCGGGTCGTGCCGCAGGCGGTCGCGCACCCGCGCACGGTCGAGGAGGCGGTCGCCGTGCTCGACGCCGCCCGGGCCGTCGGCATGCCGGTGACGACCCGCGGCGCGGGCACCTCGTGCGCCGGCAACGCCGTGGGTCCGGGGCTGGTGCTGGACACCGCCCGGCACCTCACCGCGATCACCGCGCTCGACCCCGGCGCCCGGACCGCGACCGTCGAGCCCGGCGTCGTGCAGTCCTCGCTGCAGGTCGCGGCCGCCCCGCACGGGCTGCGGTTCGGACCGGACCCGTCGACCCACAACCGCTGCACCATCGGCGGGATGATCGGCAACAACGCGTGCGGGCCGCGGGCGCTCGGCTACGGCCGGACCGCCGACAACGTCGTCGCCCTCGACGTGCTGACCGGCAGCGGCGAGCGCCTCCGGCTCGACGGCACCGAGAGCGTCGACGCCTTCGCCAGCCTGACCGCCCTGAAGAAGGTGGTCGGGGCCAACCTCGGCACCATCCGCACCGAGTTCGGCCGTTTCGGGCGGCAGGTGTCGGGCTACAGCCTGGAGCACCTCCTGCCGGAGCGTCGCTTCGACGTCGCCCGCTTCTTCGCGGGCACCGAGGGCACCCTGGGGGTCATCCTCGGCGCGACGGTCCGGCTGGTCGAGGACTCCCCGCACAAGCTGATGGTCGCGCTCGGCTACGCCTCGATGGCCGACGCCGGGGACGCCGCGACGGCGATCCTGCCGCACCGGCCGACGGCGGCCGAGGGCCTCGACCGGCGGATCGTCGAGGTCGTCCGGCGCACCCACGGCGAGGCGGCCGTGCCGCCGCTCCCCCGGGGCGACGGCTGGATGTTCGTGGAGGTGGTGGGCGACGACGCGGCCGAGGTCCGCGCCCGGGCCGAGCGGGTGCTGGCCGACGGGCAGGCCCTCGACGGTTTCGTGGTCGACGACCCCCGGCAGGCGCTGGCGCTGTGGAAGATCCGCGAGGACGGGGCCGGGCTGGCGGGCGTCAGCCTCGCGTCCCCGGCCTACCCGGGCTGGGAGGACGCGGCCGTCCCGCCCGAGCACCTGGGCAGCTACCTGCGCGACTTCGACGCCCTGCTCGCCAGCCACGGGCTGGACGGGCTGCCGTACGGCCACTTCGGCGACGGCTGCGTGCACGTCCGCATCGACTTCCCGCTGACCACCGCCGGCGGCGACGCCGTGCACCGCGCCTTCCTGCGGGAGGCGGCCGCCCTGGTCGCCCGCTACGGCGGCTCGATGTCGGGCGAGCACGGCGACGGCCGGGCCCGCTCGTCGCTGCTGCCGGCCATGTACTCCGCCGACGCCATCCGCCTCTTCGGCGAGGTCAAGGCCGCCTTCGACCCCGACGACCTGCTGAACCCGGGGGTCCTCGTCGACCCCCGCCCCTTCGACGCCGACCTGCGCGCCGTCGCGCTCGTCGGCAAGGTCGACCACTTCGCGCAGGAGGTGCACAACTGCTCCGGGGTGGGCAAGTGCCTGGCGAACACCACCCCCGGGCTCGGCGTGATGTGCCCGTCGTACCAGGCCACCCGCGAGGAGAAGGACTCGACCCGCGGGCGCGCCCGGGTGCTGCAGGAGATGATCAACGGCGAGGTGATCACGATGGGGTGGAAGTCCCCCGCCGTGCACCAGGCCCTCGACCTCTGCCTGTCCTGCAAGGGATGTGCGCGCGACTGCCCCACCGGGATCGACATGGCGTCGTACAAGTCGCAGGTGATCGACCACACCTACCGCGGCAAGATCAGGCCGCGCAGCCACTACACGCTGGGCTGGCTGCCGCGCTGGGGCCGCATGATCACCCGCAACCGCGCGCTCTCGACCTTGATCAACACCACGATGGCCACCCCGGGGCTGCGCCGGGTGGTGCGCTGGAGCGCCGGCGTCGACCAGCGCCGCGCGCTCCCCCGGTTCGCGACCCGCGCCGCCCGCGACCGGGTCGACGTGCCGGCGAGCGGCGGCCGACGCGTCGTCCTCTGGGTGGACTCGTTCTCCGACTGCTTCACCGGTGAGGGCGTCGAGGCCGCGGTGGCCCTGCTCACCCAGGCCGGGTACGCCCCGGAGTTCCTGGAGCGCAACGCCTGCTGCGGCCTGACCTGGATCAGCACCGGTCAGCGGGACGGGGCCCGTCGGCAGCTGCGGGAGGCGCTCGACGTGCTGCACCCCCACGTCGCCGCCGGGACGCCCGTCGTCGGGCTCGAGCCGTCGTGCCTGGCCGTGTGGCGCAGTGACGCCGCCGAGCTCCTGCCGGACGACCCGCGCGTGGGCGACCTCGCCGCCGGCGTGCTGACGATGGCCGAGCTGCTCACCCGCACGGAGGGCTGGCGTCCCCCCGACCTGAGCGGGGTCGAGCTGGTCGCCCAGCCGCACTGCCACCACGCCTCGGTGATCGGCTGGAAGGCCGACGCGGACCTGCTGGCCGCCTCGGGCGCGACGGTGACCACGGTCGGCGGCTGCTGCGGCCTCGCCGGCAACTTCGGTGCCGAGAAGGGCCACTACGACGTCTCGGTGAAGGTCGCCCAGCACGACCTGCTGCCCGCCGTCGAGTCCCGACCGGACGCGGTGGTGCTGGCCGACGGGTTCTCCTGCCGGACCCAGCTGGCCGAGCTCGCGGGCCGCCGAGCCGTCACCCTGGCGGAGCTCCTGACCCGCCCTCACCCCTCCTGACCAGGGCCGGGACTTTGGTCCTGACTCTTCGGCCGGATGGCGGCGTTCCTCCACTTCGCTGACAGACTTCGGGCCATGTTGGCGATCCCCCGAGCCATCCCTGTTCGCGCGCGCTCCCTGGCCCTGGGCCTGCCCCTCCTGCTCACCGGTCTGCTGGTGCTGAGCCCGGCCCCCGCCCAGGCGGCGCCTGCCCCCGCACCGTCGACCGTCGCCGCGGTCGACCCGCGCGACCGCGCCTCCGTGGCGGCGGTCTACCACGACGTCTACCTGCCGGCGATGGCCGTCCGCGCGCCGGCGGCGGCCACCGACCTGCGCACCACCTGCCGGGCCGGCGGCACACCCGCGGCGCTGCAGAACGCCACCCGCGACCTGGTGAACTACTTCCGCGCCCTGAGCGGCGTCGCCCCGGTCACCTTCGACGCCGACTACTCGGCCCGGGCCCAGAAGGCCGCCCTCATCGGCTACGCGAACAACCAGCTCAGCCACGCGCCGGCGCGGAGCGCCGTCTGCTTCAGCGAGGACGGGGCCGACGCCGCCGCCCGCTCCAACCTCGCCCTCGGCTACGCGGGGGCCGACGTCGTCCGCGGCTACATGGACGACGCCGGGGAGGGCAACCGGGCCGCCGGTCACCGCTGGTGGCTGCAGAACCCCCGGACGGCCACGATGGGCAACGGCACGGTGGGCACGGCCAACGCGCTGTGGGTGGCCGGTGAGAAGAGCTTCACGACCGCTCCCCGCTACACCAGCTGGCCCTCCGCGGGCTACGTCCCCGCCCCCCTGGAGCCGGGCGGCCGCTGGTCGTTCACGACCTGGGACCCCGACTACGACCTGAGCCGGGCCACCGTCGGCGTCACCGGGCCGGCGGGCGAGGTCGCCGTCACCCAGGCCCCGGTCGACCCCACCTTCGGCTCGCTGGTCTTCGACGTCGGCGCGATCGCCCGACCCGAGGGCTCCGCGGCCAGCGACTACACCGTGACCGTCACCGGCATCCTCAAGCGCGGGGAGCCGATCTCCCCCTACCGCTACACCGTGGCCCTGTTCGACCCCGACGCGGACCTGCCCCTGGAGGCGACGACGGAGGTCGCGGTGACCGGGACCACGCAGGTCGGCCAGGTCCTGACGGCGGTGGCGCCCGCCTGGTCGCTGCCCGGCACGACGACGACCTACCAGTGGTTCCGCGGCGACCTGGCGATCCCCGACGCCACCGGGACGGCGCTGCTGCTGACCTCCGCCGACACCGGGTCCGCGATCCGGGTCGAGGCCACCGGCCGCGTGGCGGGGCGGGCACCCGTGGTCGACCGCTCCGAGCCGACGACGCTGGTGACGACGCCCGCCTCGGTCAGCGTCACCGCCACCTCCCCGGACCAGGGCGAGGTCCGGCTGTCGGTGACCGTGGCGGCCGCCGGCGAGCCGGCCCCGAGCGGCACCGTCGACATCCTCGAGGGCGAGACGGTCGTCGCGCCGGCCGTCCCCCTCGCCGCGGGCCGGGCCACCCGGACCCTGAGCGGGGTCACGCCGGGCGACCGCAGCTACACCGTCCGCTTCCGCGGCACGGCCCGCGTCAGCCCCGCCACCTCCCCCGCCGCCGCCGTCAGCGTGGGCGGGCCCGTCCAGGCCGAGCTCGAGGTCCGGACCGCCTCGCCGGCCCCGGGCCGGCTCGCGCTGGACGTGGTCGTCACCGGGAAGGGTGAGCAGCAGGGCCCGGACGGCCGGCTGGAGGTCCGGGAGGGCACCGCCCTCGTCGGCGCCCCGGTCGCGGTCACCGACGGCCGCGCCGCCTGGACCGCCAGCGGGCTCCGGCCCGGGGCCCACACCTACACCGTGCGGTTCCTGGGCTCCAGCCGTGTCGCGCCCGCCAGCGTGACCACGGTGGCCACCGTCGGGGACCGGGCGACCACCACGGTCGCCGCCTCGGCGACGTCACCGTCGGTCGGCGTCCTGACCGTCGCCGCGGCCGTCACCGCGGCGGGCCAGCCCGCGTCGGGCGGGACGGTGACGATCGCCGAGGGCACCAAGACCGTGGTCAGCGGGCTGCCGGTGACCGCCGGGCGGGCGACCTGGACCGGCCAGCGCCTGACCAGCGGCCGGCACACCTACACGCTCCGCTACAGCGGCACCACCGCGGTCAAGCCGGCGACGACGACGCTGGCCACGACGGTCAAGGCCAAGGTCGCGCCCGTCCTGACCCTCCGGGCGAGCTCGCCGTCGTCGCGGAAGGTGACCGTCGCGATCGCGGTCAAGGCCAGCGGCCAGACCGGCCTGGGCGGGACCGTGACGGTCAGGGAGGGCACCAGGACGCTCAAGTCCGGCCTCGTGGTCACGAGCGGGAAGGCGACCTGGACGGCGACCAAGGTCGCCGCGGGCAAGCACACCTACACCGTGTCCTACGGCGGCACCTCCCAGGTGGCGGCCGGGACCGCGAAGGTGGCCGTCACCGTCAGGAGGTGAGCCCGCACGCCGCGGGTCGAGGCCCTGCCGGCGGACCGACCACCCTGACGGTGGTCGATCCGCCAGGAGGTCAGCCGAGGTGGCGGTGCAGGAACTCGAGCGTGCGCTGCCAGGCGAGGGCGGCGCTCTCGGCGTCGTAGGTGCCGAGGTGGTCGTCGTCGTTGGCGAAGGCGTGCCCGGCCGGGTAGTAGAAGTACTCGACCTCCACGCCGGCCTCGTCGCGGATCTGCTGCTCCTGGGCGCGGGCCTGGTCGGCGGGGTACATGGCGTCCTCCTCCCCGTAGTGCCCCTGCACCGGCGCGCTGATCGCCGCGTAGGAGCCCGGCAGGTGACCGACGCCGTAGTAGGGCACGACGGCGCCGATGGCGTCCGGCCGCTCCGTGGCCAGCAGCAGGACGAACCCGCCGCCCATGCAGTAGCCGACGGCCCCGACCTTCTCCGAGGTCACGGCCTGCTGCTCCTGCAGGTAGTCCACCGCCCCGGCGAGGGCGGCCGCGGCCTCCACCTCGGAGAGGGCGCCGGAGAGCTCGCCGGCCTCGTCGACGCCGTGGGTCACCCGGCCGCCGTAGAGGTCCGGGGCCAGGGCGACGAAGCCCTCCGCGGCGTACCGGTCGACCATCGCGACCATGTGGTCGTCCAGGCCCCACCACTCCTGGATCACGATCAGGCCGGGACCGCTCCCCCCGGGCGGCAGCTGCAGGTAGCCGCTGATCGTCGTGCCGTTGCGGTCGAACCTGACGTTCTGGTGGGGGGCGAGGTCGCTCAAGGCTGTGGTCCTTCGTGTGGGGTCGGGAGTGGGTCCGGCCGCCACTGTAGCCATGTCGGTCGCGCGCGACCCATCGGCCTCGGTGCGGTCGCGCCGGCCGGTCCTGCCCGGCCCGCCGGTCAGGCGGAGAGTGCGCTCGGGAAGCGGGTCTCGAAGTCGAGGACGGTGGCCCAGCGGGGCACGAACCGGAGCCGCGCCATCGGCTTGCCCTCCAGCTGCGCGGCCCAGGCCCGGCCCTGCTCCTCCCCCAGGTAGCGGCAGGCCGCCGCCACGTACTCGGCGGGCGGGCCGTCGACCGCCTGGACCTCCACCTCACCCCGCAGCGAGAGCACGTGGGCCGGGAAGCCCTCCGTGTCGATGGTCAGCGCCGCCTGCGGTCGCCGCCGCAGCGCCTTCAGCTTGGGCGCCCGGCCGGGCGTGCCCATCACGACGGCCGTCCCGTCCCAGTGGAACCAGATCGGCACGACGCGGGGTGAGCCGTCCGTCCACGTGTAGGCCAGCCGCGCGGGGACCTTCGAGGCCAGCAGCTCCTGGGCCACCGGGTCGCGCAGCAGGGACAGGTCTCCGGACGGGGTCATGGCCGCTCCTCGGTCGTCGGTGAGCCGCACGCTAGCCACGGCCGCGCCGGGCGGACAGGTGCAGGAACACCCCGTGCCGCGTCAGCCGGCCGGCGTCGCCTCGTGACCGGGTTCGCCGCGGGTGCGCCCGGCCTGCTTCAACCGGGCCTCGAAGAGGTGCCGCCGACCGCCGGCCAGCCGGTCGCGGGCGTCCTTCTCCAGCGTGCGGAACAGCGACCAGTAGCCGTCGTCGTAGTCCTCGACCACCTGGAACGTCCAGCGGCCCTGGAGCACGTTCCGGCCGACCAGCTCCCGGTCGACCCGCTCGGCCACCTCGCCGTGGCCGGCGTCGCGCAGGGCCTCGACAGCGCCCTGCAGCGCGATGTCCGCCTCACCGGTCAGCTGGTGGAACGAGTACAGGTGGCCGCGGGCCCGCTCCACCGTCTCGAGCGCCTCGCTGAGCTGGCCCAGCGCGTCGACCGTGGCGTCGTCCACCCCGTCCGGCGTCACGTGGTCGGGGTCGGGCAGGTCCTCGGGCGGGACGTCGGGCACGCGGGGCTCCTCGGTGGGGTCGACAGGTCGACCCTAACCTCAGCCGCGGGTGAGGCGGCGGTGGGTCGCCCGGTGCGGTCGGGCCGCCTCGGCACCCAGCCGGGCGATCTTGTTGGCCTCGTAGTCGGCGTAGTTGCCCTCGAACCAGAACCACTGGGCCTGGTCCTCGTCGTCGCCCTCCCAGGCCAGGATGTGGGTGGCGACGCGGTCCAGGAACCACCGGTCGTGCGAGATCACCACGGCGCAGCCCGGGAACTCGAGCAGCGCGTCCTCCATCGACTGCAGGGTCTCGACGTCCAGGTCGTTGGTCGGCTCGTCGAGGAGCAGCAGGTTGCCGCCCATCTTCAGCGTCAGGGCCAGGTTCAGCCGGTTCCGCTCACCGCCGGAGAGCACCCCCGAGGGCTTCTGCTGGTCCGGGCCCTTGAAGCCGAAGGAGGCGACGTAGGCCCGCGACGGGACCTCGAAGCTGCCGACCTTGATGTAGTCGAGGCCGTCGGACACGAGCTCCCAGACGTTCTTCGTCTCGTCCAGGCCGGAGCGGCTCTGGTCGACGTAGGAGTACTTGACCGTCTCGCCGATCCGCAGCGCACCGGCGTCCGGGGTCTCCTCCCCCACGATCATCCGGAACAGCGTGGACTTGCCCACACCGTTCGGGCCGACGACGCCGACGATGCCCGCCCGCGGCAGCGAGAAGCTGAGGCCGTCGAACAGCAGCCGGTCGCCGAAGCCCTTGACCAGCTTGTCCGCGTCCAGCACGGTGCTGCCCAGCCGCGGGCCGGCCGGGATGTTGATCTCCTCGAAGTCCAGCTTGCGGTTGCGGTCGGCCTCGGCCGCCATCTCCTCGTAGCGGGCCAGCCGGGCCTTGTTCTTGGCCTGCCGCGCCTTCGGGTTGGCGCGGGCCCACTCCAGCTCGCGCTCGAGGATCTTGGCGCGCTTGGCGTCCCGCTTGCCCTCGACCTGCAGCCGGGCCCGCTTGGAGTCCAGGTAGGTCGAGTAGTTGCCCTCGTAGGGGTGGGTCTTGCCGCGGTCGATCTCGAGGATCCACTCGGCGACGTTGTCCAGGAAGTACCGGTCGTGGGTCACGGCCAGGACGGCGCCGGCGTAGGACTTGAGGTGGCCCTCCAGCCAGTGCACCGACTCGGCGTCCAGGTGGTTGGTGGGCTCGTCGAGCAGCAGCAGGTCGGGCTGCTGCAGGAGCAGCTTGCACAGGGCCACCCGGCGGCGCTCACCACCGGAGAGGATGTCCACCAGCGCGTCCGGCGGCGGGCAGCGGAGCGCGTCCATCGCCTGCTCCAGCTGGGAGTCGATGTCCCAGGCGTTGCGGTTGTCGAGCTCGGTCTGCACGTCGCCCATCTCGGCCATCAGGGCGTCGAAGTCGGCGTCGGGCTCGCCCATGGCGACCCCCAGCTCGTCCATCCGGCGCTGCAGCGCCTTGATGTCGGCGACGGCCTCCTCGACGTTCTCGAGCACCGTCTTGCCCTCGGTCAGCGGCGGCTCCTGCAGCAGGATGCCGACCGTCGCCTCCTTGGCCAGCATCGTGTCGCCGTTGTTGGGCTTCTCGATCCCGGCCATCAGCTTGAGCAGCGTCGACTTGCCGGTGCCGTTGGGGCCGACGACGCCGATCTTCGCGCCCGGGTAGAAGGACAGGGTGATGTTGTCGAGGACGACCTTGTCACCGAGCGCCTTGCGGACGTTGTGCATCGAGTAGATGAACTCAGGCATGAGGAGCCGGACCTTTGCTGTCGCGTGCGGGGGTGGTGCGGTGTCGTGGGGGCGGGGCCGTGTCGTGGGTCGGGGCGCGACGGTGGACGGCGACCCGCAGCCGCCCAGTATGCCAGCGCGAGGTGACCGGCTCGACCTCGAGCCGGCCGGCCGCGCGCGGGGCACCCGGTGCGCGTCGAGGCACCCCCTGGAGAGGGTGCCTCGACGGCGACGGGGTGCCCGGGAGGCTCAGCCGAGGTGCGCGGCCGGCTCGGTCGCGCCGAACCTCCGCCGGTCGACCCGGATCATCGTCCAGGCCACGGGCGCGGCGACGACGAGGCCGATCGCGGCGGAGCGGAACACCCAGGCGTAGCCGTCGACGAGGGCGGCGAGGTCGGGGCCCTGCGCGCCCGCGGCCGCGGTGACCACGGCGGCGTAGACCGCGGTGAACACGGCCGTGCCGATCGAGCCGCCGATCTGCTGGGTGGCGGTCACGGCGGCGCTGGCGACGCCGGCGTCCCGCGGCTCGATGCCGAGCAGCGCGACGTTCTGCAGCGGCACGAAGACGAGCGCCATGCCGACGCCCAGCAGCAGCTGGCCGGGCAGCACCTGCGCGGCGTAGGAGCCGTCGACGGTGATCCGGCTCATCACCAGCAGGCCGGTGGCGGCGACGAGCGGACCCGCCGTCATCAGGACGCGCGGCCCGACCGTGCCCAGCAGCTTCGAGACGACCGGCGCCGTGAACACGATGGCGCCGGTCATGGGCAGCGAGGACAGGCCGGCCCGCAGCGGCGTCATGCCGAGGACCAGCTGGAAGTGGAAGGTGAGGTACAGCAGGGCGCCGATGAGGGCGGCCCCGACCAGGACGGACACCAGGTAGGCGCCGCCCCGGGTGCGGTCGGCCAGGACGCGCATCGGCAGCAGCGCGTGCGCGGTGCGGCTCTCGACCCGCACGAACGCGGCGAGCAGCAGGACGCCGAGCACCAGGAAGGTCACGGTGTCCCAGCGGCCCCAGCCGCCCTCGGCGCGGGAGAAGCCGTAGACGAGCGACGCGAGCCCGGCCGTCACCAGCACCGCGCCCGGCACGTCGTAGCGGTTGTGACCCTCGGCCCGGCTCTCCTGGAGCAGCGGCAGGGCGGCCACGATGGCCACCACCGCGATCGGGACGTTGACCAGCAGGCACCAGTGCCAGCTCAGGAACTCGGTCAGCACGCCGCCCAGCACGAGGCCCACCGCGGCGCCACCGCCGCCGATGGTGCCGTAGACCGCGAAGGCGCGGACGCGGTCGCGGCCCGAGGGGAACGTGACCGACAGGACGGCCAGTGCCGCCGGGGCGAGCAGCGCGGCGAAGGCGCCCTGCAGCCCGCGGGCGGCCAGCAGCATCTCTCCGGAGGTGGCCACCCCGCCGAGGGCGGAGGCCAGCGCGAAACCGCCCATGCCGACGATGAACGAGCGCTTGCGCCCCCAGAAGTCGGCGATCCGGCCGCCGAGCAGCAGGAGGGCGCCGAATGCGAGCGCGTAGACCGTCACGACCGCGCCCCGCTGCCCGTCGGACATGCCCAGGTCGGCCTGCGCGGCCGGCAGCGCGATGTTGACGATGGTGGCGTCGAGCACGACGGTGAGCTGCGCGAGGGCGACGACGAGGAGGACGAGCCAGCGGCGCCGACCGGCCGGAGCTGCGGTGTCCGTCCCGTCGCTGGACGTGCGGAGACGGGTGGAAACGGACACGGGGATCCCTCGGGTAGAGCAGGCGGAGACCTCAGCGTAGGGGGACCCACCGCCGCGGGTCAAACGAACTAGTTCGACTGGTCTAGCCTGGACCCATGACCGCCACGACCGCCGACGTCCGGAGCCGCGTCCTGCTGGCCGCCCGGGCCGAGTTCGCGGAGCGCGGGCTGGCCGGCGCCCGGGTCGACCGGATCGCCGCCGAGGCGCGTGCCAGCAAGGAACGTCTCTACGCCTACTTCGGCGACAAGGTCACGCTCTTCCAGGCGGTCCTGGACGCCGACGCGGCGGAGTTCCACGCCGCCGTGACCCTCGACCCGGCCGACGTCGCCGGCTTCGTCGGCGCCGTGTTCGACGAGTCGGCCCGGCACCCGGAGCACCTGCGGATGCTGACTTGGGCCCGGCTCGAGGGGATCCCGTACCGGCTGCCGGACGAGGCCGTCCCGCGCCGCAAGCTGGAGGCCCTGGAGCAGGCCCAGCGCGAAGGCCGGGTCGACCCCGGCTGGCGGCCCGAGGACCTCCTCGAGCTGCTGTTCTCCGTGGCCCACGCCTGGGTGCAGACACCGGTCCGGCCGGAGGACCAGGTCTCCTCCCCCGCCGAGCAGCGCGCGGCCGCCGTCGAGGCGGCCCGCCGGATCCTCGCCGCGCCCGTTCCCTGAGCCGGTCGAAGGGCCCCGCTCCCGGAGCCGGTCGACGGGCCTCCGGGACTGATACCCCGCCCCTGCGGTCCTGCGCCCGGGGCGCGACGGCCCTTCGACAGGTCCAGGGAGCGGTGGCCGACCCGGGCGTTCCGGGCAGCAGGCTCAGCGGGCGTTCCGGGCCCGGTCGAGCGCGACGCGGGCGTCGTCGTAGCGCTGCCGCTCCAGCCGGAGCGGCTCGACCACCAGCCGGTCGGCCACGGCGGCGACGGAACGCCGCAGGGCCAGGCGGGCACGGCGCGCGCGGCGCCGGGCGCCGACCACCACCCCGATCCGGGACAGGGCCGCGACGAGCAGTCCCGCCACCACCCCGCCGAGCGTGAGCACGGTCGGCGCGGGCAGGCCCCACCACAGCACGTCGGGCAGCGGGGGCAGCCGCAGGTAGGCCAGCACGAAGGCCGACCCCAGCCAGACCAGCCCAGCGACGACGGCCGCGACCAGCACCCACTGCAGCACCCGGACGGCCTGCCACCAGCGCCGGTGCCCCGCCAGGTCGAGGTCGGTGCCGGCGACCGCGCGGTCGAGCGCGTCGGGCAGCTCGCCCTGGCCGGAGCGCGCAGCGGAGCGGACGGCGTCGACCCAGCCGCGGCCCAGGCCGGCCGACGCGGTGTCGGCCAGCGAGCGCAGCGCGGTGTCGACGCGGGCCTGCTGCACCCCGGTGGTGGCGGGCAGCGAGGTGCGTCCGACGCCCGACGGGTCGATCTCCCTGCGGCGGCCGCCGGCCCCCAGCCGGTCCAGGTGCAGGCGGCGGAGCGGGTCGGGCTTGAACTTGGCCAGCCAGGCGAGGACGGGCCACCCGGTGGCGAGGCCGCCGCGGAGCCGCCAGGCCTTGTCCACCGCCTCGACGACCACGGGGACACCGGCCGCCTGCGCCAGCTGGGTGGTCAGCGTGTCGACGGTCCCGGCGGACAGCGTCGGCAGCTTCTCCTCCCCCGACGCCCGGACCAGCCCGGCGGCGGCGGCCTCGACGTCGGCGGCGAGCCGTCGGGCGGCGGCCCGCTTGTCGGCGATCCGCCGGCCCAGCCGGGCGCGCAGCTGGTCGAGGCCCTCGCCGGTGCGGGCGGACACGCCGAGCACCTCGGCGGCACCGAGGCCCTCGCTGGCCAGCAGCCGGCGGAGGTCGCGCAGGCACTGGTCCTGCTGCTCGGGGGTGAGGGTGTCCACCTGGTTGAGGACGACCATCATCACGTCGACGTGGGAGGCGAGCGGCTTCAGGTAGCGCTCGTGCAGGGCGGCGTCGGCGTACTTCTGCGGGTCGACGACCCACACCAGCATGTCGACCAGCTGGACCAGCCGGTCGACCTCCATCCGGTGCGCCACCTCGGTGGAGTCGTGGTCGGGCAGGTCGAGCAGCACGAGCCCGTCGAGCCCCGTCGCCAGCCGCGGGTCGGCCTCGAGGGCGTGCCGGCGCGGGATGGCCAGCCAGTCGAGCAGCTCCTCGGCGGAGTCGTCGCCGAAGCTGCAGGCGAGCGCCGTGGAGGTGGTGGGGCGCCGGACCCCGACGGTGGCCAGGTCGGTGCCGGTGAGGGCGTTGAAGGTGCTCGACTTCCCCGAGCCGGTGGCGCCGGCCAGGGCGACGACGGTGGCCGCGCCCGAGACGGCGAGCCGACGGTCCGTCTGGGTCACGACGCGGCGCGCCTCGAGCACGGCGTCGGCGTCGACGCGGCCCTCGCAGAGGTCGGCGGCCTCCCCCAGCGCGCGCACCCGGGTGACCAGCCGGGCCGTCTCGTCCGGTCGGCGCAGCAGGGCCACGCCCTTGCCGGCCATCAGCGCGTCCTCGCCGTCAACGCAGGTCCTCGCGCCGCACCGGAGCCGGCTCCACCAGCTCGGCGTCGAGGACGTCGGCCTCGAGGTCGGCGGTGTAGGGCACCTGGCTGACGGTCGGTGCCGCGATGGCCCGACGCTCCTCCGCCGCACCCAGCGCGGGCTCCGCCTCGTCCCGGACGGACGCCGAGGGCAGCCCGTCGGCGCGGGCGCGCTGGACGGCGTCGGCCGCTGCCCGCAGCCGGGCCGGCGCGGCGGGGTCGACCGGCGTGGCGTCCAGCAGGGCGTGGTAGCGCAGCAGCTCCGTGGCCATCAGCCCCTCGATCCGGTTGTCGAGCTCCTCCTTGGCGGTCTCGGCCAGCCGGCGGACGGCCTGGTCACCAAACACCGCCTCGAGCACCCGCTGGGCCAGGATGGCGGTGCCGCCGGCGACGCCCACCTCGGCGCCGACCAGGCCGCCCGTGTGGGCGAACACGACGATCATCAGCGCGACGCCGATGCCGTTGACGCCGAAGGCCAGGAAGCGGGCCTGGGAGCGCCGCCCCATGCCCTCGTCGGCGACGAGGTCGAGGACGGCCCCCTGCCAGTCGCGGATGGTCCGCTCGACGGCCCGGTCGAACGCGGGCGAGGCGCGCGTCAGGTCGTCACGGCTGCGTTCGAGCAGCGCCCGGCCGGCCGCGTTCGCCCGCCAGGACGCCTCGGCACGCTCCGCGGCGGCGTCGCCCTCGCCCCGGACCAGCGACTCCAGGCCCGACTCGACGGCCACCTTGAGGTTGTCGACCTCGGGCGGCTGGCCCTTGAACGCGGCAACCACACGGTCCCGCAGCCAGCTGACCTTCTGCTCGAGCGCCCGGAAGAACTCCCCGGTGCCGACGAACTCGTGCCAGCGGGCCAGCACCTCCCCGCGCAGCAGGGTGCCGTCGGTGGTCTGGACCTGGACGGTGCGGACGGCCTCGGCGTAGGAGTGGTCGACCTCGGCCCGCAGCCGGTCCAGCGCCTCCACCTGGTCCTCGACGGCGGTGGCGAGCTCGGGCGTCCGCGTGACCAGGGCGCCGATGGCCCCGTCGAGGGTCCGCTGCACCACCTGGATGCGGCTGCTCTGGTCGGCGGCGAGGGCGGCCAGCCAGCCCCGGATGGGCTGGATGGCGGCGACGGGCAGCAGGCCGTCGGCGTCGACGCTGGTCTCGGGGACGGCGAACAGCGGCGAGCCCTGCAGGCCCCGCTCGCTCATCATCTGGCCGAGGTGCGGCGGCACCTCGTGCATCGCCCGCGGCGGCACCCGGTCGAGCACGACGGCGACGGCGGCGCTGCGGGCGGCGGCGGCGTGCAGGAAGTCCCAGGGCACCTGGTCGGCGTAGCGGGCGGCCGAGGTGACGAAGAGCCAGAGGTCGGCCGCCGCCAGCAGCTGGGAGGCCAGGGCGCGGTTCTCGCTCACCACCGAGTCGATGTCCGGGGCGTCCAGCAGGGCGAGGCCGGCCGGGATGGAGTCGTCGGTCACCAGCTGCAGCGACTGGGCGTCGTTGCGGCTGCCGGTCGAGCGGGCCAGGCCCGGCAGGATCCGGTCGTCGGCGAACCAGCGCGCGTCGCTGCTGTGGTGCACGAGCACGGGAGCCCGGGTGGTCGGCCGGATGACGCCGGGCGTGGTGACCCGGCGGCCGACCAGCGAGTTGACCAGCGTCGACTTGCCGGCGCCGGTCGAGCCGCCGACGACGGCCAGCAGCGGCGCGTCGATGGTGGCCAGCCGGGGCAGCACGTAGTCGTCCAGCTGCCGGGTGATCTCGGCGACCGCCTGCTGCTGCTCGGCCGCCCGCGCCAGCGGCAGCGGGAACGTGACCGGGCCGACCGCCTGTCGGAGGTCGGAGAGCGCAGACTCCAGCGGCGTCGGCTGCCTGCTGGCCATCGGGCTCCTCTGCGTGCTACTCCCCGGGGGGTTTCCAGGTCGGGTCGACCTCGGAGTACTGGGTAGCAGTCTGCCCCAGGGGTGCGGTGGCTGACGGGGGGACTCCCGGCGGCGGCGCGGCGGCCGTCATGACCGGGGCCGGGTAGTTGCCGCCGAGGCCCGCGGGTCCGGGGTAGCTGGCGGGTGCGTAGCCGCCGACGGCCTCGGCCGCGCGGCGTCGCCGGAAGGACGGGTACGCGGCCCGGCCGGTCGGCTGGGTGACGGCCAGCGACCGGAGCGCGCGGATGCGGCCCAGCAGCGCCTTCTCGCGCTGCACACCGGTCTGGTCGACCAGCCCGCGCACCATCGCGTCGCGCAGGTAGGCCAGCTCGGTCACCGCCCGCTGCATCCGCAGCGTCGCCAGCAGCGGGTCCGGGCCGAGGAACAGCGCGTGCCACACCGCCTTCGAGCGCGTCCGCAGCCGGGACAGGGCGGCCGGGTCGCCCTCGGGCAGCCAGCCGACGCGGACGTAGTCGACCAGCCGGTCGCGGATCAGCCGGCCCTCGCGGAGGAGCTGGCGGACGACGAACACGACCAGGCCGACGACCAGGGGAAGGGCCACGAAGAGGTAGACGAAGAACTGGCTGCGCCCCTGGGTCAGCGAGGCCGTCGTGTTGAAGGCCATGTGCAGGAACACGGCGCCCAGGTAGCCCGCCAGCGGTGCGACCACCCGCACCGTCTTGCTCTTGGACCGCAGGGCGACGGCCAGGCCGATGCCCAGCATCGACGTGAAGAGCGGGTGGCCGAAGAAGGTCAGCACCCCGCGGAGCAGGAACAGCTGCTGCAGCGCCTCCAGCGGCGGGACCTGGCCGAAGGTCCGCGCGGCGTACCGGTAGGCGCGGCCGTAGTAGAGGATGTTCTCGACGAACGCGAAGGCCGCCCCGGACAGGCCGGCGAGGACGATCCCGCTCAGCCGGCTCACCCACTGGTAGCGCATCAGGATGGCCAACCAGAAGAGCACGGTCCCCTTGGCCGCCTCCTCCACGAACGGCGCGACGAAGATCGCCGCCCGCGGCCCGGTGGCCGGGTCGCCGTCGCCCGCGATGCTCAGCTGGGACGCCGCCCAGGTGTTGACCTGAGCGGAGATGAACGTCGCCACGAAGGCGCCCCAGCCGAACGTCATCAGCCAGACCCAGATCCGTTGCGGGCGGAAGCGGTCGGCCCACAGGAAGACCAGGGAGAGCGGGACGGCGGTGATGGCCGCGTACTTGGCCGCGATGGGCAGGGCCTCGGTGCCCAGCCCGGGGACGGTCCCGCCCGGGACCTCCTGGTCGGGCACCACCTGGCGGTACAGCAGCGCCGCGCAGGCGAGGTAGCCGAGGAGCACGACGACGCTGAGCCAGAAGAGCCGGCTGCGCAGCAGCCGCTTGGGCAGCGGGGTGGCCGGGTCGACCTCGGCCGGGAGGCCGTTGCGCGCGAAGGCCCGCCGGTCACCGCGCGCGAGCGCCCGTCTCTCGCTGCTGGCCACCGACATGGCGCCAGGCTACCCAACGGGCGGGCAGCCCCCGCGCTACTTGGCGAAGGGCTGCAGGAAGGGCTCGACGACCGTCAGCACCTCGCCGGGGCGCTGCTCGTGCATGCTGTGGTCGAGGTCGAGCGAGGTGTAGCGCCCGTTCGGCAGCCGCTCGGCCAGCTCGCGCAGCCGCTGCTGCGGCAGGTGGCTGCGCAGCCCGCCGAGGACGAGCGTCTCGGTGCCGATCGTGTCGGCGTGCTCCCACCAGCCGGGCGCGGGCTGGTTGCGCCACCGGTTGACGGCGATGACGGCCCGCCAGTCGTGGTCGGCGGCCGGGTCGTGCTGCCGCGGGATGGGGCGGCGGGGCTCGGCCGGGTCGGGCGGCGGCATGTCCTCCAGCACCATCATCCGCACCAGGTCGGGATGGGTGGCGGCCAGCAGGTAGGCGGTCAGCGCGCCCATGGAGTGCCCGTACGGGATCGCGCCCAGGATGCCGAGACCGTCCATGAGGCCGACCACGTCGTCGCGGAACAGCTCGAAGGAGTACTCGGCGGTCCACTCCGACTCCCCGTGGCCGCGGGCGTCGGGGGCGATGCAGCGGAAGTGCCGGCCGAGGACGGGGGCGAGGTGCCGCCAGCTGGAGCTCGAGCTGCCCAGCCCGTGCAGCAGCAGGACCACCGCCCCGTCGGGACGGCCCCACTCGCGGTAGCTGAGCGTGGGCCCGCCCGGGAGCGTCAAGGTCGCCATGGCTGCACAGTAGCGGTGCAGCGCCCGGCGACCTCGCGGCGTCTGCTCGGCGCCGCGGCGGCTGCTGGCGCCGCGCGGACGAGGGAGCGCCGCGGAGCTCAGGGCCGGGACCCGCCCCGCCCCGCCCCGCCCCGCCCCGTGCCGAGGTCCGCCCGGTGGCGGCGGGCCGCGGACCGGCTGGCGGTCGCGCTCAGCGCGCGTAGGCCGCGAACGGGTTGTCGCGCGTCAGCTGGTCGATCGTGGCGTCGTCGACGCCCGCGGCCCGCAGGGCGGGGATCAGGCTGGTCATCAGGTGGGTGTACCCGCGCGGCGTACCGCCGCCGGGCTGGGCCGGGTCGAACCAGCCGGAGTCGTGGCTCAGCAGCAGCTGGGACCCGAAGCCGGCCTCGAGGACGCGCAGCACCATCGCGACCACCGTGGCGTCGTCGCGCGACCCCACGTCGTCGTAGGACAGCCAGGCGCCCCGGCGCGCCAGCTCCAGGTGCAGGGCGTGATCGGGCTCGACCTGGGTGTGGATCCAGATGAAGCGTCCGGCGGGGACCCCGGCGCGGTCGAGGACCTCCAGCTGCTCGCGGGCGACCCGGCCGCGGATCGTGTGGCTCCCGATCGTCGCGCCCGTCCGCCGGGCCGCGGCGGCGGCGGCTCGGAGGATGCGCTCCTCCAGCGCGGTCATGCCGTCGTCACCGGCGCTGAGCTTGATCCAGGCTGCGCGGACGCCGGTCCCGGCGACCTCGTCGTCGAGCTCGCCGCTCATCCACTCCTCGAGCTCGACCGACGACGCCGCGCGCGCCCAGCCGGGCACCCACGGCTCCCGGTAGATGCCGGTGGCGACGGCGATGGGCAGGCCGGTTGCCCTCGAGACCGCCAGGTCGAGGTCGACGCGTCGCCCGACGCCCCCGGTCGAGCACTCGACGAGTGCGGTGACCCCGAGATCCCGGGCGGCCCGGACCTGCGGCGCCATCAACGCGACCACCTCGGCCTCGACCGCTTCCCCGTGGCCCGGGTGATCGGGGGTGCGGAGGTCCACGAAGACGTGCTCGTGGGGGAGGATGAGCCCCAGCTCGGACCGTCGCCGCGGCCCCGTCGTCGTGTGCAGAACGGGCTCGTCGCCGGGCATGGCACCAGACACTACGACCACCGCCCACCGCTGGACCGACCGCCGACCTCGAACCCAGGCGTCCCGACCCTGCGGAGACCGACCACGAAAGGCGCTCACGTGCGCTCTGACCTCCACGTCGCCACCACCGGATCCGACCGCGCCGACGGCTCCGCGGAGTCACCGTTCCGGACCATCAACCGAGCCGCGGAGCTGGCCCGGCCCGGCGACACCGTCGTGGTCCACGGCGGGGAGTACCGCGAGTGGGTGCAGCCCCGGCGGGGCGGGCTCAGCGACCGGCGGCGCATCACCTACACGGCCGCCCCGGGCGAGCACGTCGTGATCAAGGGCTCCGAACCGGTCACCGGCTGGGAGCGGGTCGGTGGCGACGTGTGGACGGTCGCGGTGCCGAACACCCTGTTCGGCGCCTCCAACCCGTTCGCCGAGGAGGTCGACGGCGACTGGATCGTCTACGCCGACCAGTCCGTCCCCAAGAAGCACCTCGGCGACGTGTACCTGAACGGGACCAGCTTCTACGAGGTCGCGAGCGTCGACGAGGTCACGGACCCGCCACTGCGGACCCAGGTGGTCGACCACTGGACCGGCACGCTCGACCGCGTCCGCGACACCGCGCAGACCCAGCTGGTCTGGTACGCCGAGGTCAGCGCGGAGGAGACCACGATCTGGGCCAACTTCCCCGGCACGGACCCGAACGACGAGCTCGTCGAGGTCAACGTCCGGCGCTCGGTCTTCTACCCGACCGAGCACCACGTCGACTACATCACCGTCCGCGGTTTCGAGCTGGCTCAGGCGGCGACGCCCTGGGCTCCCCCGACCGCCGACCAGCCCGGCCTGATCGGTCCCAACTGGGCCAAGGGCTGGATCATCGAGGACAACGTCATCCACGACGCCAAGTGCTCGGCGGTCTCCCTCGGCAAGGAGAAGTCGACCGGCCACAACTTCGCCACGCTGCGTCGCGACAAGCCCGGCTACCAGTACCAGCTCGAGTCGGTGTTCGCCGCGATCCAGATCGGTTGGGACCGCGAGCACATCGGCTCGCACGTCGTGCGACGCAACACCATCTACGACTGCGGCCAGAACGGCGTCGTCGGCCACCTCGGCTGCGCGTTCTCGACCATCGAGGACAACCACATCTACAACATCGCCGTCAAGCGCGAGTTCTACGGCTACGAGATCGGCGGCATCAAGCTCCACGCCGCCCTGGACGTGGTCATCCGCCACAACCGGATCCACGACTGCTCGCTGGGAACCTGGCTGGACTGGCAGACCCAGGGCACCCGGGTGACGCGGAACCTGTACTACGCCAACAGCCGCGACCTGTTCATCGAGGTCAGCCACGGCCCCCACCTGGTCGACCACAACGTCCTCGCGTCGCGCGTGTCCCTGGAGCTGTTCAGCCAGGGTGGCGCCTTCGTGAACAACCTCTTCTGCGGCACCGTGTCGCTCGACCCGATCGTCGAGCGACCGACGCCCTACCACGTCCCGCACAGCACCCAGGTGGCCGGCTACGCCGCCATCGTCGGCGGCGACGACCGCTACATCGGCAACCTCTTCCTCGGCGACGACCCGGCCCGGGCCTACGGACCGGGGTCGACCCGGCCGGGGCGCCGACAGGTGGGGTACGGCACATCCGGCTACGACGGCCACCCGGCCTCGCTGGAGGCCTACCTGGAGCTCGTGTCCGACCCCACCAAGGGCGACCACGAGCGCTTCACCGGCGTGAAGCAGCCGGTCTACATCCGCGACAACGTGTACGCCTCCGGAGCTCGGCCCTTCGAGGCCGAGACCGGGGCAACCGTCCTCCCCGACGGCGATGCCTCCGCCCGGGTCGTCGACGAGGGCGGGGAGGTCTTCCTCGAGTGCCACCTGCCCGCGGCGTTCGACGACGCCCGCGTGCCGGTGGTCAGCGGGCTCGACCTCGAGCGGGTCCGCTTCGTCGACGCCGAGTTCGAGGAGCCCGACGGCTCCCCGGCCGTCCTGGCCACCGATCTGGTCGCGGCGGACAAGACCTCGTCGAACGCGTACCCGGCTGGGCCGCTCAGCACCCTCGTCTCCGGCGCCTCACGCGTCCGCGTGTGGTGAACGCCGACCGGTGGACGCCGCTGAGCCGGAACAGGGTGGATCTGCGCCCCCGGTAGGACTCGAACCTACGACCGTCAGATTAGAAGGCTGCTGCTCTATCCTCTGAGCTACGGGGGCCGGGTGAGCTCCTGCTCCCTCGTCCGTCCGGGCATCGTAGCGGCTGCTCCTGCGCGGGGCCCGGGACGCGGCTGGTTCCACGGCGGAGCCCGCGACGTAGGTTCGGCCGCATGAGCGGGCCCGATCGACCTCCCCAGCGCCCGCCGGTCGGCCACGCCCCACCCGAGACCGTCAGCTGGCGCTCGCTCGCCGTCCCCGCCTACGGGCCCACGGTGCTGGTGTCCATCGGGCAGGGCGCGATCCTGCCGCTCGTCGCGCTGTCCGCGCGCGACCTCGGCGCCAGCGTCACCGTCGCCGCCCTCGTCGTCGCGCTCGCCGGGATCGGTCAGCTGCTCGGCGACCTGCCCGCGGGCGCGCTCGCCGCTCGGGTCGGGGAGCAGCGCGCGCTGATCGGCGCCTGCGCCCTGGACGCCGTCGCCCTGGTCGGCGCGTTCCTGGCCCGCTCCCTGGTCCTGCTGGCGCTCGCGGTGCTGGTGACGGGGCTGGCGGGCGCGGTGTTCAGCCTGGCGCGGCAGGCCTACCTGACCGAGGTGGTGCCGGTGCGGATGCGGGCGCGGGCGCTCTCGACGCTGGGCGGCACCTTCCGGATCGGGCTGTTCATCGGCCCCTTCATCGGCGCGGCCCTCGTCACCGCCTTCGACATCCGGGCGGGCTACGGCTTCGCCGCCCTGATGAGCCTGTCCGCCGCGGTGCTGACCGCCTTCCTGCCCGACGTCACCCGGGCGAGCCGCACCGAGCGGGCCGCCGCCGGGCTGGGGCACCGCTCCGTCTGGTCGGTGCTGGCCGAGTACCGGCGGGTGCTGCTCACCCTGGGCCTCGGGGTGATGGTGATCTCGGCCGCCCGGTCGACGCGGCAGTCGATCGTCCCGCTCTGGGCGGAGTCGCAGGGCCTCGACGCCGCGACGACGAGCATCATCTACGGCGTCTCCGCCGGCGTCGACATGCTGCTGTTCTACCCCGGCGGGGCGATCATGGACCGGTTCGGCCGGGTGTTCGTCGCCGTGCCGTCGATGCTCGTGCTCGGGCTCGGCTTCCTGCTGCTCCCGCTGACCAGCACCGCCGTCGGGATCGGGGCGGTCGCCTGCCTGATGGGCCTCGGCAACGGCATCTCGGCGGGGATCGTCATGACCCTCGGGGCCGACGCCTCCCCCGCCGGTCACCAGAGCCAGTTCCTCGGTGGCTGGCGGCTGTGCGCGGACCTCGGCAACGCGTCCGGGCCGCTGCTGATCAGCGCCGTGAGCCTGGTCGCGCCGCTGGCCGTGGCGACCATGGCGATGGGCGCGCTGACCGTCGTCGGCTCGGGCTGGCTGGCCCGCTGGGTCCCCGCCTACGCCGCCGGTCCGGGCGCCGGGCGGCGCGGCCGAGGTGGGCGCCGCCCTCCTGCGCCGTAGGCTGCAGGGATGCGTGAGCTGATGGTGTGGGCCGACTGCGAGATGACCGGCCTCGACCTCGGCGGTGACGCGCTCATCGAGGTGGCCGCGCTGGTCACCGACGGTGAGCTCAACGTCCTGGGCGAGGGCGTGGACGTCATCATCAAGCCGAGCGACGAGGCCCTGGAGCAGATGGGCGACTTCGTCCGCACCATGCACTCCTCGTCCGGCCTGCTGGAGCAGCTCGCCGGCGGGCTCACGATGGCCGAGGCGGAGGAGCGGGTGCTGGCCTACGTCCGCGAGTTCGTCCCCGAGCCCCGCAAGGCGCCGCTGGCCGGCAACACGATCGGCACCGACCGGGCCTTCCTGGCCCGCGACATGCCGGCCTTCGAGGGCCACGTGCACTACCGCAACGTCGACGTGTCCAGCATCAAGGAGCTGGCCCGCCGCTGGTTCCCCCGGGCGTACTACTCCTCCCCCGCGAAGTCCGGCAACCACCGGGCGCTCGCGGACGTGCAGGAGTCGATCGAGGAGCTGCGCTACTACCGCGACGCCGTGTTCGTGCCGCGGCCGGGCCCGGACAGCGCCACCGCCAAGGAGATCGCCAGCCGGCACGAGGGCGCCCTGACCCGGGCCGGCGGGGCCGCGTCCGGCTGATTTCGGCTTCCGGGTCGGTCACCGTTACACTTCTCGACGCCCCTGCGCCTGGTGCCGGGGCGATGGTGGGTGTAGCTCAGTTGGTAGAGCACCTGGTTGTGGTCCAGGTGGCCGCGGGTTCAAGTCCCGTCACTCACCCCATGCGCACGACAGCCCCTGACCGCTCCGGTCAGGGGCTGCGTGCGTCCAGGGGCGGTGCGCCGGGGCCGGTGCCCGCTCAGTCCTCCGACCGGTCGCGCACCACCAGCACCGGGCAGGACGCGTAGCGCACGCACTGGTCGCTGACCGAGCCGAGCACCATCTCGCGCAGCCCCCCGACCCCGCGCGAACCGACCACCAGCATCCGCGCGTCCCGCGACGCCTCGATCAGGCTCCGGACCGGCCCCGCGTGGTAGGCCCGGTGGGTGACCTCGACGTCGGGAAAACGCTGCAGCAGGGGTGCCACGTCGGCCTGCAGCTCCGCCTCGACGGCCGCGGCCAGCTCGTCGGTGGAGGGGACGGTGCCGAAGGTCCACCCCTCGGGCCGGGGTGCGGTCACCATCGACCACGCCCGGACGACGGCGACGGCGGCGCCCAGCTCGGTCGCCAGCTGCAGGGCCGTCTCCAGGGCCCGCGACGCGCAGTCGGACCCGTCGTGACCCACGACCAGGGCGGCCGGGGCGGCCGGCTCGACGTCGGCGTCGGGGACTTCGGACAGCAGGCGGTCAGGGCTCATGGCCTCAACCCTCCTGGCCGGGCCGGACGTTGTCCACTCCGCCGGGTGGCCCCGGGTCAGCGGCGGCGGCCGACCGCCAGGATCGCGACCAGCGCGGCGATGAACATGACGCCGAGGACGGTGCCCTCGACCCCGTGCCCGGTGGCCACCAGGTAGACGCACGAGAACAGGAAGGCGAGGGTGACGACGACCCCGTAGTTGAGCCCGCGGGCGTTCAGCTGGGCGTCGCGCTGGTCGAGCAGGTCGATGCGGTCCAGCTCCTTCTCGATCACCGCCCGGGTCTGCGGGTCCGCCTCGGCGTAGACCTGCAACGGGTCCTTGTAGCGGTCGTTGCCGGTGGGTCGTTCACTCATGCGGGCTCTCTCGGGGACGGGACGGGCCGCGGTCGGTGCGGGACGGGGCGTCGGGGCGGGCGGCAGGTGCGGGGACGGCAGGTGCGGGAGCGGGGGTGTCGGCCAGGCCGGCCTGCAGCAGCGCCTCACCGATCCGGCGCGGCGCCTCGTGCGGGTCGACCGCGTCGATCCGGACGAACGCGCGGGCGAGCCGCTCGTGCACGCCGGCCCGGCGGACGGCCGTGCGGGGCGAGACGTGCAGGTAGCTGAACCCGCGGGCCAGCGAGTCGGCCGGACCGACAGGAGCGGTGCTCCCGGGACCCGGGGCGCCGCGGGACGGACCGCCGCGACGGCCGAGCGGGACCAGGAACACCAGCAGCGCCACCAGCAGCGCCACCGCCGCGGCGCCCACGAACACCCAGGCCACACCGGCCACGGCTCTCCCCCCTTCGTCGTGCTCACCCTAGCCAGCGCCCACGGGCCGGCCGCGGCAGGACGTGAGCCACCCGACAGGGCGGCGCCGCCGCGCCGCGTCGTCCGCCGGGTCCGGTCCCGGCGATGATGGTGACCATGTCCGCGTCACCGCCAGCCCAGCACGCCCTCCAGGCGCCTCCCGGGCGCGCCGGCCGGGCCCGGCTGCTCGCCGCGACGACCGCGGGCCGCCTCGCGCAGGTGGCCAGCCGGGTCGCCGGCCGCGGCACCGGGGCGTCGATCCGGGGGCAGGTGATGATGCGCCTCGACCCGGCGGCGCTGGCCAAGCTGCTGCGGGGCAAGCGGGTGGCCATGGTCTCCGGCACCAACGGCAAGACGACGACGACGCACTTCCTCGCCGCCGCCGTCCGCGCCCAGCTGGGCGAGGACGCCTCCCGGCTGGTGCACAACGCCGACGGCGCCAACCTAGCTTTCGGCATCGCCTCCGCGCTCAGCGCCAACCCCCGCGCCACCACGGCCGTGCTCGAGACCGACGAGCGGGTCGTCGCCGAGGTCGTCCGGCTGGGCCGGCCCGAGGTGCTGGTGCTGCTGAACTTCAGCCGCGACCAGCTGGACCGCCACCACGAGATCAAGGGCCTGGGGCGCAGCTGGCGCAACGCCCTCGCCGCCGCCGGCGAGGAGGGTCCGGTCGTCGTCGCCAACGCCGACGAGCCGCTGATCGTGTGGGCGGCCGAGACCGCGCGCCGGGTCGTCTGGGTCGACACGGCCACCACCTGGACGCAGGACGCGTCGCTCTGCCCGAACTGCGGCTCGGCTCTGGTCCGGGAGCAGCCCGACCACACCGGCGGCCGGGGCGGGCACTGGCACTGCTCCGGCTGCGAGCTGCGGCAGCCCACCGCCAGCTACCGGGTGCAGGACGGCACGATCGTGGGTCCCGACGGCCAGGTCTGGCTGCCCGAGCTCAACGTGCCCGGCTCCTTCAACGTCAGCAACGCCGCCTGCGCGCTGGCCGCCGCCGAGCTGCTGGGCGTGCCCGCCGCCACCGCCCTCGCGGGCATGCGCACCGTCACCGCGCCGGCCGGCCGGTTCGCCACCATGCAGGTGGGCGGCACGACGGCCCGGCTGCTGCTGGCCAAGAACCCGGCCGGCTGGGCCGAGGCGCTGCCGCTGGCCCAGAGCTCGACGGTGGTGCTGGCCATCGACTCCGCCGCCGCCGACGGCCGGGACGTGTCCTGGCTCTGGGACGTCGAGTACGAGCAGCTCGCCGGCCGGACGGTGGTCGCCACCGGGCCGCGCGCCCAGGACCTCGCCGTCCGGCTGTCCTACGCCGGGGTGGAGTTCCGGGCCGTGCCCGACCTGGCGCAGGCGCTGGCCGGGCATCCGGAACCGGTCGACGTGGTCGCGACCTACACGCCGTTCCAGCGGCTGCGGAAGATGGGGGGCGTCTGATGACGGCAGTCCGGGGCGTCGAGCCCGGCAGCGGTCGCCGGGTCGAGGTGGTGCTGGTCTACCAGTCGCTGCTGGGCATCTACGGCGACCGCGGCAACGCCACCGTGCTGGCCAGGCGGCTGGCGTGGCGCGGCTTCGACGCCGTGCTGAGCACGGTCGAGCCGGGCGAGCCGCTGCCCGACACGGGTGACGTCTACCTGCTCGGCGGCGGTGAGGACGCGGCCCAGATCTCGGCGGTCAAGGCCCTGCGGGCCGACGGCGGGCTGCACCGAGCCGTCGACCGCGGGGCTGCCGTGCTGGCCGTGTGCGCCGGGTACCAGATCGTCGGGCGCTCGTTCACCGTCGCCGACGGACCCGACGACCGGGAGATCGACGGGCTCGGACTCCTCGACGTCACCACCACCCGCGGGCCGGTCCGCGCCGTCGGCGAGGTCCTCAGCCGGTGGCGCGGCCACGAGGGCGACGGCGAGGCCCAGTGGTTGACGGGCTTCGAGAACCACGGCGGCTACACGGTCCTGGGGCCCGGGGCGACACCCCTGGCCACCGTCGAGGTCGGCGTCGGCAACTGCGGCGACGGGACGGAGGGCGCCGTGGCCGGGACGGTCGTCGGCACCTACCCGCACGGCCCGGTGCTGGCCCGCAACCCGGCGCTGGCCGACCACGTCCTCGAGCTGGCCCTCGGCGAGCCGCTGGCCCCGCTCGACCGGCCGGAGATCGCCGAGCTCCGCCGGCAGCGGCTGGCGGCGGTGCGGCGGACGGCTCGCTGAGCCGGGACCGCCACCCGACCAGCGCCCGGAGCCCCGCCCGCACCCCCGCGCCCTGAGCCCGTCGAAGGGCTGGCTAGCCTCGCCGGCATGCAGACCAGGAAACTCGGACCCTTCACGGTGTCGGCCATCGGCCTCGGCGCCATGCCCGTCTCGATGAACAGCGACAACAACGTCCCCGACGAGGACCAGGCCATCGCCACGGTCCACGCCGCGCTCGACGCCGGTGTCACCTTCATCGACACGGCGGACATCTACAGCCCCACCTGGGACACGATGGGCCACAACGAGCTCATCGTCGGCAAGGCCGTCAAGAGCTGGGGCGGCGACACCTCCGGCGTCGTCATCGGCACCAAGGGCGGCATCACCCGCAGCGAGGGCGAGCAGTGGGGGCGGGACGGGAGCCTCGCGTACCTCCGATCGGCCGTGCAGAAGTCGCTGACCAATCTCGGGGTCGAGGTCCTGGACCTCTACCAGTGGCACCGCCCCGACCGCTGGATGGTCTACGGCGAGGTCATCGGCCACTTCGCGAAGCTGCGGGACGAGGGCCTGGTCACGAGCATCGGCATCTCGAACGCCAACGTCGAGGAGATCCAGGTGGCGATCGACGTCCTCGGCGACGGCGGCCTGGTCAGCGTGCAGAACGAGTTCTCGCCCCGGTTCCGCTCCTCGAAGGACGAGCTGGACTTCTGCGGTGAGCACGGCGTCGCCTTCCTGCCCTGGAGCCCGCTGGGCGGGACCGGCGGCGGCGCGCGCAAGGTCGGTGAGGACTTCGCCCCCTTCGCCGAGGTGGCGCAGGCCCACGGCGTCAGCCCGCAGCAGGTCGTGCTGGCCTGGGAGCTCTCGCTGGGTGAGCACGTCATCCCGATCCCCGGCGCCCGCCGGCCCGAGTCCATCACCGACTCGGCCAAGGCGGCCGACCTGGAGCTGTCGCCCGACGAGCTCGAGCGGCTGAACGGCACCCGCGGGCTGGCCTGACGGTCCGACGGTGACGCCGACCGACCCGGACCGCCACGACGTCGTCGTGGTCGGCGGGGGTCACAACGCCCTCGTCGCCGCGACGTACCTCGCCCGGGCCGGTCGGCGCGTCGTCGTCCTGGAGGCCGCCGAGCGGTTCGGCGGCGCCGTCGCCAGCGGCCGGCCCTTCCCGGGCGTCGACGCGTCGCTGTCCCGCTTCTCCTACCTCGTCTCGGTGCTGCCGCAGACGCTGGTGGACGAGCTGGGCCTGGACCTGGAGCTCGCGTCCCGCCGGGTGGCGTCCTACACCCCGGTCGAGGACCGGGGCCTGCTGGTCGAGCGGGTGCCGGGTCCGGCCACCGACGCGTCCTTCGCCGCCTGGTCCCCCGGCGACCACGCCCGCTGGCAGCACCTCGAGGAGCGGCTGACCGCCTTCGCCCGGGTCGTCGCCCCGACCCTGACCGGTCCGCTCCCCCGCCTGGAGGACGTCCGCGCGCAGGTGGAGCCGGCGCTGTGGCGGGCTCTCGTCGAGACCCCGGTCGGGGAGCTGGTGGAGGCGAGCCTGGTGGACGACGCCCTCCGCGGGCTGGTCCTCACCGACGCCCTGATCGGCACCTTCGCCCGGGCGGGGGAACCCGACCTCCGGCAGAACCGCTGCTTCCTCTACCACGTGGTGGGCGGCGGCACCGGGGAGTGGAAGGTGCCCGTCGGCGGGATGGGCCGGGTCGCCGCCGAGCTGGAACGGGTCGCCCGGGCCGCCGGCGCCGAGCTCCGGGCCGGCGCCCGGGTGACCGCGCTGCAACCCGACACGCAGGGCGGGGCGACCGTGACGCTGGCCGACGGCAGCACCGTGCACGCCCCGCACGTGCTGGTCGGCTGCGCGCCGGCCGCGCTGCCCGGCCTCGGGGCGGGAGCCGCCGTCCGACCCGAGGGCAGCCAGACCAAGGTCAACCTCGTGCTGGCACGGCTGCCCCGCTTCCGCTCCGGGCTCGACCCGGCCACGGGCTTCGCCGGGACCCTCCACCTCGCGCAGGGCTACGCCCGCCTCGACGAGGCCTGGGCCGAGGCGGAGTCGGGTCGGGTGCCCGACCCGCTGCCGGTCGAGGCCTACTGCCACAGCCTCACCGACCCGACGATCCTCGGCCCGGAGCTCCGGGCCGCCGGGGCCCACACCCTCACCCTGTTCGCCCTGCACACCCCGGCCCGGCTCTTCGCCGCCGACCCCGACGGCCGGCGCGCCGAGGTGGGCGCCGCCGCGCTGCGCTCGCTGCAGGCCGTGCTCGCGGAGCCGCTCGAGGACTGCCTGGCCCGCGACGCCCACGGGCGGTCGTGCGTCGAGGTGATGACGCCCCTCGACGTCGAGGTCGAGCTCGGGATGCCCGGCGGGCACATCTTCCACGGCGACCTGGCCTGGCCCTGGCTGGCCGAGGGCGCCGCCCCGAGAACGGCGGCCGAGCGCTGGGGCGTCGCCACCAGGCACCCCGGCGTGCTGCTCTGCGGCTCCGCCGCCGTCCGGGGCGGCGCGGTCAGCGGGCTCGGGGGCCACGACGCCGCCATGGCCGTCCTCGAGGAGGCCGGCTAGCCCCGACGCCCCGCGACCTCCCGGCTGCTGTGCCAGGCCGCCACCTGGGTGCGGTTGTGGAGACCCAGCTTGGTCAAGATGTTGCGGACGTGGGTCTCGACCGTCCGCTCGGACAGGTGCAGGCGCGCGGCGACCGCCCGGTTCGACAGCCCCGCCGCCACCCATCCGGCCACCTCCTCCTCGCGCGCCGACAACGGCCCGGACGGGGCTGCGGCGTCGAGGCGGGCCAGGGACCGGGCGACGGCGGCGGCGGGACCCGGCATGTCGAGGGCCGCCAGCTCGGCGCCCGCCTGGCGCAGCAGCCGGCCGGCCTCCACCCGCTCGGCAGCACCCGGATCGTCCGCGAGCAGCGCCTCGGCCAGCCCGGCGCGGCTCAGCGCCACGTAGGGCCGGGCGCCGATCCGCAGGTTGAGGGCCAGCCCGTCACGGTGGTGCCGGACGGCGTCGGCCGGCCGGCCCGCCGTCAGGGCCAGGTCGCCGAGCTCACGCGCCACCGCCCCCTCGCTCCAGACGGCGCCCGAGCCGTCGGCGGCGTAGTAGGCCGCGAAGGGACGCAGCAGGGGGTACACCTCCCCGGCCAGACCGGCGTCCTCGAGCCGCACCGCGCAGAACCCGAGGATGGCGAGGGTGGGCGCCCACCGGGGTCCGACGGCCAGCGTCCGGGGCAGGTCCCGGCAGGGGGCGAGCAGGGCGACCGCCCGCTCCCGGTCTCCCGTCGCCGCGAAGACGAGCGCCATCGAGACCGTCACGAGGGGCATCGACGGGGCCCCGGCCAGCACCTCCTCGAGCGGCAGGGTCAGCTCGGCCGGATCGCCCCGCAGCACCGCGAGCTCGCTCGCGAAGGCGTGGTGCAGGCCCGCGCCCGCGTGGTCGCTCATCCGCTCCGCCAGCGCCCCGGCCTCCCGGTTGAACGCCCGGGCGGCGGAGAAGTCACCCAGCAGCGCGGCCCGGGTGGCGCAGAGCCGCCGGTGGTGCCACCGCGCCACCGGGAACTGGCGACGCTCCGCGACCCGGTCGACCTGGTCGAGCTCCGCGGCCAGCTCGGTGAGGTTGCCGAGCTGGAGGGCGGCGTCGACCAGCCACAGGTGCCCCCAGAGCTCGCCGAGGGGCTGGTCGGAGGAGACGCCGAGGGCGACGGCCCGCCGGCCCAGCCGGATCCGCTCCTCGACCCGGTCGGGGACGGTGATGCTCAGGTGCCGGGCGGCGAGCGCCTCCAGCACCGCCTCGGGGTTCTGCGTGGCCTCCGCGGCGGCGAGGGCCCGGGCGGCGAGGTCCGCAGCGGGCGGTCCCAGACCTGCCTCCGCGGCCCCGACGGCGACCTGCGCCATCAGCCGCGACCGCAGCACCGGCCAGTCCGGCGGCAGCGGCATCGTGCGCAGGCCCAGGGCCAGCGCCCGCTCGGCGAGACCCCGGACGGCGGCGCACACCGCCGGGGTCCCGACGCCGTGCACGACGAGGGCGCCGGCCGCGGCGAGGTCCAGCCGGCCGTCACGCTCCCCCGTGGCCACCACCTCGTCCAGGCAGGCGAGCAGGTCGAGGTCCACCCGGGCCGCGGCGAACAGGCAGCGGGCCTGCAGCAGCAGCGCCGCCCCCAACCGCGCCGGCTCCCCACGGTGGGCCAGCTCCCGGGCAGCGGCCACCGCACGGTCGGCCGCCGTCGCCGCCTCGTCGAAGGCGTGCGCGGCCAGGGCGGCCCGCGCCGCGTCGGCCCAGTGGTCGGCGCGGCGCTCCACCGCTGCCGGCACCGCCGTGCGCTCCCAGTGCGACGCCACCACGCTCGCGGGGGCAGCCGGCACCACCGCCTCCAGCGCGCGGGCCGCCCGGTGGTGCAGCTCGGACCGCCGGGCGGCGGGTAGGTCGCCGTGCACGGCGTCCCGGACGAGGGCGTGGGTGAACGCCCACCCCTCGCCGCTGCCGCTGACCCGCAGGACGCCGGCGCGGCCGGCCTCGGCCAGGCCCTGCTGCACCGCGCCGGGGGACAGCCCCGTCGCCGCGGCGAGCAGCGACGGCTCCAGCAGGGGGTCGGTGACCGCCGCCGCCTCGACGACCCTGCGGGCGTCCCGGGTCAGGGCCCGCACCCGGCCCGCCACCAGCGAACGGAGGTCGGCACGGGCGGCGAGCAGCTGGTCGAGGTCCGGACCGGTCGACACGTCCGACCCGGCCAGCGCGTCGGCCAGCAGGCGGAGGAGCAGCGGGTTGCCCCGGGTGCGTGCGTGCAGCGCCGGGGCCAGGGCGGGCCGTCCCGCGAGCGCCGGCTCGGCGGCCACCCACTGCGCCACGTCGGTCGGGGTCAGTCCGTCCAGCCGCAGGTGGGTGGCGGCACCCGCCAGGCCGGGCAGCAGCTCGCCGAGGCCGCGCGCCGCCCCGTCCCGGTGGGTGCCGAGCACGAGCACCCCGGAGTGCGGCAGCTCGGGCGCGAGGTGCCGGAGCAGCAGCAACGACGTGGCGTCGGCCCAGTGCAGGTCCTCGAGGACGACCAGCAGCCCGGCCGTCCGCGCCTCGGCGAGGAGGGCATCGGTGGCCGCGACGCACAGCCGGAACCGCGCCTGGGCCCCGGAGACGCCCTCGAGCGGCGTCGCGGCCAGCGCCGCCTCGAGCGCCGGCCGGTCCCGCGCCAGCCGGGTCCACGGCCACAGCGGCGGGCAGCCGGGGTCGTCCACCGCCCGCCCGCGGGCGAGTCCCAGCCCGAGCCCCCGCGCCCGGTCCTCCGCGGCCTCGACCAGCCGGGACTTGCCGATCCCGGCCTCGCCGCTCACCACGAGCAGCCCGCCGTGCCCGTCCCGGGCGTCGACCAGGGCCCGCTGCACCAGCGCCAGCGGCGCCTCCCGCCCCACCAGGACCCCCACCCGACCGCCTCCTCAGCAGCGGGAACCAGTACCGGGTTGCGTACCTGCACGGATGTGGGGCGCGCGCCCGTGGCGCCATTGTGGCCTGACCGAGCGGTTCCCACCACCACCCCAGAGGAGTCCCGATGTACGCCCAGATCACCACCTTCGACGGCCCCCGCAGCGCCGAGCTCGTCGCCGCGAGCGACGTCGCCAACCGCGAGCGCATCCAGCCGGCGCTGCGCCAGGACGCGCAGCTGCAGCAGGCGCTCGCGGTCAACCTCGTGCTGCGCCGCCCTGACGGCGCCGAGATGATCATCACGGTCGCGCAGAGCACCGAGGCCCTCCACCGCGGGGGCGAGCTGATCATGGCCACCGAGCTGCTGCCGGGCGAGGACCCGGTGCTGCTGCCGGGGCCGAGCCGGATCGAGACCTGGTCGGTCGTCGACGCCACCGCCGGCGAGGCGGTCACCGCGCTGCTCGACTCCTCCGTGGGGGCCTCCGGTGTCCGCTGAGCCGCAGGTCACCACCACCACCGGACTGCCGACGGGGCGGTGGCACCTGCTGCCGGAGGCGAGCACCGCCGTGTTCGCCGTCGCCAACTTCGGGTTCCGCACCGTCACCGGCACGATCCCCCTCCGCGAGGGCACCGTGGACGTCGACGCCGGCGGCGTGGTGGACGGCGTGCACGTCGTGCTCGACCTCGACGGTCTGGACACGGCTTCGTGGCGCCGCGACGCCGACCTCCGCAGGCCGCGGCTGCTCGACGTCGACCGGCACCCAGAGCTCGCCTTCGACGCGACGGCGATGACGCCGGCCGGGTCCGGGTGGCGGGTCGACGGCCGGCTGAGCGCCCGGGGCACCTCGACGCCGCTCGCCGTGTCCGTGACCGCGACGGAGGCGGGGCGGGAGCAGGCCGGGATCCGTGCGACCGGGGTGCTGGACCGGCGCGAGCTGGGGGTCCGGGCCCCGCGGCTGCTCATCGGGCACCTCGTCCGCATCACGGTGGACTCCCGCTGGGCCCGCGGTTGACGCGATTTCACCCTGGCGGCCGGGTTTGGTAATGTCTGACCTCGCGCGCCGCTAGCTCAACAGGCAGAGCAGCTGACTCTTAATCAGCGGGTTGGGGGTTCGATTCCCTCGCGGCGCACCAGCAGTCCTCCTCACACCGGGAGCGGTCACCGCCCCGTCGGTCCGGCCTCGTCGCCGATCCTCACCAGCACGACAGAGCGCGCCCGGGGCCGTCGGCCCGGACGTGGTCGTCCTGCTCCCGCTGCTGGCGACCGGTCGCCGCTGGGCCCGCCCCGCCGGCGTCAGGACGGCTGTCCGCCGCGTCGGCGGCACCACCCTCGGCCACTCCGTCACCCTGGCGCTCGGGGCCCTCATCGCCGTCAGCATCCTGGTCGCCGCCGCCCACGCCGCGCGGCCCCGGTTCCCGGTCGCGAGGCTCTCGTCGCCTGTGGCTGCGGCCTCGTCCACGGCCACGCCTTCTCCGCAGCCCTCCTGGAGCTCGACCTCACCGGCACCCGGCTCGCGTCCGCCCTCCTCGGCTTCAACCTCGGCGTCGCGGCGGTGCAGCCGGCCGTCGTGGCGGTCGTCCTGCCGCCCCCGGTCCTGCCGGCCCGCGCACGCCGCCACCAGCGCGTGCGCGTGATCGCCGCCCTGCTGACGGGCGTCGCCGCCGTCGGGTGGCTCGGCGCGCGACCGGGGATCGACAACCCCGTCGCCACCCGCGCCGACCGGCTCGGCCTCATCGCGCTGCCCGTCGTCGTGTCGCTCGCGGCCGCGATCCTCACCGCGGTGCCGACGCCGTCGGAGGCGACCGCGAAGCCCTGGGGACCGGGCGCCGACGCACCCGCCCGGCCCTCCGGCTAACGTGCCAGGCCAGGAGCACGTCCGTCCCATCTCGAGGAGTTCAGCATGCGCGTCGTCGTCACCGGAGGAACCGGCAAGGCCGGGCAGTGGGTGGTCCGCTCGCTGGCCGACGCCGGGCACGAGGTGGTCAACTTCGACGTCGCCACCCGTCCGGAGCTGGAGCTCCCGGGCGAGTTCTGCCGCGTCGACCTCACGGACGCGGGCAAGGTCTACGACGCCCTCTTCCAGTTCCGCCCCGAGGCCGTCTGCCACCTCGCCGCGAACCCGGCCCCCAGCGGGCAGGCCCAGATCGACGTCTTCGGCAACAACGTGCTGAGCGCGTACAACCTCATGCAGGCGGCGGGCGACGCGGGCGTCTCCCGGTTCGTCTACGCCTCCAGCGAGATGGCCACCGGGCTGTTGACCGACGGTGTCGTGCCGGCCCGGATCCCCTTCGACGAGGGCGAGCGGCACGCCTCCCCCAACGCCTACGCCCTCAGCAAGTACCTCAGCGAGGTGATCGCGGACTCCTTGGCCGTCCGCTTCCCGCAGACGGCGTGGGTGGGGCTGCGGATCAACAACGTCATCCCGCCCGACGAGTACGGCAAGTTCGCCGCCGAGTGGGACGACCCGAGCCGCAACCAGGCCAACTTCTGGAGCTACATCGACGCGCGCGACGTCGGCACCGCCTACCGTGCCGCCCTCGAGGGCACGAGCAGCGGTCACGAGGTGTGCCTGATCGCCGCCGCCGACACCCGGGCCAAGCGCGGGCTCCGCGACCTGATGGCGGAGTACTACGACGGGTACGACCGCTTCGCCGACGACTACGAGGACCCGCGCTCGGCCTTCGACTGCCACCGGATGCGGGAGCTCTTCGGCTGGACGCCCAGCCACAGCTGGCGCGACGCCGGGGTCAGCTGAGCCGTCCGGACGACCGGGCGGTCGGCCGGCTCGGGCTCAGGACCGCCCGGCCGGCTGCCGCCCGTACCGGGCCCCGATGTCCTGGCAGTCGGCGCAGGTCTCCTCGCTGACCCATCCCCAGCGCATCAGCAGCCCGAACACCCAGCAGCCGGCGCAGAAGCCGACGACGGACTCCAGCAGGGCGAAGACCAGCAGGATCACGAGCAGCACGGCCGTCAGGGCGGTGGTCCCGGCGGCCGCCGCCACCACGGCGACGGCCGTCAGGACCAGGCCGATGGCCTGGGCGAAGCGCTTCGGCGGTCCCGGCACCATCCGTGCCGGCCCCAGCCGGGGCGCGACCACCTGGGTGGCCAGCCGGCCGAGCACGCTGAAGCGGGGTCCGGCCAGCACCCGCGCGGCGAAGCCCAGCACGAGCAGCGGCACCAGCCACCACGCCTGGGTCGCGAGCGTCACGGCCGTCAGCAGCGCGACGCCGCCCGCCACCGTCCGGGCGGCCAGCTCGTTGACCGGATGCGGGAACGTCGCCCAGGCAGGTGTCTCCACGTCAGCACCAAGCGCCCCACCGACCGTCCTATTCCCGGCTGTCGCACCCGGGAACGAGCGGCCGGTCACCGGGCGAACCCCGGCCGCTCGGGACGTCGACGCCGCGGCCCGTCCGCTGCCACACTGATCGCGTGGACAGGACGGTTCCGCGGGAGAGCCCGCTGCGCAGCTACCTGACGACCCGGCACGTGATCGCCGCCGTGGCCCTGCTGGCCCTCCTCGCGCTGGCCCCGTTCTTCTTCGCCTCGGGCCTGCTGGCGCCGCTGTGGGCCGTCGTGCTGCTCATCGCCTTCTGGGCCGCCCTGCTGGTCCTCGGCACGGTCTGGTTCCGCGGGCGCCCGTGGTGGGTGGTCCCGCTGCCCGTGGTCGCCGCGCTGGGGTGGTTCGGGGCCATGAGCCTCGGGGAGGCCCTGCTCGGCTGGACGGCCTGAGGGCGGCCCGCGCCCCGGCTGCGAGACTGGTCCGGTGACTGCTCTCGGCGTCCCGCTGGACGCGTCTGCCCTCCCGACGGGCTGGGGCGCGCGTCCCCCCGGGGACGACGACGTCGCCGCACTGGCCCGCCTGCGGGAGGCCACCCGCCGCGGCCCCGACGGCGCACCGGCGACCTCCGCGCCGGCCGACACCTCCACCGTGGAGGCCGTCGTCGTCGGCCCCGCGTCCTGGACCCGCCGCCAGCTGATGGTCACCGACCCGCAGGGGTCGGCCGTCGCCTGGGCCGTGGTGCACGACCGTGCCGCCGGCCGGACCGAGGTCGAGGTGATGGTGCTCCCGGGGACGCCCCACGACGACGAGGTCGCCGCGGCCCTGTTCGCCTGGGCCGAGACTGCCGGCGTGACGACCGCGATGCTCCGCCGGGTGCCCTCCACCCAGCTCGACTCGGGCACCCGCGCCGACGACGAGCGGCAGCGTCGCTGGCTGGCCCGGGCCGGCTACCGCTGCGTGCGGACCTGGCTGCAGATGAGCCGTCCGGTCGAGCCGGGCGAGGCCGAGCCGGGCGTGCTGCCCGGCCCGCGACCGGGCGTGACCGTCCGCCGCGTCCGCGCCCACGCCAACGGGCTGCCGGTGGCCGAGGACCTGCACCTGGTGCACCAGGTGCTCGAGGAGTCCTTCGCCGACCACTTCAACTCCTACCGCGAGGGCTTCGCCGAGTTCGTCGTGCGGCTGCAGGAGGACCCCTGGCACCGGTGGGACCACTGGTGGATCGCGCTGGTGGAGGTGGACGGCGTCGAGCAGGCGGGCGGGGCGCTGATCAGCTCGGTGCTGCCCCCCGACGCCGGCGGTCGCTACGGCAGCTACGTCGACTACATCGGCGTGCACCGGCGTGCCCGGGGCCGCGGGGTGGCGAAGGCGCTGCTGCACACGGTCATCGCCGACGCCGCACGCCGGGACCGCGACCGGGTGGGACTGGAGGTCGACGCCGACTCCTCGACCGGGGCCGACGGCCTCTACCTCGCCCTGGGCTGGCGCACGAGCTACCGCACGGAGTCCTGGCACCGCTACGTGCAGGTCGAGCGCTGACCCGTCGTGCCGCCGGCCGGTCCTGGACGTCCCCGGCGGTACCGGCGCGTACGGTGTGGGCGTGAACGGGCTCAAGGCGCACCTGGTGCTGGCGCTGTCGGTCCTGATCGGGTCCGCGCTGCCCTTCGTGCCCACCGGTGAGATGGTCAGCGGGGCGGCCGCCTACGCGGCGCACTCCGAGCTCAACATCCTCCTGATCTTCGTGATCACCTGGGTGTGCTCGGTGCTCGGTGACACGGTGATGCTGCTCGAGGCCCGCTGGGGACGGCGTCGGCTGCAGGCCTGGTTGAGCCGGCACCGCTTCGGCAGCCGGGTCACCGCCGCCCAGGAGGCGCTCACCAGCAACGCGTTCAACGCGGTGGTCACCGGCCGGCTCATCCCCGGGGGCCGCACCCCGGTGATCATCGCGCTCGGCCTGTCCCGATTCCCGGTGCGCCGCTTCATGCTGATGGACATGGTCGCCTGCGCCCTGTGGGCGGGGATCTACTCCACCCTGGGCTCGATCGGCGGCCGCATCGCGAACCACCCCGTGTGGGCGATGGTCGTGGCCATCGCGTTCGCCGTCTCGGTGGGTCTCCTCGTCACCCAGCTGCACCGGCTCTGGGGCTGGCACCGGGACCGGCGCACCGCCCGGCAGGCCGCCCGGCCCCTGCCGACGCCCGAGGGCGAGGAGGGTCCGGACCTCGACCCCGCCCGCAGCGGCGCGCACCCCGTCGAACGGGCGTAGTGATCCGGCTCGCGCCCGAGGACGAGCCGCCCCGGACGCAGAACTGGCGCCGACGCGGGGGTCCGCGTCGGCGCCAGCCTGCTGGTCAGGGTGCGACCGGAGCTACTTGACGCCACCTGCCGTGAGGCCGGCGACGATGCGGCGCTGGAAGATCAGCACCGCGACGAGCAGGGGCACCGTCACGACCACACCGGCGGCCATGATCGTGCCGTAGGGGGTGTCGAAGCCGGTGACGCCGGTGAACTTGCTGATCGCCACCGTGGCGGTCTGCTTGGCCGGGTCGGGCAGGAAGGTCAGCGCGACCAGGAACTCGTTCCAGGCCCCGATGAACACGATGATCGCCGTGGTGAAGACACCCGGCGCCGCGAGCGGCAGGATCACCTTGCGGAAGGCCACACCCGGGGTGCAGCCGTCGACCATGGCTGCCTGCTCGAGCTCGACCGGCAGCTGCTTGAAGAACGCCGTGAGGTTCCACACGGCCAGCGGCAGGCCGAAGCTCAGCCCCGGGATGATCACGGCCTGGTAGGTGTTCACCCAGTACGGGAACCAGGTGAACGGCTCCGTGGAGGAGAACATCTTGAGCAGCGGCGGGATCAGGATGATCAGCGGGAACATCGAGCAGGCCATGATCACCCACAGCACCGCGCCCTTGCCCCGGAACTGCAGGCGGGCGAGCGCGTAGGCCGCGACGATGCCGAACACCAGGGTCAAAATGGTGGTCGTCCCCGACACGATCAACGAGTTGATCAGCGAGCGCCCGAAGTTGTTGCCGCCGGCGAAGACGCCGCCGTAGTTGTCCACCGAGACCGGGTTCGGGATGAACTCGGTGCTACGGCCCTCGGTCGGCAGCCGCAGCGAGGAGACGACCATCCAGTAGAACGGCAGGATGCAGTAGAGGACGATCAGGCCCATGCCGATGTAGCTGGCGACGACCCCGAACCGGGCCTTCCCGCTGGGCTTGGACCGTGCGAGCACGGCGACCTGGTCCGGGGAGGTGTGCTCCGTGGTGGTTCCGACTGCGGTGGCCATCAGTGGTTCCCCCCCATCTGCTGCAGCGCCGGGACGGCGCCGGTCGCGGCGTCCTGGTCGCCCTTCTTCTTCTTGGCCTTCTTCGGCGCGCTGTCACCGATCACGTCGGCCCCCAGGATCTTCACGAAGAGGAAGGCGATGAGGAGGACGTAGACGAACAGCACGATGGCGTAGGCCGCGGCCGGCCCGTACCGGCCCGCGTTGGCTTCCAGGTAGGCGAAGATCGACAGCGTCTCCACCCGGTACTTGCCCGGGCCGATCATGCCGTAGGGCAGGTCGAACATCCGGAGCGTGTCGAGCGTGCGGAACAGCACGGCCACCACGAGGGTCGGCCGCACCATCGGCAGCGTGATCCGGACGAACTGCTGCCACGCGGTCGCGCCGTCGACCTTGGCGGCCTCGTAGACCTCGGCCGGGATCGTCTGCAGGCCCGCCAGGGTCAGCAGACCGATGAACGGCGCCGTCTTCCAGACGTCGGCGATGACCACGGCCCAGAAGGAGGACGCGGAGTCGGCGAGCCAGAGGATCTGCGTGCCGAGGATCCGGTTCGCCACCCCCGCCTCGTCGAAGATCAGCTTCCACATGAGCGCGGACACGATCGTCGGGATGGCCCACGGGACGAGGATGCCCGCGCGGACGATGCCGCGGCCCTTGAACGCCTTGGCCATGATCAGCGCCATCGCGACACCGAGGATCGTCTCGGCGAGCACGGCGACCACGGTGATCAGCGTGGTGTTGAGGAAGGCGTTGATGAAGCGGCCCAGCTGGCCGTAGGACCCGCTGACGGTGTCCTGACCACTGAAGATCGCCGTGAAGTTCTCGAGCCCGGAGAAGCGCTCCCCGCCGGCCACCAGGCCGGTGTTGGGGTCGACCCCGGAGTTGGTCTGGAAGAAGGACTCGCGGATCGACATCAGCACGGGGATCCCCGCGACGACGATGATGACCAGCAGCGTCGGTGCGAGCAGGATCCAGGCCAACCGGCCCTGACCGTCGCTGAGCGCGTTCTTCTTCCGCTTGTGTCCGTCCCCCGGTGCCGAGCGGACGGGTGCTTCCGCGGTTGCGGTTGCCATGCTGCCTACCTCCCCTTGCGAAAGGCGGCGGATCCCGGTGCCGCGCGGAGCGGCACCGGGATCCGTCGGGAACCACTGGTTACTTGACGAGACCCTCGAGCTTGGTCTGCAGCCCGGAGAGGGCGGCAGCGCTGTCGGTCTGGCCCTGCAGGGCGCCGTACGCGGCGTCCTGGATCGCCAGGGTGACGTCGCCGTACTTGACGGCCTTGGGCCGCGGCTTCGCCGTCTCGATCGACTTGAGCAGGATCGGCATGTACGGGTACTTCTTCAGCACGTCGGGGTCGGTGTAGAGCGCGCTCCGCGTCGGCGCCGCCGAGGTGGCGATGACGTTGGACTTCTGCACCTCCGCCGAACCCCAGTACTTGATGAACTCGGCCGCCGTGCCCTTGTTCTCGGCGTTGGCCGCGATGGCGAAGTTGTGACCACCGAGGCTGGAGACGCCGGCACCGGTGACACCCGGGAGCGGGGCCACGTCGAACTTGCCGGCGACCTTGGACGAGCCGTCGGTCTTCTGCGCCAGCGCGTACATGTACGGCCAGTTGCGGTGGAAGATCAGCTCGCCGTCCTGGAACGCCTGGCGTCCCTGCTCCTCCTGCCAGGTGATCGCACCCTTGGGGATGGTGCCGTCGTCGAACATGCCCTTGAGCGCGTCCAGGCCGGCCTTGGCCTCGGGGGTGTTGACGTTCGCCTTGCCCTCGTCGTCGACGACGACGCCACCGGCGCCGTTGACGGCCTCCGCGAAGTTCACCGTCAGGCCCTCGTACTTCTGGTACTGGCCGGCGAAGCAGTTCAGGTTGGCGTCACCCTCGCCGTCCTTGATCGTCTTGCACGCCGTCTTCATCTCGTCGAAGGTGGTCGGCGGCTTCAGGCTGTACTTGTCCAGCAGGTCCTTGCGGTAGTACAGCAGGCCGCCGTCGGAGGACGTCGGGTAGGCGTACAGCTTGTTGAAGTACGTGCCGCTGTCGACCGTGGTGGGGAGGAAGTCGTCGGTCGGGAACTGGTCGGCCGGCAGCGGGATGACGTAGCCGTTGGCCGCGAACTCGGCGGTCCAGACCACGTCCACGCTCAGGACGGCCATCTTGGTGTCCTTGATCTGCGTGTTCTGGATCATCTGCTGGCGCTGCTGGTCAGCGTTGTCCGGCAGCTCGCGCAGGGTCACCTTCTCGTCCGGGTGGTCCTTGTTCCAGGCGGCGATGATGTTCTTGACGTTGCCGGAGGTGTCCTTGCCCTGCCAGTACTCGATGGGGCCCTTCTTGGACAGGTCGACCGCGGGGGCGGACGAGCCGCCGGCAGCAGGGGTGTCGCTGCTGCCACCGCACGCGGCGGCAGCGAGCAGGGCGGTGAGAGATGCAGCGGCGATCAGGACGCGCCGCGCGGGACGAGCGGAAGTCATACAGGCCTCACTTCGTTGTCGAGATGGCGCCCATACGGTGGCACCACGGCGCCAATCTAGATGGTGCACGTCCTAATTCGGCAAGTCCTCGGGTGGAACGTTGCGATTCGTTACCGATCGGCGGGCCGGGGTAACGCTTTCCTGCCGGAGCGGCCACCATGCCCACCCGCGGTCGGGAGGAGGGCGCCCGGGTCAGAGGTACAGACCGGTCTGGCCGTCGGCCCGGCGCTCCTCCGCGACGGCGTGCAGGTCACGCTCGCGGAGCAGGACGTAGTCACGGCCGCGCAGCTCCACCTCGGCGCGGTCCTCGGGGTCGAAGAGCACCCGGTCGCCCACCTTGACCACCCGCACCGAGCTGCCGGCGGCGACCACCTGGCCCCAGGCGAGGCGCCGGCCGATGGCGACGGTGGCGGGGATCAGGATGCCGCCGCCGCTGCGCCGCTCCCCGGCCTCGGCGTCGGTCGACACGAGGACCCGGTCGTGCAGCATCCGCAGCGGCAGGGGCTCCTCCGCCGACGTCTCCGAGGAGGGCAAGGCTCAGCCGCGGCGGCGGCGCACCACGGTGCGCAGCACGACGAGCAGCGTGACCGCACCCGCCACGGCGCCACCGACGATGCCGACCCGCTCGGTGCGCAGGTCGCCGCGGGCGTTGAAGACGAGGCTCTTCGCCTTCTCGATCTCGGTGTGCAGGAAGCGCTTCGCGCCGTCCACCTGGCGCTGCTTCACCCGCTGCGGGTGGACCTGGTCGATCAGGGCCTCGATACCGGCGGCCAGACGGTCGCGGGTGGCCCCCAGGTCGGCTTGGATCTGGTCGGCGTCCCGGTCCGGTCGGCTGCTGGCCACGTGGGTGATCCCCTCGGAGGTGCGGTCACGGACGCGGCGGCTGCCGTGTCCGGGGGCCAGCGTATTGCAGGGGGTCCGGGGGCGCTGCACGCCCCGTTCCGGCGGCCGGCCTCGCGTTCGAGGGCCGGGCGGTCCTTCGCTAAGGTCGAGCCATGACGACCCGACTGTCGGCCGGCGACACCGCACCGGACTTCACCCTCTCCGACGCCGACGGCCGGGACGTGTCCCTGGCGGACTTCGCGGGGCAGCGCGTCATCGTCTACTTCTACCCCGCCGCCATGACCCCGGGCTGCACGACCCAGGCCGTCGACTTCACCGCCGCCATGGACGACCTCAGCGCCGCCGGTCTGCACGTCCTCGGCATCTCCCCCGACGCGCCGGCCCGCCTCGCCGAGTTCCGCGACCAGCAGTCCGTGGTCTTCCCGCTGCTGTCCGACCCCGAGCGCACCACCCTCGGGGCCTACGGCGCCTACGGGGAGAAGCTGCTCTACGGCAAGCTCGTCGAGGGCGTCATCCGCTCGACCTTCGTGGTGGACGTCGACGCCAAGGGCACCGGCACCGTCGCGGTGGCGCAGTACAACGTGCGCGCGGCCGGCCACGTCGCCAAGCTGCGGCGCGAGCTCGGCCTCTGATCCCTCCGCCGGTCGACGCCGGAGGCGGTCGAGGAGTCGGTGTGCCGGAGAAGGGACTCGAACCCTCACGCTCATGGAGCACAGGAACCTAAATCCTGCGTGTCTGCCAGTTCCACCACTCCGGCGCGGGCGGCAGCCTACCCCCGGGCGCGGGTGGACCGGCGCTCGAAGCGGACGAAGGCGTGGCCCTCGTGCTGCTCGCGCGCGGTCTCGGCCCACTCCCCCGCGTCGACCGCCGGGAAGAAGACGTCGCCCGCCGGCTCCGCGTCGACCTCGGTGACCTCGAGCGCGTCCAGCCGCCCCCAGGCCGCCCGGTAGACCTGGCCGCCGCCGGCCACCACCACGAGCTCGCGGTCCAGCTGGAGGGCCCGGTCGAGGGCGGCGTCCACGTCGTCGTGCACCTCCACCCCGGCCGGGGCGAACGACGGGTCCCGGCTGACGACCAGGGTGGTGCGGCCGGGCAGCGGACGGCCGATCGCGTCGTAGGTGAGCCGGCCCATCACCAGCGGGTGGCCGAGCGTCAGCCGCCTGAACCGCGCCTGGTCCCCCGGCACGTGCCAGGGGATGTCGGGGCCGGCGCCGATGACGCCGTTCCGGGCGACGGCGACGACGGCCACCACCTGCGCGCGCTGCTGGTCCACGCCTCAGACCGCGATCGGGGCCTTGATGCCCGGGTGGGGGTCGTAGCCCTCGACGGCCACGTCGGCCATCGTGAAGCCGTCGATGTCGCGGACGTCCGGGTTCAGCACCAGCCGCGGCAGCGGTCGGGGCTCCCGCTCCAGCTGCCGCCGGGCCTGGTCCAGGTGGTTCACGTAGAGGTGCGCGTCGCCGAGCGTGTGGACGAGCTCCCCCACGTCGAGCTCGCAGACCTGGGCGACGAGGTGGGTGAGCAGCGCGTAGGAGGCGATGTTGAAGGGCACGCCGAGGAAGACGTCGGCCGAGCGCTGGTAGAGCTGGCACGACAGCCGGCCGCGGCCGCCCGGCACCCCCGCGGGCGGCGGGGCGACGTAGAACTGGAACAGCGTGTGGCACGGCGGCAGGGCCATGTGGTCCACCTCCGCCACGTTCCAGGCGCTCACCAGGTGCCGGCGGGAGTCCGGGTTCGACCGGAGGGAGCCGATCACGGCCGCCAGCTGGTCGACGTGCCGGCCGTCGGGCGTGGGCCACGAACGCCACTGCGAGCCGTACACCGGGCCCAGCTCACCGTCCTCGTCGGCCCACTCGTCCCAGATGGTCACGCCCTGCTCGTGCAGCCAGCCGATGTTGGTGGAGCCGGAGACGAACCACAGCAGCTCGGCGACCACCGAGCGCACGTGCACCTTCTTGGTGGTGACCAGCGGGAACCCCGCGGACAGGTCGAAGCGCATCTGGTGGCCGAAGGTGCTGAGCGTGCCGGTCCCCGTGCGGTCCCCCTTGGGCACCCCGGTCTCCAGCACGTGCCGCACCAGGTCGAGGTAGGCCTTCACCGCGCCTCCTCCGGGACGGCCGCACCGGTCCGGCGCAGCTCGTCCACCAGCACGGGCACGAGCGCCCGGATGGCCCGGCCCCGGTGGCTGATGGCGTCCTTGGCGGCCGGTTCCAGCTGGGCCGTCGTCCGGTCGTGCCCGTCGGGCACGAACAGGGGGTCGTAGCCGAAGCCGTTCTCGCCCGCCGGTGCGCTGCGGAGGTGACCCGGCATGACGCCCAGCCGGACGTGCTCGGTCCCGTCGGGCAGCACCAGCGCCATCGCACAGACGAACTGGCCGCGCCGCTGCTCGGGTCCCTCGAGGTCGAACAGCTGGCGCAGCAGCAGCGCGTTGTTCGCGGCGTCGGTCGCGTCGGCCCCCGACCAGCGGGCCGACCGGACCCCCGGCATGCCGTTCAGCCGGTCGACGGCGAGGCCCGAGTCGTCGGCCACGGCCGGCAGGCCGGTGGCGGCGACGCAGGCCCGGGCCTTGAGCAGCGCGTTGCCCTCGAAGGTCTGCTCGGTCTCGGCCGGCTCCGGGTAGCCGGGCACGTCGGCCAGGGCCAATACCTCGACGTCCGGCGCCGCCCCCGCCACGATCCGCCGCAGCTCGGTCAGCTTCTTGGCGTTGTTGGTGGCCAGCACGACCTGCGCTCCGGCCGGGCTAGGCAACGGAGGCCTCCAGCGCAGCCCGCTGCAGCCGCGCCAGCTCGGTGCACCCGGCGGTGCCGAGGTCGAGCAGCTCGTCCAGGACGCCGCGGTCGAAGGGTGCGCCCTCGGCCGTGCCCTGCACCTCGATGAAGGTGCCGGCGCCGCTCATCACGATGTTCATGTCGGTGTCGGCGGCGGAGTCCTCGGTGTAGCAGAGGTCCAGCATCGGCGTGCCCCCGACGACCCCGACCGAGACCGCGGCGACGCTGTCCACCAGGGGCTCGCCGGCCAGTGCGTCCCGCCCGCGCAGCCAGGCGACGGCGTCGGCGAGCGCCACGTACGCGCCGGTGATCGAGGCCGTCCGGGTGCCCCCGTCGGCCTGCAGCACGTCGCAGTCGAGCACGATCGTGTTCTCGCCCAGCGCCTTGTAGTCGATGACGGCGCGCAGGCTGCGGCCGATCAGCCGGCTGATCTCGTGCGTCCGGCCGCCGATCCGACCCTTCACCGACTCCCGGTCGTTGCGGGTGTTGGTGGCGCGGGGCAGCATCGCGTACTCACTGGTCACCCAGCCGAGCCCCGAGCCCTTGCGCCAGCGCGGGACGCCCTCGGTGACGCTGGCGGCGACCAGCACGCGGGTCTGGCCGTACTCCACCAGCACGGAGCCCTCGGCCTGGCTGAGCCAGTTGCGGGTGAAGCGCACCTCCCGCAGCTGGTCGAGGTCGCGTCCGTCGGCTCGTGAGGTCATGCCCGCACTCTATTTCGACGCGACGACAGTTCCCGACGCGGCCGTCAGCGTGGCCCGATGGTCCAGGCGGCCCCCGGCGCGGCCAGCGCGACGGGGCCGTCGAAGTGCGGCAGCGCCTCGGCCAGCACCGCGTCGCGGTCGTGCCACGGCGGGATGTGGGTGAGCACCAGGCTGCCGACGCCGGCCCGGTGGGCGGCCTCGGCGGCCTCCCGGCCCGTCAGGTGCAGGTCGGGCGGGTTGCCGGGCACGTCGCGGAACGAGGCCTCGGCCAGCAGCAGGTCCGCCCCGGTGGCCAGCTCGACCAGCGCCTCGCAGGGCCCGGTGTCGCCGCTGAACACCAGGCTGCCGCCGTCGGGCACCTCCTCGGTGACCCGGACGGCGTAGGTCTCGACCGGGTGGACGACCCGTGCGGCGTCGAGGCGGAACGGGCCCACCCGCTGGGTCGGCGCCCAGTCCCGGTGCTGGAAGTGCGCGCCGATGCCGGTCTCCGGGTCGTCCTCGACGGCGTCCTCCCCGGGCACCCGGTAGGCCGCGACCAGCCGCTCCCGGGCACCCGGCGGGGCGAGCAAGGGGATCGAGGGCCAGGGCGCCGACGGTGAGTAGCGGGCGCCCACGTAGAACGCGCAGAGGTCGAGGCAGTGGTCGGTGTGCAGGTGGCTGAGCGCCACGGCGCCCACGTCCCGCGGGTCCAGGTAGCGGTACAGCGCCCCCATCGACCCCGGCCCGAGGTCCAGCACCAGGGCGAAGGTGCCACCCTCGAAGGGGGCACGGACCAGGTAGCTGGACGCCGGGGAGTCCGGGCCGGACACCGATCCGCTGCTGCCCACGACCGTCAGCTCCACGCCGCCTCCTCGCTCATGCGAACTGCTCGACCCCGTTGACGAGACCACCCATCAGCCGGTGCCCGACGCCCTCGAAGGCCGCCGGGTCGCCCGTGGTGAGGAAGCGGTGCGACGCGGCCCGCGGCTGGTCGTGCGTCAGGCCACGCCGCGTCAGCACGGCGTAGACGTCCTTGGCGCACTCGTCGGCGCTCGAGACCAGGGTGACGCCGTCGCCCAGCACGTAGGACAGCACACCGGTGAGCAGCGGGTAGTGGGTGCAGCCCAGGACCAGGGTGTCGATCCGGGCCGCGCGGAGCGGCGCGAGGTACTCCTCGGCGCAGGCGAGCAGCTCCGGCCCGCCGGTCACGCCGGCCTCGACGAACGGGACGAAGCGCGGGCAGGCGACGGTCAGCAGCTCGACCTGCGGGGCGACGGCGAACGCGTCGTCGTAGGCCTCCGACGTCGCGGTCGCCTGGGTGCAGATGACGCCGACCCGGCCGCTGCGGGTGGCCGCCACCGCCCGGCGGGCCGCGGGCAGGATCACCTCGACGACGGGCACCGAGTACCGCTCGCGGGCGTCCCGGAGCACGGCGGCGCTGGCGGAGTTGCAGGCGATGACGAGGGCCTTGACGCCCTGGTCGACGAGGTGGTCGAGGCACTCCAGGGCGAACTCGCGGACGCTGGCGATCGGCTGCTCGCCGTAGGGCGACCGCGCGGTGTCGCCGAGGTAGACGAGGTCCTCGTGCGGCAGCTGGTCGATCACGGCCCGGGCGACGGTCAGCCCCCCGAAGCCGGAGTCGAAGATCCCGACCGGCGCCTCGGTGCCCCGCCCGGCTGCGGGTCCGGCGTCGACGGTCACGGGCGATGAGTCTAGGGGCCGGTCTGACCCCGCATGACCTCACCGCAGACGACCCTGCTGGACCTCCGCGCGCCCGCGGCCGAGATCGCCCGTCTGGCGGCGGACCTGACCGACGACCAGCTCGGGGGCGAGACGCCCTGCCAGATCCGGGTGCACCAGCTGCTGGCCCACGTCCTGGGCCTGTCGGTGGCCTTCGCCGACGCCGCGGCCAAGGTCGACGGCCCGACCACCCGGACCGCACCGTCGCCCGCCGCGCTGCGGCTGCCGGACGCCTGGCGCGAGCAGCTGCCGGCCCGGCTGGACGCGCTGGTCACCGCCTGGCACCAGCCGGAGGCCTGGTCGGGGACGGCCGTGGCCGGCGGCGTCGAGATGCCGGGAGCGGTGCTGGGCCTGGTGGCCAACGACGAGCTGGTCCTGCACGGCTGGGACCTCGCGGTGGCGACCGGGCAGTCCTTCCACGTCGCCCCGGCCAACCTCGAGGCCGCCTGGCAGCTGGTGTCCGGCACCCCCGACGACCCCGCCGCCCGCGACGGCCTCTTCGGCCCCGTCGTCCCGGTCCCCGCCGACGCGCCCCTCCTCGACCGGCTCCTCGGCGGCGCCGGCCGCGACCCGCACTGGCCGGCTGGCTGAGACGGCGCGGCTCCGGCTGACCCCGCTGAGGCCCTGCGACGAGTTCGGGGAGCGGTGGTCCGGCTCGACGAGCGAGGCCCTCCCGACGAGCTCAGGGAACGGCGCTCGACGGGCCCGGGGAGCGGAGGGTCAGGCCCAGACCTGCGTGTCGAGGAAGTCCTCGGACGCGTCCAGGTCCGTCGTGTAGGCGCCGGTGGAGAGGTACTTCCAGCCGCCGTCGCAGATGATCAGGACGATGTCGGCGGACTCCCCCGCCTTCTCGGCCCGGGCGGCCTGGGCCAGCGCGGCGTGGACGATGGCGCCGGTGGAGAGGCCGGCGAAGATGCCCTCCCGCTCGAGCAGCTCCCGAACCCGGCGGATCGCGTCGCGGGAGCCGACGGAGAACCGCGAGGTGACGTACTGCGGGTCGTACAGCTCGGGGACGAAGCCCTCGTCGAGGTTCCGCAGCCCGTACACCAGCTCGCCGTAGCGCGGCTCGGCCGCGACGATCTTCACGTCGGGCTTCTTGTCGGCGAAGAAGCGGCCGATCCCCATCAGCGTGCCGGTCGTGCCGAGCCCGGCGACCACGTGGGTGACCTCGGGCAGGTCCTCGAGGATCTCGGGGCCGGTGGTCAGGTAGTGCGCCTCGGCGTTGGCCGGGTTCCCGTACTGGTAGAGCATCACCCAGTCGGGGTGCTCGGCCGCCAGCTCCTTGGCCACCCGGACGGCCTCGTTGGAGCCGCCGGCGGCCGGGGAGGACACGATCTCCGCGCCCCACATGGCGAGGATCTGGCGACGTTCCACCGACGTGTTCTCCGGCATCACGCAGATCATCCGGTAGCCGCCGAGCTTGGCCGCCATGGCGAGCGAGATGCCGGTGTTGCCGCTGGTCGGCTCGAGGATCGTCGCCCCCGGCTTCAGCTGCCCGGACGCCTCGGCCACCCGGATCATGTTGAAGGCGGCGCGGTCCTTGATCGACCCGGTCGGGTTGCGGTCCTCCAGCTTCGCCCACAGCCGGACGCGGTCGCTCGGGGACAGCGCGGGCAGGCCCACCATCGGGGTGTTCCCGACGGAGTCGGCCAGCGAGTGGTAGCGCGTCACGGGGTGGCCGCGGCTCAGGCGCCGCCGGCCACGGCCGGCAGGACGACCACGATGTCGCCGTCGACGGTGGGGGCCTCGAGCCCGCCGGTAAACCGGACGTCCTCGTCGTTGACGTAGACGTTGACGAAGCGCCGCAGGTTGTCCGACTCCACCAGCCGGGCCTTCAGCCCGGGGTGGCGGCTCTCGACGTCGTCGATCACCTGCGCCAGCGTGGCGCCCGCACCCTGGACGGCCTTCTCGCCGCCGGTGAACGTCCGCAGGATCGTCGGGATCCGCACCTCTACCGTCATGGTCCTACCTCTCCTCGCCGCACAGCCGCGCTGCGCACGACCTCCGGTCCAACAGCGGCCGCCAGGGGCCTATTCCGTGATGGTGAGCTCTTCCTCGGTGACCACGCCGTCCACGATGCGGTAGGAGCGCACCGACACCGGGCCCTCGGTGGCTCCCGACTCGGCGGTCGAGACGAGGACGTAGTGGGCCTGCGGCTCGGAGGCGTAGGCGATGTCGGTGCGCGACGGGTAGGCCTCCGTCGCGGTGTGGGAGTGGTAGACGACCACGACCTCCTCGTCGGCGTCGTCCATCGCCTGGTAGAGCCGCAGCTGCTCGGTGGGGTCGAACCGGAAGAAGGTCGGCGAGCGGTCCGCGTTCGTCATGGCCACGAACCGGGCGGGCACGTCGGAGCCGGCCGGTCCGACGACCACCCCGCACGCCTCGTCCGGGTGGTCGGCACGGGCGTGGGCCACCATGGCGTCCACGTGGGCACGGGCGATCCTCAGCACGGCGGCGAGCCTAGTGGTTGGTCCTCGCCCCGCTCGGACGCGGATGCCCACTCCAGTCCACGGATCGGCGACGGGGTGCAGCCGGTCCTTGCTCCGCTCGGGGCGAGGACCGGCCACGCGGAGCGAGGACCGACAGCTAGGAGCCGTCGCGGAGGTCGGCCAACCGGTCCTCGACGAAGCGCAGGGACTCGAACCGGACCGTGCAGCCCTCACCGGTGGGCGACTGGACCTCCAGGCCCACCCGGTGCTCGGCCAGCGCGTCGCCGAGGCTGAAGACCCGCACCAGCGCCCAGTCCATCCCGTCGGTGGAGGCGTGGTACGCGTAGACCCGGTCGACGCGGGACACCCGCAGCCACACGGAGCGCTCGGGGACGACGAAGGAGTTCGCGTCGTCGGACAGCCCGAGCGTGACCACGGAGACCACCATCGGCTCGCCGGCCGGTGACCGCTCGAAGCAGAGCTTGGCCCAGTGCGTGTCGTCGAGCCAGAGGAGCAGCACGCCGGCGTCGAACTGGGCGGCGAAGTCGACCGACACCCGGGCGCTGAGCTGGAAGTCCCCGGCCGGCGGGGAGCCCAGCAGGGTGGCGGCGTTCAGCAGCGACTCGGCGTCGGCCGAGCCGGACCCGCCCGGGTTGACGTAGAGGTCGGTGTGCCCGGGGGCCTCGGCGACGACGGTGCCGTCCTCGTCCGTGCGCCACACCCCCGGCGACGAGGGGGTCAGGGGGAAACCCAGGCCGGGCAGGTCCAGCGCGTCGCTCATGCCGAGCACACTAGACCGGGCCCGTCCGCCCACGGGCCCGGCCGGGCGGCCCGGCTCAGCCGGTGGCGCGCTCGCTGCGGGGCGTGGGCCGGCAGATCAGCACCGGGCACGGCGCCGAGTGCTGCACCCGCGAGGCGGTGCTGCCCAGCAGGATCGTCGGGGTGAGGCCCCGGCTGCCCGCGGCCATGGAGATCAGGTCGGCGCCGAGGTCCTCGGCCGCGCGGACGATCTCCTGGGCCGGGGAGCCGCTGCGCACCTGCTTGTGGATCGCCGGCCCCCAGCCGTCGAACGTGGCCGCCACGAGGTCGACCGCGGTCTGCGCCTCGTGCTGGAAGCTGAGGTCCGTCAGCTCGGTGGACCCCTGCGGACCGATCTCGTTGGCGAACGGCACCGCGGCGAACGGGCTCACGACCGCGATCACGGTCACGTCGGTGATCTCGCGGGAGTCGGCGATCCACTTGAACTGCTTGGCCCCGACCAGGGACGCGCGGGAGCCGTCGGTGGTGACGATGCAGTGCATGGCTCAGATCTCCTGGTGGGTGGAGGAGGACGGGTCGACGGCCTGCGGGTCCGCGGCGCCGGGGCCGCGGGGTCCGTCCTTCTTGTGGCCGAAGAACTTCTCGGCGAGGAACAGCACCAGACCGACGGCCAGCAGGCCGGCCACCCACAGGAGCGCCGCCGGGTCGTCGATCAGGGTGTAGGCCAGCACGGCCAGGTTGCCGAGCATGCCGATGACCAGCAGCGGGGTGCTGGCCCGGTAGGTGTCGGAGGTCTCGTCCTGGCCGCGCAGCTTCAGGCAGGCCACGATCACCAGCGCGTAGATGAAGAGCAGGAACACCACCGTGATGGTGGCCAGGCGGTCGACGACGTCCAGCTGCTGCTCCTCGGGGAGCCCCGCCTGGCTCGCGCGGATCGCCGCGCCGATCACCAGCAGGGCACCGACCACCGCGGCGCCGAAGAGCAGGGCCACGTAGGGGCTGCGCCGCGTCGGGTGGACCTTGGCGAACACCGACGGCACCACGTCCTCGCGGGCCATCCCGTACAGGATCCGGGACTGGGCGACCACGGTGACCAGCGTGGTGTTGCTGATGGCGACCATGGCGATCAGCCCGAAGACGACGATCATGATCGTCGCCGGGATGAAGAAGAGGTCGGCGCGGATGACCTCGAGCAGCGTGTTGCCGGCCAGCACGTCGATGGGGAGCGCGAGGGCCGCGGCGATGGAGACCAGGACGTAGACCACGCCCGCGGTCAGCATGCCGCCGATCAGCGCCCGCGGGAAGGCGCGGGACGGGTTGATGGTCTCCTCGGCCACGTTGGCCGCGTTCTCGAACCCGGTCATGGCGAAGAAGGCGAGCGAGACGCCGGCCAGGACGGCGATCACCGGCGAGCCCTCGGCGCTGAACTGCAGCAGGACCGACGGGCTGTTGACCCCCTCCACCAGGGCGATCACCCCGATGATCACGACGATGACCAGGCCCGTGAGCTCGATGAAGGTCATCACGACGTTCGCCACCACCGACTCGGTGATCCCGATGAGGTTGATGACCGTGATGATGCCGACGAAGACCAGCGCGACCACGGTGGCGCCCCAGATCGACTCCTCGGACAACCCGACGACCCCGCTGAAGTAGCGCACGAAGCCCGAGGCCAGCGAGCCCACCGCGGCCATGTTGGCCGACAGCATGCAGATCGTGATGAAGAAGGTCAGCAGGGGGCTGCGGAACGCCTTGTTGATGTAGAGCGACGCCCCCGCCGCCTGGGGGTACTTGGTGACCAGCTCGGCGTACGCGAGCCCGGTGATGGCGGCGATCGCGACGCCGGCGAGGAAGGCCATCCAGAAGGCCCCGCCCACGGCCGCGGCCACCAGGCCGACGAGCACGTAGATCCCCGAGCCGAGGACGTCGCCGACCACGTAGAAGTACAGCTGCTTGCCGGTGATCGAGCGTTTGAGCTCGCTGTGCCGCTGGACGTCCTCGACCGCTGGAGTAGTCATGGCGAGACATTACTGTGAGATGTGTTACAGAGGCGTTCCGGGCCTCACCATTCCCGAGAGGTCACCCGGCGCCCGGTGAGGTCGAGGGTGCGGGCGACCTCACCGCGCCGCGGTCCGGGCGCCCGGCCGGGCGCCCGCGGCTGCTGCCGGGGGCTGGTGCCGGGGCAGGGCCTCGTCCCCCACTTCACACCCCGTCGACGTACTTCACACCCCGTGCCGAGGGTGCGCGGACCACCGGAGGGGTGTGAAGTGGGGGGCCAGCGGGGGGTGCCGGGTGCCGGCCCCCGCCGCGGGACCCGTGGTCACAGGGACGCGATCAGGGTCTCCTGCGCGAAGCCGAGCCAGTCGTAGACGCTCATCATGTAGCTGCGCGGGTCCTCGTCGGGCAGCTCGGCCAGCTCCTCGGCGCTCTCGGCGTCGGTGATGCCGAGCCGGGTCGCGACGGCCAGCCGGACCCCGGTCAGGGTGCGCAGCCAGGCCCCCGCGTCGGCCGGGTCGACCCGCAGGTCGCGGCTGCCGCCGGCGGTCTGCTCCAGGTCGCGGAGCACCACGCGGGCGTCGTCCACCTTCTTGCCCCGCAGGTCGCGCTCGGTGAAGCGGCGGAAGTCCGACGAGGCCGACGCGTCGTGCGGGTAGGCGTTGGGGAACAGCCGGCGCAGCACCGGGTCGTCGGACACCTCGGGGGCGTCGGGCTCGGCCTGCAGGTCGCGGACGAGCCGCTCGAACGGGTCGCTGCTCGCCCCCGTCGCGCTGAAGTGCTCGGGCTCGCCGTCGGAGACCAGTTCGACGAGCTGGTTGACCAGGGATGTCAGCAGCTCGACCTCGTAGCTGCTGAGCGAGGTGCTGACCACCCCGCGACGGCGGCTGAACTTCTTCACGCGGCGGTCGCCCCGGCGGTCCGGGCCGGCTCAGTCATCGGCTCGGTCCATCGTCGCCCACAGGCCGTACTCGTGCATGGCGCCGACGTCGCGCTCCATCTCCTCGCGCGAGCCGCTGGAGACGATCGCCTTGCCGTCGTTGTGGACCTGCATCATCAGCTTCGCGGCCTTGCTCTTGGAGTAGTGGAAGTAGGTCACGAAGACGTGGGTGACGTAGGACATCAGGTTGACGGGGTCGTCCCAGACGATGGTGACCCACGGCGTCTGCGGCGTCGTCTGCTCGAGCGGACGCTCGACGACCGCCGTCCCCCCGGCGGGGACGACGGGCACCCCCTCGGTTCCGGACATGGCCCCCATTGTGGCCCACCCCGGGCAGCACCGGCACCGGCACCGGGCTGGCTAGGGTTGCCCCCGTGACCGTCCCGGACCCGGCGCCCGCCGCCGTCGCCGCGTGGGGCCCCCGCGAGGTGCCGACCACCGCCCTGCTCACCGACCACTACGAGCTGACCATGCTGCAGGCCGCCCTGCAGGCGGGGACGGCCGACCGGCCGTGCGTGTTCGAGCTGTTCGCCCGACGGCTGCCGCCCGGCCGCCGCTACGGGGTGGTCGCCGGGGTGGGCCGCGCGCTGCGGGCCCTGGAGCACTTCCGCTTCGACACCGAGTCGTTGGAGTTCCTGCGCGGGGCGTCCGTGGTCGACGACCGCACCGCCGACTGGCTGGCCGACTTCCGCTTCGACGGCAGCATCTGGGGCTACCCGGAGGGCGAGATCTACTTCCCCGGCTCCCCCATCGTCGTCGTCGAGTCCAGCTTCGCCGCCGGCGTCGTGCTGGAGACGGTGCTGCTCAGCATCTACAACCACGACGCGGCCATCGCCTCCGCCGCCTCCCGGATGACCGCGATGGCGGGCGACCGGCCGTGCATCGAGATGGGCTCGCGGCGCACCCAGGAGCTGGCGGCGGTCGCCGCCGCCCGGGCGGCCTACGTCGCGGGGTTCGAGGCCACCTCCAACCTCGAGGCCGGTCGCCGCTACGGGGTGCCCACCCGCGGCACCTCGGCCCACTCGTTCACCCTGCTGCACGCCGACGAGCGGGCCGCCTTCGCCGCCCAGATCGCCGCGCTCGGGGAGGACACCACCCTGCTGGTCGACACCTACGACGTCGAGGCCGCCGTCCGGACCGGGGTGGAGCTCACCGGCGGCCGGCTGGGCGCCGTCCGGCTCGACTCCGGGGACCTGGCCCTGATGGCCACCCAGGTGCGCGCGCTGCTGGACTCCCTCGGGGCGACCGGCACGCGGATCATCGTCACCAGCGACCTCGACGAGTTCACGATCGCCGCCCTGTCCGGTGCCCCCGTCGACGGCTACGGCGTGGGCACCGCCCTGGTCACCGGCAGCGGCGCGCCGACCAGCGGGTTCGTGTACAAGCTGGTGGCCCGCGCCGAGTCCGACGAGCCCGGCGCCCCGATGACGCCGGTGGCCAAGAAGAGCGCCGACAAGATCTCCGTCGGCGGCCGGAAGTACGCCGTCCGCCGGCTGTCGCGGGCCGGGGTGGCGGAGGCCGAGCTGGTCGGCATCGGCGCCGTCTCCCGGCACGACTCCGACGACCGGGAGCTGCTGGTGCCGCTGGTCACCGACGGCGAGATCGTCGGCCGGGAGTCCCTGGAGACCGCGCGGGACCGGCACCGCCGGGCCCGCGCCGAGCTGCCGCTCGAGGCCCTCAAGATGTCGCGCGGGGAGCCGGTGGTCGAGACCGTCTACGCCGGGGCCGGCGCCGTGCAGGGCAACCCGTACGCGCCGGCGGGCCGGTGACCGGCGCCGCGGGCGGGAGCAGCACCGCGCTGCTCGTCGTCGACGTCCAGCGCGACTTCTGCGAGGGCGGTGCGCTGGCGGTGGCCGGTGGTGCCGCCGTGGCGGCCGCGATCGAGGCGCTGCTCGCGTCGGGACCCGGCTACGGCACCGTCGTCGCCACCCGCGACCACCACGTCGACCCGGGTGCCCACTTCTCCGCGACCCCGGACTACGTCGACAGCTGGCCCCCGCACTGCGTCGTGGGGACCCCGGGGGCCGAGCTGCACGACGCGCTGGCCGCGCGGCCGTTCGACGCCGTCTTCGACAAGGGCGAGCACGCCGCCGCCTACTCCGGTTTCGAGGGCCGGTCCGCCGACGGGACCGCGCTCGCGACCTTCCTGCGGGAGCGCGGGGTGGAGCAGGTCGAGATCTGCGGCATCGCCACCGACCACTGCGTCCGGGCCACCGCGCTCGACGCGGCGGCCGCCGGCTTCCGCACCACCGTGCTGCTGGGCCTCACCGCCGCCGTCGCCCCCGAACGGCTCGACGCGACCTTCGCCCAGCTCCGGGCCGCCGGCGTCGAGGTGCGCCGCTGAGCCTCGGCCCCTCCCCGCCGGAGAGCCGTGGACGGGGGCGGGCAGACCCACCACCCGTCCACGCCTCGCCGACGACGACGGGACCGGCCGTCCCGGCCGACCTACAGTGGCGCCATGACGCGCTGGACGACCGACGACCTGCCCGACCAGACCGGCCGCACCTACGTGGTCACCGGGGCCAACAGCGGGCTCGGCCGGCAGACCGCGGCCGCCCTGGCGGCCGTCGGCGCCCGGGTGGTGCTGGCGGTCCGGGACCGGGGCCGGGGCGAGGAGGCCGCCCGCGCGATGACCGGTGACGTGGAGGTCCGCGTGCTGGACCTGGCCGACCTGGCCTCGGTCCGCCGCTTCGCCGACGGCTGGTCGGGCCCGCTGGACGTGCTCGTCAACAACGCCGGGCTGATGGCCGTGCCGCAGCAGCGCACCGCCGACGGCTTCGAGATGCAGCTGGGCACCAACCACCTCGGCCACTTCGCGCTGACCAACCTGCTGCTGCCCGCGGTGACGGACCGGGTGGTCACCGTCTCCTCCGGGCTCCACCGCCGGGGCCGGGTCGTGCTGGACGACCTCAACTGGGAGCGCCGCCGCTACAGCCCCTACGGCGCCTACGGGCAGTCGAAGCTGGCCAACCTGCTGTTCACCCTGGAGCTCGAGCGCCGGCTGGTGGCCGACGGCTCCCCCGTCCGCGCGCTGGCCGCGCACCCGGGCTACGCCGCCACCAACCTGCAGGGCGGGCACGGCCGGTTCCTCGACCTGCTGACCGGGGCGGCCAACCGGATCTTCGCCCAGTCCGACGCCCAGGGCGCGCTGCCCACCCTCTACGCCGCGGTCGCCGACCTCCCGGGCGGCAGCTACGTCGGTCCGGACGGGCGGTCGGAGATGCGGGGCCACCCGACGCTCGTCGGCCGCAGCGCCGAAGCCAGCGACAGCACCCTGGCCGCCCGGCTCTGGACCGCGTCGGAGGAGCTGACCGGGGTCCGCTACCCGGTCCTGCCGGGCTGAGCGCTCGGGCCGCGGCGTTGCTGGGACGTGCGCGCGTCCAGCTCACGGCGGCCGCGCGCCGACACCGTGCAGCGGTACGCGTCCAGCACCACGGCCGCCAGCTCGTCGCGCTCGACCTGGTCCAGCCGCACGCCGAGCCAGCCGCGGTGACCCACGTAGGGCGGTCGGAAGAAGCGGTCGGGCTCCAGCACCACCAGCTCGGCCTGGACGCCGTCGGGCGCCGCGCACCACAGCGCCAGCCGGCCGTCGCCGTGGTGGTCGTCGAGGAACATCGCGAAGCAGCGCGGATCGGCGAAGAACGCGGGACCGCCGTGGCTGGGCCGCTCCGTCACCCGCGGCAGGGCCAGGCACAGCCCGCGCAGCAGCTCCAGCGCCGCCGCGGCCTGCGCCGCGTCGTACGTCGCGCCCATCCCGGCTCCTCCCGCGGGTGGGCCGACGCCCGGCCCGGCTCTAGTCTGCCGAGATGGACGCCGTCACCACAACGCTGCTGGAGCACCTGCTCGACGACCGCCCGGCCCCGGGGACGGACCCGACGACCGTCGTCGCCGAGCACGCCCGGCACCGCGACGGCGGGCACGCCGCCGCCGTCGGCCGTCTCGTCGTGCCCGACACGGCGCTCGTCGCCACCGGCCGGGTCCGGGCGACCCTGCCCGGGTCGGCGGCCTGGCCGGTGACCGTCGAGGCCTCCGGGGGGGCTGGCGGCGTGGCCGCGCTGGCCGGCCGGTCGGCGTCGGGGCTGCGCGTCGAGGCCGTGGAGACGGTGCTGCGCGACCTGGACGACCTCAGCGGTGCCGTCGGCCGGGTCGCGGCGGCGGCCGCCACCCTGACCGACGTGGCGGTCTTCGTCGAGCTCCCGGCGGTCCCCGGCTGGGTGCGGGCGGTGGAGGCCGTCGAGGCGGCCGGGCTGCTCGCCCGGGTGACCGCGGCGGCCGGCGCCGACGCGGTCGCGCTCGCCGACCGGCTGTCGGTCCTGGTCGAGGCCGACCTGCCGTTCGCCGTCGTCCTGCCGCCGGGGACCGGACGGCCGGGGCTCGCGGTGCTCGGGCTGGCCATGCTGGTCGAGGCGCTGGTCGACGGCGCCGAGCCGGCCGAGGCCGCGGCGCTGCTGAGCGGGACGGACCCGGGGCGAGTGCGGGCCGGCCTGGCCCGCTGGGACGCCGCCACCGCGACCCGGGTCCGACGGCGGCTCCGGGCGGTCAGCACCGACCTGGGGGCGGCCCTGGCCGACCTCACCGCCCTGGGCGCGCTCCACGCCGGCTGAGGGTCAGCGGCGGCGGAGCCGGGCCCGAAGGAGGACGCCGGCGCCCACGGCGACCAGCAGCAGGCCCGCCAGGGCCGGCAGGAGCGGGCTGGCGCCGCTGCCGGCGACCGCGGCCGCCGGACTGGCGACGGTCGGGGTGGCGGCGGTGGCGGCGGTGGCGGTCGGCGTCGCCGGCGGGGGTGCGGTCCCCGCGGCGGCCGTCGCCGACGTCGTGAGCCCGGCGGCCACCTGCGTCTCGACGGGGTTGCCCTCGCCGACGCTGATCGGGGCCGTCAGCGCGTTGCCGTAGACGTCGGAGTCGGTGGTGGGATCCGTGCCGGCCCGGGGGGTCGTGAAGTGCAGACCGCGCGGCAGCGTGGGGAACCGGAGCCGGTACTGCCCCTCGGGCAGCCGGTCGAAGCTGAAGCGTCCGCTGGCGGCCGTCTGGGTCGTCGCCACGACGTCGCCGGCGCCGTCCAGCAGCTCCACCACGACTCCGGCGACGCCCGGCTCGCCCGCGTCCCGGACGCCGTTGCCGTTCCGGTCGCGCCAGACCCGGTTGGTGATGGTGTAGCTGCCGACCGTGCCGGCGTTGACCGAGGTGAGCACGAAGTCCGCGTCGGCGTCACCGACCTCCGAGCCCGGTACCAGGTCGGCCGTGCCCTGCGCCAGCCGGAACGGCTCCGACGTCGCCGTCACCGGGTCCGGGGCGGAGTCGACGGCCCGGTTGCTGCCGACCCGCTGCCGGGTCAGCACCCGGTGCGCGCCCAGGTCGGCGAACCGGACCCGGTAGGAGCCCTCCCGCAGCCCGGAGAACCGGTAGCGGCCCTGGTCGTCGGTCGTGGTGGTCGCCACGACGCGCGTGCCGTCCAGCAGGAGGACCCGGGCGCGGCCGGCGGGCTCGGCGGGCTCGAGCAGGCCGTCGACGTCGAGGTCCTGCCAGACGACCGAGGCGATGGCGAAGCGCAACGGCGCCACCCCGGCGTCGACGGCTGCGTTGAGGTAGTCGGCGCGGAGTCCGTCCCGGGCGTCGACGGGGCGGACGTCGCCCTCCCCGCGGTCGAGGGTGAAGGACGGGGTGACGCCGGTGTAGTCGGGGTCGGAGTCCGCGGCCGCGGGACCGACGCCGGCCGGGCTGAGCTTGGAACCGCCCCCCAGACCCGCGAAGCGGAGGGCGTAGGTGCCGGCGGGCAGGTCGTCGAAGAGGTAGTGGCCGTCACCGTCACTGGTGGTCGACCCGACGACACCGCCGTCCCCGTCGAGCAGCTGGACGCTCACCCCGCCGCGCCCCGGCTCGCCGTCGTCCTGGCGGCCGTCCCCGTCACCGTCGTCCCAGACGCGGTCGCCGACCGCGAAGCGCGGTTCCTCCTCGACCACCCGCCGGGTCTCGGGGACGGCGGGCTCCGGCTCCTCGCTCACCTGGAGGGTGGGGTCCGGCTCGGTGGGGGTGGGCTCGGCCGTCGGAGGGGCGGCCACCACGCCGAGCGTGACGGACTGGCTACCCGCGCTCACGTCGACGGTGGAGCTGAAGGGGGCGAAGGAGTCGCTGGGCGCGGCCGGCACGAACCCCAGGCCGTCCGGCACCTGCGCGGTGACGAAGTAGCGGCCCCCGGCGAGCTGGGCCGTCGGCTCCACCACGAAGCGGCCCTCGTCGTCGGTGCTGCCGGACACGGTGCCACCGCCGGCGTCGGCGACCGTGACGTGCACGCCGGCCTGCCGGCCGTCCGTCTCGGGGTCGTAGCTCCCGTCGGCGTCCAGGTCGACGGCCACCGTGACGCTCAGGGTGCCGTCGGTGACGTCGGCCAGCGCGGGCGCGGTCGTCAGAGCCGGGGCGCAGGCCAGCGCGGCGACGGCGGCCAGGCAGGCCGGACGCAGCACACGACGCGGTCGAGGCACGGGCACCCTTGGTTGGACGGGCAGACGGAAGGGGAAGGCTGACGGCGGGGACGTGCGACCTCCCGGCGCCCCGGCCTGCGCTCAATATAGTCACGACCGTGGCCCCCGGCACGCCGGACGCCGAGGTCGGTGCCACCGTCGTCGGCCGGGGCCCCACGGCTCAGCGGCGGACGACCTGCGTCCGGGCCAGCAGGTCGTGGATCGCCTGGCGCCGGGGCTGCCAGAGCGGGAACAGCGCGTCGAGCAGCTGGAAGGGCCCCAGCAGCAGGCTCAGCCCGGGGGCGGCCCAGACCAGGGCCCGGGTGAGGGACCGTCGCCAGTCCAGCCCGCCCGGGCTGCGGCCCGCGTCGACGGGGACCACCCGCAGGGAGCAGAGCAGCTTCCCGGGCGTCGCTCCGCGCCAGCGCAGGAACACCGCGTGGTAGACGAACGTGAGCCCGACGGAGGCCAGCGCCAGCAGCAGCTGGTCGCCGGTGGACATCAGGCTCTGCTGGTCGAGCACCGGCTGCGGCAGGCCCCGCTCCGCTGCCGCCACCGCCTCGGCGAAGTAGGCGGAGACCCGCTCCAGCACCGGCAGCAGCAACGGCAGGGTGGCCAGCGTGACCAGCAGGCCGACGACGAACCCGTCGACGACCGCGGCCAGCACCCGCCACCACCAGCCGGCCAGCGGGACGCCGTCGGCCGTGAAGGTCGCCTGCCCCGGGCGCCCACCGGGCTGGCCCGGGTAGCCCGCCGGCAGGTGGCCCGGCTGGGCCGGGTAGCCCGGCTGGGCCGGGTAGCCCGGCTGGGCCGGATACCCCTGCTGGGGCGGGTAGCCCTGCTGCGGCGGGTGGCCCTGCTGCTGGGGCTGGTCCGGCTGCTGACCCTGGGGGTACCCGGGCTGGGACGGGCCCGCCGGGGCGGCGCCCTCGCGGGGCCGGGTGGTGCGCGCCCACTGCCAGCCGTCCCAGTACCGCTCCTGAGCGCCGTCCAGCGGGTCGGCGTACCAGCCGGACGGGGCCGCGTGGCGGCCGGGCGGGACCGGAGGACTGCCGACGGGGATACCAGACACCCCTCCATCCTAGGGAGCGACGCCGCTCCGGCCGCCCGACGCGACGGGCCGCCGGCGGTCCCCCGAGCGCCCGCCGCCAGCCGTCGGCGGGGCCCGCGAGGCCGGACGGTCGGGGTGCCCGGCCGTCCGGGCAGCCGGAGCAACCCGGGCCCGTCGGGGTGGGCATCGGAGGGGCCGCTGCGTTATACATGGCTCTGCCCGCCCGTGACCGAGGAGTCGACGATGACCGCTGGTGCCCTCACCCATCTCGAGACCGCCCAGCTGGGCGCGCTCGAGGTGCCCGTGCCCGGCTACGACCGGTCGGCGGTGACGGCGGGGATCGTGCACTTCGGGGTCGGCGGCTTCCACCGGGCGCACCAGGCGATGTACCTGGACCGGCTGATGGACCAGGGCAAGGCGCTGGACTGGGGCATCTGCGGCGTCGGCGTGATGGCCGCCGACGCGCGGATGCGGGACGCCATGGCCGCGCAGGACTGCCTCTACACCCTGGTGCTCAAGGCCCCCGACGGCAGCTGGACCCCCAAGGTGGTCGGCTCGATCGTCGACTACCTCTTTGCCCCGGACGACCCGGAGGCCGTCATCGAGAAGATGGCCGACCCCGCCACCCGGATCGTCTCGCTGACGGTCACCGAGGGCGGCTACAACTTCTCCCCCGTCACCGGCGAGTTCGACGCCGAGAACCCGGCCGTGCAGGCCGACCTCGCTCCCGGCGCGGCGCCGGCCACCACGTTCGGGCTCGTCACCGAGGCGCTCGCCCGCCGCCGGGACCGGGGCGTGCCCCCGTTCACCGTGATGTCCTGCGACAACATCCCCGGCAACGGGCACATGGCCCAGCAGGTCTTCGCGGCCTTCGCCGAGCTCCGGGACCCCGGGCTGGGCGCCTGGGTGCGGGAGGAGGTCCGCTTCCCCAACTCGATGGTCGACCGGATCACCCCGGTCACCACCGAGGACGACAAGGTGCAGATCGCCGCCCGCTTCGGCCTCGACGACGCCTGGCCCGTTGTGTGCGAGCCGTTCACCCAGTGGGTGCTGGAGGACCAGTTCACGCTGGGCCGACCGCCGCTGGAGGAGGTCGGGGTCCAGGTCGTCGCCGACGTCGAACCCTACGAGCTGATGAAGCTGAGGCTGCTCAACGCCAGCCACCAGGCGCTCTGCTACTTCGGCCACCTCGCCGGCTACCGGCTGGTCCACGAGGTGGCGCAGGACCCGCTCTTCGCCCGGTTCCTGCGCGCCTACATGGACGACGAGGGCACGCCGACCCTGCCGCCCGTGCCCGGCATGGACCTCGAGGCCTACAAGAGCGAGCTGATCGCCCGCTTCTCCAACGACGCGGTCCGCGACACGGTGGCGCGGCTGTGCGCCGAGAGCTCCGACCGGATCCCCAAGTGGCTGCTGCCCGTGATCCGGATCAACCTGGCGGCCGGCCGCGGCACCCGGCTCGCGGCCGCGGTCGTCGCCAGCTGGGCCCGGTACGCCGAGGCGGTGGACGAGCAGGGCGAGCCGATCCAGGTGGTCGACCGGCTGGCCGAGGAGCTGACGGCGACCGCCCGTCGGCAGCAGGACGAACCGCTGGCCTTCGTGGCCAACCGGCGGCTGTTCGGGGACCTGGTCGACGAGCCGGGCTTCACCGGCCCCTACCTGGAGACGCTGACCTCGCTGCACGAGCACGGCGCCCGGGTGACGCTGGAGCGGCTGATGGCGCCGGCCCGGGCGGTGTGACCGGGCGGCGTCACCGGACCGGTGGCGCCGCGGGCCGGGGTCGCGCGCGGTCGGCTCGCCGGAGGTTGGGCCCGGGAGGCACCGGGTAGACCGAGCGTCACCGACCGCACCCGAGGAGCATCCCGTGAGCCAGGCCGTCCCGCAGACCCGACCGACCCGCACGCCGCGTGCGGCGAGCTGGTGGTCGGGGGCCCTGGTCGGGGTGGGGGTGGCCGCCTTCGTCGACGAGACCGTCTTCCACCAGCTGCTGCACTGGCACCACTTCTACGACCGCTCGACGCCCGAGGCCGGCCTGGTCTCCGACGGGCTGTTCCACGCCTTCGGGTGGTTCGCCGTCGTGGCGGGGCTGTTCTGGTTCGCCGCCCTGCGCCGGCGGGCGGAGCTGGTGACCGCGCGCTGGGTCGGTGGGCTGCTGGTGGGCGCGGGAGCCTTCCAGCTCTACGACGGCACGGTGCAGCACAAGCTGCTGGGCCTGCACCAGATCCGCTACGACGTCGACCTGGCGCCCTACGACCTGGCGTGGGACGTCGTCGCCGTCGCGCTGGTGGTGGCCGGGGTCGTCGTCGGCCGGCGGGACCGCCGCGCCGCTGCCGGTGGGTGAGCACGGGAGCCACGGTCCCGACCCGACCGCCGTGCTCGTGCTGCTGCTCGCGGTGCCCGCCGTCGCCGGCTACCTGGTGGCCGTGCGGCGCGAGGCCGGACGGCGGTCCTGGCCGCGTGGCCGGACGCTGTGCTGGCTGGCCGGTGCCCTCGCCGTCGCGGTCGGCACGAGCGGACCGCTCGCCGCGGCCGCGCACGGGGACGGTGGAGGGCCGGGCGACTTCCGCGCCCACGCCGTCGCCCACGTCCTGGTCGGCATGCTGGGACCGCTGCTGCTGGCCCTCGGGTCGCCCGTCAGCCTGGCCCTGCGGGCCCTGCCGGTGCCGGCCGCCCGCCGGTTGAGCGGCGTGCTGCGGAGCCGGCCGCTGCGGGTGCTGACCGAGCCGGCCACCGTGGTGCTGCTCGACCTCGGCGGGCTGTGGCTCCTCTACCGGACGCCGCTGCTGGGCTGGACCCACACGTCTGCGGGCGTGCACCTGCTGGTGCACGTCCACCTGGTGCTGGCCGGCTACCTGCTGGCCGCGGTGCTGGTGGGCCGCGACCCGCTCCCCCACCGCCGCTCGCACCGCCACCGGGCCATCGCCCTGGTGGTCGCGATGGCCGCGCACGGGGTCCTCGCCAAGTCGCTGTACGCCGCGCCGCCGACCGCCGTCGACCCGGCGACCGTCCAGGCCGGGGCGATGGTCATGTACTACGCGGGCGACGCCGTCGAGCTGGCGCTGGCGGTCCTGCTCTGCCGCGGCTGGTTCGCCGCTGCCGCCCGGCCCCGGGTCCGCTCGTCCGTCCTGCCCTCGGGCTGAGCCCGCCGGGGTCCGGGCGCGCCGGCGCCGGTGGTCCCCGCGGGGACCACCGGCGCGTCGTGCGTCGGGCGTGCGGGGCTCAGGCCTCCTCGAAGCCCGCCCGGTCCACGCGACGGTGGTAGCGCATGCCGGCGAGCCCGCCGAGCAGGGCGCCCACGAGGCTGATCAGGACGATCGCCGCGACGGTGATGATCCCGCCACCGGCCAGCGCGTCACCGTCCACCGGCAGCCGCGGCAGGCCGCTGGCCCGGCTCAGCAGGTCGACCTGGTTGCCGGCGATGAAGCCGAGCACCCCGACGACGATGGTGAAGATCAGCGCCCAGAGCCACACGCCGAGGCCCTGCTTGACGCCGCTGAACCGCGCCATCCGCGCGGCGACGTAGCCGCCGGCGAAGTAGGCCACCAGGACGACGACCAGCAGCACGATGCCGCTGACCAGCCCGATGGTGCGGATCTGGCTGTCGGCCGGCTGGGCACCGAAGATGCCGTTGACGCCCAGCGCGGCGCCGACCGCCGCCAGCAGGGCGGTCAGCAGGACGGCTGTCCCGGTGGCGGTCAGCCACCCGAAGAACGAGCAGCCGAACTTCATCCCGCCGAACTGCTCCTTCTGCCGGGCCACCAGCTCCTGGTGGCCCGTCGCGCCGCCCGGGGTGCCGGGACGGCGCTCCCCGGTGCCGGGACCGGGGTTGACTGCGCTGCTCATGGGTTCTCCTCGTGATCCGTGGCGCGGTCCTCGCTCGTGCCGGGCCCTTCGTGCCGGCTCCGGACGCGGAACTGCCGCCGCTCCCCAAGGGTAGGGGAGCGACGGCAGCATCTGCGGTTCCGAGAACCGAGGTCAGCGCCTCGTGTCGGCGTCGCCGTCGAGCTCGATCTGCTCCTTGCGCACCTCTTCGGAGATGGTCTCCTGGTCGGTGACCGTCTCCTTGTCGAGGCGGACGCGCTCGACCGGGACGGCCTCCTTCTGGACGACCGGCTCCTCGGCGTGGAGGACGACCTCGTGCTCCTCCTCGCTGATGGCGGGACCGTCGTACGCGTCGCCGCGGTTGGCCTCGGTGATGGGCTCGCGCTCGAGCCGCACCTCCTCGTGGCTGACCGGGACGGTCTCGGTGACGTTCTCGGTCACGACGTACTTGCGCAGCCGGGCCCGACCGGTCTCGCGGGTGGTGGTGCCGACCTTGACCTGCTCCTCGGAGCGGGTCATGGCCTCGTCGGTCGTCGGGCCCGAGGTGTCGTGGCCGACGGCGCCGCGGCTGCTGTCGACGTCGTCGTCACGGTCCGTGGTGCCGGTGCCGGCGGCGAAGCCGGTCCCGGTGCCGCTGCCGCCGGTGGTGGCGGTCTCGGTGTAGTCGGCGTCGGAGGCGTTCTCGACGTAGCCGCTGGCGATGCCCGTCTCGGTGCCGGTCCCGGAGGTGGAGTCGGCGTAACCGGCGCCGCCGGAGCCGGAGCCCAGGCCGTAGTACGCGTACAGCTGGTCCTCTTCGTCGGGCGAGAGGTTGCCGTCGGGGTCGACGCGCGGGGCGTCCTTGACCTTGTCCTTGTCGAAGCCCACGACGACGTCGTCGCCCTGGACGCTGGCGCCCTCGAGCGGGACGAAGGACTCCTTGGTGCCGAACAGACCGGTCTTCGCGGTCACCCAGGTCGGGTCACCGGTGGAGTCGTCCAGGTAGATCTGGCCGATCCCGCCGATCTTGCCACCGTCGGTGGAGACGACGTTGCCGCCGGAACCGGCGAGCGTGCGTGCTTGGTCAGTGGTCAAGCTCACGATGGTGCTCCTCCTGGGACGGCCTCGCGGTCACCGCTGTTTACGGTGTAAACGCCGTCCCGATGTTGCAGGTTACCCGGGTGCGGGTGGCCCAAACAGGGGGCACCGGACATGGGTCCGGTGCCTCCGCCCGTCGGGTGGGGTGTGGTCAGCGGCCGAGCTTGAGCCGGTCCGTCACGCCGGACAGGACCGAGGTGGGGCGCTGCTGCTCGCCCGCGTAGCTGCTGACGACCAGCAGGGTGCCGGTCAGGGCGGGGATGACCCACTGCAGCAGCTGGAGCTGCTTCTGCGCCTTCGCGACCTCCGGCGGGGTGGTGGCGGCCGGCTCGGTGCCGGACGCGGCCGGGACGGCGCCGTGGTCGGACACCTTGCGGCCCAGCACCCGGCTGTAGCCGGTGGCCCCGAGCGCGGCGACGGTCACGACGGTCTTGACGACCGACATGGCGAGGACGCCCTTCTGGCTGGCCAGGCGCTCGCTGTTGCCGACGAGCTGGCCGACGGAGCCGACGAGGTGGGCGCCGATGGCGGCCGCGTTGACGGGGGTCCAGGCGTCCCAGCCGGCGTTCGAGACGGCGCCGGTGGAGCGGGCGTCGCCGGCGGCCGAGGCGGCACGGTTCAACGCGACGGCGTTGGCGAGGGTGCCGCCGAACCAGGCGGAGAGGCCGACGTCGTGCAGCGAGCGGGAGATGACATTGGTCTGCATGGGTGCTCCTGTAGCTGGTGCGGACCTGCTCGAGTACCCGACCGGTGCGACCTCAGACGACCGCGGGGCCGTGGGCAGGGTCACGCATCCGGGAGCGCACGGCGCGCGAAGGGGCCCGGGCGGCCGCCGTCAGGGCCGGCCCATCCCCCGGTAGGTCCAGCCCGCCGCTCGCCAGGCCGCGGCGTCCAGCACGTTGCGGCCGTCGAGGACCAGCCTCGAGGCCACCAGGCCGCCGACCTCGACGGGGTCGAGGTCGCGGTACTGCGGCCACTCCGTCACCAGCACGACGGCCTCGGCCCCGCGCAGCGCGTCCCGGGTGTCCGTCGCGAAGCCCAGCTGGGGGTGCAGCCGCAGCGAGGTGGGGATCGCCGCCGGGTCCGTCGCCACGACGTGCGCCCCGAGGCCGTGCAGCCGGACCGCCACGTCGAGCGCCGGCGAGTCCCGGACGTCGTCGGACTCGGGCTTGAAGGCGAGGCCGAGGACGGTCACCTTCTTCTGGAACACGCTGCCGTCGAGCGCCTCGACGACCATGTCGACCATCTGCTGGCGGCGCCGCAGGTTGATCGCGTCGATCTCCTTGAGGAACGCCACCGACTCCCCGCGCCCCAGCTCCTCCGCCCGGGCCGTGAACGCGCGGATGTCCTTGGGCAGGCAGCCGCCGCCGAAGCCGATGCCGGCGTTGAGGAAGCGCCGGCCGATGCGGACGTCGTGGCCGAGCGCGTCGGCCAGCGCGGTGACGTCCGCGCCGGCGGCGTCGGCGATCTCGCTCATCGCGTTGATGAACGAGATCTTGGTGGCCAGGAAGGCGTTCGCGGCGGCCTTGACCAGCTCGGCCGTCGCGTAGTCGGTGACGATCAGCGGGGTGCCGCGGCCGAGCGCGTCGGCGTAGACCTCGTCCAGCAGCGTCCGGGCGCGCTCGCCGGGCTCCCCGGCCGGCACGCCGTAGACCAGCCGGTCCGGGCTGATCGTGTCCCGGACCGCGAAGCCCTCGCGCAGGAACTCCGGGTTCCAGGCCAGCACCGCCCCGCTGCCCGCCTCGTCGAGCCGCTCCTGCAGCCGGGCCGCGGTGCCGACGGGCACCGTCGACTTCCCGACGACCAGGTCGCCGGGAGCCAGGTGCGGCAGGAGGCCCTCGATCGCGGCGTCGACGTAGCTGAGGTCGGCCGCGTTCTCCCCGCGGCGCTGCGGCGTCCCGACGGCCACGAAGTGCACCCGGGCCCCGCGGACGGCCGCGGTGCCGGTCGCGAAGGTGAGACGCCCGGACGCCGCCCCGGCCTGCAGGAGGTCCTCCAGGCCCGGCTCGAAGATGGGCGCGGAGCCGGAGGCGAGGGCCTCGACCTTGGCCGCGTCGACGTCCACCCCGACCACCTCGTGACCGAGCTGGGCCATGCAGGCGGCGTGCACGGCACCGAGGTAGCCGCACCCGATGACGGAGATCCTCATGTGCGTCCTCAGGGTCGGAGCCGGTGCTCCCGGCAGGGTCACCTGGTCGGGACGGGACGGCACAAACTAGCCGATCCCGGACGCTCCACGGGTGTCCGGCACACCCGTCGGACGGGCCGGCCGGGACCCGGCGTCGACCGGTCCGGGAGCGGGCTCGGCTGCCCTATGCTTCTGAGCGCCTCGAGTACCGCGGGGACCTGAGGAGGCCTGTCCATGCGTGCTCTGACCGGCACCTGCGTCTGCGGGCACCCCGGTGCCGCGCACGAGCACTACCGTCGCGGCACCGACTGCGCGCTGTGCGCGCCCGGAGCCTGCCGCCACTTCCGCACCCACCCGACGTGGCGCGAGCGCCTCAGCGCCGTGCTGGGCTCGGACCGGGACCGCGGGACGCCCCCGTAGGTCCTGCTCAGCGCCGCGCCGCGCGCCGGGCCCGGACGTAGAGCAGGGGGCCGGCCGCGTACCCCCGCAGCTCGGAGCGGCCCAGCTCGGCCGGGAACTGGTCGCTGCGGCCCGCGTTCTTCTCCGAGCCGGGCGCGAGCAGCTTGCGGAACCCGGCCGGCAGCCGGCGGCCGATCTCGAGGGCCCGTCGCGGCCGGAGGGCGTGCTTGACCACCACGGCGGCCATCCCGCTCCCGTAGCCGTACATCTGGCGCTCCAGCGCGGCCATGTCCGCCCGGGCGTGGTGGCGGACGACGGCGGCGGGCTCGTACACCAGCGCGCGGCCGTCGAACATCACGGCCAGGAACGCGTCGAGGTCCTCCCCGCCGCGGGTCGGGCTGCCCGCGCCGAGGGCCTCGTCGAAGAGCGCCTGCCCGCGCAGCCAGTCGAGCCGGAACGCCATGTTGTTGCCCGAGCCGTACACGCCGGCGGAGTAGGGGAAGAGGACGCCGCCGTCCCCGCGGGCGCCGAGCGCGGCCACGGCGGGCGGCGGCGGTCGCGTCGACCAGACCGTGGGCACGAAGCCCTTGTCGAAGGCGCCGAACTCCTCGAACCAGAGCTGCGCCGGGGTGGCGAGCTCGGCCGGCAGCACGAGCCCCGTGGTGCACACCACCGCCGGGTCGACGGCGAAGGGCCGCACCAGCCGGGCCAGCCACCCGGGGTCGGCGAAGGCGTCGTCGTCGGTGAAGGCCACCAGCTCACCGGTGGCCGCGGCGACGCCGGCGTTGCGCGCGGCGGAGAGCCCTCGGCGCGGCTGGTCGACGACGCGGAGCCGGGGGTCGTCGACGTCCTGCAGCAGCGCGGGCACCAGGCCGGACGCGGGCTGGTTGTCGACCACCACCAGCTCGAGGTGGGGATGGGTCTGCGCCAGCACCGAGGCCACCGTCTGCTTCAGCCGGGGGTCCTCGCCCAGGGTGCAGACGACCACGCTGACGCGGACGTCGTCCGCGACCGGGGCGGCCGCGCAGACCACCGTCGGGTCCAGGAGGGCGTCCGGGCCGGCCCCCGCCAGACCGTCGGCGGCGAGGTGCGCGGCGACCGCGTCGCCCAGCCGCTCGAGTGCGAGCGCCCGCAGGTCGACGGGCCCGCCCTCGCCGGGCTCGAGGAGGGCCAGGGTCCCGACGGGGACGCCGTGGACCCGGACGAGCGCCAGCACCTGGCCGGCGGCGTTGGGCGTCGGGGCCTCGCCGGGACGGCTCAGGTCCAGGTCGCCGACGGGCACGGGGAGGAAGGGGGGCGCTGGCTGCGTGTCTCTGTCAGGCACGCTTCGATCCTCGCACGGCGGCCCCGGACAGCCGGGGATCACCGGCTCGGACCCCGAGACGGCGGCGTGCGGGACTCGACATCGCCATGGCCGGTCGACACACTGTCCACGGAAGCGGCTGTGCCGAAGCGAAGCAGTGCTGCTCGAGCAGCAACACGGGTCTTCCACACTCGAGGGAGCGATTGGATGACGAGCACCGACCCGCAGCGTCCTGCCCGACCACGTGGGCGGCTCTGGCCCCGGATGCTGGGGACAGCCGTCGCCGGCTTGCTCGTGGCCTCCGCCGCCGACCCGGCGCAGGCGGCCAGCAGCTTCACCCGTTCTGGTCTGGGGACGACGGTCAACGGGAGTTCCGTCACGGCTCGGGTCACGCTGAAGGCGTCGCCTGCTGTCACGGCCTCCCGCTTCACGGTCTGCGCCCGCAGCAGCGCGGGCGCCGTCGTCGACTTCCCCTACCAGCAGAACACCCGGATCACGACGACGGGCACCGCCTACTCGGGGAGCAGGTCCTTCAGCGCCGGCTCCTACGTCGCTTTCGCATGCGTCCAGGTCGGGACGCAGTGGTCCGCGGTCGGGGATGTCGTCAGCTTCACGGTCGGCGGCGCCCTGGCGGGAACGACGGGGACGATGCCCACGGGTGACCTCCCGGGATGGCGGCAGGTCTTCAAGGACGACTTCGCGACCAGTGCCGGGCGGGGGTCCCTGCTGTCCAACCCCGCGTACAGCCGTCGCTGGTACTCCTACTCCGGCTACAACGACACCTCGGGCCGGGGCCGGTACAACCCGGCCGCGGTCATGTCGACCACGGGCGGGGCCCTCGACTGGTACGTGCACACCGCCGGCGGACAGCACAACGTCGCAGCGATGGTGCCGATCAACCCCTCGACGGGCTGGGGCCAGCGGTACGGCCGCTACTCCGTGCGGTTCCGGAGCGACCAGCTGCCCGGCTACAAGCTCGCGTTCATGCTCTGGCCCGACTCCGACAACTGGGGCGAGGGCGAGGTGGACTTCCCCGAGGTGGGTTCTCTCGAGCAGGGCAACAGGATCTACGCCAACCTCTACCAGCGCGGGAACACGGCGACCGGCACCCCGGGTCCGAGCACGGGCTTCAGGACGACCACCGACGCCGCGGGCTCCGGCTGGCACGTCGCGACGACCGAGTGGTCTCCGAACAAGCTCACCTACTACCTCGACGGCAAGGCCCTGGGCACACTCACCACGGGCGTCCCGACCACGAGCTTCCACCCGGTGCTGCAGGTCGAGACAGCGGTGGGCGGGCCCTCCCCGAGCAGCGCCGTCAGCGGCCATGTCCAGGTCGACTGGGTGACGATGTACGCGTACGCGCCCTGACATCTGGTGCGGACGGCCGTCACGGCCGGCGGGTGGGTCATACTGGGCCACGTGAGCGACCCGCCGAACGGCGACGGGACCGCTCCGCAGGTCGGCGGTGATCGCGGCGCTCGGGGACCTCGGAACGAGCGACAGGAGTGACGATCGCCTTGAGCACGGCAGCTGCGCGGTGGAGACCGCCGTCCGACATCGCCCGCGGCGAGGGCAGGGCTTCGCTCGTGGTGGCTCTCCTCGCGCTGGTCGCACTCGTCCTCGCCGCTGCTGACGTGTCCGGTCCCGTGCGGGCGGTCGTCGTCGCCGCGGCCCTGCTGAGCGCCCCAGGACTGGCCCTGCTGCCCTGGGTCGGCGCCGTCGACGGATGGGTCCGGGCGGCCACCGCGGTGTCCCTGAGCCTCGCCGTCGAGACGCTCGTGGCGCTGGCGATGATCTGGACCAGGACGTGGCACCCCGTCGTGGCCGGTTGCACGGTCCTCGCCCTCAGCGCCGGCGTCATCCTCGTCCGAGAGCTGCGGTCGGCCGCAGGGGCTCCCCCGGCGTCGAGGGTCCGACCCGCCGGCGCGGTCGAGACGACAGCCCCCGACGCCGCACCCCTGGTCGAGCGGCCCTGGGCGGTCGTGCTCGACGACGGCCGGGTGGTCGAGGTGACCGACTCGCTGCTCATCGGCCGTGACCCCGACGGTCGTGCGGGCCGGGTTCTGGGCATCGGCGACGACACCCGGACGGTCTCGCGCTCGCACCTGCGGTTCGAGCTCGACGCTGCCCACCTCTACGTCGTCGACCTCGGGTCGGCGAACGGCACCAGCGTGACCGGACCGGATGGCGCACCTCGGCGCTGTTCGCCCGATCTGCGGACCCCGGTCGACGTCGACGACATCGTCTCCTTCGGCCGCCACTGGGTCAGAGTCACCCGGGGGCAGCGATGACCGCCGCAACCCGTCCCACCGAGGCGCAACCGCCGGTCCGGGCCACGTCGACGCCCCCCGGAGGTCGCCCCGGCTGGACCGCAGACGTCGTCCTCGGTGTTCTCCTGGTGGTCGCTGCCGGGCTCTGGCTGGTGGCGCTGCGCCAGACTCGAACCGGCAACCTCGACCAGTGGGGTCTCCTCGCCGCCTTCCCGGTCGCCTGGTTCGTCGCGCTCGTCCTGGCGCTGGGCAGCGTGGTGACCGGCCTGCTCAGCCGGCGACCGCTGCGCGACGGCTGGATGGCCGCCCATCTCGCCCTCGTCGTGCTCATCCTCTACGGCACGGCGGCCCTGATCGAGGACGCGCCGCGGCTGCCCTGGGTCTACAAGCACATCGCCGTCACGCGCTACCTCGAGGCGAACGGTTCGGTCAACCCCGCGATCGACATCTACCAGCGCTGGCCGGGCTTCTTCGCCCTCACAGCCCAGCTGGGCGAGATGATGGGACTGCAGGACCCGGTCGACTGGGCCGGCCTGGCCGAACCCGGGTTCGCCCTGGTCGACGCACTGCTGGTGCTCACCCTCACCCGCGCCCTCTCCCGCGACCGACGCTGGTGCTGGACGGCGACCACCCTCTTCTGCACCACCAACTGGGTGGCGCAGAACTACTTCGCGCCCCAGGCCCTGGGTTACACCCTCTACCTCTTCATCGGCCTGATGGTCATCACGACGATGAGCCGCCCGCCCGGGCGGCTGGGCCTGTGGCTGGAGCGCACGGTCGGCAGAGTGCTGCGTGCGCGGCCGGCGGTCGACGGAGCTCCGGACGACCGTCTGGGAGTCGCCCTGGGGTCCCCGGCGCTGGTGCACCGTGCCTGGGTCGTGGTCGCCGTGCTCGGCGCCTTCACCGCCGTGGTGGCCAGCCACCAGCTGACGCCCTACCTCATCCTGCTGGCGCTGGGCCCGCTGTTCGTGCTGGGCTACCTGCGACCGGTCCTCCTCGTGGTCGGGATGGGCGTCATCACGCTCGCCTACCTGGTGCCCAACTTGGACTACGTGCAGTCCCACTTCGGACTCTTCAGCGGCTTCGACCCCGTCGCCAACGCGGTGTACTCGGCCGTCGACCGCTCCACCCTGCTGCCCGGCGCGGTCTGGCAGGCGCGAGGGACCCAGCTGATCTCCGCCGTCGTCTACCTCACCGCGCTGGTCGGCCTCGTGCGCCGCGTCCGCTGGGGCGGCGTCCGCTCCGCCCTGGTCGTGGCCTGGCTGATGGTGGCCCCTGTCCTGGTGCTGGCGGGCCAGTCCTACGGCGGCGAGGGTCGCCTGCGCGTCTACCTGTTCTCGCTCCCCTGGTGCGCGATGGCCGCTGCCTGGGCGTTCTGGCCCACCGAGCGGGCCCCGCGTCTGCCGACCCGCGTCGTGCTGCCGACCCTCGTGGGGGTGCTCACCGCTCTGTTCGTGCTCAGCTACTTCCAGCCCGAGGCTGACTACCGGGTGCCCCGGTCCGACGTCGTCGCAGCGCAGTGGATCGACGGCCAGGTGCGCCGCGGCGACGTCGTCCTCACGACCTCGCCGGCCTTCCCGCTGCTGGTCGGTCCCCGCTACGACAACCTCAGCCTCGACGGCTCACTCGGGGACTACAAGCGCTACTTCCCCCAGCCCCTCGAGGAGCAGGACCTGCGGCGGATCGCGGCCGACCTGTCCGACCCCGGCGAGCCGTACCGGCTCTTCGTGGTGTTCTCCGACAACCAGTACCGCTACGACACCGAGCACGGCACCTACGCTCCCGGCGAGCTGGCTGCGCTGGAGGCCCGGATCGGCGCCGAGGCCCAGGACCGGCAGGTCTACGACTCCGGTGCCGTGCGGATCTACGAGCTGCGCTGACCAGACCTCACTCCGGTGACCACGCCGCCACCCAGTCGACCTGGACGTGGCCCCGGGCCGAGTCGTCCGGGCCGGACTCGGCGGTCTCGACCTGCAGGACCCAGTGCATGGAGGTGCTCGGCACCCCGGCGGTCTTGGTGCCGAGGACGACGCCGTCGAGCTCGAACGTGAGGCTGGACGGCAGCCATTCGACGGTCGCGACGTGCCAGCCGCTGTCCGCGACGGCGACGCCGCTGTCGAAGCCCGCACTGGTGCCGGGCGTGTCGGCCCCGTCGCCCGTGCGGTAGAGGTTGGCCACGATCTCCGCGTCGGAGTCCAGCGAGTGCGCCTCCGGGAAGTCGATCTCGCCCTCGCCCCAGCGGTCCGTGTCGGGCCACAGCAAGAAGGCGAGCTTGTAGCCCGGGACGGCGTCGCTGCGGAACCTGACCGAGTACCGGCCGTAGGTCTGGCCCCAGCCGCTCCCGGGCACGGTGACGACGACCGCGGCGACGTGGTGGACCCCCTCGGACGTGTGGAGGTCCCAGTCGAGGGACCCGTCCTGGACCGACAGCACCTCGGCCGGGTCGTAGCGACCATGGCCGAAGGTGTCGGCGAAGCCGTCGTAGGCCGAGAACCCCGGGCTGTAGGGCGAGCTCGAGAACCCACCGAGGGGCACCTCGGCGTCGAAGTCCTCCGCGACCACTTGACGCCAGCCCGGGAGGTCGTCCACCGGCAAGCTCGTCCTCGGGTCGATGTAGCGGGGCAGGAGCACCATGACCACCAGCAGCCCGACCACCGCGGCCGCCAGCCAGGTCCATCGCCGGTTGACGACGGTGTCGGCCGAGCGCGCGATCGTGTGCCCCCCGAGGATGGACGACGCGGTTCCCCCGCGCCGGCACCCAGGATAGTGGCTCTCCCGAGGCTCCCGGGGCGTCGTCGCCCTGATCGGGGCCGCGCGGGGAACACCCGCGCTAGCATGAGCGCGTTCCGGGGGCCGAGCGGACCGACGAGGTGGTGGATGAGGAACCCGCAGACCGGCACGGCCCGGGAGCTGCGTCGATGGGTCTTCCAGGACTGGGAGGTCAACGACGGCTACCGCGACTCCCAGCTGATCCTCGCCTGGTTCAGGCTCGCCCAGTGGTCTCACCGACGCTGGGGCGCCACCGGGCGCCGGCTCAACGTGGTGTACCGGCTGGTGACCTCGCTCGTCTGCAGCGTCGAGCTGCCCGCCGAGCTGGAAGTGGGACCTCGGCTGCGTGTCTTCCACCCCCACAGCATCGTGCTCAACCCGGGGGTGCGGCTCGGAGCCGACTGCGTGCTGCGCCAGAACGTGACCATCGGCAACGTCGTCCGGCGTGACGGCAGCGAGAAGGGCGTCGCCAGTGCCGGCGACGGCGTCGAGTTCGGCGCCGGTGCCGTCGTGGTCGGCGCCCTGCACGTCGGGGACCGGGCCCGGGTGGGGGCTCTCGCCCTCGTCCTCGCTGACGTGCCGGCCGGCGGCGTGGTCGTGGGCAACCCGGCTCGTCTGGTCCGGGTCGACGAGGACCACGCGCGAGGCACCGGGCCGTCCACCACGCCGGCCTCGCGCCAAGCCGACTCGTGAGGGCCGAGGATCCCATCGCGGGCGTCGGCGACCGCCACGGGACGGCCGCGGGCCCGCCGCTGCACGTGGTCGCCCACGCCAGGAGCCTGGATCCGTTGGGCGGGGTGGAGATCTGCACGCTCGAGGACAGCCGCGCGCTCAGCGCCCGCGGCCACCGGGTCGACCTGGCCTTCAGCGAGGAGGGCAGCCTGCGTCCCGCCTACGAGTCCCTCGGCAGCGAGCTGGCCGGTCCCTACGCGTTCGACTTCTCCCCTCGCCACGCGGTGCGGGACCTGGCGGGCTTCCGGCGGTCCGCCCGTTGGGTGCGACAGCAGCGGCCGGACGTCGTGTGGCTGAACCGGGCCGAGCACCTGGTGTGGGCCCAGGTCGCCTCGCGCGCAGCCGGTGCGCCGGTCGTCGCCCATCTGCACGGGCCACCGGTCTACCGCAGGATGAGGGTCGCAGGAGCCGGCGTCGCCCACTTCATCGCCGTGTCGGACTTCGTGCGCGACAGCTACATCGAGCGCGGGGTGGCCCCGGAACGCATCACACGCATCCACAACGCGGTCGACCCCCGGGTGTACCCGGCGGGAGGGATCACCGAGCAGGACCAGGCTCGCCGACAGCTCGGCCTGGAGCCCGGGGTGCCCGTCGTGCTGTCCTACGGGCAGATGACCACGAGCAAGGGCCTGCTCACGCTGCTGGCCTCGTGGCACGAGGTCCTCACCGCGGAGCCAGCAGCGGTCCTGGTGCTCGTCGACGCCAGCTCCGGCCGCCCGGATGCAGCGGTCGAGGCGGAGCTCCGACGACTGCCGGTCTCGTCCTACCGGCGCTTCCCGATCACCGACCACGTGGTCCCCTTCCTCCACGCCAGCGACGTCGTGGCTTTCCCCAGCTGGCTGCCCGAGGCGTTCGGCCGGGTGGTGCTCGAAGGGCTGAGCACCGGACGACCCGTGGTCGCGTCGGACGTCGGCGCCGTCGGAGAGCTCCTCACCGGGCCGATGGCGCACCTCCTGGTCCCACCGCGCGACGCCGAGGCGCTCGCCGCAACCCTCGTGTCGACGCTGGGCTGGCGGGCGCGCGACCCCGACCTGCAGGACCGTTGCGTGCGGTGGGTGGCGGAGCGCTTCCCGGCGGAGGCCCACGTCGACGCCCTCGAGGGGGTCCTGCAGCAGTACCGCCGCTAGGCCCGGGGCGGGGCCTGTGCGGGCACGAGCTCGCGGATCCGACGCGCGGGGACCCCGGCGTACACCCCGCCGGAGCGGCACCGGCCCGTCACCACCGCCCCGGCGGCGATCACCACGTCGTCCTCGACGACCGCCCCCGGCAGGATCATCGCCCGCGCACCGACCCACACCCGGTCGCCGATGGTGACCCCACGACCCGTGGCCTCGATCGACCACCGCCCGTCGGTGCCGAGCTCGTGGTGGCTGGTCACCACCATGACCTCCATCCCGAACGCGCAGCCGCTGCCGATCACGACCGGTCCGACGGCCTCGATGAACACGCGCTGGTTGAAGTAGACGTCGGGGCCCACGCGGAGGTTGGCGGGACGGCCGGCGAACCGGAAACCGAACCCGGGCGGGGACTCCACCGGAGCGCCGGCACGGCGGTAGATCAGCTTCCGGACCGTCGGCGGGAGGTAGATCGACCCCCCCAGGACGGTGAGGAGGAGGTGGGAGCCCGCGATGCGGGCGTCCTGACGGAGGTGACCCGCCAGCTCCGCCAACCGGTCGGCCATCAGCGCCTGGTCCCAGCGGCCCCGAGCGCACTCGACCTCTCCGCCTCCGCCACCTCAGGGTGCTCGGCGGACCAGCGCGTCGCCGACCGCCGGCTCCGGACGTAGGCCGAGGGCCCCAGTGGCATCCCCTGCAGCTCGCGGAGCACCAGCTCCTTCGGGTAGAGATCCGGGCCCCCGGCGGCCTCCTCGGCGCCGGCGCGCCGACCGCTCAGCCGGGCGAGCGTCTGGCTCCCCATCCGACGGAGGGCCAGGGGCAGCTGACCGCCCAGAGCCAGGAGATGGCGCGGGTCGTGGAGGACGAGCGACGTCAGCATCGCGGTGAACCCGAGCCCGTTGCCGCGCAGCTGGTGCACCAGCTCGTCGTACTCGCGCCGGTGCTTGTGGTGCACCACGGCCGCCGGCTCGTACCCGATCGAGCCTCCGTCCCAGAGGACGTCGATCAAGGTGGCGAGGTCCTCGCCCCCGCGCGCCTGGGTCCCGGTCCCGAGGGCGAGGTCGAACCCGCCGAGGCGTTGCAGCGTCGATCTGCGGAAGGCCATGTTGGCGCCCGCGCCGTAGGCGCCGACGCCGTAGATGGCGAAGGTGCGCACCTCGTGGCCGGTGACGTCACGCACGACGACCCGGCTCCGACCCAGGGGACGACGGGTGGCCGTCAGAGTCAGCGGGGCGAAGGTCCGCTCGCCGCTGAAGCCCCCGTAGTACCGCTCGAAGAAGATCTGCGCCGGGGTCTCCAGCTCGGCGGGCAGGATCAGTCCCGTCACGGCCTCCAGCTCCGGCTGGCGCACGAAGCGCTCGCCCAGCGCCCGCAGCCACCGGCGGTCGACGTGGACGTCGTCGTCGGTGAACACCACGATCTCGCCCGTGGCGGCCGCGATGCCGGCGTTGCGGGCAGCCGAGATCCCGGGCCGCAGTGCTCGGACGGACCGCACCCCCTCCCGCCCGGCGAGCAGACCCGGCAGAGGGTCGTCGGCCGGCAGCTCGCGCCGGTTGTCGACGAGGATGATCTCGAAGTCGTGGTACTCGAGGCTCCCGAACCCGTCGAGGCAGGTGCGCAGCTCATCCGTGCGGGCGATGATCGAGGGGACGACGACGGAGATCCGCGGCAGAGCCGACTCGTCGACGCCGCCGGGCAGCAGGCCGAGCGCGCCGACCGACTCCGCCATCGGTCGGAGCTGCTCAGCGACGGCCTCGGGACCCTCGCTGAGGTCCACCTCGACGATGAGCTGCGGGACACCGGCCCTCCGCCCGACCACCCAGACCTGGGTGACGTCTCCCTCCACCCGGAGATCGGGCAGCGGGCCTTCAAGATCGACCATCTCGATGCGGATGGGTCCAGGTCCAGCAGTGGCCGCCACAGCAGCACCTTCCTCCGGTTGAGTTCGTGGATCGGTGGTCATCGTCAGCCCTCCGTCGGCCGGCCGGACGGCAGGGCGTCGGCGGTCGAGGACTCCGCTCCGGGGGCTGATGCGATCTCCGGCGGCGGGTTGCGGGCGATCCGGAGCCGGTGCAGCAGCCACGGCACGCACGCCAGGCCGAGCACCATGCGGGCGATGATCCAGCCCGACGTCTGCGGCAGCTGCGTGGTCACCGCCGCGAACAGGCAGCAGCCCAGGATGGCCAGCGCCATCCGGCCGGACGTGCGGGGCCAGCGCGGGGACCGCGGCAGGCACCGCGCCTGGAGCAGCGCGGTCAGGCCGAAGGCGAGCACCGTCGCCGCGGCCGAGCCCTCGATGCCGAAGCGCGGGACGAGCAGCAGGTTCAGACCGATGTTGACGACGGCGGCGATGCAGGCGACGGCCGCGATCGACCTGCCGCGACGCAGGGTGATCAGCTCGCGGCCGCTGGCCCCGCTGGCGGCGACCGGGAACGCCGACACCGCGACCAGGAAGACGACCAGCGTCAGGGTCTCGGGGGCGAAGCTGGCCGGGGCGAACACGCGGAGCGCGAGCGGGGCGCCGAGGCTGATCCCGAGGACCAGCGGCAGCAGCAGGCGGTAGAGCTCGTTCCGGGCGGTCTCGGCCAGGGCCAGCCGCTCCTCCCGGTCACGGATGGCCGCGAAGCGGGGCGTCCAGGCCTGGCTGACGAACACCATGAGCAGCACCACGACGTAGCCGACCGTGTACGCGACCTGGTACCTGCCGACCTCGGCGGGCCCGAGCAACCGCTGGATCACGATCCGGTCGCCCGCGTTGAGGACGAAGGCCGCGATCGCCCCCACCGCCAGGGGGGCTCCGAGCGTGAGCGCCCGCCGGGCCAACCGGAGGTCGAGCAGTCCGCGCGGGCGAGGGCGGGTGATCACGATGCCGATCGCCATGGCGGCGAACTGGCTGGCCACCCCGCCCCAGGCGTAGGTCGTGGCGTCCCGGCTGACCAGCACCAGGAGGAGGACGCCGACCAGCTGTCCACCGATGGCGGAGATGGCGCTGACGACGGTGAAGACCTTGAGCCGGTCCTCCGACAGCAGCATGGAGAGCATGACCTGGACCGCGGCACCCGGGCCGGTCCAGAGGAACGTCGCGACCAGCAACGAGGAGGACGACGTGAACCCGAACGCCTCGCTCCACAGGGGGGACGTGAGCGCGGTGACCAGGACGACGGCGGTGGTGAGGGCGAAGCTGATGGCGATCAGGGACCGGGCGGACCGGCTGTCGCCGTCCTCGGCCCGTTGGATCACCAGCGCCTGGTCCAGCCCCAGCACGCACAGCACGCTCAGCAGCTGGTAGAGCGCGATCGCCGAGGCCAGGCGGCCGAACTCCTCCGGCCCGATCAGGTGGGCCAGCACGGGCGAGACGATGGTCGCCGCCAACGTCTGGAACGAGAAGACGACGACGTAGAGCAGACCACGGCCGAAGAGGCCCGACTGCCGGTTGGACCCCTCCGTGAGCCCTATCTCAGCCGCAGCCGGGTTGGGCGGCAGACCGGCCCCCGCCTCGGCGCTCGAGTCCGGGACCGTCATGACACCTCCCCGGGCTCTGCGTGGCGCAGCTCGCGGTCGATGAGGTCGAGCACCCCGGTGTCCTGGTCGCTCGAGAACTTCCGCGCGAAGACCGGGTGGACCCCACCCTCCGACGAACGGGCGTGCCGCTCCAGGGCCGGCCAGTCCTCGCGTCCCAGCCAGGGCGGGCTCTTGCGCCTGGACCCGTCCCAGCCGATGTACCAGAGCCAGCTCGCCACGTGCTCCCGGTCCCATCCCGGGACGAGGCTCGGCGTGGAGAGCACCGTCCCGACGAAGCTCTCGTCCGCGATCCAGCTGCGCCGGAAGAATCGGACGAGGTCGGCACGACGGTCAGCCACCTCGAGCACGGCCGCCGCGTGCTCGCGGGCCAGCACCTTCAGCTGCGAGCCGCCGGCGAAGGTCAGGCCCCGGGGCAGCCGCCGCGGGACCGGGAGGCGGAGCATCCGCTTCCCCCTCACCCAGTGCCGGTACCGGAGCCGGTCCATCCCGCCGCTGCGACCCCACTGGTCATAGGGCAAGGGGTGGTACCGCGCGAAGGACCGGCCGGGATGGCGGGCGAGCAGCGCGTCGATCTCGTCGGTCGAGGCCAACGGGTAGTCGCTGCCGGTGAGCACCGCCACGTGGGTGGCCTCCGTCGCCAGGGCCGCCCGGTACCCCTCCAGCTCGGCGGCCACGTTCTCCCAGCGTGCCCATCCGGTGCGCATCCGGGGCAGCACCCGGCAGCGCGCCGGCAGATCGGACGTCATCTCCGCGAAGACCGCCTCGGGCGCGGAGATGTCGCAGTGCAGGAAGACCGGGAACGGGTCGAGGGCCGCCACCAGCCGCCTGACGTGCCGCGGGTCGGCGTGCGCCAGCACGACGCACGCGAGCCGCGGCGCGGTCGTGCTCGACTCGGGGCTCACTGCGGCACCCGGTACTCGCGGGTGAGCCAGGCGGACTCGGGCTTGCCCTCGCACGCCTGGGCACTGCCGCAGGTCAGGTCGTCATGAGCCGCGTAGGCCCAGAACGCCGTCCTCTTCCGGCTGAGCGCCGACCCGCCCACGTTCGACGGCTCCTCGGCGATGGGATACCCCCGGAAGCCGGTGACCTGCGGGCGCGCCGTCACCTCGTCCAGCGCCGCACGCGCGAACAGGGCGCTGGAGCGGTGGTCGCTGTGGTCCGTCGGGCTCCGACGGGGGTCCAACGTGTTCACCTCCGTGGCGGCGGCGTCGTCCACGAGGGCCGTCAGCACCTCGACGAGGTCGGAGCGCGAGTAGGTGGAGGTCCCGTCGACCGTGGACACGGCATCCACGTCTCCGTCCCAGAGCTGGGCCAGGCTGGTGGAGCCGTGCGCCGGGAACCCGGACCCGTCCAGGTTGCCGTCCGGGAGGCGGACGAAGTACACGGTGACGCGGGGGTCGGCCCGCAACGTCTCCAGGGTCACCGACCCCCCGGCCAGGTCCACCTCGGTGCTGGTCCACTGGTCGGGGACCTGGGCGAGCTCGCTGACCCCGGCCTTCCACCCGGCCTCCCGCTCCCGCCAGTACTCCGGCCCGAGCCCGGCGTCGCCAGCGGTGAGGATGATGGTCCGCAGGCACTGGCCGGCCTCGAGCGCAGCCTGCAGCTCGAGGCTCATGAACAAGAGGTCGTCGTCGGCGTGGGCGAGGACGTCCACCACGGATCCTCTCGGGCAGGCCGGCCCTGCCGTCGTCGCAGGGGCCGTCGAGCGGTCCGTCGTGTAGACCTCGATCTCGGCGAGTCCCGCGTGCGCGGTCCCCGGCACGGTCTGCTCCACGCTGAACCGCAGGGTGGCGGTCGTCCGCGGGGCGAAGCGGACGGTCAGGCCGGCGCCGTCGTTGGGCAGGGCGCCGACGCGCACCGCGCTCCGGTCGTCGAAGGTCAGCAAGGCTGCGGTGATCCCGTCCTGGTCGCTGGGGAGGTCGTGGAGACGGACGTGGTCGATGGTCTGCGGGGTCGGCCACCGGAGCTCGAGCCAGCTCCCGTCGGTCGTCCTCGACACCCACGCCGTCGTCGGGTTGGTCGGGTCGCCGCCGACCATCCCGTCCACCGCCCGATCGGGCGTCTGCCCGGCAGCCGTCTCGGACGAGGATGCGGTCACCACCGCTGCTCCCGCCACGTTGGGACCGGTGGTGGCGCAGGCGGACGCGCTGAGCAGCGCGGCGAGGACCAGGAGCCGGCACCCCCCGGCGCGGATCCGTCGCGGTCTGGCCGGCTCGAGCCGGGGCATGCCCGCTCCCCCGGCCTCAAGCCGGCTCCGTGGGCGCGCGGTCGTGGAGCCGCAGCACGGGGACGGGTGCTGCGGCCGCGTCGAGCGAGCTCGCCCGACCCCGCACGTAGCCGATCGTGGTGGCGGCAAGACCGAGGACGACCGCGGCGGCCCCGTGGAGGTGAGGACCGCGGTGCCCCGGTCCCGGGCTGACGGCTGAGGCGACCTCTCGGAGCACGGCGGCGGGCAGCACGCGCGACGCGTAGCGACGCTCCGTGCTCAACGCCTGGTCCTGACCCACCATCCGGGAGACGGCCGCCTTCGACAGACCCTCGGCATAGCAGCGACGCAGCAGGTACCGCCACGTCAGCCGGTCGAGGCTGACGTGATGACGCACCTCGGCTGTCGGCTGGAAGATGATGGAGCTGCCCGAGCGTGTCCGCTGGGCCCTGATGCAGAGCTCGGTCTCCTCGCATCCCAGGGGGGTCTTGCCCACGCGTCCGAGGTGCTCGCCGAAACCCCCGGCCGCGGTGAAGACCTCCCGCCGGAAGGACATGTTGCACCCCATGAGGTTGCGGACGCCTTGCTGCGTCTCCGGCTGCCCCCGGTAGGTGCAGCCGACCACCCAGTCCAGCTCTCCACGGGCGGTCCCGCGGCCCACCGGCAGCGTCCGCGGTCGTCCCTGACCCTCGGGCCACCGCGGGACGGCCGACCCCCCCACGGCGATGACCCTCTCGTCGCGGTAGGGCTCCAGAAGCCGTCCCAGCCAGTCCGTCGTCGCGGCAGCCGCGTCGTCGTCCAGGAACACGACGATGTCGGTCGTGACGTGCTCGAGAGCGGTGTTGCGGGCTCCGGAGAGTCCCCGGGTCCTGAGGTTGGGCAGCACCTTCAGCTCGGGGTGCACCGCGACGAGCTCACGTCCGGCTCGCTCGAACAGCTCGTCGTTGTGGTCGACGACGAGCCAGAGCTCGTCGGGCGCTCGATCCTGGCGGGCAGCCGACGCCAGGGCCTCGGTGATGTCGTCCCAGCGTTCGAGGGTGTAGGCGCACACCACCACAGCGGCAGTGACAGACGTCATGGGGAGGATCCTTCTCGGGTTGCAGACTGTTTGAGCACGCGTCCAGGTGGACGCCCGTTCCCCCGAGCACCTCGGTCCTGGACCGGGCGTCCGCCTCTCGGCAGCCGTGCCCCGCCGTCGGACCACGATCGGCATGTCCGGTTCTACCACGGCGACGACCGACCACGGCACCACGACGGCCCGGACCGGCCGGATGTGCTCAGGGGCACCGGCCCGCTCCACGCGCACCCTGGCCCGGCGAGGGGTACGGGACGAGGGTCCGCCTCTGCACAGCGGACCCTCGTCGGACCTGGCTTGGGGGCAGGTCCCCGCGCAGCCGGGGGGGCCGGGGCGCGGCCGATGACGTGCCGAGCGGCATGGCTGCGCTCAGGCACGTCGGCTCAGGGGCCCTCAGGCTGTCTGCTCCCCGGCGGGGACGGCGACGAGCACGGGCGAGGCGTCCTCGATCAGGTCGGTGCGCGGGTGCAGGTAGCTCCGCGCGGCCTCGATGCCGATGACGTCGGTCTGCCGGCCCTGGCGACGGGCGCGGCGGTACTCGGCCCCGATGGTCCGCAGCACGCGGAAGCCGTCGGAGAAGGTGCGCAGGTTGCTCTCCCCGTGGATGCGGGACAGCTCCACGCTGCCCACCTCGGTGATCTGCACCTTCGCGGCCGCCATCCGGCAGTTGATCACCGTCTCGATCTCGAAGCCGTCGCCCCAGAGCATCCCCGACTCCGGCGCCGGCAGCTCGAGGGCGGGCAGGTCCAGCTGCGGGACCAGGTCGCGCCAGAAGGCGTTGTAGCCGTAGCAGAGGTCTGAGAACTTCGTCCGGAACGCCAGGTTGGCCACCAGGTTGAGCCCCAGGTTGCCCGCGGAGCGCAGCCGGGTGATGTCCTCGCTGCCGCCGCCGGCCGCGAAGCGCGAGCCCTTGGCGAAGTCGGCGCCGTCGACCAGGGCCTGGACGAAGGCCGGGATCTCGGCCGGGTCGGCCGAGCCGTCGGCGTCGAACATGACGATGATGTCGCCGGTCGCGGCCAGGAAGCCGGCGGCCAGCGCGTTGCCCTTGCCCTTGCGGGTCTGCCGGACGACCCGGATGGCGGGCAGGACCTCGCGGGCCACCGCCACCGAGTCGTCGACGGAGTTGCCGTCGACGAGGATGACCTCGTGCACGGCCGGCAGCTGCGGCAGCACCTCGCGCAGGTTGGCCGCCTCGTTCTTCACCGGCACCACGATCGTGATCGTGGGCGCGGTGGTGTTGCGTCGAAACATCTGAATCCCCCGTGTAAGTCCCCGCGGGGGTTCTTGCGGGACCACCCCGTCCCTCGCCGGGCCGGCACGCCACCCTGTCCGGGCCGCACGTCCTCGCTCCAGCTGCGGTGCCCAACCCCCGTTGACACCGTTGCCGAAACTCTAACCTTCAACGGTCGATCTCTCAGGTGAGTTTTATGCCCGATGAGGTGTCCTGCCTCACACAGACAAACCACAGGTGTCCGGCGGGCTCCCCCGAGGCCACGACAAGCGTTATCCAACGTTCACCCGAACGCCCGTCAGGTCGTCCCGGAGCCGCTGAGGATGGGTTCCCGACGAGGGGCCGCATCCCGGCTGCGTCCCGACGCGGCCGGGGCGACCCTGCGCGGTCGCGCGCCGGGACGAGGCCCCGACACGGAGCAGTGCGACGCGACGCGACGGAGGAGCGGCACGATGATCAACAGCGGGACACCCGCCCGGTGGCGACCCGACCTGACGGCGGCCCAGCTCGCCTTCGAGGCCTGGTACGCGACCGGGGGCCGGCTGGCCTACCGCGTGGCCCGGGAGGCCGCGCGGGACGAGGTTACGGCCCTGCTCGACGAGACCGACGGCCTGCAGGCGCTGTCCCCGGCGCTGCTGCGGCGCCGACCGCAGCACCTCGCGACGCTGCGGATGACGACAGCACCGCCGATGGCGCGGGAGCGGCTCGCGGAGCTCGCCCGGGCCGAGCGCCCGGTGATCCACGCGCTGGAGCAGGGGCGCCTGCCGAGCAGCATCTCCTCGGGTGACCTGGACGCCCAGCTGGGCCGGATCTGCCGCGTGCTGACGCACTGCGTCGACCCGGTCCTGGTGGGCGCCGGGCGCACCGCCGCCGACCGGGACCACGTCACGATGCTGGTCGCCGACCGGCGCTGCGACGCCGTCGCGGACCAGATCCTGCGGCAGGCCCTGCGCGACCACCGGCGCACCCTGCTGCGGAGCTGGCTGGAGGACCGGGGCTACACCCAGCAGCCCGGCACCCGCTCCACCCCCGCGCTGGTTCCCGGGTCGTTCCGCTTCGGGCCGCAGCGGGTCGAGCCGGCGGCCGGCGGCCGGGGCCTGGAGGCGGACCTGCTCGTCGCCCCGGCGGGTCGGGGTCCCCGGCTGGTGGCCCTGCAGGAGGTCTGGCCGCGGGACCTGCGGGTGGACCCGCACGGACGGCTGGTGCCCCGGGTGCCCTTGCGGCCCGTGGCCGATCCCGGTCTCCGGCGGCTCCTGCTGCTGGGGAACGCGGTCGACCTCGACTACCTGCAGGACCGCGCCCAGGAGGGGGTGGACTGGATCTGGGAGCACCGGGTCGCGGACCTGGCCCAGGCGGGCCTCTGACCGCGGCCCGAGGTCCGGGCCGGCGGTGCCCTCAGGCGCGCCGCCCCGTGACGGCCCAGGCGCGGATCCGCTCGATCCGCTCGCGCAGCTCGTCCGCGCTGGCGATGGCGGTCGGCGGACCCCCGCAGGACGACCGCAGCTGGGCGTGCACCACACCGTGCGGCAGGTCGGTCCGGTGGTGCCAGGCGGCGACGAGGCCGTTCAGCTCCTTGCGCAGGGCGCGGAGCTCCTCGTGCGTGCTGGCCGACGGCGCCTGCTCGGTCGCCGCCTCGCGCGGCGCCCGGGACAGGTGGTTGGCCTGGTGCCGGCGCAGCAGGTCCTTCATCTGGTCCGGCTCCAGCAGCCCCGGCAGCCCGAGGTAGTCCATCTCCTCGTCGCTGCCCGACTGGGTGGTGAGCCCGAAGTCGGCACCGTCGAAGACGACGCGGTCGAAGTCGGCCTCGCTGCCCAGGGCGGTGAACTCCCCCTCCGGCAGGTCCCGCTCGCTCTCGGTCCGCTCGGCCTCCACCAGCAGGTCGGCCTCGTCGACCTCCTTCGGGGAGCGCAGCACGTGGTCGCGCTCCTTCTCCATCTCCGACGCGAAGAGCAGCAGGTTGGGCACGCTGGGCACGAAGACCGAGGCCGTCTCGCCCTTGCTGCGGGCGCGGACGAACCGGCCGACGGCCTGAGCGAAGAACAGCGGGGTCGCGGTGGAGGTGGCGTAGACCCCCACCGCCAGCCGGGGCACGTCGACGCCCTCCGACACCATCCGGACCGCGACCATCCACCGGGCGTCGCCCTCGGTGAACGCGGAGATCTTCTTGCTCGACTGCGGCTCGTCGCTCAGCACCAGCGTCGGCGCGCTGCCGGTGATGGACCTGAGCAGCGAGGCGTAGGCCCGGGCCGCCGTCTGGTCGGTGGCGATCACCAGGCCGGCCGCGTCGGGGACGTGGGCGCGGATCTCGCTGAGCCGGGTGTCGGCGGCCTTCAGGACGGCGGGGATCCAGGAGCCCTGCGGGTCCAGCGCCGTCCGCAGCGCCTGGCTGGCCAGGTCCTTGGTGAGCGGGCCGCCCAGACGGGCGGAGATCTCGTCGCCGGCGCTGGTCCGCCAGTGCAGGTCACCGGAGTAGGCCATGAAGAGCACGGGCCGGACGATGCCGTCGGCGAGCGCCTCCCCGTACCCGTAGCCGTAGTCGGCCTTGGAGCGCAGCACGCCCGCGCCGTCGGCCTCGTAGCGGACGAACGGGATGGGGTTGGTGTCGGAGCGGAAGGGCGTCCCCGTCAGCATCAGCCGTCGGGCGGCCGGCTCGAAGGCCTCCCGGACGGCCTCGCCCCAGCTGAGGGCGTCGCCCGCGTGGTGCACCTCGTCGAGGATGACGAGGGTCCTGAAGCCCTCGGTGCGGATCCGCAGGGCCAGCGGGTTGACGGCGACGCCGGCGTAGGTCAGCGCGATGCCCTGGTAGTCACGGCTGGTCCGGCCCTGCTTGACCCCGAAGCTCGGGTCGATGGCGAGGTTGACGCGGTGCGCGGCCTCGGCCCACTGGGTCTTCAGGTGCTCGGTCGGCGCGACGATGATGATGCGGTCGATCTGGCGGCGGGTCAGCAGGGTCTGGGCCAGCGCGAGGGCGAACGAGGTCTTGCCGGCGCCCGGGGTGGCGACCGCCAGGAAGTCGCGGGGGTCCTCGTCGAAGTACCGCTGCAGCGCCGCCGCCTGCCAGGCGCGGAGGCTCTTGGCGGTGCCCCAGGCGGCTCGGGCGGGGAAGGCCGGGGGCAGCCCGGAAGCGGCGATGGCTGCGGCAGCCCCCGCGGGGGACGCGGGATCGGGCCGGGCAGACATTCCCCAGAGTCTAGGACCTGAGGGCGGCCGGTCCCGCACCCCGCGCGCGCGTCGAGGGCCCCTCAGCGGGGCGCGAACTCGTTCCGCACGACGCCGATCCGCAGGCTGGTCAGGGCGGCGAGAACCGCGATCACCATCATGGTGAGCAGCAGCACACCGAAGGTGAGCGGCAGGTCGCCGCCGGGCCGCAGCGCGTTGAACAGCGAGCCAGCGATGCCCACGAAGACGCTGGACCCGAGGGCGTCGAAGAGGTTGAGCGAGGACGCGTTCCGGCCCTGCTCGGCCTCCTCGGACAGGGTCATGACGGCCAGCGAGGTGCTGGAGACCGACAGGCCCATCCCGAAGCCGGCGAACACCCAGCCGACGCCGGCGAGCCAGAACGGCACGACCGGCAGGAACGCCAGGGTGCCGACGGAGGCCAGCCCGAGGGCCACGGACAGGCAGCCGACGGTGATCAGCCGGTCCCGCCGCAGCCGGAGCCAGGGCCGGGACTGGATCCAGGAGCCGGTGGTCCAGCCGACGGCGCCGACGGTGAGCGTCGCACCCGCGAGCACGAGGGCCACGCCCCGCTGCTCGACGAGCATCAACGGGATGAACGCCTCGCCGCCGAAGAAGGCACCGGGCAGCAGGCCGCGGACCACGATGACCGCGGAGATGCCCCGCCGGAACCGCAGGAAGCCCGGAGGCATCAGCCGCGGCAGGCCGGCCACCAGGCCGGCCAGGCCGCCGACGAGCAGCGCCAGGCCGCCGAGGTCCAGCCGCTGCCCGGCCAGCTGCAGCGCGGCGGCGGCCAGCGACACCACGACGGCGGACCAGAGCGGCGCGGGCGGGCGGGCGCCCGGAGCCGGGACGGTGGGCTCGAAGGAGCGCATCAGCCGGAGCATCGTCGGCAGCACCAGCGCCCCGCCGAGGACGACCAGCGGCAGCACCGCGAAGAAGACCCAGTGCCAGCTCAGCTGGTGGGTCAACCAGGCGGAGACCGGGGGGCCGACGAAGGCGGGCAGCACCCAGGCGGTCGAGATGTAGCTGAACATCCGCGGCCGGTCCTGCGGTCCGAACACCTGGGCCACGCAGACGAAGATCGACACGTTGAGCACCCCGCCGCCGAGGCCCTGGACGAAGCGGCCGCCGATCAGCTGGCCCATCGTCGTCGCGGAACCGGCCACCAGCAGGCCGACGGCGAACACCGCCAGCCCCACCAGCAGGGGCTTGGCCGGTCCGATCCGGTCCCCCAGGCGACCGCCGACCACGGTGGCGAACAGCATGCCGATGACGAACACGGAGAAGGACCAGGCGTAGTAGTCGAAGCCGTCCAGGTCGCGCGCGGCCACGGGCATCGCCGTCGCGACCGCGATCGACTCGAAGGCGACCGCGACGATGGTGGCGCAGACCCCGACGACCAGCCGGCGCTGGGACACCGCCGGCGCTGCCGGAGCTCCCGCGGGGCGCACCGTCGACGTCTGGTCGGAGTCGGGGTGCTCGGTACCGCGGGTCGTCACCGGCCCAGTCCACCACCTCCCGGGCCGGCTCCGGGAATCCTCCACCTCAGCGGCTTCCTGTCTAGACTGACGGCGTGAGCCAGCAGCTGAGCCCGGGAGCCGAGACGATCGTCGACGAGCGCGTCGCCGAACGTGAAGACCTGCGCCTCGAGGAGGGTGACCACGAGCGCTTCTCGCACTACGTGCCCAAGGAGAAGCTCACCGAGGCCATGGTGATGGGCACCGCCGTCGTCGCGCTGTGCGGCAAGGTCTGGGTGCCCAGCCGCGACCCGGAGCGCTTCCCGGTCTGCCCCGAGTGCCAGGAGATCTGGGCCGGGATGTCCGAGGGCGGCGACGAGGACTGAGGCCCGCCCGGCGCCCGGGCGACCGGGCGGCGCAGCGCCGACCAGGTCACAGTCCAAACGGCGGCGGGAGCCGGTCCTTCTTCCTAGGATGTCGACGTCCTGTGAGATGTCTGTGGGGAAGTTGGGTGGGTCGTGGGAGCGACGAGCACGGTGGGAACGCTGACCGGCACGACGACCGGGGGGTCCCTGGTCGAGAGCTGGGCGGGGGCGGTGGAACGGTTCGGCGACCGGCCGGCGCTGCGGTCCCCGGGCGCGAGCTACACCTACGCCGAGGCCGACCGGGCCTCGGACCTGGTCGCGACGGCTCTGCTGGCGCTGGACGCCGGCGGGCCGGGCAGCAGGGTCGCCCTGCTGTCCCGCCAGGACGCGGCCGGGCTGGTCGGGCTGCTGGGCATCCTCAAGGCCGACCGCGTCGTCGTCTCGCTGGACCCGCACCTGCCACCCGACCGGCTGCGGACGGTCGTCGAGCTCGCCGGGGCGGACGCCTGCCTGGCGGCGGCGGACCTGGTGGGCACGGCCGTCGAGGTGGGTCTTCCCGCGGGCGGGGTCCTGGACCTCGACGGGCTGGTCGCCCCGTCCGCGGAGCCGCAGGACCGGGCCCCCGACCGTGCCCCGCTCCGGGCGGGCCGGGACGCCGCGGCGATCGTCTTCACCTCCGGTTCCACGGGCCGCCCCAAGGGCGTCCTGCAGACCCACCAGCAGCTCCTCAACGACGTCACCACCAACGGTGGCCGCTTCCGGCTGACGCCGGAGGACCGGGTCGCCCTCGTCCTCCCGTACGGGTTCGCGGCCGGGCTCTCGCTGCTCTTCGTGGCGCTGCTCAACGGCGCCGGGGTGTTCAGCTACGACCCGCGCGACGGCGGGACCCGCGGCCTCGTCCGCTGGGTCCAGGACGAGCGCCTCAGTGTGCTGGCCTGCACCCCCCACCTGCTCCGCTCGCTGGTCGGCGCCCTCGACCACGACGCCGTGCTGTCCTCGCTCCGGCTGGTCTCGACCGTCGGTGAGGCGATCAGCGGCGGTGACGTCGCGGCAGCCCGCGCCCACCTGCTGCCGAGCACCACCTACGTCAACTGGACCGGCTCGTCGGAGGTGGGCACGCTCTCCATGTTCGAGCTCCCGCCGGGCGAGCCGGCGCCGGTGGGCACGGTCCCGGCCGGCACCCTGATGGGCGGCAAGGAGGTCGTCATCCGACGGGAGGACGGCACCCCCGCCGAGCCCGGTGAGGCCGGCGAGCTCGTGGTGGTCTCCGACTACCTGTCCGGCGGCTACTGGCGCGACGACGTCAGCAACGCCGCGAAGTTCGGCGTCTGGTCCGACGGGCGCCCCAGCTGCCTCCAGGGCGACCTCGCCCGCCTCGACGAGGACGGCGGCCTCGTGCTGCTCGGCCGGGCCGACGCGGCGATCAAGGTCCGCGGGTACCTGGTGGAGCCGAGCGAGGTGGAGGCCGCCCTGATGGCCGAGGAGGGCGTGGCCGACGCGGTGGTCGTCGCCGTGGCCCAGCCCCCGGCGGCCACCCGGCTGGTCGCCTACGTGGTGCCGGAGTCGAGCACCCGGACGCAGTCGCCCGCGGCCCTGCGGCGCCGGCTGCGGGACCGGCTGCCCGAGTACATGGTGCCGACGACGGTCGTGAACCTGCCGGCCCTCCCCCGCAACGAGCGCGGCAAGGTCGACCGGGCGCAGCTGCCCGCGGCGGCCCTGGTGGCGCCGTCGGCGCCCCCGGTCACCCAGTGGGAGATCGTCGTCGCCGACCTGTGGTCGGAGGTCCTGGGGCTGGAGACCATCGGTCTCGACGACGACTTCATGGCGCTGGGCGGGGACTCGCTCTCGGTCGAGGAGATGCTGCAGAGCGTGCAGGAGCACCTCGGGGTGGCGCTGGTCTCGACCGACGTGGTGGAGGCGCCCACGCTGCGCGCCTTCACCCGGCGGGCGACGCTGGGGGCGGCCACGCTGCCGACCCACCCGGACGTGGTCACCCTCCGCTCGGGCGGCTCCCGCGGTCCGGTCTTCTGCTTCGCCGGTTCGGGGGCCCTCGGTCTGAGCTTCCTGCCGCTGTCGCGGCACCTGCAGGACCACGCGGTGTACGCCTTCCAGGCGCACGGGCTGGAGCGGCGGGGCTTCCCGGACTGGACGGTCGAGTCGGCCGTCGACCGCTTCCTCGAGCTGGTGCGCGTCATCCAGCCCCAGGGGCCCTACGTCCTGGTGGGTCACTCGTTCGGTGGCCTGCTGGCCCTGGAGGCAGCGCAGCGGCTGACCGCCGCGGGCGAGGAGGTCGCGCTGGTCGCGCTGCTGGACACCTACCTGCCGCGCAGCGCCGGGCAGCAGCCGACCTACGTCTACGAGACCCTCGCCGAGCCGACGCCGCCCGCCGGCGGACCCGTCCGCCGCCGGCTCCGCGCCCTTCGCGACCGGGTGCTGCCGGACGGGCTCCCGGTGCTGGCGGACTGGGGACGGCACGCCCGGGCCTACGCCGCCGGGATCGTCCCCTTCTCGGGTCAGCACCAGTTCGACGCCTTCTTCGACCACGGGAACCTGGCGATGCGGCGCTACCAGCTCCGGCCCTACGGGCACCGGGCTCTGGTGGTCAGCGCCGACGGCAACCCGGACGGCCCCGACAGCTGGACGTCGGTGCTCACCGGACCCACCCGCTTCGTGGACCTGCCCGCGGAGCACAGCTCGCTGCTCCGCGAGCCGTGGGCCACCGAGCTGGCCGAGGTCCTGGACGGCGAGCTCGGCACGGCACCGTGACGTCGAGGGCGGCGCGGCTGGACGACCGCCAGCACGCCCGACGGCGCCCTGAGCGGCCCGCGAGCGGCGGCGCCAGCGACGCGGTGCCCGGGCTGGGTCGGGTCGAGCAGCTGGTGCTGCGCGGCGACGGCCTGACGACGACCTCGCTGGAGATCCTCACCGGGGAACGCATCGACGTCGTGGTCGACGGCAACTGGCCGGTCATCGTGCCCGACGGCGACGAGCCGCGGCAGCCGGTCAGCTCCCTCGCCTTCGCCGAGGAGGACGGCCCCGACCTCGACGGCTACGTCACCGCCGCCGTGACCGACCTCGGGGCTCGGCCCGGCACCAGGCTGCTCGTCCGCGAGGTGCTGCTGAGGGGGACCAGCGGCCGGGTCCACGGCGGGGCGGAGGTCGTCGCCCTGCACGACGCGCTGCCGCCGGCGGTGGTCACGGCGCTGGCGACGACGGCCCAGCCGATCGGCCGGCTGCTGCGGGACCACGAGGTGCCGGTGCTCCGCGAGCTGCACCGCTGGGGGTTCCTGGCCGCCGGACCCCGCGCCGACCGCCTCGACGCGGACCTCCGGCCCACCTCCCGCGTCCTCGGCCGGACCTACCTGATGCGGTCGGCCGGGAGCGGGCGTCCGCTCGCCACGCTCACCGAGCGCTTCTGCCCGCACGTCTTCGCGGCCGGGCCCGCCGACCGCTGATCCCCCGTCCGCCACTCGGGCGGACCCGTGGCGGACCCACCGGCGCCCCGTGGGCACGACCCCTGCGCCGACGCGCACCGCAGGCCTGCGGCGTGGTGGCCTGCTCAGCCGAGGTACTTCCAGCTGGTCACCGAGTCGATCTGCAGGTGACCGGCCACGGTCGCAGCCGGCGCAGGACCCGAGATCGACGTCTCGGCCTGCAGGGTCCAGCGGAAGGCCGAGGTCGGGACACCCGACGGGAGCGTCGTCCTCCCGACCTCGACGTCGTCCCAGAGGAAGCGCACGAGCCCGGGAGTCCACTCCGTCGTGGCCGTGTGCCACCCGCTGGCGTCGGTCGGGGCGTACACCCGGCTGGGCGGGTCGAACGTCATGGTGCCGGTCGACGCGGCGTAGCTGCCCTTGACCGCCGAGGCCGGCGACATCCGAGTCCCGCGGCTGAGGTCACCCTCCGGCCAGTCGATCTCACCGTCGTTCCACTGGTCAGAGCTGGGCCAGAGAAGGAAGGCGATCTTGTAGCCCGGGAGGTCGTCGTGTCGCAGTCTCACGCTGTAGCGGCCGTAGGTCTGGCCGTTCCAGTCGTCCAGGACGGGCGCAGCCACCAGAGGGACGCCGCCCTCGGAGTGGAGGTGGTAGTCCAGCACGCCGCCTGACACGCTGAGCACCTTGTCGGGGGCGTAGGTCCCCTTACCGCTGGTGTCCTTGAAGCCCGAGTACCCCCGCATCGAGCCGCCGTAGACCGCGCCCACCTGTCCGAGCGCAGCCGGGGTGTCGAAGGTCTGGCTGTAGCTCTGGCTCCATCGACCGGACGTCGGGGTCGGCGTGGGCACCGGGGCCGACGACGGGGTGGAAGTCGTCGGCGCGACCGTCGGGGACGGCGAGACCGTCGGCGCCGCCGTCGGAGACGGACGGGCCGGCGTCGGCGCGACCGTCGGGGACGGGGTCACCGTCGGCGGCGGTGTCGGAGACGGCGAGACCGTCGGCACCACGGTCGGCGACGGACGGGCGGGCGTCGGGCTGGCCTGCGTCGGGGTGGCCGCGGCCCCGGCCACGGTGAACGACTTCGAGGTGCCAGCGCTGTACCAGCGGCCCGCGACCTGGAGGCAGGCGAAGTAGGTGTAGGTCCCGGGCTTGAGGACCTGGTTCCCGCTCCACGTCGTCCCCGTCCTCGTGATCGTCGCGGCGCGGCCCGGGTAGTCCCGGTCGGCCCCGGCGCTGTCGCGGACGCAGACGCCGAAGCTCTGCGCGCTCGTGGTGCTGGCCGCCTTGACCGTCGTCGTGGCCTGGACGCTCGTACCCGAGACCGTGGCCGCGAGGGAGACGAGGCTGTAGGTCGTCACGGCCTCGGCCGCCGGTGCGGGCACGACCAGGGCAGCAGCGACGGCACCGGTGGCCAGGAGGCCGAGGCGTCGGGAGAACGGCGCGGAGGCGCGGAAGGGCGGCATGGCGAGACCTCTCGGAGTGGTGCTGTCCGCGCCGGCGCTGGTGCCGCCGGGCGCCCCGAGTAGGTGGCGCCATCGACGAAGCGCTCATCCCTGACTCGACCCTAAGGAGATCCAGAGGTGGCGCAGAGAGGCTTTCGTCCCCGGCGATCTGGCATTGGGCCCGGTTGGTGGGCCGCGCTCACCGACCTCTCGCCCGGGTCTACCGGACCGGGCTCCGCGTCCGAGGCACCCGCCCCTGCGCGCCGCCGCTCCAGGGCCGGCGCTCGACGACCTCCCGAGGGGTCGGGGCGAGCGACGTGCGTGGGCGACCACACCTCGCCGCGCAGGGCTGCCGCGGCGGCGCCCGAGCCAGGCTGCTCCTGGCCCCGGCCGACCTCAGCCCGCCGGGTCCAGCGGCGCCATGTCCACGGAGACCTTCATCGTCGAGTGCTGGGACTCGGTGAAGATGACGCCCTTGACCGGCAGCACGTCGCCGTAGTCGCGGCCGTAGGCGACGGTGGCGTGGGACTCGTCGATGACCTTGGCGTTGGTGGGGTCGAGGTAGAGCCAGCCGCCACCGGGCACCCAGCAGCCCACCCAGGCGTGGCTGGCGTCGGCGCCGACCAGCCGCGGCCTGCCGGGCGGCGGACGGGTGGCCAGGTACCCGCTGACGTAGCGCCCGGCCAGGCCGAGGGAGCGCAGCCCCGACAGCATGACGTGCGAGAAGTCCTGGCAGACGCCGGTCCGGAGCTCCAGCAACGTGGCGACGGTGGTACCCACCGACGTCGAGCCGAACTTGTAGGTGAAGTCGTCGTGCACCCGGTGCATCAGCTCGACGGCGGCCTCCCCCAGCGGCCGGCCGGGCGTGAAGGACACCCGGGTGTACTCCTCGATCCCCGGCGGCACCTCCACGTAGGGCGAGGCGAAGGTGAAGTCGGTGGCCGACCACGCGTCCGGCTGCTCCGGCCGGACGGCCGGACGGGCCTGCTCCCAGGGGACGGCCAGCGACTCCTCGTCGGGCCCACCGCGATCCACCTCGACGTGGCTGACCGCAGTGACGACCAGCCGGCGGTGCGGCTCGGTGACGTGGAAGTAGGACTTGGCGTTGCCGTACAGGTCGTCGTGCACGAACAGGTCGCCCGGCGCCGGGTCGACGGTGATCTCGTGGCTGAGGCAGCGCTGCCAGCCGAGGTCGCGCGGCCGCAGGTGGAACTGGCCGTAGCTGGCGGTGACGTCGGCCTCGTAGGTGTAGGTGGTGCTGTGCTGGATCCGGTAGCGCCTCACGCCCCGCCTCCCCACGTCGTGTCGGCGAGCGGTTGCTGCGTCGGCGGCTGCTGCTGGTACTGGGTCCGGACCGCCTCGGAGACGTCGCGGAGCTGGTCGTGCAGGTCGGCGAGGAACTGCTCCAGTCCCGGCCGCCGCCCGCGCTCGGGCGCCACCAGGGCCGCCGGGTCCGCCGTCCGGACCCTCTCGACGAGGGTCTCCAGCAGCCGGAGGGGCCGGGCCGTCGGCGACGTCGCCGGCAGCCCCTGCAGGTCGGCGAGGACCCGGGCGAGCTGGTAGGCCACCGACCGCGGGTTGTGCTGGTCGACGACCAGCAGCTCGACCAGCGCCTCGACCCCGGAGCGGCCGCGGTAGCGCCGCCGGTAGGTGACGATCGACTCCGAGGCCGTCAGCACGGCCTCCGCGACCATCCGCTCCGTCTCGGACGCCCGCACCTCCCCGACGGTCACCCGGAGCAGCGCGACGACCTGGAGGGCGCGCTCGATCCCCCGACCCGAGTCGAGCATCGACCAGCCCGCGTCGCGCACCATGTTCTCGCTGACGATCCCCGCCAGCGCCAGCAGGCTGGAGAGCACCCGCTCGCTCGCGTCGACGAGCTGCAGGCCCTGGTCGTAGGGGTTGGCGGCGAGCGCGGCCAGCGCCCGGTCGATCTCCGCCAGCACCATCCAGACGTCCTCCGACAGCTGGTCGCGGACGCCCTGGGCGGCCAGCGACAGCGCGGCCAGGGACTGCGCCGCGGTCCCGAGGCGGTGCCGGTCGAGCAGCATCGCGCGCAGCTCGGGCATCAGCTCGGCGCCGGCTAGGAAGCCCGGGTAGGCGGTGCTCACGTGGGTCACGGCCTGCAGCAGCACCTCCAGCGCCCGCCCGTGCGTGGTGTCCAGGTCGGTCTCGATGGCCAGCGTCCGGGCGGCCAGCACCAGGCGCAGCAGGTCCTCGGCCCGTTCGGCGTAGCGGCCGAACCAGTACAGGTCGCTCAGCACGCGCGGCACCATGGCGGCCGGCGCCTGGGCGTTCCGCGGGTGCCCGGCGGCCTGCCGCGGCACGACCACCCGGGTCGCGACGACGGGCTCGCTGCTCACCACCCAGACGTCCTTGGCCAGCCCGCCGTCGGGCGCGGTGACCAGCGGCCCGTGCCGGTCACCATCCTGGTCGGCCACCCGGGCCAGCCCGCCCAGCATCGGCGTGTAGGAGGTGCCGCTGCGGACGACGAAGGAGCGCAGCACGACGTCGCGCGGGACCAGCCGCTCGGACGCCGCGGTCGGCGTCGACGACAGCGGCAGCACCTCCTGGCCGACGAAGCGGTGCGGTGCCGCGTCGATCCGGGCGAGCAGCCGCTGCCGCTGGACCTCGGTCAGGGCCGCGCCGACGACGCTGCGGCCGGCGTCGCGGCTGATGGGCCGGACGACGAGCTCGTCGAGGTGGGCCAGCACGTGGGCGCGGCCCTCCGGGTCGCCGCACCACCACGTGTCGACCGACGGCAGCCGCAGGGGCTGGCCGAGCAGCCGCTCGCTGAGCCGGGGCAGGAACGGCAGCAGGGCCGGGTTCTCGAGGATGCCGGAGCCGAGGGTGTTGACCACGCTGACGGTGCCCCGGCGCACGCACTCCAGCAGCCCGCTCGTGCCGAGCCGCGAGCCCGAGCGCAGCTCCAGCGGGTCGGTCCAGACGGCGTCGACCCGGCGCAGGATGACGTCGACCTGCTCGGGCCGGCCGATCCCGCGCATCCACACCCGGCCGTCGCGGACGGTGAGGTCGCTCCCCTCGACCAGCGGGAACCCGAGCAGGGAGGCGACGAAGGCCTGGTCGAAGGCGGTCTCGCTGTGCGGGCCGGGGCTGAGCAGGACGACCCGCGGAGCCTCCACCGTCGGGGGTGCCGACTCGACCAGCGCCGTTCGCATGGCCTGGAAGAACGGGGTCAGCCGGTGCAGGTGGGCGGCGTGGTAGAGCTCCGGCACCACCCGTGAGACCACGCGGCGGTTGACCATGGCGAACCCGGCCCCCGACGGCGCCTGGGTGCGGTCGGCGAGCACCTTCCAACCGCCCGTCCCGTCCCGGCCCAGGTCGGCGGCGGTGAGGAACAGCCGCTGGTTCTCCAGGGCCGTGGTGCCCACCACCGGCCGCAGGTACTCGGCGTGGTCGAGGACGACGGCGGCGGGGATGTCGCCGGAGGCGAGCAGCCGCTGCGGGCCGTAGAGGTCGGCGAGCACCGCGTCGAGCAGCTCGGCCCGCTGCACGACCCCGGCCTCCAGCACCGCCCACTCGCGGTCGTCGAGGACCAGGGGCACCGGGTCGAGCCGCCACGGCCGGGGCTGGGTGAGTGCCGTCGCCGCGGTGGGGGCCGGGTCGTCCACCACCGACGTGGACGCACCCGGGCTGGGGGTGTAGGTGACGTTGTCGTCCTCGAGGAGCCGGGCGACCTCGCGCTGCGCGTGCGCCAGGTCGCCCTCGACGAAGCGGTCGAGGCCCCCGAGCAGGCTGGTCCACCCCCGTCGCGCCGTGCCGTCGGGGGCGGCCAGCTCGTCGAAGCCGGGCTCGGGCGAGAGGACGTCGCCCTGGCCGGCGGTGGCCAGGTAGCGGTCGAGCAGCGTCACGGTCGCCGCTCCCGCCCGGTCGGCGGCCGTCGGCGCAGGTCCAGCGTCAACGGGTGGTCCTGCGGCGTGGTGGCCCGCCAGCCGGTCTCGGCGTCCAGGGCCGCGACGTCGATGGTGCCCGGGGTGTGCCCGAGGGCCTCGAACCGGCGGGCCCGGCGGGCCTCCGCCTCCGGCGCGCTGCCCGGCGGCGACGAGTAGGCGCGCCCGCCCGGCGGGACGACGTGGTAGGTCGCGCCGCCGAGGGAGACGCGCGCCGCGCGGTCCACCACGTCGAGGTGCAGCGGGGCGTCCACGTCCAGGGTCGGGTGCAGCGCCGACCAGGGCTTCCAGGCCCGGTAGCGGATCCCCGCGACGTAGCGGCCCGAGGTACCGGTCGGCGCCAGCGGGACGGGGCGCCCGTTGCAGGTCAGCACCTGCCGCTCGGGCACGAAACCGGCGACGGCGACCTGGAGGCGCTCGGTCGAGGAGTCGACGTAGCGGGCGGTCCCGCCCGACGCCGCCCCGTCGCCCAGCACGGCCCACGGCTCGATGGCCTGCCGCAGCTCCAGCTCGACGGTGCTGCCGTCGGCCGCCCCCACGACGGCGACGCCCACCCGCGGGAAGCGGAACTCGGCGAAGGGGGCGAGCCAGCCGGGGTCGACGTCGAACCCGTGGGCGCGGAGGTCGGCGACGACGTCGTGCGCGTCGGCCAGCGCGAAGTGCGGCAGCAGGAAGCGTTCGTGCAGGGCGGGTCCCCAGCGCACCAGCGGTCCCGTGTACGGCTCCTCGGCGAAGCGGGCGACCAGCGCCCGGACCAGCAGGGCCTGGACCAGCGCCATGTCGGGGTGCGGCGGCATCTCGAAGGCGCGGAGCTCGAGCAGCCCGAGCCGGCCGCGGGTCGCGTCGGGGTCCCACAGCTTGTCGACGCAGAACTCGGAGCGGTGCGTGTTCCCGGTGAGGTCGGTGAGCAGGTGCCGCAGCGCCCGGTCGACCCGCCAGGGCCGGAGGTCGTCGGCGGGCAGCGCGGCGATCTCGGCGAACGCCGTCTCGAGCTCGTAGACCGCCTCGGGCCGGCCCTCGTCGGCGCGCGGGGCCTGGCTGGTGGCGCCGACGAAGCGGCCCGAGAACAGGTAGGACAGCGACGGGTGGTGCTGCCAGTAGGTGAGCATGCTGACGAGCAGGTCGGGCCGGCGGAGCATCGGCGAGCGCGCCGGGGTGGGACCGCCGAGCGTCAGGTGGTTGCCGCCGCCGGTCCCGGTGTGCCGCCCGTCCAGGGCGAACGTGTCGGCGCCCAGCCCTTCCTCGTGCGCCAGCCGGTGCAGGGTGCGGGTGAGCTCGCTGAGCTCGGCCCAGCTCGACGTCGGGTGCAGGTTGACCTCGACGACGCCCGGGTCGGGCGTCACGCCCAGCGTGCGGACCCGCGGGTCGGGAGGCGGTCCGTAGCCCTCGAGCACCACCGGGGTGCCCAGCTCGGCCGCGCACTGCTCCACCAGCCGGACCAGCTCGACGAACCGGTCGAGCCGCTCCAGCGGGGGCAGGAAGACGTGCACGGCGCCGTCGCGGGCCTCCACGACGAGGGCGGTCCGGACGGTGACCTCGTCGGGGTCGGCGGCGACGGCCCGCAGGCCCTCGGTCGCGTCGGGCAGCGGCTCGTCGGGGCTCGTGGAGCCGGCCTCCCCGGGGAAGTCCGGGTCCCGCCAGGAGAGCCCGTCCAGCGGCAACCGCATCCCGGCCGGGTAGTCGCCGGGCGACAGGACGAGCCGGCCGCGCCGGGTCCGCCAGGTCGGGCTGGCCCAGTCGCCGCCGAACCAGGAGGGGGCCAGCGGCAGCGCCCAGGCCACGGGCCCGGTCTCGCCGGCGTCGAGCGCAGCCACCAGCGCCGCGTCGGGGGTCGGGGCGTCGGCGTCCGGACGGGGCCCGGCCGGTTGCCGGACCTCCGCGACCAGGGCGGCCAACGGGTCCTCGAAGCAGGGCTGGGCCTGCGCCGCGGGCAGCCCGGCCCCGGTGGCGATCCGGGCGGCGAGCGCGGCGGCGCGGGCCGGGGCGTCCGCCGTCGGCGAGCTCGGGGCGTGCGGGTCGGCGAGCAGGGCCGGGTCGCGCCACAGCGGCTGGCCGTCGCTGCGCCACACCAGGCCGATCTCCCAGCGCGGCCGCTCCTCGCCCGGGTACCAGCGGCCCTGGCTGCGCAGCACCAGACCACCGCGCGCGTACCGCTCCGCCAGCCGGCGGGCCAACCCGTCGGCGAGCCGTCGCTTGTCGGGCCCGTCCGCGGCGACGGTCCACTCCGGGGACGTGCGGTCCGTCAGGGAGACGAAGGTGGGCTCCCCGCCCATGGTCAGCTCCAGCCCGGCGGCCGTCAGCCGCTCGTCGACGTGCTCACCGAGCCGCTGCTGGTGCACCACCTGGTCCGGGGCGTAGGGGCGGCTGACCCGTGGGTCCTCCTGCACCCGGACGACGGTGGTGGAGAACTCCAGCCGGGTGTCGCCGGGCTCGGTCGCGCCGGTGATCGCGGCCGCCGACGACGGCTGCGGGGTCGCCGCCAGCGGGATGTGGCCCTCGCCGGCGAGCAGGCCCGACGTCGCGTCGAGCCCGATCCAGCCGGCACCGGGCAGGTAGACCTCGGCCCAGGCGTGCAGGTCGGCGACGTCCTCCGCCGGGGCACCCGGGGCGGGCTCGTCGGGCGCGAGCTGGACGAGGTAGCCGGACACGAACCGGGCCGCCAGCCCGAAGTGCCGGAGCGCGGCGACCAGCAGCCAGGCGGAGTCGCGGCAGCTGCCGACCGCCCGGGTCAGGGTCTCCTCGGGCGTCTGGACGCCCTCCTCCATCCGCAGCGAGTACGCGACGCCGGTGTGGACCGCGGTGTTGAGCGCGACCACGACGTCGACGGTCGACCGGCCGGCGGGGGTGCCGGCGCGCAGGGTGTCCAACCAGCCGGAGAGCGCCGGGCTGGTGGCGGTGTCCGGCCGGCCCAGGTAGGGCTGCAGGTCAGCGGTCAGCTCGTCGTCGTAGCGGAAGGGGTAGGTGCCGGCGTACGGCTCGACGAAGAAGTCGAAGGGGTTGAGGACGGCGAGGTCCGCCACCAGACCGACGGTGATGTCGAGGGTGTCGGCCGGCGTCGGGAAGACCACGCGCGCGAGGTGGTTGCCGAACGGGTCCTGCTGCCAGTTGAGGAAGTGGTCAGCCGGGCTGACGGCCAGGGAGTAGGCGACCACGGGGGTGCGCGTGTGCGGCGCGGGCCGCAGCCGGATGACGTGCGGGCCGAGGCCGACGGCCCGGTCGAACCGGTAGGTGGTGCGGTGCTCCAGCGCGACCTTGGTGCTCAACGACGACCTCCCTGACCTGCCCGGCGGGCACAGACGGGGACGGGAGCCGGACGACGACGTCCGGCCCCGTCCGGACCTGCGAGCCTGCCTCAGTAGCGGTACTGGTCGGACTTGAAGGGCCCCGTCAGCGGCACGCCCAGGTAGTCGGCCTGCTTCTCGGTCAGCTCGGTGAGCTTCACCCCGAGGGCGTCGAGGTGCAGCCGGGCGACGGCCTCGTCCAGGTGCTTGGGCAGCACGTAGACCCCGATCGGGTACTCGTCGGGCTTGGTGTACAGCTCGATCTGGGCCAGCACCTGGTTGGTGAAGGAGTTGCTCATGACGAAGCTGGGGTGCCCCGTGGCGTTGCCGAGGTTCATCAGCCGGCCCTCGCTGAGCACGATGACGGAGCGCTCGTCCTCGGTCCCGGCGTCGAAGACCCACTGGTCGACCTGCGGCTTGATCCGCACGCGGGTGGTGTCGGACCGCTTGGCCAGCCCGGCCATGTCGATCTCGTTGTCGAAGTGGCCGATGTTGGCCACGATCGCCTGGTTCTTCATCCGGCTCATCTGGTCGGCGGTGATGACGCCGAGGCAGCCCGTGGCGGTGACGAAGATGTCGATGCTCGGCAGGGCCTCCTCCAGGGTGAGGACCTGGAAGCCGTCCATCGCCGCCTGCAGCGCGCAGATCGGGTCGACCTCGGTGACGATCACCCGGGCGCCCTGGCCGCGCAGCGCCTCGGCACAGCCCTTGCCGACGTCGCCGTAGCCGCAGACGACGACCGTCTTGCCGCCGATCAGCACGTCCGTGGCCCGGTTCAGCCCGTCGACCAGGGAGTGCCGGGTGCCGTACTTGTTGTCGAACTTGGACTTGGTCACCGAGTCGTTGACGTTGATGGCCGGGAACAGCAGCTGGTCGCCGCGGAACATCTCGTACAGCCGGTGCACCCCGGTGGTGGTCTCCTCGGTGACGCCCTGGATGGCGCTGCCGATGGCGAGCCAGTCGACCCCTTCGGCGAGGCTGCGCTTGATCAGCGCGATGATGACGTGCAGCTCCTCCGGGTCGTCGTCCTCGGCCTCGGGCACCTCGCCGGTCTTGAGCGCCTCGACCGCGCGGTGCACGAGCAGGGTGGCGTCTCCGCCGTCGTCGAGGATCATGTTGGCGAGCTTGCCGTCGGGCCAGCGCAGGATCTCCAGCGTCTGGTCCCAGTACTCCTCCAGCGACTCGCCCTTCCAGGCGAACACCGGCGAGCCGGCCGGGGCGTCGGGGGTGCCGTCACCCACGACGACGGCCGCCGCGGCCTGGTCCTGGGTGGAGAAGATGTTGCAGCTGGCCCAGCGCACCTCGGCCCCCAGCTCCACCAGCGTCTCGATCAGCACCGCCGTCTGGGTGGTCATGTGGATCGACCCGGCGATCCGGGCGCCGGCCAGGGGCTTCGACTCGCCGAACTGCTCGCGCATGGCCATCAGCCCCGGCATCTCGTGCTCGGCGAGCTTGATCTCGAGGCGGCCGTACTCGGCCAGGGTCAGATCTGCGACGCGGTAGTCCATGACGACCAGCCTAGGGGCTGCCACCGACAGCGGCGCACCGCGGCCGGACGGCCGGACCGGCTCAGTGGGCGGGAGCGCCGGGCCGGTCGGGGCGCGGGTCGGGGGTGTAGTCGGCGCGGAAGACGTCGGGCTCGAGGTAGAGCGAGGTGACCATGGGCTCGGCCTGCCGGATGGCCCGCTCGGCCGCGTCGATCACGTCCGCGATCTCGGCGGCCGTCCCCGCGGCCGGGACGGCGATCTTCGCGGCGACGAGGATCTCCTCGGGGCCCATGTGCAGGGTCTTCATGTGGATGAGGCGCTCGACGCCCGGCGTGCCGGCGATGGCGCCCTCGATCCGGCCCACCGCGTCCGGGCTGGCCGACTCTCCGAGCAGCAGGCTCTTGGTCTCGTACGCCAGCGTGATGGCCACGGCGACCAGCAGCACACCGATCGCCGCGGTGCCGACGACGTCGAACATGCCGTTGCGGGTGATGAGGGTGAGCCCGACCCCGAAGAGGGCGAACGCCAGCCCGAGCAGGGCGGCGAAGTCCTCCAGCAGGATCACCGGCAGCTCCGGGGCCTTGGCCGACTTGATGAACCGGCCCAGGCTCTGCTGCCCGCGGGCCTTGTTCGCCTCGCGGACCGCGGTCCGGAACGAGAGCGACTCGGCGATGATCGCGGCGCCGAGGACGGCCAGCGGGACCCACCACCAGCGGCTGTCGACGAGGTCGCCGCCCTCGCCGGCGTGCACCTCCTCGTACTTGTGGTAGGCCTCGTAGAGCGCGAAGACACCACCGATGCTGAACAGCACGATGGAGACCAGGAACGCGAAGATGTACCGCTCGCGGCCGTAGCCGAAGGGGTGCTCCGCCGTCGCGGACCGCTGGGAGCGCTTCCCGCCGACCAGCAGCAGCACCTGGTTGCCGGAGTCGGCCAGCGAGTGGATGGCCTCGGCCAGCATCGACGAGGCGCCGGTCAGCAGCCACGCGCCGAACTTGGTCACGGCGATCGCCAGGTTCGCGGCCAGCGCCGCGACGACAGCCTTGGTCCCACCCTCGGTGCTCACGCACGGATCCTCTCAGACCCGGCGGGGGTGCTGTCGCAGGGTGAGCTCAGACCTCGACGTAGCGGCCGAGCCCGACGGCCAGGTAGACCGAGGCGAACATGCCCGTCTGGATCAGCCGGGCGTAGCGCTCGACGTCCGAGCCGTGGTGCTGGCTGACGGTGCAGACACGGATGTCCTGGTGCTCGGCCGCGGCCCGGAGCCGGTTGAGGTCCCGGCGCACCAGGCTCTCCTGGCTGCCGTCGTCGAGCAGCACGAGGGCGGGCCGGCGGTCGGCGTCGGCGGCGTCCTCGAACGGGTCGGCGAACGGGTCGCGCGGCACCTGCGACTCCAGGATCGGCAGCAGCTCGTCGGCGTGCGCGGCCAGCGCGGCCCGGCCGCTGGCCGCCCGCAGCGCCTCGGCGACCCGGCGGCCCGCCCGGGCCGCGAGCACGGTGCCGCCCCAGACCAGGGGCTGGGCCTCGGCCAGGCTGACGGCCAGGTCCTTGGCCGGGTTCTCGGACACGTCCAGGAAGGGCGAGCAGTCGGCGGCCACCTGGTCCAGCGCGTCGGCGACGGCGTCGGGGTCGACGGCGGGACCCAGGCCCAGCCGGTGCAGGCCGGCGAGCGTGACCACGGCGGCCGAGAGCGGGTCGGCGGCCGACGTGGGCAGCAGCACGGTGAAGCGGGAGGCCGCGTGCTCGGCGACCAGGGAGGACTCGGGGCAGGCGATGAGCAGCTGGCAGCCGCGCCGGACGGCCTCGTGGACCCCGGCGACCAGGCCGGTCTCGGCGCCGCCGCTGGCCATCACCACGACGAGGTCGAGCGCGCCCACCCAGCCGGGCAGGCCGTAGGCCGGCCAGGCCACGAACGGCACCGGGCAGACCGGCTCCAGCACCGCCCGGACCAGCCGGGCCTCCGACCCCGCGGCGATGACGGCCCGCGGCCGGACGTCGCTGGTCAGGGTGGCGAGCGGGCGCTCGGCGTCGGCGGCCTCGCGGCGCACCCGGGCGCCGGCCTCGGCGAGCCGGCGCAGCACCGGGTCGGCCGCGTCCAGCGCGGAGCGGTCCTCCAGCAGGGCGTCCTCGAACACGGCGGTCAGCCCGCGTCGGGTCGACGGGCCTCGTCGATCAGCAGCACGGGGATGCCCTGACGGACGGGGTAGGCCAGGCCGCAGTCGGCCGCCAGGCAGACCAGCTCCTCGCGCTCGTGGTCCACGGCGAGGGCGCCGTGGCAGTTGGGGCAGGCCAGGATCTCCAGCAGCTCGGGAGCCAGCTCGACAGCCATCGTTCTCCTTCGGTCGTGCGGTGGGCCCGGTGACGGGTGCTCGGTGCTGCGCGTGCTCGGTGGCGCGGCGCCGGTCAGCGCCGGATGAGCCCGAGGACCTCGTCGCGCAGCGACTCCATCATGGCCCCCGTGCGCGCCTCCACGTTCAGCCGGAGCAGCGGCTCGGTGTTGCTGGGGCGCACGTTGACCCACCAGTCGTCCCCGGCGACGGTCAGGCCGTCGACGTGGTCGGCCTGGCCCCGGCCGGTGAAGGCCTCCTCGACGCGCGCGATCGCGGCGGGGGCGTCGGTGACGGTGGAGTTCAGCTCGCCCGAGGGCACGTAGCGGGTGTACGCGGCGCTGAGCGACGACAGCGGCTCGTCCCCGTGGCCGAGCAGGGCCAGCACGTGGAGGGCGGCGAGCATGCCGGTGTCGGCCCCCCAGAAGTCGCGGAAGTAGTAGTGCGCGGAGTGCTCGCCGCCGAAGATCGCGTCGTGCTCGGCCATCGCGGCCTTGACGAAGGTGTGGCCGACGCGGGTGATGACGATCTCCCCGCCCAGCTCCTGCACGATCTCGGGCACCGACCACGAGGTGATCTTGTTGCAGACGACGGTGCTGCCGGGCTCGCGCTGCAGCTCGGCCCGCGCGATCATCGCCGTCACCGTCGAGGGCGTGACCACCTCGCCGCGCTCGTCGATGACGAAGCAGCGGTCGGCGTCGCCGTCGAAGACGAGGGCGAGGTCGGCGCCGTGCTCGCGCACCGCGTTCTGGGCGTCGACGAGGTTCTCCGGCTCCAGCGGGTTCGGCTGGTGGTTGGGGAAGGTGCCGTCGGGATCGGTGTAGAGGCCGATGAGCTCCAGGTCCAGCGTGCCCAGCACGGCGGGCAGGGTGTGGCCGGCCATCCCGTTGCCGGCGTCGGCGACCACGGTGAGCCGGCGGATGCCGCTGAGGTCGACCAGCGAGAGCAGGTGCTCGGCGTAGGCCGGCAGCAGGTCCTGCTCCGTCCGGGTGCCCCGCGCCGCGGCCGGCCCGGGCGGGGTCCCCTGGGCGCGCTCGGCGATCTCGACCAGCTGCGCCGGGTCGATCGGCCGGGCGCCGGGGAGGCAGAACTTGATGCCGTTGTAGGCGGCCGGGTTGTGGCTGGCCGTGAACATCGCGCCCGGCCGGTCCAGCCGGCCCGAGGCGAACCACAGCTCGTCGGTGCTGGCCAGGCCGATGTCGAGGACGTCGACGCCCCGGCTCAGCACGCCGTCGGTGAAGGCGGCCGACATCCGCTCACCGCTGACGCGCATGTCCCGGCCGAGGACCAGCTGGGCGCCGGGAGGCAGCCCGAGCACGTCGACCAGTGCCACACCGATGGCGAACGCCCCCGCCTCGTCCCACTGGGGGTCCGGTCCCTCGGTGATGCCGCGGATGTCGTTCGCCTTGAAGATTTCCTGGGTGATCATCGAGCGGCACTCTACTGATTCCCGCGGCTCGCGCTCGCCGCCCCCTCTCCGCGGGTGGCGCCTCAGGCGTCGGGGTCGGCGAGCACCGTGAGGTGCCCGCGGCGGCGCAGCTCGACGATGCCCGGCCGGGCCCGGACGGGCTCCTCGCCCGCCGGCAGCGGGTCGTAGGACAGCCCCACCTCGCGGACGGCGTCGGCCAGGGCCAGCAGGTCGTCGCTGCTGGGCCGGGGGTCCGGGTCGGCGGCGAGCCGGATGACCTCCCAGCCGCGGGGGGCGGACAGCGCCGACGCGTGCGGGCGGCACAGGTCGTAGCAGTGCGGCTCGCGCTGGGTGGCCAGCGGGCCCAGCACGGCCGTCGAGTCGCTGTAGACGTAGGTCAGGGTGGAGGTCGCCGGCTCCGAGCACCCCGACCGCGAACACCTTCGTGACCTCACCTCCGCGACGTTACCGCCCCCGGTCCGGGGCGGCGGGAGGCTCGCGTGCCCGCGTCCTCGGGGCGGCCGTCGGCGAGACCCCGGAGGCCGGGGGCCGCGCGCCACTCCACGGCCGTTCCTCGCCGCGCCCTGAGCAACCGCCGCGCGGCCGAGGACGCGCCGCGGGGTGGGCACGCGCGTCCCCGCCGCGCCCGTCCGGAGCTCCCGCGCCGCGCTGCGGACCTAGAGTGAGGGCCATGTCGAACCGCCGCCGGGACCGTCACGGCCGAGGCCTCCGGGGGCCCCTCGCCGCCCCGAACCCGCTGGCCGGCCGCCGGGCCAACCCGCCCCGGCCCGCGACGCCCGCCGAGGCCTTCCACGAGGCCGTCCACGCCGCCGTCGAGCGGGTGGCGCGGGCCAGTCCCGACGCCGTCGCCGACGTCGCCTTCGGCATCGAGGACGTGCCGACCCTCGAGCCGTCCTGGTCCGGACCGCACGTGCCGCTCGCCCTGGCCGTCGAGGCGACCCCCGACCGGGCGGCCCAGCTGGTGGTCTACCGGCGCCCGCTCGAGCACCGGGCGAGCAGCCGGCGCGGACTGCAGCTCCTGGTGCACCGCACCGTCGTCGAGCAGCTGGCCGCCCTGACCGGCCGCAGCGTCGACGAGCTCGACCCCGACGGGCTCAGCGACGAGGACGACGACTGAGCCGCACCCCGTGCACTGAGCCTGTCGAAGGGCCCCCGGGGAGCTCAGACCTCGGCAGGTCCGGCCCGCCTCCGGGCCAGGACCTCAGCGGGCGACGGCCGGGTCCTGCTCGACCGAGGGCGCCCGGCTGGCGACGTCGGGCGAGACCAGCGGCAGGGTGGCGAGACCCGCGACGTCACCGTCGGGCTGGGTGAGGGTCACCGAGCCGACCACGGCCGAGCCGTCGGGCACGTCGACCACGACGTAGCTGGGCCCGGGTGAGGTGAGCCGGCGGGTGGCCGTGCTGCCGGCGGCGAGCAGGATCTCGTCCTCGCGGAGCACGACGCCGGTGTAGCTGACCACCGAGAAGGTGGTCGCGGCGTCGGTGTCGCCGCCGTTGCTGAGCACCAGCTCGCTGGCCGCGGAGTCCGTCGTGGTGGCGACCGCGCTGACGCCCTGCCGGACGAGCGGTGGCAGGGCCGACTGGACGGCGAGGTCGGGTTGCGCGTCGGGCCGGCGGCTGGTGGAGACGACCGCCGCGCTGACGGGGGTGGTGCTGCTGAGCCGGACGCTGGCCGACTCCCCCGCCAGCCCCGACTCCAGCGGCACGCTGGCCGTGCTCTCCGCCGCGACCTCGACGACGTCCGCCCCGGCCGGCGCGAGGGGGCCGCTGAGCCCCAGCACCTCGACCGAGACCGAGGCCCGGTCGGGCCCGGGGTTGACGACCTCCAGCGAGCGCGGGCCCGCGTCACCCGGCACGCCGGCCACCACGACGGCGGGGCCGGGCGTCACCGAGGGGATCTGCCAGTCGGCGCCGGCGGGCTTGAGGTCGTCGGTGCGGATCCGCCGGGCGGCGACGCTGACGCGGCCCTCGCTGGCCCGGACGGCCACGCTGAGCGGGCCGTCGTCGTCGACGAGGCTGGAGACCGACAGGGCGCGGGAGGACCGGCCGGCGACCACCACGCCCGGGCTGCCCGGCACGACGACCCGGCCCTGCGGGCCGTAGAAGCGCAGGTCGACCTCGGCGGAGGCGTCGTCGGGGTTGCTGAGCACGAGCTCGGTGCGGTCGCTGTCGGAGGACCCGACGCCGACGAACCACTGCTCGGTGCCCGGCAGCAGGCAGGGCGCCGCCATCAGGCCGGAGCTCTCCCCCTCCCCGGTCAGGCTGGTGACCGCGCCGCTGCCGGCGGTGGCCAGCGCACCCTCCCCGGTCAGCAGCAGCGGGGTGCGGACGCGGGCCTGCTGAGCGCCGGTGCCGGCGGCGGTGACCTCGAGGTCGCCGCTGCCGCCGGCGAGCGGGGCGCCGGTCAGCGTGCCCGGGCCGGGCGTCGCGCCGCGGCGCACGGTGACGGCCGAGACGGTGCTGGTGGGCGCGTCCTCGTCGGCGGAGGTGCTGGGGGACGGGGTGGACGTGGGGTCCGAGGGGGTGGACGCGGGGTCGGACGGGGTGCTGCCCGGCTCCGGGGACGGGCTGGCGGTGTCGCCGGGCGCCGGGGAGGGGGTGGGCAGGGCGTCGGCGGAGCCGACCGTGCAGACGGAGCTGGTCCGCCCGACGGCGGCGGTCGGTGCCGCGGCGGGCTTCGCGCTGCGCGCGTCCAGCAGCGTGCCACCGCCGACCACCAGGGCAAGCCCGAGCAGTACGACGAGGCAGATCACAGCCCGGCGCAGGGAGGGCCGGTCGCGCAGCCGCGACCCGGTGTAGTCCGACATCAGCTGACCTCCGCCAGGGTGGCGGCACGCCGGGCCGACTTGGCCGGGTCGCGCACCTCGGGACGTCGGATCGCGGGCGCGGCCAGCACGCCGGCCACGACGAGCAGCAGTCCCTGGGCGAACAGGAACCAGTGGGACACCGAGGGCAGCGACCAGGTGAGCTGGCCCCCGGCGGCCGGCAGGACGAACCCCTGCTGCCAGCCGGCCACGACCGGGGTCAGCGGCCGCCCGTCCAGGCTGGCCTCCCACCGGCGGTCGGCGGCCTCGCCGAGCAGCAGCTGACGGCCCTCGGCCCCGGGCGGCAGCACCAGCGGGGCGCCGGCGACCGGGGTCCGAGCGGTCCCGTCGACGACCGTGGTGCGGCTCACCGGGGGCTCCAGCCGCCACACGACGGCGCCGTCGTCGCCGCTGGCCGCGCCGAGGCCGGGAGTGTTGTCGATCCGGGCCCCCTCCTCCTCGGTCGCGCCCCGCACCCAGACGTAGCCGATCCCCAGGTCGGCCAGCTGCGGCGCGATGTCGGAGTCGGCCGTGCCGGCCACGAGGCGGACGACGAGGTCCTGCGCCTGCTGCTGCGCGGCGCTCGACCCGCCGAACGTGCCGCCGCGGTCGGCGTCGCCGAGGCGCAGCTGACGGTCGGCCAGCACCGCGAAGCGGGCGTCGTCGCCCGCGAGGTCGACGGCCAGCACGCGGGCCCGGGTGTCGCCCACCATGGCGTTGCGGACGTACGGCGGCAGCGCCTCCAGGCCGACCCGGTCGACGGGTCCGGCCAGTCCGGCCCAGATCCACCAGGCCGCGCCGCCGACCGTGACCAGGGCCACGGCGACGCCGCCCAGCACGGCCGCCGGCTGCAGCCACGAGAAGCTGCGCCGGCCGACGTCACGCGAGAGGCCGTCCACCCCCGCGGCGCCGCCCAGGGCGAGGGCGCCGAAGGCGACCAGCAGGTGCGGGCCGACCCACGGCCGGACCTCGGCGCCGAGCGGGGGCACCGGCACGACCAGCCGGGAGAGCACGACGGCCAGGGCCAGCGCCAGCAGGGCCGCGAACCAGCAGACGACGACGAGCCTGCGCTCCGAGCGGCGGAGCAGGCCACCGAGCGCGAGCGCCCAGATCACGCCGAAGACGACGGCGCCGAGCCACAGCGGGGGCAGCCCGGGCCCGACGTCGCGGCCCAGCGCCAGCTGCCACACCTCGGGGGCGGCGGGAGCGCCCTGCAGGGCGGCGTCGGGTCCGACGAGGAGCCGGCCCGGCTCCAGGATCAGGCTCGGCCACCACGGCAGCAGCACGACCAGCGGCAGGCCGAGCGCGATGCCGATCCGGCCGATCTTGCGCGGGGTGCGGCGCAGGGCGATGGCCCCGGCGGCGCCCGCGACCAGGGCGAAGACCATCAGCGACGGCTCGAACGCGACGAGGACCACCAGCGCGACGCCCGCGCCCCAGGCGCCGCGCCACGCCTCGGGGGTGCGGACCCGGCGCAGCACCAGCGCCCGCGCGGCGGCGGCCAGCAGCGGCAGCGTGAGGGCGACGACGCTCAGCGAGAGCCGGCCCTGGTTGGTGCCGCCCAGCAGGGCGGGCAGCAGCGCGTAGGTCAGCGCGACCCAGAGCCGCAGCCGGCGGTCGGCCACCACCCGCCGGACCACCGGGTAGGCCACGAGCAGCGCCAGCGGGACGACCGCGCCGACCATCAGCGTGGTGAACCACTCGGGGCGTCCCGCCAGCACGGTCGAGGCCACGGCGGCCAGCGCCAGCCACGGCGGGCTCGACTGGCCGGGGGCGCCGGGGACCGGGTCCCACACCGAGGCCCACAGCGCGCCGAGGGTCTGCTGCGCGGGCAGCAGGGCGGGCCCGGCCAGCGACCCCGTGCCGAGAACGCCCCGCGCGGCGACGAGGCTGCCGACGACGGTCAGCAGCAGGGTGAGCACCACCGGGCTCAGCCAGGGGTTGCGGGAGCGGTCCTCGGCGACGGTGGCGAAGTCGTCCCCGGTGAGCTCGTCGAGGCTGGTGCCCTCGACGTCACCGGCGACCGAGCGGTAGCGGTCGGAGAGCGCACCGTTCACGGCCTCGGCCGCGACCCGCAGGCTGCTCCACCAGGGCGGCCGGAGTGCCTGGACGACCTCCGCGGTGCCCGGCGCGGGCTCGATGGTGGCCGTCCGCTTGCGCAGGGCGTGGATGCGGCCGGGGTGGGCGACGAAGGAGGCCAGCGCCAGCACCTCGTCCAGCGCGCGGCCGGGGACCTTGCCGACGAGGTAGCCGACGGCGTGCACGAGGCAGCTCCAGACCAGCCGGAGCCAGACCAGCGGCAGCGAGCGGGCGGGCGCGTGCCCGGCGACGACGACCATCCCCAGCAGCCGGTCGAGCCGGCCCGGGCGCCGACCGGCGACGCCACGCGGCCGCAGCCCGGCCCGGCCCACCTGCCGGTGGGTCATCTCGGCCTGGGGGGTGGTGACGACGCGGTAGCCGTTGAGGTGGGCGCGCCAGCCCAGCTCGACGCCGTCGCGGAACACGGGCAGGGCCGGGTCCAGGCCGTCGAGGTCGTTCCAGACCGCCGTCCGGATGAGCAGCCCGCAGGTCGAGACGCCCAACCGTTCCACCGGCTCGTCGCGCTGGCCCTGGTCGATCTCCCCGACGTCCACGCCCAGCTCGCGCCGTCCGGTGCCCGAGATGCTGACGCCGACCTCGCTGATCTGCTGGCCGGCCTGCCGCCGCCGGGGCAGCAGGAGCTTCGGCCCGGTGATGTCGATCCGCTCGCCCAGCACGTGGGCCAGCAGCTGCTGCAGCGCATCGGGGGCGGGGATGGCGTCGTCGTGCAGCAGCCAGAGCCAGCGGCTCTCGTGGCCGGTGCCGGGGCGGAGCAGCCGCGTCCCGCTGTCCTGGAGCACGGCGGCGCGGTCCTGCTCGAGGGCCGAGCGGACGGCGTCGCCGAACCCGCTCCCCCGCCGGCCGGCGTAGACCGCGTGCAGCAGGCCAGCGTCCCGGGCCCGCTCCAGCAGGGTGCGGGTGGCGTCGTCGCTGCCGTTGTCGACGGCGATCAGCCGCTCGGGCCGTCGGGTCAGGGCCTCCAGGCCGTCGAGGGTGGCACCGAGCCACCGGGCCGCGTCGAAGGCGACCAGGACAGCGGTGACGTGGGCCGAGGACACGTCCCGCGTGGCCGCGGGGAGCGGTTCCTCGGCAGCCCAGGACCAGGGGTCCGAGTCGTCGGCCGAGGCGCCGAAGGGGCCGGAGCGCAGGGCGGCGAAGGCATCCTCGTCACCGTTCCGCCGCCGGTCCGTCCGAGGTCCGCTGCCAGTCGTGCTGTCCATCCGCTGAGCGCTGCCTCTGGTCCTCGTCGCAGTGTTACCCCTGGTCAGCGCGCTTCCGCAGGAGGAGCGACGGGCCGGGGCGCCCGGTCGGGCGGCCCCCACCCTAGGCGATGGAGCCGTGCGTCACCACGGACGACGACTCCGGGCGACCGGCGTCAGACGCCCCGCCTCAGACGGCGCGCTTCTTCAGCTTGCGGCGCTCGCGCTCGCTCAGGCCACCCCAGATGCCGAAGCGCTCGTCGTTCTGCAGCGCGTACTCCAGGCACTCGCCGCGCACGTCGCAGGAGAGGCAGACCTTCTTGGCCTCCCGGGTGGAGCCGCCCTTCTCCGGGAAGAACGCCTCGGGGTCCGTCTGGGCGCACAGTGCGCGCTCCTGCCAGCCGAGGACGCCCTCGTCGTCAACGTCGTCCACCAGCTCCGGCATGAGCTGTGCCAGTTCTGTCATCTGTGTCTCCTCGACCCCGCATCTGTGTGTGCACCCGACCACCACGACTTCGCGGGCCGTGAGGGCGTCGGCGCGGCCACCCACCCACCCTGGCAGCCCCCACCGGCGTCGTCTCCGGTCGGGGGACCAGAGGGGCGAGCCGGGCCAGTACGGTGAATGACACTGGTGGAATTACATGCCTGTCAATACCGGTTCGTCAAGTGCGGATGAGGTAGAGGGACCGGCTGTACCGGGGCCCTCCGACGTGCTACGGGGCGGGCCGGCCCCAGGGATGGGCCTCCCCGGGGGCCGGTGCAGGATCGCCCTGGTCAGCGGGTTCGGCGTCGGGGGCCGGGGCCCCGAGGGCGGGCGGCACCTCCCAGCCGGTCCCCGTCGGGGTCCCCCAGCCCGTCGCCGGTCGGCCGGACGCGGCGTCGCCGGCCGTGGTCCAGGCGGCGCCGGAGGCCACGTCCGGGGACCAGGTGGGCGCCAGGGCCGGGTCGGGAGCTGGCGTCGCGGCCGTCCCGTCCTCCTCGGACCGCCCCTCGGACGGCTCCGACCCGGCGGTGAGGGCCGGCTGACCGGCCGGCCGGGGCCGGGTGGCCAGCAGCCCGAGCAGCAGCACCGAGAGCAGCGGGACGACGGCCGCCGCCAGCCGGTCGGCCAGGTCGAGCTGGCTGAAGGGCGCCGCGTAGGTGGTGTAGCCGTAGACGGCCAGGACCAGCACGAGCAGCAGGCCCACCCCGGCCACCCCGAGACCGGCCCGGGCCAGCGTGCGGGCGTGCGCGGTGACCGGCCGGAGGTGGCAGGCCAGCACCAGCCCGGCGAGCACGACGTAGGGCGTCGGGTCCGCGAGCTGGCGGCTGGCCAGGTAGGCCGCGTCGGGGGCGGCGTTCACCCCGAGCCGCAGCGTGGCGACGGCGAACGCCGCGACGAGCAGCAGCCGCACGAGCAGCACCAGCAACAGCACGACGACCGCGGGCTCGCGCCACCGCTGCACCCGTTCCATGCCGGTCACAGTAGTGCGGCGCTCCCGGGCCGTTGGGCCCGGCCGCGGCCGCCCGTCCGGCGGGGGCCGGCCGCTCTGGGAGACTGGGTCGGTGCAGATCGTGGTGCTGGCTGGTGGCGTGGGTGGGTCGAAGTTCGTGCAGGGGGTCCGCCGGGCTCACCCGGAGGCCACGATCACCGTGGTGGGCAACACCGCGGACGACATCACCCTGCACGGGCTGCGGGTCTGCCCCGATCTCGACACGATGATGTACACCCTCGGCGGTGGCGGCGACGACGCGCGCGGCTGGGGCCGGCTCGACGAGAGCTGGCGGGTGCTCGGCGAGCTCTCCGCCTACGGGCTGGAGCCGAGCTGGTTCTCCCTCGGCGACCTGGACCTCGGCACCCACCTGGTCCGCACCCAGATGCTCGAGGCCGGCTACCCGCTCACCGAGGTCACCCAGGCGCTCTGCGCCCGCTGGCTGGCCGACGACCCCGGCCTCCGGCTGCTGCCGATGAGCGACGACCGCGTGGAGACCCACGTCGTCATCCCCGACCCGGACTCCCCCGCCGGCCGCCGGGCCGTGCACTTCCAGGAGTACTGGGTGCGGCTGCACGCCGTGCCCGAGGCGCTCGAGGTGGTCCGCGTCGGCATCGAGGCGGCCCGCCCGACCGCAGCGGTGCTGGCGGCGCTGGCGGCGGCCGACCTGGTGCTGGTCGCGCCGAGCAACCCCGTCGTCTCCATCGGCCCGATCCTCGCCGTCCCGGGCCTGCGGGCGGCGCTGCGGGCCACCCCCGCCCCCGTGGTCGGGTTCGCCGGCATCCTCGGCGGGGCGCCGGTGCTCGGGATGGCCCACCGGCTGCTGCCGGCCATCGGGGTGGCCGTCGAGGCCGCCGCCGTCGGGCTGCACTACGGGTCGCGGGACGCCGGCGGGGTGCTGGACCTGTGGGTGATGGACGACCGCGACGCCGGCTCGGCGGCCGAGGTCACCGGCGGCGGGCTGGCCGTGACCACCACCGACCTGGTGATGGCCGACGCCGACGCCACGGCCGCCTTCGTGCGGCACGCGCTGGACCGGCTGCCGACGGGATCGGCGCCCGCGGCGTGATCACCGTCTTCGCGCCGGACGGCGCCGGTGAGGTCGCCGCCGGCACCGACCTGGCGGACCTGGTGCTGCGCACGGTCGCCGCCGACGAGCACGGCCCCCTCCTCGACGGCGACGTCGTCGTCCTCACCTCCAAGGTGCTGAGCAAGGCGGCAGGGCTCACCCGGCCCGGCTCCGACCGGGAGGCCGCTGTCGACGAGCAGACCGTGCGCACCGTCGCCCGCCGGGGCCCGACCCGGATCGTCCGCACCCGGCACGGCCTCACCCTGGCCGCCGCCGGCGTCGACGCCTCCAACGTGGCCGCCGGCACGGTGCTGGTGCTGCCGGCCGACCCGGACGCCGAGGCCGCCGCCCTGCTGGCCGCCCTGACGGCACGGACCGGCCTGGCGCTGGCCGTCGTCGTCTCCGACACCGCCGGCCGGGCCTGGCGCGAGGGCCAGACCGACCAGGCGATCGGGGCGGCAGGACTGCGCGTGCTGCTGCGCTACGCCGGCCGGCAGGACGACTACGGCAACGACCTCAAGGTGACCGCCATGGCCGTGGCCGACGAGGTGGCCGGGGCCGCCGACCTGGTCAAGGGCAAGCTGGCCGGCCGGCCGGTCGCGGTGGTCCGCGGGCTCGGCCACCTCGTCGAGCCGGCGGGCGGCCCGGACGGCACCGCCCGCGCTCTGGTGCGCGACCCGGAGCTGGACATGTTCTCCCACGGCGCGCGCGAGGCGGTGCTGCTGGCCGCCCTGACGGCCACCGGGCAGGCCGCGCGCTACGAGCAGGTGCTGGCCCTGAACGAGCCCGACCGGACGGCGGCGGTGCTGGCCGGGACCGCGCCGGACGGGGAGCCCCTGGGCGCCCAGGCGGTCGCGCTGGTCCGCGCCCTGCTGGCCGCCGACCTCCGCTGAGAGGCGCCGGGACGGTGCCGGTCGGCGCGCTCGCGAGCGGGCCCCCACCCAGGTCCAGCGGTTAGACTCGGCCGTCCAGCGCGCGGGGCACCCGTCCTGCCGCTCGTGAACCGTCGACCCCACCACGCCCCCGCGCACCGGTGGGCCCTGGAGGAGAACCGGTGGCCAAGTCCCCCACGCCCGCGCCCGGCGCCAGCCGTCGCGACCGGCTGGCCTCGTTCGAGGTGGCCCGCAAGGCCGAGCAGCGCCGCCGCAGCATCGGCCTGTTCGCGATCTGCGGCGTGCTGGCCCTGGCCCTGCTGGCCTACCCCATCTACCTGTTCGTCGACGACTACCGGGCCCGCAACGCCACCATCACCGACTTCGGCCCCGCGGCCGCGGCCGCCGGCTGCGACCCGGTGGCCACCAACCCGGCGACCGGCAACCAGGAGCACGTGGCCGACGGCACCCAGGTCACCTACGACCGGTTCCCGCCGGACTCCGGCTCGCACTACGCGACGCCGGCCCCGTTCACGAAGCACTTCTACACCACCGCCGACCGGCCCGCGGTTGAGACGCTCGTGCACAACCTCGAGCACGGCTACACCGTCGTCTGGTACCGCGCGGAGGCCCCGCAGGACCAGGTCGACGCCCTCAGCGACATCGCCAAGACCTTCGGCAGCGACGACTACGACCCGGCGGACAAGTTCATCGCCGCCCCCTGGTCCGAGGCCGACGGCGGCCCCTTCCCCGAGGGCAAGGAGGTCGTCATGACCCGCTGGACGGCCGACGGGGCCAACCCGGCCGACACCACCAAGCAGCAGGGCGTCCGGCAGGCCTGCGGCCAGGTCAGCGGCGCGGCCATCGCCGACTTCATGACCCAGTTCCCGGTCACGAACTCCCCGGAGCCCAACGGAGCTTGAGGTCGGCTGCTCCTCGCTCGCCGAGCCCGCGGCCCGCCGGACCATGCACCCGGATCTCACGCCTGTCGAGACGACCGGACGGGCAGGACACGCTCTTAGTCCTGCCCGGGAGGGAGGAAGTCAGCGGGCCCGAGCGAGATCCGCGACCGGGCGGAGCGAGGTCAGAGTTGCAGCGGGGTCAGGCGATCACGCGTACTCGCGCCCCAAGCGGCCCGTCACTTCGGCAACCAGCTCCTTGATGCGCTCGGCCTGGTCGACCGGGCAGACCAGGGTGATCTGCGGCGTCTGCACGATGACGGTGTCGCTCAGCCCGACGACGGCGACCAGCCGGCCGTCCTCGGCGTGGTTGATCACCACGTTGTCGCGGGCGTCCACCAGCACGCTGACCCCCTGGGTGGCGTTGCCGTGCGCGTCGCGGGGCAGCTGCTCCGACAACGACGCGAAGCCGCCGACGTCGTGCCAGGTGATGGGCAGCCGGACGGCGACCACGTGCCCGGACCCGCGTCCCTGGCTCGCCGGCTCCATGACGGCGTAGTCGACGCTGATCTTGAGCAGCCGCGGGTAGATCTCCGCCAGCCGGTCGGGCTCGGCGGCGAGCGCGACGACCTGGGCGTGGGTGTCGGGGTGCAGCAGCGCCAGCTGCTCCAGCAGGGTGGACGCCCGCCAGACGAACATCCCGGCGTTCCACCAGTAGCTGCCCGAGGCCAGGTAGGCCTCGGCCGTGGCCAGGTCCGGCTTCTCCTTGAACTCGGCGACGTCCCGCACCTCCGGGCGACCCGGCAGGGCGTCGGTGTGCCGCAGGTAGCCGTAGCCGGTGTGCGGCGAGGTCGGCACGACGCCGAACGTGACCAGGGCCAGCGGGTCCTCCTCGGCCACCGCGAAGCCCTCCTCCAGCGCCGCCCGGAAGCTCTCGACCGGGTGCATGATCTGGTCGGCCGTCACCACGGCGACGACCGCCTCGGGGTCCCGCGCCGCGAGCACCGCGGCCGGCCAGGCGACGGCGTTCAGGGAGTCGCGGCCCTCGGGCTCGCCCAGGATGTTCTCCGCGAGCACCTCGGGCAGCTCCGCGGCGACGACGTGGGCGTAGTCGGCGCCGGTGCAGACCAGCACCTGCTCGGGAGGCACCACCCCGTCCAGCCGTTCGAAGGCGATGCGGAGCAGGCTCTTGCCGCCGAGCACCTTGAGCAGCTGCTTGGGCATGTCCTGGCGGGACAGCGGCCAGAGCCGCTTGCCGGAGCCGCCGGCCATGATCAGGACGTGACGCATGGGCCGAACCCTAGCGAGCGCCGGCGGCGGTCCGGGGTCACGACGACCACAACGCCCTGTGATCTGCGCCGCCGTCGCTAGGATCCTCCGATGAGCGAGACGGTCAGCGGCCTGCTGCGGCGACGAGCGCGGACGGCCGGCGCCGACCCCCTGCTCACCTGGTACCAGCCGGCGACGGGGGCCCGGACCGAGCTCTCGGCCGTCACCCTGCTCAACTGGGTCGACAAGACCAGCCACCTGCTGGACGAGCTGGGCGTCGCGGCGGGCGACGTCGTCCACCTGGTGCTGGCCGGCGAGGCGCCCGGCCACTGGGTGACCGCGGTGTGGCAGCTCGCCTGCTGGCAGGTGGGGGCGGAGGTCGCCGCCGGCGACGCGGACGGCGCCGCCCTGGTGGTCACCGGCCCGGCCTGGGAGGAGCACGCCGGCTCCGCGGTCGACGTGGTCGCCTGCTCGCTGCACCCGCTGGGTCTGCCCTTCGGCGCGGCCCTGCCCGCCCCCGTGCTCGACTACGCGCTCGAGGTCCGGGGGCAGTCCGACGTGTACGCCGCCGTCGCCCAGCCGGGCCCCTCGGCGGCCTGGTCCGACCCCGAGCGCCGGCTGAGCCAGGCCGAGCTCGTCGCGGTGGACGCCGGCCCGGCCGGTCGGCGGCTGGTCCGTCCGACCGCTCCCTGGCCGACGGCGCTGGCCGCGGTCCTGCGACCGCTCGTGGCCGGCGGCTCGAGCGTCGTCGTCGACGGGCCGGCGGATGAGGCCGTCCTGGCCAGGATCCAGGCCGACGAGCGCGCCGACGCCTGAGGACCGGCCCGTCAGTCGTTCTGGGGGAAGCCCAGGTTGAGGCCGCCGTGGCTGGGGTCGAGCCAGCGCGACGTGATCACCTTGCCGCGGGTGAAGAAGTGCACGCCCTCCACCCCGTGGGCGTGGCTGTCACCGAACAGGCTGTTCTTCCAGCCCCCGAAGGAGTAGTAGGCCATCGGCACCGGGACGGGCACGTTGATCCCGATCATGCCCACGTTGACCTCGTTCTGGAACTGGCGGGCCGCCCCGCCGTCGTTGGTGAAGATCGCCGTGCCGTTGCCGTAGGGGTTGGCGTTGATCAGCGCCACCCCCTCGGCGTAGCTGTCCACCCGGACCACCGACAGCACCGGCCCGAAGATCTCGTCGGTGTAGATGCTCATGTCGGGGGTGACGTGGTCGAACAGCGTCGGCCCGACGAAGAAGCCGGCACCGTCGCTGTCCGGCTGCACCGTCCGCCCGTCCACCACCAGGGTCGCCCCCTCGGCCTCGCCCGCGTCGACGTAACCGCTCACGCGGTCGCGGGCCGCAGCGGTGACCAGCGGACCCATGTCGCAGCCACGGCGACCGTCCCCGGTCCGCAGCCCGACCGTGCGCTCCTTGATCTTGGCCACCAGCTCGTCGGCGACCGTGCCCACGGCCAGCACGGCCGAGATCGCCATGCAGCGCTCCCCCGCCGACCCGTAGCCCGCGTTGACCGCCTGGTCGGCCGCCAGGTCGAGGTCGGCGTCCGGGAGCACCAGCATGTGGTTCTTCGCCCCGCCGAGGGCCTGCACGCGCTTGCCGTGGCTGGTGCCCGTCTCGTAGACGTACCGCGCGATGGGCGTCGAGCCCACAAACGAGATCGAGGCGACGTCGGGGTGGGTCAGCAGCCCGTCGACGGCCACCTTGTCGCCGTTGAGCACGTTGAAGACGCCGTCCGGCAGGCCGGCCTCCTTCCACAGCTGGGCCATCCACAGCGACGCCGTCGGCACCTTCTCGCTCGGCTTCAGCACCACGGTGTTGCCCGCCGCGATGGCGATCGGGAAGAACCACATCGGCACCATGGCCGGGAAGTTGAACGGGGAGATGATCCCCACCACGCCCAGCGGCTGGCGGACCGAGTGCACGTCCACCTTCGTGGAGGCGTTCTCGGTGAAGGCGCCCTTGACCAGGTGCGGCATGCCGCAGGCGAACTCCACCACCTCCTGACCGCGGCTGACCTCGCCGAGGGCGTCGGACAGCACCTTGCCGTGCTCGGACGTGATGATGGCGGCGAGCTCGCCCTTGCGGGCGTTGAGCAGCTCGCGGAACGCGAACAGGACCTGCGTGCGGCGGGCCAGCGAGGTGTCCCGCCAACCGGGGAAGGCGGCGGCCGCCGCGCCGACCACGGCGTCGACGTCCTCGGGAGCGGCCAGGGCCAGCTGCGCGCTCACCTCACCGGTCGCGGGGTCGGTCACGTCGGAGAAACGGCCCCCGCTGCCCTCGAAGGTCGCGCCGTTCATCCAGTGGTGGAGCGTGGTTGCCATGTCCTAGCCCTTCGTCGGTCTCAGTTGGCGGTGGGGAGCAGCGCGGTGCCCGCGCCGTCCCCGAAGTGCTTCTCGACCAGCGCGACGGTCCTGTCCCGCTGTCGCTCGGACACCCCCCGGGCGTCCTCCTCGAACCCGAAGACGCAGCTGGAGAGCACGCCGTCGAACCCGACGGCGGCCAGGGCGGCGAAGACGGCGTCGAAGTCGACCTCGCCCCGGCCCATCTCCATGTGCTGGTGCACCCGGACCGCGTTGCCCGGCGGGTTGGTGATGTAGCGCAGGCCGTGCGAGGCGGTGTGGTCGAACGCGTCGGCCAGGTGCACGTGGCGCAGCTTCTCGGCGGCCGCGGCGATGACCGTCGCGGGGTCGTGGCCCTGGTGGAAGGCGTGCGGGGTGCAGTAGAGGAAGCCGACCCAGTCCCGGTTGAGCCCCCGCACCAGGCCGAGCGCGTCCAGGCCGTCCTCGACGAAGTCGTCGGGGTGCGGCTCCAGGACGAGCGCGATCCCCTCGCGCTCGAACAGCGGCAGCAGCTCGTCCATCGACCTCCAGAACTGCGCCTCGGCGTGCTCGGCGGCCTCCGGTCGCCCGTTGAACTCGGTGTTCAGGGTGTCCACCCCGAGGTCGACGGCGATCTCGATGGTGCGCCGCCAGGCCCGGACGGCGGCGACGCGCTCGTCCTCACCGGGGCCGGACCAGCGCAGCACGGGCAGCAGCGAGGCGATGCCCACGCCGGCGTCCGCGGCCACCTTCTTCAGCTTCCGCACGCCGGCGTCGTCGACGCGGGGGTGCTTGAAGAACGGGATGAAGTCCGCCTTCGGCGAGAGCTCCATCCAGGAGTAGCCGAGGCCGGCCACGACGTCGGGCAGCTCCCACACGCTGTGCGTGGCGAAGAACATCTGCGGGTCCAGCGCCAGCTTCATCGGGCGGCCTCCAGGTCCGGGGCGGTGATCCCGGCGCTGGACTCGGCGATGCCCGGCTGGCTGGAGGTCCCCATGTCGGCCGACGGGGCGTCCGACCCGGCGGCGTCGGGACGGGGGCCCAGGACGACCGGGACCTTCTGGCCGGTCCGGACCGCTTCGACCCCGGCCTCGCAGACCGCGACCGCGGCGTAGCCGTCCCAGGCGCCCGGCCCGTCCACGGTGCCGCGGCGGGCGGCGTCCACCCAGCGCTGCAGCTCGAGGTCGTAGGCGGCGCCGAAGCGCTCCACGAAGCCCGGCGCGATCGAGCCACCCCAGCGGCCGTCGGTCCGCTTGACCACGAGGTTCTGGTCCAGCCCGATCAGGGCGCTGCCGCGCTCGCCGACCACCTCGGTCCGCACCTCATAGGCCACGCCCGAGCGGACGTAGATCTCGTCGGTGACCACCCGACCGGACACCGTGCGGAAGACCACGAGCATCGGGTCGTGGGTGCCCGCCGGCGCGGCGCTGGTGGCGACACCGGCGATCACCTCGACGCTCGCGATCTCCTCGTCCAGCAGGAAGCGCGCGACGTCGACCTCGTGCACGACGGAGTCGCGGATCATGAACTCGGAGTTGAAGTGCTCCGGCACGTCCGGGTTGCGGTGGATGCAGTGCACCAGCAGGGGGTTGCCGAGCTCCCCGTCGGTGATCAGCTTCTTCAGGGCCACGTACTCGGCGTCGTAGCGGCGCATGAAGCCGACCTGGATCAGCTGCCGGCCCAGCGCCGCCTCCTTCTGCACGATCCCGTAGGCCGACTCGACGTCGGTGGTGAGCGGCTTCTCGCACAGCACCGGGATGCCGCGGTCGAGACAGGCGTTGACCTGCTCGTCGTGGGCCTTGCCCGGGCTCGCGATCAGCACCGCGTCGACGTCGTCGGCGTGGATCGCCGCGATCGGGTCGCTGTCCACGCGGGCACCCACCCGCCCGGCCACCTCGGCCGCCTTGTCGGCGAAGAAGTCGCTGACCACGGTGACCTGCGCGCCGCGGATGCGGCTGCTCAGGGCGTCGGCGTGGAAGGCGCCCATCATGCCCACGCCCAGGACGGCGATGCGGAGGTCCGTGCTCGTCGCGGGCATCAGCGGTTTCCCATCTCGAGGTGCGCTCCGCTGCAGGAGCTCAGGTAGGTGCGGGTGCGCTTGGCGATCGGCAGGGGCACGTCAGGGGCGCAGGGGTACAGGTCGTGCTCGATGATCCCGCTGATGTCGCGGCCGAGCCCGCCGAGCGCGTCGAGCAGGGGGCCCATCGCCGGGACGCCGAGCGGCGGCTCGATCATGGCGCCCATCCGGACCGCCTCGGGGAACGAGAGGTCCTTGTCCAGCACGCGTGCGACGATCTCGGGGTTGACCTGCTTGAGGTGCACGTAGCCGATCCGCTCGGGGTACCTCCCGATCAGCTCGAGGCAGTCGCCGCCGTAGTAGGCGACGTGGCCGGTGTCGAGGCAGAGGTTCACGTACGCCGGGTCCGTGCCCTCGAGGAAGCGCTCGATCTCCGGCTGGTACCCGACGTGGCTGTCCGCGTGCGAGTGGAACTGGACGTGCAGGCCGTACTCCTCGAGGACCCGGCGGCCGAGCTCGTCGGTCTGGCTGGTCAACAGGTCCCACTGCTCGGGGCTGAGCTCGGGGTCCTCCTTGGGCGCACCGCTCTTGTGGTCCCGCCACGGCTCGGGGATGACCACGATGTGCTCGCCACCGACAGCCTGGGTCAGCGCGGCCACGTCGGTCACCTGCTTCCAGGTGTAGTCCCACGCGCCGGGCTGGTGGAGGTGGGAGAACACGGTGCCCGCCAGGACGGTGAGGCCGTGCTCGTCCAGGGCTTCCTGGAGCTCGGCCGCGTCGCTCGGCAGGTACCCGTACGGGCCCAGCTCGATCGCCTCGTAGCCCGCCTCCACCACCTCCCGCAGGAAGGTGCTGGCCGGCACCTGCTCCGGGTCGCTGGGGAACCACACCCCCCACGAGTCCGGGGCCGTGCCGATGGTGATCTTCGATGCCACTGCGTCTCCTGCTTCTGCGCTGAAGGTGATCTCGGGGTGCTAGCGGGTGGGACGGAGGAACGGCCGCTGGGTGGCCTTGTGCGGCTCGTAGACCTGCCGCGCCCGCTGCGTCGAGTCCAGCGTCGAGGTGGCGCTCACGGGCACGTCCCACCAGGCCTCGGAGTCCGGGGCGCTGACCAGCGGGTCGGTCTCGACGTGGATCACGCAGGCCCCCGCGGACGCCTTGGCGGCCTTGACGGCGTCGGCGAGCTCCGCGGCGGTCGAGGTCCTGATCACCTCGAGTCCGAAGCTGGCGGCGTTGGCGGCCAGGTCGACCGGCAGGACGTCGCCGTCGAGCCGGCCCGACGCCGGGTTGCGGTAGCGGTACCGCGTCCCGAAGCGCTGCGAGCCGAGTGACTCCGAGAGCGAGCCGATCGAGGCGTAGCCGTGGTTCTGGACCAGGACGGCGATGATCTTGACCCCCTCCTGGACCGCGGTGGCCAGCTCGGTGGCCATCATCAGGTACGAGCCGTCGCCGACCATGACGAAGACGTCCCGGTCCGGGCAGGCCAGCCGGACGCCGATGCCGCCGGCGACCTCGTAGCCCATCGTGGAGTAGCCGTACTCGACGTGGTAACCCTTCGGGTCGCGCGTCCGCCACAGCTTGTGCAGGTCGCCGGGCATCGAGCCGGCCGCGCAGACCACGACGTCGCGGGGGTCGGACAGCTCGTTGACCAGGCCGATCACCTCCGCCTGGGTGAGCTTCCCGTCGGCGCCCGCGTTCGGCGTGGCCGGCAGGTAGACCGACTGGACCTGCGCGTCCCACGCGGCGTCCAGCGCGGTGTACCGGTCCCGGTAGGCGTCGTCGACGCGGTGGCCGTCGAGGAGCCCGGTCAGGGACTCCAGCGCCTCGCGGGCGTCGGCCACCACGCCGAGGCCGGCGTGCTTGACCGCGTCCAGCCCGGCGACGTTGACGTTGACGAACTGCACGTCCGGGTCCCGGAAGACGGTCCGGCTCGCGGTGGTGAAGTCGGAGTAGCGGGTGCCGATCCCGATCACCACGTCGGCCTCGGCGGCCACCGCGTTGGCGGCCGTCGTGCCGGTGGACCCGATCGCGCCCAGGCACTGGGGGTGGTCGTAGCGGAGGGTGCCCTTGCCCGCCTGGCTCTGACCGACGGGGATGCCGGTCGCCTCGCAGAAGGCGGCGAGGGCGTCGACGGCACCGGAGTAGTGCACCCCGCCGCCGGCGACGACCAGCGGCCGCTCCGCGTCCCGGATGATGTCGGCGGCCCGGGCGAGGACGGAGCGCTCCGGCAGCGGCCGGGCGATGTGCCAGACCCGGCGTTCGAACAGCTCCACCGGCCAGTCGTGGGCCTGGGCCTGCACGTCCTGGGGCAGGCAGACGGTGACGGCGCCGGTCTCGGCCGGGTCGGTGAGCACGCGCACGGCGCTCAGCAGCGCCGCCGGCAGCTGCTCCGGCCGCCAGACGCGGTCGAAGTAGCGGGAGACGGGCCGGAAGCAGTCGTTGACGGTGAGGTCGCCGGCGGACGGCTGCTCGAGCTCCTGCAGCAGCGGCGAGGCCGCACGGTCGGCGAAGGTGTCGGCGGGCACCAGCAGCACCGGCAGCCGGTTGATCGTGGCCAGGGCCGCACCGGTGACCATGTTCGTCGCGCCGGGGCCGACGCTGGTGGAGACCACCCAGGTCTGACGCCGGTCCTTCATCCGCGCGTAGGCGACGGCGCTGTGCACCATGGCCTGCTCGTTGCGCCCCAGCACGTAGGGCAGGGCGCCGGGTTCCTCGAGCTCGGCCTGCAGCAGCGCCTGCCCGAACCCCGCCACGTTGCCGTGGCCGAAGATGCCGAAGCAGCCGGCGAAGAGCTTCTGCTCCACCCCGTCGGACTCGGAGTACTGGACGCTGAGGAACTTCACCATCGCCTGGGCGACGGTCAGGTTGATCGTCGTCGCGGGGGCGCTCGGGGGGGTCGTCCCCCCGCGGGTGGGACGGTCTCGACGGGCGACATGCTCAGCCTTCCTCGGCAGCGGTGAGTCGGGGGTCGACGTCCTGCTCGGCCCAGGTGCCGCGCACCCAGGTCTGGTCGGGGTGGTCGGAGATGAGCCAGGCCCGTTCCGGCGAGGGACCAGCCATCACGTTCAGGTAGTACATGGCGTAGCCGGGGGCGGCGACGCAGGGACCGTGCCAGCCGTGCGGTACCAGCACCGTGTCCCGGTCGTGGACCTCTTCGAGGAGGTCGATCGGGTGCCCCGGCGAGGAGGAGGTGCGCATGAAGCCCAGCCCGGGTTCGCCGTGCGGGCCCGAGGCGATCTCGAAGTAGTAGATCTCCTCCAGCTCGGACTCGGTGGCCGTGGCCTCGTCGTGCTTGTGCGCCGGGTAGGACGACCAGTTGCCGCCGGGCGTGATCACCTCGCACGCGATGATCGCGCCGGCCTCCAGGGCCTCGGGGGTGGCGAAGTTGCGGACCTGGCGGCTGGACTGGCCGGCCCCCCGGAGCTCGACGGGCACCTGTGCCGCCGGCCCGTACCGCACGGGCAGCACCCGGTCGGTGCGGGCGCCGCAGAGCGCGAAGCGGCCGCCGGCCGCGGAGTGCAGGGTGGCCACCTGGTCGACGGGCAGGTAGGCGAAGTCGGTGGGCCCGGCGAACACGTCGGGCCGGCCGTCGAGCTCGAGGTGCGCCCCGTCCACCTCGACGGCCACCGCGCCGCTCAGCGGCACCACGACCACCTCGGCGTCGCCGGTGTGCAGCGTGTGCGTGCCGGCCGGCGGCAACGTCAGAACCCGGAGGCTGGAGTAGCCCCAGGACGCCGACGCCGGGGTGACCTCGACGTCGTAGTCGCCCCGGGCCGCACGGCCGGCGGGCAGGAACAGGTCGCCCACTCCGCTCACCGGACCATCGAGACGGCGGTGTCGACGGCCTTGGTCACGTCGTCGTCGCCCGGGTAGAGCATGGTCCGGCCGAGCACCAGACCGCGGACCGACGGCAGGGCCAGCGCCGCCTGCCAGCGCGCGTAGGTCTCGTCCGGCGCGCCGTCGGGGTCGCCGCCGAGCAGCAGGGTGGGCAGGGTCGTCGCGTCCATGACCCGCTCCATCTCCTCGACGACCGGCAGCTTCAGCCAGGTGTAGGCGCTGGTGGCCCCGAGGCCCTGGGCGATGTGGACCGACTTGATCACCGCGTCCGGGCTGAGGTCGTTGGCGACCCTGCCGTCGACGCGCCGGGACATGAACGGCTCGACCAGGGCGACCAGCCGGGCGCGGTTCAGCTCGGTGACGGCCTGGCCGCACTGCTCGAGGGTGGCCACGGTGCCCGGGTCGTCGAGGTCGATGCGGGTGAGCATCTTGGCGCCGTCGAAGCGGGCCTCGACGGTGCCCTGGACGTCGTAGCCGGTGCGCCGGTCGTCCAGCTCGAACGTGGCGCCCTGCAGCCCGCCGCGGTTCATGGAGGAGAACACGAGCTTGTCCTCCAGGGCGCCGAGGAGCAGCAGGTCCTCGGCGATGTCCGCCGTCGCGAGCAGTCCGTCGACCCCGGGCCGGGCGAGAGCGGTGGCGAGCCGTGCCAGCAGGTCCCGCCGGTCGTTCATGGCGGTCGGTCGACCGGCGGCGGCCAGGGCACCCCGCGCGGGGTGGTCGCACGCCAGGATCATCAGCCGCCCGTCGACCCCGAAGACCTCCGGCCGCCGGCTCCGACCGGCCAGCAGCTGCGCGATGCGCTGGGGCTCGCGGGCCCGGACCTCGTTGATCTCCCCGACCGAGGCCACGAAGCCCGGGCGGAGCGCGGTCGTCACGGCGCTCACCGGCCGGCCACGACGTGGTTGGCGTGGGCGAGGTCGAGGTCGGCGTTCGGGTCACCGCCGGCGAGCAGGGTCTCGATCTCGGCCTCGGTGGGCATGGCGGTCGAGCACTCCAGCCGCGAGGCCACGATGGCTCCGGCGGCGTTGGCGTGCGCGAGCACCTTCTCCAGCGGCCAGCCGGCCAGCAGCCCGTGGCAGAGCGAGCCGCCGAACGAGTCGCCCGCCCCGAGGCCGTTGAGCGGCGTGATCGGGAGGGGCGGGCTCTCCACGCGCTCGCCGGACCGGGTCTTGGCCAGCACGCCCTTGGGCCCCTGCTTGACGACGGCGAGCTCGACGCCGGCGGCGAGCAGCGCGTCGGCCGCCCGCTCCGGGTCCGTCTCCCCCACCGCGACCTCGCACTCCTCGCGGTTGCCGACGGCGACCGTCACCTGGGGCAGCACCTTCTGCACCTGCTCGCTCGCGTGCCCGGGCGTCGCCCAGAACATCGGGCGGTAGTCGAGGTCCAGCACGGTGTGCGGCCGACGGGCCCGGGCCTCCAGGACGGCGAAGTGGGACGCCCGGCTCGGCTCCTCGCTCAGGCCGCTGACCGAGAGCCACATCAGGGCCGTGGCGCGGACGGCGTCCAGGTCCAGGTCCTCGGGGCGCACCTGCAGGTCCGGCGCGGTCGGCTTGCGGTAGAAGTACAGCGGGAAGTCGTCCGGCGGGAAGATCTCGCAGAAGGTGACCGGCGTCGCGTAGGTCGGGTTGGTCACCACGTGCGTGTCGGTGACGCCGAGGTCGCGCAGCTCCCGGCGCACGTAGCGGCCGAACGGGTCGTCCCCGACGCCGGTGATGATGCCGGTGCGGTGGCCCAGCCGGGCGGCCGCGACGGCGACGTTGGCGGTGGTGCCCCCGAGGTACTTGCCGAAGGTCTGCACGTCCTCCAGCCCGACACCGACCTGGAGGGGGTAGATGTCCACCCCGGCCCGCCCGAAGGTCAGCACCTCCAGGGGTCCGTCCACCGGGCCCTGCGACGGCAGGGAGGCGGGCTGGGCGTCGCTGCTCATGTCTCTCCTCCGGGACGGACCGGCTCGGTGAGCGCGGTCCTCGTCGAACCTAGGGCTTGCCTCCGGCCGATGTCAATCAATTGTTCGGACAAAGGGTCAAGAGCGGGTCTGGCTCCTCAGCGACGTCAGCGGCCGCCCTCGGGGAACCGCACCCGGCCTGGCCCGGAGGACCAGTCCGCCCGCTGCTGGTCGGCGTCGCGGCCGGTCTGGACGCCGCTGCGGACGAGAGGCCGCACGGCTCCCGGGAGGGTCGGAGCCCGGTGGCGTGCCTGCTCGTGCGCGACGTCAGGGACGGGTGCGGCGCAGCCCGACCAGGAAGCCGGTCCCCCACGACAGGTGGGTCGCCGCGAGGACCACGGGCAGCCAGGCGCGGGCCCGGGCCGGCATCGGCCCGGCGGTCGCGGCGCCGACGACGACGATCGCCAGGTAGCCGAGGGGGGCGGCGAAGCCGACCTTGAGCAGCCGGGACCCCGCCAGCTCCCCGACCAGGCCGGCGACCGTGCCGACGGCGATGCCGGTGACCGCCACCGGCGGCGCCAGGTAGCGCAGGTTGGCCGTCTCGGGGTGACGGCGCACGACCTCGCGGCGCCACTTGCCCGTGTCGTACATCTGCTGGACCAGGGCCCGCAGGGAGGAGCGCGGCCGGTAGGTGACCCGGAGCTCCGGGGAGAACCAGATCCGCCGCCCGCTCCCCCGCAACCGGTAGTTGAGCTCCCAGTCCTGCGCCCGGTGCATGGTCTCGTCGAAGCCGCCCACCGCCGCCAGGGCCTCCTTGCGGAAGACCCCGAGGAACACCGTCTCGGCCTCCCCGGCCGGTGAGTCGGCCAGGTGGAAGGCGGTGCCGCCCAGGCCGAGCCGGGTGGTGTAGGCCGAGGCGACGGCCTGCTCGAAGGCCGAGTGCCCCTGGGCGTCCATCACCCCGCCGACGTTGGCCGCGCCCGTCTCCTCGAGCAGCTCGACCGCGCGGGCGATGTAGCCGTCGGTCAGCTCGCCGTGCCCGTCGACCCGGACGACCAGGTCGTGCCGGGCCGCCGCGACACCCAGGTTGAGGGCGTGCGGGGTGCGCCCCGCGGGGTTGTCGACGACCCGGATGCGGTCGTCGTCGGCCGCGAGCCGCGCGGCGATCTCGTGGGTGGCGTCACGGCTCGGCCCGACGGCCAGGATGACCTCGAGCTCGCCCGGGTAGTCCTGGTCGAGGACCCGCTGGACGGCGGCCGCGAGGTGCCGCTCCTCGTTCAGCACGGGCATGACGACGCTGACCCCGGGCCAGCTGCGTGCGCTCATCGGGTCATCCTGTCAGCCCCGCCGGGTGCGGCCCGGAGCACGCGCCCCGGCGGGCCCACGTCGCCGCTCGGGACGTCCGGCTCAGGCGGAGCAGACCGCGGTCAGGTCGTCGGTGTCCGCGCCCTTGCTGGCGGCCGGCTTCTTCTTCTTCGGCGCGGTGCTGGCGCTGCTGGGGGCCGGGCTGCTGGCGGTGGCGGTGGCGACCGGCTTCGGCGCGTCCTTGGCCTCCGAGGCGGCGATCTTGTCGGCCACGGCACCGCGGAGGACGTCGAAGTCGGGAGCCCCCGGCTGGATCAGCGGCGGCACCACGGCGAGGCTCGACGTCGGCAGCTTCTTGGCCTTGAGGGCCAGGTCCATCATCGTCCCGACCTCGGTGGTGGGCACGCTGGTGGCCACCACCTCCTGGCCCGCCGCGGCGATCTTGTTGAAGTTCGTCAGCACCGTGGCCGGGTCCATCTGGTCGAGCATCGCGTTCATCACGCACTTCTGCCGCACCATCCGGTCGTAGTCGCTGGAGTCCGCGCGCGAGCGGGCGAACCACAGCGCCTCCCGGCCCGTGAGGTGGCGGTCCTTGCCCGCCTCGACGTAGCCGTGGATCTTGGTGCTGCCGCCGCCGATCGGCACCCGGCGGTAGACGTCCATGGTGATGCCGCCGACGGCGTCGACGAGGTCCTCGAAGCCCTTGAGGTCGATGAGCGCCCAGTAGTTGATCTGGAGCCCGGTCGCGCCCTCGATCGCCTCGACCGTGGCCTGGGCGCCCGGGTTGCGGACGCCGGGGTACAGCTCGGGGTGCTCCGTCGCGTAGGTGTAGACCGCGTTGAGCATGCACGAGTGGTCGGCGCAGGTGTAGCCGTGCGGGAACTCCGCGTGCAGCGGCGAGGACTCCGGGAACGGGACGTCCTCGAGGTTGCGCGGCAGGCTGATCAGGACCGTCCGGCCCGTCTCGGCGTCGACGCTCGCCACCGTCATGCTGTCCGGCCGCAGCCCCACCCGGTCCGCGCCGGCGTCCCCGCCCAGCATCAGCACGTTGTAGCGGCCGTGCTTGACCTCCTGGTCACCGCCTCCGGCGAAGACCGAGGCCATCAGGTCCCGCTGGGAGGAGACGATCGACGCCGAGGCGAGGAGCCCGCCGACGACGGTGAAGACCAGGGCGAGGTTCAGCACGGCGAAGCCGAGGCGGTGCCGTCGGGCCAGCTCCGGCGGCCGGCTGATCCGCCAGGCGTCGACGAGGAGCAGGCCCCAGCCCAGGCCCAGCACCACGAGGGCCACCTGGACCAGCCGGAGCGTGACGCCGCTGGTGACGAGGGCGATGGCCCCGTTGCGCCAGACCAGCGCCAGCAGCGCGACCAGGGCCAGCAGCACCCAGAGACCGATCCAGACCCGCAGCGCGATCCGGCCGACCGCCCGGTTGCCCGCCGCGATCTGCGCGGACCCGGGCAGCACCAGGGTCATGCCGAGGAAGGTGAGCCCCCGGCGCAGCTTGACGCGCTCGCTGCGCTGCTGGGGGGTGTGCAGGGTGGTCGGGAGGTGGTCCTCCGCGGTGCTGATCGACACCTGGGGGCCTTTCGTGGGCTGCGGGGAAGGCGACCGGCGCGACGACCTGCCCGACGGGCGTGCAGGGCGCGCGAGGCCGCAGTCAGTATGGGCGCGGCCGGCGGTCGGGCCGCCCGTGCCACGCCGGGGCGAGGCTCCTTTCGCACCCTCGGTGCGGGGGCCCCCCGGTACCCTCGGGGCATGCCGAGCAGCCGCGACGAGGACCTCGACTGGCTCTACGGCCGCTCGCCGCGGCCGGACGGGCCCGAGCCGACGCGGGTGCTGCCGCCCGACGCGGAAGGCCCGGTCGACGCCCGCCCGGCCCCCTCCTGGACGCCGCCCGCGCCGGCCCCGGCCCCCCGGCCCGGCCCGGCCACCACACCGGGCCACGACGCGCCCGACCCCGGCCGGACGCCCTGGGCCCCGCCGTCCGGACCGCCGGCCGCACCACCACCGGCGCCGGCCGCCGCCCCGCCCGGACGGACCGGACGCACCGGACGGCGTCGGCACCCGGCCCGCACGACGCTGCGGACGCTGGCCCTGCTCGTGGTGCTGGCGCTGGTCTGGCTGGTGGGCGTGCCGGCCTACGCCTGGAGCCAGGTGGGACGGGTCGACGACACCCCCGGCGGCGACCGCCCGGGCCACCAGCCCGGCCAGACCTTCCTGCTCGTCGGCTCCGACTCCCGGGAGGGCCTGAGCAAGGCCGAGCAGAAGAAGCTCGGCACGGGCAGCACGGAGGGCCAGCGGACCGACACGATCATGCTGCTGCACGTGCCGCCGGGCGGGCAGCCGGCGCTGATCTCGATCCCGCGGGACTCCTTCGTCGACATCCCGGGGAACGGTCAGAACAAGATCAACGCCGCCTTCGCCTTCGGCGGCGCCCCCCTGCTGGAGCAGACCGTGGAGCAGAGCACCGGGCTCCGGGTCGACGGCTACCTCGAGATCGGGTTCGGCGGCTTCGTCAACGTCATCGACGCGCTCGGCGGCATCGAGATGTGCCTGCCGAAGGCGATCGAGGACGAGGACAGCCACCTCGACCTGGAGAAGGGCTGCCAGGAGCTGGACGGCACGACGGCGCTCGGCTACGTCCGGATGCGCAAGGCCGACCCGCGCGGCGACCTCGGCCGGGTGGAGCGGCAGCGCGAGATGCTCGCCGCCGTCGCCTCGAAGGCGGCCTCACCGGCCACCGTGCTGAACCCGGTCCGGTACTGGCGGCTCTGCAACGCGTCCGCCCGGTCGGTGCGGCTGGGTGAGGACACCTCGCTGTGGCAGGTCGGCACGCTGGCCCTGGCCATGCGCACCGTCGCCGCCGGCGACGGCCTCACGCTCACCGTGCCGATCGCCGACCCCGACGCCTCGACGTCGGCCGGCTCGGCGGTGCTCTGGGACGAGGAGGAGGCCCGGGCGATGTTCGACGACATCGCCCGTGGCGACACCTCCGACCTGGACCGGTACGCGCGCTGAGCCCTGGCCGCCGGGTCGGGTGCCCTGTCAGTGCCGCCCCGTAGCGTCCTCGGTGCCCGTTCCTCCCCCGGCTCGGGCAGCACGGATCGAGGAGCACGCGGATGACCAAGGCTGTGGCGAAGACGGTCGCGGCGCTGCTCGCGGCCGTGGCGGCGGTGGTCCTGGGCCTCGAGGGCGCCGACCTGCTCGCGGTCCCCGCCGCGGTGGTGCTCGCCTGCGTCGTCGTCTCGGCGACCCTGGCCGCGGTGGCCACGATCGGCGCGGCCTGGCGGGACTGGCGCGAGCGCCGGTCGGGCCGACGGCGCGAGCTCGCCGAGATCACCCTGACGGCGACGCTGTGGGCGGTGGTCGACCAGGTGGTGCCGCCGCTGGACTACCGCGACCTCGGCATCGCCGTCTACCGCACCGACCACGCCTGGTGGTGGCCCTGGCGCCCCGAGCTGCGGCGGGTGCACCGCGTCCGCGCCTCCCGCCGGCCCGTCAGCTCCGACGTGGCGTGGCGGCCCGGCAAGGGCGTCATCGGCGCGTGCGTGACGCAGGGCGAGGTGGTCGCGGTGGACCTGGCGCAGATGTCGGCCGACCTGGGCCAGCCGACGGCGGCCGAGTGGCGGCAGGTGCCCGAGGACCTGCGGATGGGCCTGGAGCACGAGGAGTACCTCGACGTCCGGGACAAGTACGCCGTCGTCGTCGCCTCGCCGATCATCGACGACTCGGGTCCGCGCTCGCGGGTCGTCGGCTGCCTCGCCCTGGACGGCCCGGAGGGACGGCTGGACGCCCTCAGCAGCGACGAGGTGCTGGGGCTGCTGAACTTCACGGGTCAGGCCCTCCTCCAGCAGGTCGGCTGAGGCGTACCATCGGAGCCACCCGGAGGGAAGGCGACACCCATGTCACCCGGCAACATCAAGAAGGCGCGCGCGTCGGTCATCACCCGACCCGCCGTGCAGTCGGTGAGTGCCACCCGCAAGCTCGCGTCCTCGCTCCGCCGGCTCGGTGCCGACCAGGCGACGATCGACAAGCTCACGCGCCGGACGCCGGCGCCCACCACCTCCCGCTGACCGCCCGCGCTGACCGGTCGCCGGTCGTCCCCGACGGGTAGAGTCGTGCGGTGCTCGATACCGCGACTGCTGTCCTGCCCGACGCCGGCGAGGTCGGCCGTCAGGCGGCCCGGCGCCGCGTCGTCGCCGTCATCTCCCACCCCGACGCCGGCAAGTCCACCCTGACCGAGGCCCTGCTGCTGCACGCGCGCGCCATCGGCCGGGCCGGGGCGACCCACGGCAAGGCCGGCCGCAAGGCGACGGTCTCGGACTGGATGAGCATGGAGCAGCAGCGCGGCATCTCGATCAGCTCGGCCGCCGTCCAGTTCGAGCACGACGGCGTCGTCGTGAACCTGGTGGACACCCCGGGGCACGCCGACTTCTCCGAGGACACCTACCGGGTGCTCGCCGCGGTGGACTCGGTGATCATGCTGGTCGACGCGGCCAAGGGCCTCGAGGCCCAGACGATGAAGCTGTTCGACGTCTGCCGCCGCCGCAAGCTCCCGGTGATCACCATGATCAACAAGTGGGACCGGCCCGGGCTCGACGCGCTGGCCCTGATGGACGAGATCGAGACGCGCACCGGGCTGGTCCCCACCCCGCTGACGTGGCCGGTGGGCATCGCCGGTGACTTCGCGGGCCTGGTCGACCGCCGCACCGGGCAGCTCGCGCAGTTCACCCGCACCGCCGGCGGCGCCACCATCGCCGCCGAGCACCTCGTCGACCCGTCCGGGGCCGCCGAGCTCGTCGGGCCCCGCTGGGCGACGGCGGAGGACGAGGTCGGCCTGCTGGAGGGCCACGACCAGGAGCTGTTCCTGGCCGCCGCCACGACCCCGGTGCTGTTCGGCGCCGCCGTGCTCAACATCGGCATCGGCCGGCTGCTCGACGTGATCGTCGAGCACGCACCGGCGGCCGAGGCCCGGCGCGACACCGCCGGCGACCCGCGCCCGGTCGACGACCCGTTCTCGGGCTTCGTGTTCAAGGTCCAGTCGGGCATGAACGCGGCGCACCGCGACCGGATCGCCTTCATCCGCGTCTGCTCCGGTGTCTTCGAGCGGGGCATGACGCTGACCCACCAGCCGACGGCCCGGCCGTTCGCCACCAAGTACGCGCACCAGTTCTTCGGCCGGGAGCGGGAGACGGTCGACCTCGCCTGGCCGGGCGACGTCGTCGGCCTGGTCAACGCGAACGCGCTGCGCCCGGGCGACACGCTGTACCTGGACCGGGCGGTGGAGTTCCCGCCGATCCCCCGGTTCGCGCCCGAGCACTTCCAGGTGGTCAACGCCCGCGACACCAGCAAGCACAAGCAGTTCCACAAGGGGCTCAGCCAGCTGGACCGCGAGGGGGTCATCCAGCTGCTCACCTCCCAGCTCCGCGGCCCCCAGCAGCCGATCCTCGGGGCGGTCGGGCAGATGCAGTACGAGGTCGTGGCGGACCGGATGACCCACGAGTTCAACTGCCCGGTCAGCCTGGAGCCGCTGGCGCACACCGTCGCCCAGCGCACCGTGCCCGCCGCCCTGGACGTGCTGGGGTCCGAGAGCAACGTCGAGGTGGCGACCGGCTCGGACGGCACGACCATCGCCCTCTTCACCAACACCTGGCGGCTCGCCACCGTCCGCCGCAACCACCCGGACCTGGTGCTGGCCGGGCTGGGCGTCGCCGAGGACTGAGTCGCGGGCGCCCGACCCGGCCCGGTCGCCGCCCGTCGGCGCCGTGGAGCCGTGGGCGGAGGCGGACGGGTCCGGGGCGACGGCCCGGGCACGCTCGACGCCTGCTGAACCGGTCAAGTAACGTGCCGATGGTGACTGCGAACCCCACCACCGCGACGGCGCGGCCCCTCCGCCGGACCACCCTCGACTCGGTCGGCGGCACCGCCTGGACCCTGTCCGCGCTCGGGCCGGTGCCCGAGGGCTGGGCCGCGGTCGGGGCCGCGCCGGTGCCGGCGACCGTCCCCGGCGAGGTGCACGCCGACCTGCTGGCTGCGGGGTTGATCCCCGACCCGTTCGACGGCGACCACGAGGGCGCGCTGGCGTGGATCGGCCGCACGGGCTGGTCCTACCGCGCCACGTTCACCTGGTCGGGCGGCCCCGAGGACCACCACGAGCTGGTCGCCGACGGGCTCGACACCCTGGCCACGGTGCTGCTCAACGGCACCGAGGTCGCCCGGACGGCGAACGAGCACCGGAGCCACCGCGTCGACGTCGGCGCCGTGCTGGTCGAGGGCACCAACACCCTCGAGGTCCGCTTCGAGGCGCCGGTCACGGGCGCCGAGCGGCTGGCGGCCGAGCTGGGCGACCGGCCGCGCGCCTACGGCCACCCCTTCAACGCCCTGCGCAAGGCGGCCAGCCAGTACGGCTGGGACTGGGGCCCCGACCTCGCCGGCGCCGGGATCTGGAAGTCGATCGGCTTGGAGTCCTGGAGCGGGGTCCGGCTGGCCGCGGTCCGCCCCCTGGCCACGCTGGAGGGCACCGAGGGCGTCCTGGAGACCCACGTCGAGCTGCAGTGGGCCGGCGGCGCCGTCGCACCCGTGCCGGTGAGCGTGCGGGTGGGCACGGAGCAGGCGGAGGCACTGGCCCAGCCGGGCCAGGACAGCGTCGTCGTCGTGCAGCGGTTCGCCGACGTCGCGGCCTGGTGGCCGCGCGGGTACGGCGAGCAGGCCGTCCACGACGTCACCGTCGAGCTCGGCGGCGCCGACGCAACCCTGGCGACCTGGTCGGGACGGGTCGGGTTCCGCGCGGTCACGCTGACCACCGAGCCGGACCCCGACGGCACCGGGTTCGTCCTCGCGGTCAACGGCGAGCCGGTCTACGTCAAGGGCGCGAACTGGATCCCCGACGACGCGCTCGTCACCCGGCTGACCGCGGACACCTACCGAACCGGGGTCGCCGAGGCCGTGGCGTCCGGGATGAACCTGCTGCGGGTCTGGGGCGGCGGGATCTACGAGAGCGAGCACTTCTACCGGGCCTGCGACGAGGCCGGGGTGCTGGTCTGGCAGGACTTCCTGTTCGCCTGCGCCGCCTACAGCGAGGACGAGCCGCTGCGCAGCGAGGTGGAGGCCGAGGCGCGTGAGGCCGTCACCCGGCTCTCGCAGCACGCCAGCCTGGTGCTGTGGAACGGCGGCAACGAGAACCTCTGGGGCTACGTCGAGTGGGGCTGGCGGACGCCGCTGGCCGGCCGCACCTGGGGCGACGGCTACTACACCGGGCTGCTGCCCGCGATCGTCGCCGAGCTGGACCCGCGGACGCCCTACAGCCCGGGCAGCCCGTACTCGTTCATGGAGTACGCGCACCCCAACGACCACCGCAACGGCACCCTGCACATCTGGGACGTCTGGAACCAGCTGGACTACGACCACTACCGCGACTACCCGGCCCGCTTCGTCTCGGAGTTCGGGTTCCAGGGGCCGGCCGCCTGGTCGACGCTCACCTCGGTGGTGCACGACGAGCCGCTGGACCCCTACGGCGCGCAGATGCTGGTCCACCAGAAGGCGCACGAGGGCAACCTCAAGCTGGAGCGCGGGCTGGGCGCCCACCTGCCGCGGTGGCCCGTCGACGGGGACGGCCGGGCCGACATGGACGACTGGCACTGGCTGACCTCGCTCAACCAGGCCCGCGCCGTCGCCTTCGGGATCGAGCACTTCCGCAGCTTCTACCCGCTGAACCGCGGTGCGGTCGTCTGGCAGCTCAACGACAACTGGCCGGTGGTCTCCTGGGCCGCCGTCGACAGCCACGGCATCCGCAAACCGCTGTGGTACGCGCTGCGCCGGGTCTACGCGGACCGGCTCGCCACCTTCCAGCCCCGGCCGGACGAGCACGGCGTGCCGGTCCTGACGCTGGTCGCGCACAACGACAGCAGCGGGGTCTGGGACGGCGAGCTGGTGCTCACCCGCCGCTCCACCGGCGCCGGCACGCCGGTGCTCGCCGAGCAGCGCGTGCCGTTCCACCTGGACGCCCGCTCGGCCGTCGCGGTGGCCCTGGACGCCGACCTGCTGGCCCCGGCCGACCCGCGGGCCGAGGTGCTGACCGCCAGCGCCGAGGGGATGACGACGGCGTACGGCTACTTCGTCGAGGACACCGAGCTGGTCCTGGCCGAGCCCGACCGCGCCTACGAGGTGGAGGTGGCGCACGCGTCCGGCGGCTGCACCGTCACCGTCACGGCGTCGGCGCTGGCCAAGGACCTGGCCCTGTTCCCCGACCGGCTCGACGCCGGCGCCCGCGTCGACTCCGGCCTGGTCACCCTGCTGGCCGGCGAGCGGCACACCTTCCACGTCACCGGCCCCGACGTCGACGAGGCGGCCCTGACCACGAAGCCGGTGCTCCGCTCCGTCAACGACGTCGTCGGGCGGTAGCGCCCTCCCGCGGCCTGCCTGCTGCCGCGGCCTGAGCCCTGCCGTGCCTGAGCCTGTCGAAGGCCCTTCGACAGGCTCAGGGCACGGGAACCGGCTCACCCCGCACCCCCGGACGCACGAACGCCCGGCCACCCCTCACGGGCGACCGGGCGTCCTGCTGACCTCAGACCGTCGCGGCCTTGGGGTCCCAGTCCTCCGGGAGCAGCGCGGGCTTCTCGAAGCTGCTGTCGACGGCGACGAACTCGCCCCGCTCGCCCGACTCGGCGATGGCGACCATCGTGTCGAGGACGTGGAACGCCTGGGCGCCCTGCGCCCGGTGCGGCCGGCCCTCACGGATGGCCCGGGCGATGTCGAGCGCACCGGTGCCCCGCGAGGACAGGGCGGTGGTCTCGGCGACGACGGTGAAGTCGTCCTCGCCGAGGCGGCGGACGGCGATCTCGCCCTCGAACATGTTGGGGTCGGGGACCAGCATCGTGCCCTCGGTGCCGGTGATCTCCAGCAGCGTCCGGGTCTGGGCGGAGTCGAAGGAGTAGATCATCGTCGCCGACTGACCGGACTCGTACTGCACCAGCGCGGAGTACTGGCTGGGCACCGTCACGTCGAACACCTCGCCCGCCTTGGGGCCCGAGCCGATGGTGCGGGTCGCCCGCGCCTTGGAGGCGGTGGCCGCGACCTGGCGGGCGGGCCCGAAGAACTGGGCCAGCGCCGTCAGGTAGTACGGGCCGATGTCGAACAGCGGGCCGGCGCCGTACTGGAAGAGGAACGCGGGGTCCGGGTGCCAGGACTCCGGGCCGGGGCTCTGCAGCAGGACCAGCGCCGTCAGCGGGGTGCCGATGATGCCCGACTCCAGCAGCTCGCGGCTCTTCTGCAGGCCGTTGCCGAGGAAGGTGTCGGGTGCGCAGCCGACCCGCAGACCGGCCTTCTCCGCGGCCTCGATGGTCCCCCGCCCGGCCTCGCGGTCCAGGGCCAGGGGCTTCTCGTTCCACACGTGCTTGCCGGCGGCGATGACCTGGGCGGCCACCTCGGCGTGCGCGTCCGGGGTCGTGATGTTGACGACGAGCTCGACGTCCGGGTGCTCCAGGACGACCGCGTTGTCACCGGCGGCCGGGATCCCGAACTCCTCGGCCCGTGCGTGCGCCTTCTCGGTGATCTTGTCGGCGATCGCCACGACCTTCGTGTCGGCGAAGCTCGTGAGGTTCTCGATGTAGGTCCCGGAGATGACGCCGGCACCGATGATGCCGATGCCGACGGGCCCGGTGCGGGTGGTGGGAGTGGCGGTCATGTCAGGCGTCCTTTCCGGCGGTGAGGTAGGCGCGGCTGTCGCGGACGGCGTCCAGCAGGTCGCCCTCGGAGTCGTCGAGCTCGATGACGCGCAGCGCGTCCGGTGCGGCGTCGATGAAGCTCCAGACGGGCAGCGAGCCCGCGCCGACGGCCACCTGCTTCTTGTTGTCGGTGCTGCCGTCGCCGTCCTTGACGTGCAGCGCGACGACCCGGTCGCCCAGCCGCTGCAGCAGGCCGGGGACGTCGGCGCCCCCGACGTGGGCCCAGTAGGTGTCGACCTCGAGGACGACCTCGGGCGCAAGGTGGTCGGCCAGGACCTCCAGACCGCGCTGGCCGTCGAAGTCCTTCTCGATCTCCCACCAGTGGTTGTGGTAGCCGACCTTCAGGCCGTGCTCGGCGGCCTTCGCGGCGGCGGCGTTGAGGCTGTCGGCCGTGGCCTTGATGCCGTCCACGTCCTGCCACTGCGGGGCGCGCACGGCGGGCTCGATGACGGTGCCGATGCCCAGCTCCGAGGCCGCCGCGAAGATCGCGTCGAGGTCGGCGTCCACCACGAGGCCCATGTGGGTGGTCGGTGCGGTCAGGCCGTGCTGGCCGAGCTTGCGCAGACCGTCGAGGTAGTTCGTGAAGCCGAACGGCTCGACCTGGGTGAAGCCGAAGCCGGCGATGCGCTCCAGGGTGCCGTCGAAGTCCTCGTTCAGGGCGTTCCGCACGGTGTACAGCTGCACGGACAGGTCTTGGTCGGTCATGGTCCTCCTGCGTTGGGGGTCAGTTTTCGACTGACGGACACGTCGGTCGGCACTCCGCGCTGAGGAGGCCTGCCCCGACTCTTCCACGTCCGGCCGCGGCGGTCCCGCGCGGGGGCCGATCGCGGGCGACGTTACCAAAACCGGTTCAGTCGGTACATTGTCGGCACCGAGCTGTGAGAGGGACGGTGCCTGTGAGCCGCGTGACGATCAACGAGATCGCCCGCCGCTCCGGCGTGTCCAAGGGAGCGGTGTCCTACGCCCTGAACAACCGGCCCGGGGTCTCGGCCGCCACGCGGGCGCGCATCCTCGCCGTCGCCGACCAGCTGGGCTGGGCGCCGAACCGGACCGCCCGGCTGCTGTCCGGCTCCCGGACCGACACTTTCGGCCTGATCCTGGCCCGCGACCCCCGCACGCTGGCCAGCGAGCCGTTCTACATGGAGTTCGTCGCCGGCCTGGAGTCGGTGCTGAGCACGCGGTCCTACGCCCTCCTGCTGCAGGTGTGCGTCGACCTCGACAGCGAGCTGGAGACCTACCGGAAGTGGTCGTCGGAGCGGCGGGTGGACGCCGTGGTCGTCGTCGACGTGCGGGGCGACGACCCGCGGCTGCCGCTGCTCACCGAGCTGGAGCTGCCGGCGGTCTTCGTGGGCGACCCGAGCGTGACGGACTCCTTCACCACCGTCTGGACCGACGACACCGCGGCGATGGACGCGGCCGTCGCCTACCTCGTCTCGCTCGGGCACGTGCGCGTGGCCCGGGTCAGCGGCCTCGACGACCTCAGCCACGTGCAGATCCGGGACGGGGCCTTCCTGGCCGCGGCCGCCGCGCACGGGGCCGCCGGGCAGATCCACGTCGCCGACTTCTCCGCCGAGGGCGGCCGCAAGGGCACCCGCGCGCTGCTCGAGGCCCCGGACGCCCCCACCGCGATCATGTTCGACAACGACCTGATGGCGGTCTCGGCGCTGTCCGCGCTGGCCGAGCTCGGGGTCGCGGTGCCGGACGGCGTCAGCATCCTGGCCTGGGACGACTCGGCCCTCTGCGAGATCACCCACCCGCAGCTGTCGGCGATGAGCCACGACGTCATGGGGCTGGGCGCGAACGTCGGTCGACGGCTCTTCGACCTGCTCGAGGGCACCCCGCCGTCGGCCCACCTGGACTCCACCCCGGAGCTGGTGGTGCGGGGCAGCACGGCCCCGCCGCCCTCAGCCGGCTGACCGCGGCGGCTGGCTGTCCGTCGTCGACTCGCCCACCAGCTGGCGGGCCAGCAGGGTGCCGGCCGCGGTGGCGACCGGGAACACGACCACACCGACGAAGGGCACCGCCAGCAGCAGGAACGTGGGCACGCACAGCCCCAGCACGCGGAACCGTCGCCGTCGCATCAGCTCCCGTCGGCCGCGGAGGGTGAGCACCCCGCGCCGCTCGAGGGCGGACCCGACGAGCTCGATCCCGAGCAGCCAGCCGCCGACCAGGGCCGAGACGACCGGCACGGCCAGCTGGCCCACCAGCGGGACGAACCCGGCGGCGAAGAGCGCGACCGCGCAGCCGGCCGACACCGCGATCAGTCCCACCGACTGGCGCAGGCCGCGGCCGAGCGAGGAGACCCAGCCGTCCTCCGGCGGGGTGGGCGGAGCGGGCAGCTCGCGGTCGACGAACTCGGAGATGAGGTCGTACAGCGGGGCGCCGAGGGTCAGCGTCAGCGTGGTGAACGAGATGACCATGAGCAGCACGACGCCACCGAGCAGGCCCAGCGAGACCAGCACCCGGACGGCGGCGGCCAGTCCGGCGGACCAGCCGTCCGCGAAGCCGGTCATCGCGCCGACGACGGCGTCGCCCCGGGTGGCCAGCAGCACGAGGACCACCACGAACAGCGTCGAGGTGACCAGCGGCGGCAGCGCGCCGAGCAGGAACAGCCGCGGCCGCCGCGCGATCAGCGCCAGCCCGCGACCGAGCAGCCCGACGCCGGCGAGGCCGTCCGTGACCGGGCTCGCCACCGGCTCAGGCCCCCGGGGCGGCACCGCGGACGCGGGCCCCCTTGGCCTCGGCGGCCGCCCGCAGCGCGTCCTGGAAGGCGAGCATCGCCTGCGCGAGCGCGGGGTCCGCGGCGGCGAGGATGCGGACGGCGAGCAGCCCGGCGTTCCGGGCGCCGCCGATCGAGACGGTGGCGACGGGCACGCCGGCGGGCATCTGGACGATGGACAGCAGCGAGTCCATCCCGTCCAGGTGCTTGAGCGGCACCGGCACCCCGATGACGGGCAGCGGGGTCACGGCGGCCAGCATGCCGGGCAGGTGCGCGGCCCCGCCCGCGCCGGCGATGACCACCTGCAGCCCGCGCGGGTGCGCGTCCCGCCCGTAGGCGAGCATGGCGTCAGGCATCCGGTGGGCGGAGACGACGTCGGCCTCGTAGGGCACGCCGAACTCGGCGCACGCGGCCGCGGCGGCCTCCATCACCGGCCAGTCGGAGTCGGAGCCCATGACGATCCCGACCCGTGGAGCCCCGCGCGGCGCCGGTCGCGCGCTGCTGGTCTCAGGCATCGGGGTCCCCCATCAGGTAGGCGGCGGCGTGCCGGGCCCGCTTGCGCGTCTCGTCCAGGTCGTCGCCGTAGGTGGTGACGTGGCCGACCTTGCGGCCGGGGCGCACGGACTTGCCGTACAGCTGGACGCGGAGCCGCCGGTCGCGGGCGAAGCAGTGCAGCAGGGCCGAGGGCAGGTCGTCGACGGCCCCGCCGAGGACGTTCGCCATCACGGTCCAGGGCGCCCGGGTGGCCGGGTCGCCCAGCGGCAGGTCCAGCACCGCCCGCAGGTGGTTCTCGAACTGGGAGGTGTGGGCGCCGTCGATGGTCCAGTGACCGGTGTTGTGCGGTCGCATCGCCAGCTCGTTGACCACCACGCTGCCGTCGCGGCGCTGCATCAGCTCGACGGCGAGCAGCCCGACGACCTCCAGCTCGTGCGCCACCGTGAGGGCCAGCAGCTCGGCCGCGACGGCCTGCTCGGGGTCGAGGCCGGGGGCCGGCGTCACCGTCTCCACGCAGACGCCGTCGCGCTGCACGGACTCCGAGACGGGGTACGCGACGGCCTGCCCGGACGGCGAGCGGACGACGAGGGCGCTCAGCTCCCGGGCGAAGTCGACGAACTCCTCGGCGACCACCTGCACGCCGGGCGCCAGGCCGGCGAAGGGCAGGTCGGCGTCCTCCGCGGACGCGAGCTTCCAGACGCCCTTGCCGTCGTAGCCGCCCCGGGAGGTCTTGGCGATGACCGGCCAGCCCTGCTCGTCCCCGAACGCGACCAGCGCGGCCGCGTCCGGCACGACCCGGTAGGCCGGGCAGGGCAGGCCCAGGGCGGTGAGCCGCTCCCGCATGACGGCCTTGTCCTGGGCGTGCAGCAGGGCGGCCGGCCCCGGCCGGACGACGACGCCGCTGTCCTCGAGCTCGCGCAGCAGCCCGGCCGGCACGTGCTCGTGGTCGAAGGTGACGGCGTCGCACCCGACGGCGAAGGCCTTCACGGTGGCCGGGTCGGTGTGGTCGCCGACGGTCACGTCGTGGACCACGCCGGCGGCGGAGACGTCCGGGCCCTCGGCCAGCAGCCGCACGTCGACGCCCAGTCCGATGGAGGCCTCGTACATCATCCGGGCGAGCTGGCCGCCGCCGATGATGCCCACCACGAAGGGGCGGGGGCCGGGGCTGGTGGGGGTGGTCACGGGCCGGAAGCCTAGCCAACGCGGCGGCGACCACCGGGGGACCACCCGACAGCGGTCAGGGCAGCCGGAAGATCAGCGTCCGCTGCACCACGAAGTTGACGGTGGTGGCGACCCCCTGGGCGACGACGAACGCGGCCACCTGCACGGCCAGCCGGCTGAGCCCCGCCGCGGTCAGCCGGTCGAACAGGACGCTGAACAGCCCGACCTGCAGGGCGAACGTGAGGGCGTAGAGGACGACGACGGCCAGGAAGCGGCGCCGGGACGGCTCGGCCCGGAACGTCCAGCGCCGGTTGATCAGGTACGCGGTGGTGGTGCCGGCGACGAAGGACAGCGCCTTCGCGGCGGTGTGGCCCAGGCCGAGGGCCATCAGGGCCACGAGCAGCCCGAAGTCGACGACGGCCGACAGCCCACCGGTGAGCACGAAGCGGACCAGCTGGGTCCGCAGGCCCAGCGGGGTGCTCGGCTCGCGCAGCGGCAGCGCGACCGGCTGCGGCAGCGGGAGGTGGTCGGCCACGGGCGTCCTCGGGGTCGGTGCGTCCCGGCCGTCGGCGACCGGCCGGCCGCGGCCATCGTAACGTCGCCCGGCCGACGCCCCCGGCGTCGCGTGGCGCGGGTGGGGGGCGCGCTCAGGCGTGGGCCGGCCGGCTCTCGTCGTCGGCCCCGAACAGCAGCTGGGTCATGGTCTGGTGCACGTGCTCCACCTCGGGGACGTCCACCAGGGCGATGACGCCGGCCTCGCTGGCCGTCTGCACGTTCAGGGTGCCGCAGCCCAGCAGCCGGTCGCTGAGGCTGCGCTGGGAGGAGACGTCGTTGACCCGGCTGAGCGGCAGGTCCTTGCTGGTCTTGCTGACGATCCCGCTGCGGGTGACCAGCCGCCGGTTGGTCAGGGTGTAGGTCGTCGTCCGCCAGCGCAGGAGGGGCAGGACGGTCCACCAGAGCGCCAGCAGCAGGCCGAGCAGCGCGATCCCCAGCTGGCCCGCCGGCCGCCACTCCCCCGGGACCAGCGCGGCGCCGGCTCCGACCCCGGCGCCGACGAGGACCAGGGCGGCCGCCGGCAGCACCATCGCCTTCGCGTGCGTGCGCGTGTGCAGGACCTCGTACTCGTCGGTCCCGAGCAGCTTCGGCGGCAGTCCCACGTCCCCAGGGTGGCACAGCGCACCACCCCGGGGCCGTCCGCGCGGGGTCAGCGACTCCCGCCGGGCTCGGCGGCCGCGGGCTCGGTGGGCGCCAGCCGGGCCCGGTCCTGGGCCGGGTCGACGGGGACCTGGGCCGGGTCGACGGTGTCCGGCGCGGTGGCGAGCCGGCTCTCCAGCGAGCGCTCCACCCGGGTCGCGGCCACCTTCGAGGACGTCGTGGCCGGCACCGGCGGGGCCTTGGTGATGCGCTTGACCCAGTTGTTCCGGATGTAGTTGAAGTTGCTGTGGTAGGCGTCGTAGGTCTTGTTGTCGATCACCCGCATGATCAGCTCGTTGTTGGCCAGCAGGGCGGTGCCGGTGAAGTTCGCCGATCCCGTGTACACCACCTTCTTGCTCTGGCTGAACCACCGGCCGTTGACCATGAGGACCTTGTGGTGCATGTACTTGTCGCGCTTGCCGTTCTTGTTCTGGTCGATGCCGGCGTCGTAGACCGTCATCTGGCCGGTGCGGGTGCTCCGCTTGAGCAGCACCTGCAGGACCTTCGGGCTGATGTTGAAGCCGTTGATGATCACCGAGACCTTGCAGCCCTGGTCGTGCAGCTTCCACACCCGGCGGGCGATGTCGAGCCGGGCGGCGCTCCAGCCCCACTGCTCGATCCGGACCACCGTGCGGCCCTCGCTGCCGTAGCTCTTCGACATGCCGGTGCAGTGCACGTGGTTGAGCACGTCGAGCATCGGGACGTCGGCGGTGCCCTTCACCGCGAGGCGCGGGAAGAAGTAGAGCTTGTTCTTGCCGCTCGTCGTCGTCCGGTAGTAGTTCGGCCGGTCGCGGTCGGCCAGCATGTCGGTGAAGTACTGGTCGAGCGAGGCGTACAGCTTCGCGTCGCCCACCATCGTGTGCATGTTGTTCCAGCTGACGCTGCTGTTGCCGGTGTAGGGGTTCGCCGAGCTGACCATCGAGATGGTCTTGGAGACCCCCGACTGGGAGAACAGGAAGAACTTCGCGTGCATGACCGAGGTGCTGCTGGACATGCAGCTGTTCACGCACCGGGCGACGTAGCTCTTGGCCTTCTTGTTGGTGCCGAGGGTCTTGCGCATCCGCTGCGTCTGCGGGGAGATCGGGTAGTCGTCGATCAGCAGCTGCACGTTGACGCCGCGGGCGTAGGCCCGCACGAGCGCGTCGGCGGTGCTGTCGAGGTCGAAGAGGTACTGGGCCATCCGGATCCGGGACCCGGTCGGCGCGTGGTCGATCGCGTCCTCGACCTTGTCGATGATCCGGCGGTGCTTGGCCAGGCTGCCCGTCGGGTCGTTGAAGGTCAGACCGGGCGCCACCTTGTAGGTGTCGGTGGCCGCGACCGCCTCCGGCAGGGTCGGTGACGGCGCCACCAGCGACAGCGCCGGCGTGACCAGGGCCAGCGCGAGCGCGCCGACGAGGGCCGGGATCAGACGGTTGCGAGGTCGCACAGCGGTACAGCTCCAAGGTCGACGGTCCGGGCACCCGGGCGGGAGACGCCGAGGAGCCCCGACCGCGGTGTTCTCGGAAGGCTAGCCACCCGGGCCGGCATCCGCGCAATCCGACAGCCCACCGAGACCCGATGGAGACCAACGCCCGCTCAGCTGCGCAGGTGCACCACGTCGCCGGCGCCGAAGGTCCTCACCCCGGTCGCGGTCCGCACGACCAGCCGGCCGGCCGCGTCCAGCGCCTCCGCCCGGCCCTCGACGGTCACGTCGTCGGCCAGGTGCACCCGGACCTGACGGCCCAGGGTGGCACTGCGCTGCAGGTAGGACGCGGCGAAGGGGGCGTCGTCGTCCAGCCCCTCCCAGCGCTGGTAGAGCAGCTCGAGGACGGCGAGCACGGTCGCGATCACCAGGTTCCGCGACGGGGGCCGCGAGCCGGGGTCCCGGGCTTGGGCCAGCAGGGCCAGCGAGGTCGCGGTCGGCACCGGCAGCTCGTCGGCCGCCAGCCAGACGTTGACGCCCATCCCCAGCACGCAGGCGGGGCCGGTCGGCGTCTCGACCCGCTCCGCCAGGATGCCGCAGACCTTGAGGCCGTCGACCAGCACGTCGTTCGGCCACTTGAGCAGGGCGGGGACGTCGGCGGCCCGGCGCAGCGCCTCGACCACGGCCAGCCCGGCCAGCAGCGGCAGCCAGGTCCAGCGGGCCGGGTCGACGTCGGCGGGCCGCAGCAGCACCGACATCGCGACGCTCGTCCCCCGCGGCGCCACCCAGGTCCGGCCCAGCCGACCCCGCCCGGCGTCCTGGAAGTCGGTGACCAGCACGCTCCCGGCGGGGGCGCCGGCCCGGGCGCGCGCGGCCAGGTCGGCGTTGGTGGAGCCGGTCCGCTCGACCACGTCGACGGTGCTCCACAGCCCGCCCGGGCGCACCAGCTCGCGCCGCAGCACGTCCGCGTCCAGCACGTCCCCGCTCAGCACCCGGCACCCCGCACGCGCCGACCCTAGCGCCGCCGGAGCACCCGCTCGACGCCCCGGCCACCGGCCGTCCCGGGACGGGATCGGAGCGCGGCGGCCCGCGGTGACTGGCTAGGGTGCCGCCTATGGACCACGCCAACCCCGCACTGGACATCCACACGACCGCGGGCAAGCTCGCCGACCTGGACGCCCGGATCGAGCAGGCCGTCCACGCCGGGTCCGCCGCCGCCGTCGAGAAGCAGCACGCCAAGGGCAAGCTGACGGCCCGCGAGCGGATCGACCTGCTGCTGGACGAGGGCTCCTTCACCGAGCTGGACGAGTTCGCCCGGCACCGCTCGACGGCCTTCGGGATGGCCGAGCGGCGGCCCTACGGCGACGGCGTGGTCACCGGCTTCGGCACCGTCGACGACCGCCCGGTCTGCGTGTTCAGCCAGGACGTGACGATCTTCGGCGGCAGCCTCGGGCAGGTGTACGGCGAGAAGATCGTCAAGATCATCGACTTCGCGCTCAAGACCGGCTGCCCGCTGATCGGGCTCAACGAGGGCGGCGGCGCCCGCATCCAGGAGGGTGTCGTCTCCCTCGGCCTCTACGGCGAGATCTTCCGCCGCAACACCCACGCCAGCGGGGTGATCCCGCAGATCTCCCTGATCATGGGCGCCGCCGCGGGCGGTCACGTCTACTCCCCCGCCCTGACCGACTTCGTCGTGATGGTGGACCAGACGTCGCAGATGTTCATCACCGGCCCCGACGTGATCAAGACCGTCACCGGGGAGGACGTCACCATGGAGGAGCTCGGCGGCGGCCGGACGCACAACACCAGGTCGGGCAACGCGCACTACCTCGCCGTCGACGAGCCCGACGCCATCGAGTACGTGAAGGCGCTGATCGGGTTCCTGCCGCAGAACAACCTGGAGGAGCCCCCGGTCGTCGAGCACGACCCGGCCCCGCACGTCACCGACGAGGACCGCGACCTCGACACGCTGATCCCGGACTCCCCCAACCAGCCCTACGACATGCACGAGGTGATCCGCCGCGTCCTCGACGAGGGTGACTTCCTCGAGGTGCAGGAGCTGTTCGCCCCGAACATCCTGATCGGCTTCGGCCGGGTGGACGGCCGCAGCGTGGGGGTGGTGGCCAACCAGCCGCTGCACTTCGCCGGCTGCCTCGACATCGACGCGTCGGAGAAGGCGGCCCGCTTCGTCCGGACCTGCGACGCGTTCAACATCCCGGTGCTCACCTTCGTCGACGTGCCCGGGTTCCTGCCGGGCACCGACCAGGAGTGGAACGGCATCATCCGCCGAGGCGCCAAGCTGATCTACGCCTACGCCGAGGCCACCGTGCCGCTGGTCACCGTCATCACCCGGAAGGCGTACGGCGGCGCCTACGACGTCATGGGCTCCAAGCACCTCGGGGCCGACTTCAACCTGGCCTGGCCGACCGCGCAGATCGCGGTGATGGGCGCCCAGGGTGCCGTGAACATCCTGCACCGCCGCGAGCTGGCCGACCACCCGGACGCCGACGCCCGCCGCGCCGAGCTGATCACCGAGTACGACGACGAGCTGGCCAACCCCTACATCGCGGCGGAGCGCGGCTACGTCGACGCCGTCATCAGCCCGCACGAGACGCGGGTCGAGCTGACCCGGGTCCTGCGGCTGCTGCGCACCAAGCGGCAGACCCTGCCGCCGAAGAAGCACGGGAACATCCCGCTGTGAGCGGCCCCGAGGACACCGCACCGCGGTGGCGCGTCGTCGCCGGCTCACCCAGCGACGAGGAGCTGGCGGCGCTCGTCGTCGCCCTGACCGCGGCCGCCGGCGCCGCCGCCGCTGCGCCGGTGGCGGTCCCGCCCGTCCGGTCGGCCTGGGCGGCCGCCGCCCGGGAGGGCCGGCCGCCGCTCTCCCCCGGACCCGGCGCCTGGGTGGGGTCGGCCCGGCCGCGCTGACCCGGTGGGGACCGGGCTCGGGCCCTCGCTAGCGTGGCCCGGTCCGCTGCCAGTCGGGCAGCCCACCGGAAGGACGAGCGTGAGCGCCGTCGACGAGATCCTCCAGCAGATCCCCCTCAGCCAGCTCGCCGCGAAGCTCGGCACCGACGAGCAGACCGCCGGCGCCGCCGCCCGGCAGGCGATCCCGGCCCTGCTCGGCGGACTGCACGCGAACGCCCAGGACCCCGCCGGCGCCGCCTCCCTCGAGGGTGCGCTCGGCCAGCACTCGTCCGCCCTGGTCGACGGCGGCGTCGACCTCGACCAGGTGGACGAGGGCGAGGGCCGCAAGATCGTCGGGAACATCTTCGGCGGCCACACCGACGGGGTCGCCCAGACCCTCGGCGGGACCCTGGGCGGCGGCAGCCAGAGCGACCTCGTGCAGCGGCTGCTGCCGATCCTCGCCCCCATCGTGCTGTCCTACCTCGCCAAGCAGATGGGCGGCGGGGCCGGCGGCGGGCTCCTCGGGTCGGTGCTCGGCGGCCTCACCGGTGGCGCGGCCGGCGGCGGTGGTGGCGTCGCCGACGTGCTCGGCGGTCTGCTCGGCGGCGGCCAGCCCGGTCAGGGCGCGGGCGGCGGCGGGGTGACGGACCTCCTGGGCGGCCTGCTCGGCGGCGGACGCCGCTGACCCTGCGCTGACCAGTCGGTCGGATCGGGTGCGGCCCGGCCCGCCGGGTGCCATCGTGGGGCCATGGCGCTGATGCTGGTGCTCGGTGCTGTCCTGCTCGCGGCCCTCGTCCTCGCCGCACGGTGGCGGCACCTCTCGGTGACGCTGCCGGCGGGCTGGCGGCCGGGCGGCGCGGCCCCGTCGCTGGTCGCCCAGCTGCGGCTCTACCTCTGGCTCGCGACGCTCGTGCTGCTCAGCGGTCTCGCCGTCGCGGTCCTCGTCGTCGGTCCGGGCGGCCGGCTCGCCATGCGCCTCCTGGCGGCGACGTCACCGGGGGCCCGCGGCCGGCTGACCGAGGCCGGCGAGGTGGTCGGGGACATCTCGCTCGAGGGCACCCTCGGCTTCGTCGTCTTCGGCGCGGTCCCGGCCGGCCTGCTCGCGGCCCTCGCCCACCTCCTCCTGCACCGGGCGCTCCCGCGGGGCGTGCTGGGTGGGCTGTGCCTGGGCGCTGTGCTGCTCATCGCCCTCGGTTCCGTCCTCGAACCGCTGCGGCCGGACAACGTCGACTTCGCCCTGCTCGGGCCGGGGTGGCTCGCCGTCGCCGTCTACGCGCTGCTCGCGCTGGCCACGGGCGTCGCCGCGGCCGCCTTCACCGCACGGCTCAGCCGGCTGCTGCCCCTGCCCCGGTGGAGCGCGCTGGTCTGGGCACCGCTGGTGCTGGTCGTCACCCTCGCGATGTCCTCGGCTCGTCCCCTCGACGCGGCGGCCGTGCTCCTCGGCGTCGCGGTCCTGCTCCTCCTCGGCAGCTGGCTGGTCCGCTCCTCGCTCGTCCCGACCCGGACGCTGGTCCTGCTCCTCCGGGTGGGCGTCGGCGTGGTCCTGGTGACGTCCCTCCCGGGCTTCGCCGGCGCCGTGCGCGACATCGTGGCCTGACGCCGACCGGCCCGGCGGCCCGCGGATCAGAACCCGGCGACGGCGTGGGGCTGGTAGCCCTCCTCGAGCCGGGTGATCTCCTCGTCGCTCAGCACGAGCTCGGCGGCGGCGACGGCGTCGTCGAGGTGGCCGGCCTTGGTCGCCCCGATGATCGGGGCGGTGACGACGGGGTTCGCCAGCACCCAGGCCAGCGCCACCTGCGCCCGCGAGACGCCCCGCTCCTCCGCGATGGCCGCGACCGTCTCGGCGATGCCGCGGTCCTCGTCGCGGTACAGCCTCTTGCCGAACTCGTCGGTCTCGCTGCGTGCCGTCGTGGCGTCCCACGCCCGGGTGAGCTTGCCCCGGGCCAGCGGGCTCCACGGGATGACCCCGACGCCGAGGTCGGCGCAGAGCGGCAGCATCTCCCGCTCCTCCTCGCGGTTCAGCAGGTTGTAGTGGTCCTGCATCGACACGAACGGGGTGAGCCCGTGGATCCGGGCCAGGTACTGGGCCTTCGAGAACTGCCAGGCCCACATCGACGACGCCCCGAGGTAGCGGACCTTGCCCGCCCGCACCAGGTCGTGCAGGGTCTCCAGGGTCTCGAGGACCGGCGTCCTGGGGTCCCAGCGGTGGATCTGGTAGAGGTCGATGTAGTCGGTGCCGAGCCGGCGCAGGCTCTCGTCGACCTGCCAGAGGATGGCCTTCCGCGACAGCCCGCCCCCGTTCGGCCCGTCGGCCATCTGACCGAACACCTTGGTGGCCAGCACCAGCTGCTCACGCGGGAGGAGGTCGCGCAGCGCCCGGCCGACGATCTCCTCGCTGCTGCCGGCGGAGTAGCCGTTGGCGGTGTCGAAGAAGGTGATGCCCGCCTCGACGGCCTGCCGCAGCAACGGCACGCTCTGGTCCTCCGGCAGGGTCCAGGCGTGGTTGCCCCGCTCCGGCTCGCCGAAGCTCATGCAGCCGAGGCAGATCCGCGAGACCTGCAGCCCCGTCGTCCCGAGGTTCACGTAGTCCATGGCCTCACGCTAACCAGGTGCCGACGGGCGCCCGACGGCCGGTGGTCGACCTGGGCCGACGAACTACGCTGACCGCCGTGACGACCCCTGCGACGACGCCCCCGCGGCTGGTGCTGGCCTCCGCCTCGCCCGCCCGGCTGGCCACCCTGCGCGCCGCGGGCGTCGAGCCGGAGGTCGTCGTCTCCGGCGTGGACGAGAGCACCGTGAGCGCGGCGTCGGTGGCCGCGCTGGCGGGCCGGCTCGCCGTCCTGAAGGCCGAGGCCGTCGCCGCGACCCTGCCCCCCTCGGGAGACGGCCCCGTGCTGGTCCTCGGCTGCGACTCGATGCTGGAGCTCGACGGGGAGCCGCTGGGCAAGCCCGGGACGGCGGCGGAGGCGACGCGGCGCTGGCGGGCGATGCGCGGCCGCTCGGGCGTGCTGCACACCGGTCACCACGTCCTGGTCCTCGGGGACCCCGCCCGCACCAGCAGCGCCGTCGGGTCCACCACCGTCCACTTCGCCGACCTCACCGACGCCGAGGTCGACGCCTACGTCGGCACCGGCGAACCGCTGCAGGTGGCGGGGGCGTTCACCGTCGACGGGCTGGGGGGCCCCTTCGTCCGGGCGGTCGAGGGCGACCACCACAACGTCGTCGGGCTCAGCCTGCCGCTGCTGCGCGAGATGCTCGCCGGGCTCGGCGTGGCCTGGACCGACCTCTGGCGCTGAGGGTCAGAGCCGCGTCGTCTCCAGCACGAAGTCGTGGTGCCGCAGCCGGGCGGCCAGCGCCGGACCCAGCGCCACCCAGGGGGTGAGCACACCGCCCGGACCGGACAGCTCGTCCAGGAGCAGGCTGAGCCCGGACTCCCCCAGCATGACCGCCGTGCCCTGGTAGCCGGGGTCCAGCGGCGCGGCCACCACCGTCCGGTAACGGGCGCCGCTCGTCGTCCCCGCCTCGATCTCGACCCGGAACCGGCCGCCCGCCAGGGTGCTCTTGCGCGGGCCGGCGCCCGGCGCCGGCAGCAGCCGGTCGAGCAGCGCCCGGGTGGGGCGGAGCGCGAGGCCGCCCACCAGCGCGGCCGCACCGCCCGACAGCGCCGCCGCCCCGGCCACCCCGCGGAGGCCCCGGCCGGTGTCGACCACCTCCCGGTAGCGGAACTCGGGCCCGTACGGGAAGCCGGCCAGGCTGTCGCTGCGCACCACCACCTGCCGGTTGAACGAGCCCATCACGAACGGCGCCTGCCACTGCCCGGTGCCGGCGTCGCGGGAGACGGGCCGGTGCCGGCCCTGGACCGCCCGTGGACGCCGCCGCGGCTGGTCGAGCAGGGCGTCCCCCCGGCCGACGAGGGCCCGGGCCCCGGGGTCGGCGACCGTCTCCAGCACCTGCTGGCGCAGCGAGTCCACCGTCCCGCCGCTGAACCCGCCGCGCATCGACCGGACGTGCAGGACGGTGGCCGTCAGCGTGCCCGCGCCGTCGGCGGCGGCCCGCGCGGCGGTGAGCCCGACCCCGAGGTCGGAGGGCACGGAGTCGAAACCGCAGGCGTGCACGATCCGGGCCCCGCTGGCGCGCGCGGCCGCGTGCGCGGCGTCGATGCTGCGCCGGACGAACAGCGTCTCCCCGGTGAGGTCGGCGTAGTCCGTGCCCGCCCCGGCGCACGCCTCCACCACGGGCAGGCCGCGGTGCAGGTAGGGCCCGACGGTGCTGAGCAGGACGCGGGTCGAGCGGGCCAGGTCGGTCACGCCCGGGCCGTCGTCGACGTCGACGGTGAGCAGCGGCCACGCAGCCGCCCGGCCGCCCAGCTCGTCGCGGAGGGCCTCCAGCCGGTCCGCCGACCGGCCGGCGAGGGCGATCCGCAGGCCCGGCGGGGCGTAGCGCGCCAGGTGGGCGGCGACGAGGCGTCCGACGAAGCCGGTGGCGCCGAGGAGGACGAGCTGGTGCGGGCGGACACCGGGCGTCACGAGCTGGACGCGTCCCGCAGCGCCTTCGCGCTCGCCCGGTCGTTCGCCTTCTGCAGCGCCTCGACCAGCTCGTCCTTGCTCATCGTCGAGCGCCCCTTGATCTCCAGCCGGGTGGCCAGCTCGTAGAGGTGCTTCTTCGAGGCGTTGGCGTCGACGCCGCCGGCGGTCTCCCGGTGGGTGTCGCGGTTGCCCTCGGCCTGCGCGTCCGACGGGCCGTTCTCGTCCTTGGGCTCCCAGTGGTCGCCGACCTTCTCGTGGGTGTGCTTGAGCGCGGCGAAGGCCACCTGGTTGGCCGCCCGTTCGTCCCCGTCGTAGGTGCCGAGGGCGGAGTCGTGGGTCTTGGCGTAGGTCGCCTGGGCCTTCTCGTCCGAGCGCTGCAGGGTGCTCGGCAGCTCGTCGGTGATCACCTTGCCGGTCTTCGTCGTCTTGGGCACGCTTCCTCCTCGGTCGCAGGCTGACCCTCCCATCCTGCCGCGCCGCGCGCTCCGGTCCGCGTCAGCCCTCCACGGCCCGCCGCAGGCTGTGCTCCATGGTCACGTAGGTCAGCGCGAAGTGGGCCGAGGCCACCGCGTGCGCCCGCTCCGCGTCGCGGTCGACGACGGCGCCGATCAGCTCCTCGTGCTCGTGCAGCGCCCGGACGAAGAAGTCCGGGTCGTAGGGCTCGGCGCCGAAGCCGAGGGTCGCCGCGGTGGTGAGGTGGGCGCTGAGGGCCACCAGGTGCCGGTTCTGCGCCGCGCCGCAGACGAGGCCGTGCAGGCGCCGGTCGAGGGCCCGCGCGCCGGCCATGTCGTCCGCCGTCGCGCGGAACTCCTCGAGCGTGGCGCGCAGCTGCACCACGTCCTCGTCGGTCCGGCGCTCCGCCGCGGCGCGGGCGATCATCCCCTCGACCAGGCAGCGGTAGTCGAACAGCTCCCGCAGCCGCGGCAGCTCCACCTCGAGGGTGCGCCGCGCCTCCGCCGGCGCGACCTCGTGCCAGGCGACCGCGGTGACGAACGTGCCACCGCCGCGGCCGCGCCGGGACTCCACCAGCCCCAGCTCGGCGACCCGCTGCAGGGCCTGGCGCACGGTGTCCCGGCTGACGGCCAACCGGGTGGCGAGCTCCCGCTCGGGCGGCAACCGCTCGCCCGGTGAGTAGGTGCCGACGGCGATCGCGGTGACCAGGCGCTCCGCGACGCTGCCGGCCATCGTCGCGCGGGTCAGGCCGACCAGACCCGGGTCCGGGTCGGCGATCGGCCGGTGGTCGTCGGTGTCCACCAGGTGGTCCTCCGGCTCTAAAGGTATTGTGACCACACCTTTGGCGTGTTTGACTGCGCGGCGATGAGCGACCGCTCCTCGGGAGGGCAGGGATGAGCAGTCTAGAAGAGCTGTCGGTGACCACCGGCCACGTCGCGTTCGAGGGCCACCAGACCTGGTACCGGGTCACCGGCCACCTCGATCCCGACGCCGAGCGGGCGCCGCTCGTGGTGCTGCACGGCGGCCCGGGCGCCGCCCACGACTACACGCTGCGGATCGCCGACCTGGCCGAGGACGGCCGCGCGGTCGTGCACTACGACCAGCTGGGCTGCGGCCGGAGCAGCCACCTGCCCGACGCCGACCCCGGGTTCTGGACCGTCGACCTCTTCGTCCGCGAGCTGCGCGCCGTGGTCGAGGCGCTGGGCATCTCCCGGTTCCACCTGCTCGGCCAGTCCTGGGGCGGCATGCTCGGCCCCGAGGTCGTGCTGGCCGACGACACCGGCATCGCCTCGCTGACCATCTGCGACAGCCCGGCCTCGATGCCGCTGTGGCTGGCGGCGGCCAACGGGCTGCGGGCCCGGCTGCCCGAGGAGGTGCAGCGCACCCTGGACGAGCACGAGGCGGCCGGCACCACGGACTCGGCGGAGTACCACGCCGCCGTCGACGTCTTCTACGCGCGGCACGTCTGCCGGGTGCAGCCGATGCCGCTGGAGGTGACCGCCAGCTTCGACCAGATCGAGGCCGAGCCGACCGTCTACCACACGATGAACGGGCCCAGCGAGTTCCACGTCATCGGCAGCCTCCGGGAGTGGAGCGTCGTCGACCGCCTCGGCGGCATCGGCGTCCCCACCCTCGTCGTCGCCGGCCGCCACGACGAGGCCACGCCCGAGGTCTGGGCGCCCTTCGTCGAGCGCATCCCCGACGTCCGCAGCCACGTCTTCGCCGAGTCCAGCCACATGCCGCACGTCGAGGAGCCCGAGGAGTTCCGCCGCGTGGTCGGCGGCTTCCTCCGCTCGCACGACTGACCTCCCCCACCCGCACGTCCGCACGCCGCCCCACCCGCACCGGCCGACCCGCTGTCGAGCGACCGGTGACCCGTCCGCCCGCCCTCGAGAGGGAACGTCCATGACCGCTCACCCCACCGACCAGGGTTCTCGTGACCTGGCCGAGTTCGGCTACCGCCAGGAGCTGAACCGCACGCTCTCCACCACCGACCTGATCGTCTACGGCCTGGTGTTCATGGTGCCGATCGCCCCGTGGGCGATCTTCGGCGTCGTCTACAACGAGTCCAAGGGCATGGTCCCGCTGGTCTACCTGATCGGGCTGGTGGCGATGATCTTCACCGCCCTGTCCTACGCCCAGATGTCCAAGGCGTTCCCGATCGCCGGCAGCGTCTACTCCTACGTCGGTCGCGGCCTGCACCCGGTGCTGGGCTTCTTCGCCGGGTGGACGATCCTGCTCGACTACCTGCTGGTCCCCACCCTGCTGTACGTGTTCGCCGCCGAGTCGATGGGCGGCATCTTCCCGGGCGTGCCCAAGCCCGTCTGGATCGTCGTGTTCCTGCTGGTAAACACGGCGATCAACTACGTCGGCATCTCCTTCACCGCGGTCGTGAACCGCCTGTTCCTCGCGGCCGAGCTGATCTTCGTCGTGATCTTCGTGATCATGGCCGTCGTCGCCATCGCCAAGGACGTCGGCGGAGCGCAGTTCACCACCACGCCGCTGTTCAACGCGGACCTGTTCACGCCCGGGCTGGCCGCCGCGGCCCTGTCCATCGCCGTGCTGAGCTTCCTGGGCTTCGACGGCATCGCCACGCTCAGCGAGGAGGCCAAGGGCGGCCGCCGCTCGGCCGGCATCGCCATGATCACGGGCCTCGTCCTGGTCGCGCTGTTCTTCGTCACGCAGACCTGGCTGGCCGCGATGCTCGTGCCCGGGGTGACCGAGTTCGGCGAGGACGAGGTCAACAACGCCTTCTTCTCGATCGTCGGCTCGATCAGCAGCAGCGGCTGGGAGGTCGCCTTCCTGGCGATGAACGCGCTGGCCGTCGGCATCGCCAACGCGGTCGCCGCCCAGAGCGCCACCTCGCGGCTGCTCTTCTCGATGAGCCGCGACGGCCGGCTGCCCCGCTTCCTCGCCCACATCAACCCGAAGACCAAGGCCCCGCAGCGCGCGATCCTCGTCGTCGGCGGGCTGACCCTGGTGCTGGGCCTGCTGTTCGTCGGCCAGATCGACGTCATCTCCGCGCTGGTCAACTTCGGCGCCCTGACGGCCTTCCTGCTGCTGCACGTCTCGGTGGTGGGCTACTACGCGGTCAAGCGCCGCAGCCGCAACGTGCTCCTGCACTGGGTGGTCCCGGTGCTCGGCTTCGCGATCATCGGGTTCGTGCTGTGGAACGCCGACCCGCTGGCCAAGATCGGCGGCGTCATCTGGCTCGCCGTCGGCGCGCTGGTCCTCCTCTACTACACGCGCAAGGGCACCGGCGTGCTCGCCGAGCACGCCGCCGACCCGTTCCGCGAGGCCGAGAGCGAGGTCGCCCGGTGAGCGAGCACCTCCTCACCAAGGACCAGGCCTCCGCCGCCTTCAGCGCGGCGCAGCCGCCCGTGCTGACGGTGACCGCCGGCGCCGGCGACCGGATCACCTTCGAGACCGACGACCTCGCCTACGCGCAGATGGAGGAGTTCGGCGACCTCGCCCGGGTCACCGCCACCATCAACCCGGTCACCGGTCCGGTCTTCGTCCAGGGCGCCGAGCCGGGCGACGTGCTGGCCGTGACGATCCACGACATCGCGCTGGCCGAGCAGGGCTGGTCGGTGTCCATCCCGGGCGCGGGCGCCCTCGCCGCCCGGATGGGGCCGGACTTCTTCGTCCGGCGCATCCCCGTCGTCGACGGGCGCGCGCAGCTGACGTCCACCCTCGACTGCGCCGTCGCGCCGATGATCGGCTGCCTGGGCCTCGCCCCGGCCGACCGGGACGGCTCGACGGTGATGCCGACCCTGCCCACCGGCGGCAACATGGACCTCACCGACGCGGGCCCGGGGACGACGGTCTACCTGCCGGTGCAGGTGCCGGGGGCCCTGCTCAGCGTCGGGGACATCCACGCGGTGATGGCGCGCGGGGAGTCCTCGTTCGTGGCCATCGAGATCGCCGGTCGGGCCACCGTCAGCGTCGACGTGGTCAAGGGTCGGAGCATCCGGGGCCCGCAGCTGGACACCGGCACCGAGTACGTCTGCGTCGGCCTCGGCGACCCGGTGCAGGAGTCGATCACGATGGCGTACGAGTCGCTGTTCTCGGTGCTCGTCGACGAGCGGGGCTGGGACCCGCACGACGCCTACGTGGTGATGAGCGCGCTCGCGCCGACCGAGCTCGGCGGGCCGACCGGGTCGGTGGACCCCGACCCGCTGCACCCGTTCCGCGCGGTGGGCGCCGTCACCCTGGCCCGCATCGCCAAGGACGTGCTGGAGGCGGGCGCCCGGCGCTGACCCCGATGACCGTGCGGGTACCGGGTAGGTGATCCTGGGAAGATCATCCGCAGAGCCGAAGGAGCGACATGACGACCACCGTCGACACGTCCATCGAGGTCAACCTCCCCGTCCGCACGGTCTACAACCAGTGGACCCAGTTCGCCGAGTTCCCCCACTTCATGGGCGGCGTGGAGAGCGTCACCCAGCTCGGCGACGACCGCATGCACTGGGTCGCCGAGATCGCCGGCATCAGGCGTGAGTGGGACGCCCGCGTCCTCGAGCAGGTCCCCGACCAACGCGTCGCGTGGGCGGCCGTCGAGGGCGCCACGAACGCCGGCGCCGTCACCTTCGAGGACCTGGGTGGTCGCACCAGGGTCAACCTGTTCCTCGAGTACGAGCCCGAGGGCGTGGTCGAGAAGATCGGCGACAAGCTGGACGTCGTCGAGCGCCAGGCCAAGAACGACCTCGAGCGCTTCAAGGCCTTCGTCGAGGCGGAGGGCTACGCCACCGGCGCCTGGCGCGGGACCGTCGCCGGCGAGGGCCACGTCGGGACGCCCGGCGTCGAGCGCGCCGCCGCCTCGCGCGGTGACGACGGCAAGGCGGGTGTGACCGGCAAGGCCGTCGCCACCGGGGTGGGCATCGCCGCCGCGGCCGCGGCCGTCGCGGCCGGCGCGGCCGCCGCCAGCGCCAAGAAGTCGGCGGCCGAGGCCGAGGCCGCGGTCCCGGTCACGCCGCCGGTGCACGAGCCGGTGACGACCTCCTTCGACGCGACCGAGGCCCCGGCCACCCCCGTCGCCTCCGTGGACCCGCTCGACCCGACGCCGCTGCCCCCGGGCACCGCCGGGGTGCGGACCGACGGCATGGACGAGCCGACGGGCGCCGGTCGCTCGGACGTCTGACCTCCGCCGCGCCCACCGGGGGCGGGGAATAGCGGTTCCCGGCCTCCGGTTGGCCCTGGGGTGACGACGCTGCTGAACTCCGCCCCGAACCCCCCCGGCACCCCGACCGGCGACCGGCCGCTGACGCTCTCCGTGCTGGACCTGATCCCCGTGCGCGGGGGCCAGACGACCGCCGAGGCCCTGCGGGCCACCATCGCGCTGGCCCAGGCCGCCGAGGCCGCCGGCGTGCACCGCTACTGGGTCGCCGAGCACCACAACATGGCCGCGGTCGCGTCCACGAACCCGCCCGTCCTGATCGCGATCCTGGCCGCGGCCACCGCCCGGATGAAGATCGGCTCCGGCGGGATGATGCTGCCGAACCACGCCCCGCTGGTCGTCGCCGAGCAGTTCGCCCTCCTCGAGGCCGCCCACCCGGGCCGGATCGACCTGGGCATCGGCCGCGCCCCGGGCAGCGACCCGGTGACCAGCTACGCGCTGCGCCACAACGGGCCCGAGACCGCCGACGCGAACCGGTTCGACGAGGTCGTCGACAACGTGCTGGCCATGCTGGAGCCCGAGGGCGTCGGCCTCCAGGTGCAGGGCCGCAGCTACCCGCTGCGCGCCACCCCGCAGGCCGTCGGGGTCCCCGAGGTGTGGCTGCTCGGCTCGTCCGACTACTCGGCCCGGCTCGCCGCGGCCAAGGGCCTCCCCTACGTGTTCGCCCACCACTTCTCGGGCGAGGGCACGGCCCAGATCATGGACCTGTACCGCTCCGGCTTCCGGCCCTCCGAGCTGCTGGCCGCCCCGAAGACCTTCCTCACGGTCAACGTGGTCGTCGCCGAGACCCAGGAGGAGGCGGAGCGGCTCGCCCGCCCCCAGCTGCTGGCCATGGTCGCGCTGCGCACCGGCGGCGAGCTCAAGGCGCAGCTGAGCGTCGAGGAGGCCGAGCGCACCGTGCTGGCCGAGTCGCACGCCGCCCTCGCCGAGCAGATGCGCACCCGCTGGGTGATCGGCACCCCCGACACCGCGCTGGCCGAGCTGACCGCGCTGGCGACCCGCTTCGGTGTCGACGAGGTGATGGTCCACCCGGTCGCCGGCTCGTCGGAGTCCGACCCCGCCGACCGCTCCCCCGCCCGCGAGGCGACCCTGCAGCTGCTGGCCCGGGCCGCCGCCCGCCGCTAGCGGAGCACGCCCCCGCGCTTGCGGCGCAGGGTGGTGGTGACGATCTCGACGACCCCGCGGACGACGGCGACGCCGACCACCCCGAGCATCACCCGCTTGGAGATGGAGTCGAGCCGCTCGACGATCGGCTCCAGGTCGCCGGTCCGCAGGTGCACCTCGGGACCGCCCTCGTCGAGCATGGCCTGCAGCCGGCGCAGCTGGACGGGCAGCTGGGTGGCGATCTCCAGGGCGTCGACGCCGGCCTCGGCCAGGTGCCGGGCCACGGACGCCGGTGAGTACCGGGCGGCGACGAGTCGCTGCGCGTACGGCCCGAGGACCTCCTCGATGTTGAAGGACGGGTCGAGCGAGACGCCCATCCCCTCCGTCATCACCACCATCTTGAGCACGAGCGAGAACTCCCGCGGCAGCTGCAGGTGCCGTCGCCGCATCACCGACAGCACCTCGCGGATCAGCTTGCCGACCGCGATGTCGGCGATCGGCAGGTCGTCGTACAGCTTGACGATGGCCTGCATGTCACGGCTGAGCTCGCCGAGGTCCACCCGCTGCGTCGAGGTGGAGAGGCGGGCCAGCGCCGCGGCGATGCGGTGCGGGTCCTTCCGGGTCAGCGCGACCAGCAGGACGCCCAGCCGCTCCCGCAGCTCGGCGTCGACGACGCCCACCATGCCGAAGTCGATCAGGCCGATCCGGCCGTCGGGTTCGATGAAGAGGTTCCCGGGGTGCGGGTCGGCGTGGAAGAAGCCGTCGTCGAAGATCATCTGCGCGACGACCTCGGTGGCCCGGGCGGCCAGCGCCGGCCGGTCGATGCCCGCCGCGTCGAGGGCCTCCAGGTCGCTCACCTTGAGCCCGCGGATCCGCTCCAGGGTCAGCACCCGGGTCGTCGTCGTCTCCCAGTAGACCTTCGGGATGTGCACCCCGGGGTTGTCGGCGAAGTTCTGGGCGAACTTCTCGGCGTTGCGGCCCTCGGCCAGGTAGTCGAGCTCGGCCCGCAGCGTGCGCGAGAACTCCTCGGCCAGGCCGGGCAGGTCGTAGTCGGCAGCATCCTCCCAGCGACGCGCGGCCTGCGCGGCGAGGTTCTGCAGGATCTCCAGGTCGACGTCGACCTGCTCGACCGCCCCCGGCCGACGGACCTTGACGACCACCTCGGTGCCGTCGTGCAGCGTCGCCGCGTGCGCCTGGCCGATGGAGGCGCTGGCCAGCGGGCTGAGGTCGAACTCCTGGAAGAGGGACTCGACCGACGCGCCGAGCTCAGCCTCCAGCACCTGCTGGATCGTGGCTTCGGGTACCGCGGGCACCGCGTCCTGCAGCTTGGCCAGCTCGCCCAGGTAGGTCGGCGGCAGCAGGTCGGGGCGGGTCGAGAGCAGCTGCCCCAGCTTCACGAAGGCCGGGCCCAGCTCCTCCAGCGCCAGCCGGACGTGCGCGGCCGTCGAGTAGCTGTGCTGCGAGCGGTGCGCCACCCGGGCGATGCTGTGCCGGAACGGGATGTAGCGCTCGATGCCGGACGCGCCGAGCAGCACGCCCAGCCCGTGCCGGGCCAGCGTCTCCGCGATCACGCGGTACCGCTCGAGGTGCTGCACGATCGCCATGGGTGTCGGCTCCGCCTCTCCTGGTCGGGGGCCGGACACCGAGCCTAAGGGGCGCGACGGGCGCGCTCCCCCAGCCCCTCGGTCAGTCGAAGAACGCGGGGACGTCGAGGACGCCCCCGGCGGCGGCGAAGTCGTCGTCGACGGAGCGGCGGAAGTCGGGGTCGGCGAGGTAGTCGGCGGCGACCGCGGCCAGTCCCCGCGCCGCGTCGGCCAGCACGGCGTCCGCCGTCGGGGTGACCGCGGCTGCGGCGAACTCCCGGGTGTGCAGCGAGACGTCGCTGTCGGCGATCTTGACCATGGCGTGCAGCCCGGGCACCCGGTAGGAGACGTTGCCGAAGTCGGTCGAGCCGGCGAAGGTGCTGGGCACCACGTCGGGCGCCACCATGGCGTGACCGAGGTCGCCGTAGCGCCGGTTCCAGGCCGCGGCGAGCGGCCCGTTCGTCCGCAGCGGCAGGTAGGGCGGGGCGTCGTCCCAGCTGAGCTCCACCGCGCAGCCGGTCATCAGGGCCGCCCCCGCGGCGATGTCGGCCAGCCGCCCGCTCAGGATCTTGAGGCTCTGCGGGTACTCGCTGCGCAGGTAGAACAAGATCTCGGCGCGCTCGGGGATGACGTTCGGCCGCTCGCCGCCGTCGGTGACCACCCCGTGCACCCGGTCGTTCGGCGGCATCTGCTGGCGGTGCAGGGCGACGCCGGTGTAGGTGAGGTTGACGGCGTCGAGGGCGTTGCGGCCCATGAACGGCTGCGCCGAGGCGTGGGAGGTGATGCCGGCGAAGGTCGCCCGGAGCTGCCGGCGGCCGAGGAAGACCGACTCCGCCAGGTCGTAGCTCGACGGGTGCACCATCACGGCGGCGTCCACGCCGTCGAGGGCGCCGGCCCGGGCCATGTGCTCCTTCCCGGACCCGCCCTCCTCCGCGGGCGTGCCCAGCCAGACGACCCGGCCGGGCCAGCGGTCGCGGGTCGCCGCCAGGGCCAGGAACGCGCCCAGCCCGGCGGTGGCGATGACGTTGTGGCCGCAGCCGTGCCCGATGCCCGGCAGCGCGTCGTACTCCGACAGCACGGCGACGGTGGGCCCGTCGCCGGACCCGGTCACCTCCGCGGCCAGCGCGGTCTCCAGGCCGTGGGCTCCCCGGGTGACCGGGATGCCACGGCTCTCCACCAGGTCGGCGAGCGCGGCGGCCGAGCGGTGCTCCGCGAAGCCCACCTCCGGGTGCTCGGCCAGGTCGTGGGAGGCCGCGACGAGGGTGGGCGCCAGCTCGTCGACGGCGGCGGCCAGCGCGGCCAGCAGCTCCGCCGGAGCGCCGGCGGCGGTGGAGACCGGCGCCTCGGTGGCCCGCGCCCGGGCCTCGGTCTCGGCGGCGAGCTGACGCAGGATGAACGGGTCGACGGGAGTGGGGGCGTCCGGCATGCGCTGGTCCTTCGGCTGGGTCCCGGCGGGCGAGCCCGGATGGGGCGGTCCCGGCGTGCGGGGTCACGGTAGCGCCGCGGTGCCGGGCGGGGGACCCCGCCCCGGCCCGGGTCTGGCGCCCGTGCCCCGCGCGGGCCATGCTGAGCCTCCGGCGCGGGGCCGCGCCGGGGACGGCGACGGCGGGAGGTCCGTGGTGACGGCGGTGCGCGTGGCGCGCAAGCGGTTGGACGTCGACCTGCCGGCCCTGAGGTACGGCCTCCGGGCCTGCCTGCGGCCGCCCGACCGGGCCGGGACGGAGCGCCGGCTCGCCGCCACCTGGTCGCCGCCGGACGCCGTGGTGGCCTGCCTCTCCGCGCGGAGCGGCCTCGACCTGCTGCTGGCGGCCGTCGACTGGCCGGCGGGCTCGGAGGTGCTGCTGTCGGCGCTCTCGATCCCGCACCTGCCGCTGCTGGTCCGCAGCCACGGCTACGTGCCGGTGGCGGTCGACGTGCACCCCGCGACCCTGCAGCTCGACCCCGACGCGGTCCGCCGGGCGATCACCCCGCGGACCCGCGCGCTGCTGCACGCGCAGCTCCTCGGGGCGTCCGACGACCTGGCCGACGTCGCGGCCGTGGCCGGCCGGCACGGCCTGCTCCTCGTGGAGGACCGCGCCCAGGCCTACGACGGCCGGGACCGCGCCCTGGGCCTGCACGCCGACGTCGTGCTGCACAGCTTCGGGACCATCAAGACGCTCACCTGCTGCGGCGGCGGGGTCCTGCTGGTCCGCGACCCGGTCCTGCGGGCCCGGATGCGGGCGGCGCAGGGGGGCTGGCCCACCCAGCCGACGCGGTCCTACGCCGCCAAGCTCGTCCGCGGGGCCCTCATGCTGGCGCTCGCGCACCCCCGGGTGTACCCGCACTTCGTCCGGCTGGCCGCGAGGGTCGCCGGCGACCACGACGTGCTCGTCCGCCGGCTCAGCCGGGGCTACGCCGACGACGACCTGCTGGGCCAGCTCCGGCACCGGCCCTCGACCGCCCTGCTGGCCCTCCTCGCCCACCGGCTCGAGCACGACGACCCGGTCCGGGTCCAGCGCCGCGCCCGGGCCGGGGAACGGCTGGCGGACGCCCTCGACCCGCACGTCCGCCGCCTCGGCGCGCGGGCCTCCCGCCGGACGCACTGGCTGTTCCCCGTCGTCGCCGACGACCCCGAGGGGCTGGTGCTGGCGGGGCGCGCGGCGGGGTTCGACCTGACCCGCGGTTCGTCGACGCTCGTCGCCCTGGACCCGGCCTGCGCGCGGGCGCAGGCGGCGATGGCCGGGGTCGTCTACCTGCCCGCCTACCCCGAGATGGGCGACGCCGCGCTGGACCGGCTCGCCGCCGTGGTCAACGCCGCGTCCCGGCCGGTCGCCGGCGCGCGCGACCGCGAGGCCGCACGGGAGGAGGCGGCTCAGGCCGGCCGGAGCAGCACGGCGGCCGTGCCGTCGGCGGCGGTGACGCTGCCCGTCCAACCCCGGCCGGCGAAGGTCAGCGTCGGGTCGGAGCCGTCGGCCCCAGCCGTCACCGTGAAGCCGGCGGCGGGGAGCGCCCGCCGCAGGTAGGCCGCCAGCTCGGCCCCCGAGGGCGCGGACAGCACGGCCGTCACGTTGTCGGCCTGGTCGACCGAGGCCACCAGCAGCGCGCTGCGGGGCAGCGAGAAGGCGTCGAGAGGCCCGTGCGTGTAGCCGAAGGCCCGCAGCGGCAGCCCGTCCGCGGGCACGGCGGCCGGAGCGCTGGCGGTGGCCGCCGGGGTGGGCACCGGGACGGGGCCCGGCGCCGCCCCGCAGCCGGCCGCCGCCAGCACGAGGACCAGCGGGGCGATCCACCGACCCGGACCGCCGGGGGCCCTGAGCCTGCGCACGGTGCACCACCCTAGCCGCGGCCGCGACGGTCACCGGCGCTCGGCCGGATAGCCTTGGTCGACGTGACCACCGAGACCCAGCAGCTCGCCCTCCGACCCAGCCGGGTCCCCGCGGCGGTGCGGGCCGTCCGCCCCCGGCAGTGGGTCAAGAACGTGCTGGTCCTCACCGCCCCGCTGGCGGGCGGCCGCATCCTCGAGCCCGCCGTGCTGCGCGGCTGCGTGCTGGCCTTCGTCTCGTTCTGCCTGATCAGCGCGACCGTCTACCTGATCAACGACGTCCGCGACGTCGAGGAGGACCGGCTGCACCCGCGCAAGCGGTTCCGGCCGATCGCGGCGGGCGAGCTGCGCCCGTCGACCGCGCTGCTGCTGGCCGCGGTCACCGGGGTGCTCGGGTTCGCCGTCGGCTTCTGGACCTCCGGGGCGCTGGGCCTGACGCTGGCCGTCTACCTCGTCGTCCAGGTGCTGTACTCGGCGTTCCTCAAGCACCTGCCCGTCGTCGACCTGGCGGTGGTGGCCAGCGGCTTCCTGCTCCGCGCCATCGCGGGCGGGGTGGCCACCGAGACCCTGCTGAGCCAGTGGTTCCTGCTGGTCGCCGCCTTCGGCTCGTTCTTCATGATCGCCGGCAAGCGCTACTCCGAGCTCAAGTCGGTGGGGGCCGACGCCGGCACCCGTCGCAGCCTGACCCGCTACTCGGAGTCCTACCTGCGCTTCGCCTGGATGCTCGCCGCGGTGATGGTGCTGATCTCCTACAGCCTGTGGGCGTTCGAGAACCGGGGGGACGGCGTGCTGGGGCTACCCTGGACGGCCATCTCCATCGCGCCGTTCACCCTCGGCCTCCTGCAGTACGCGCTGGAGGTGGACACCGGGAACGCCGGTGAGCCCGAGGACGTCGTCCTGCACGACCACGTACTACAAGGAATCGGACTGGTGTGGCTCGTGACCATCTCCCTGGCGGTGTTCGGATGAACGACTTCCCCGCGACGGCGGCCGACCCGGACGTGCCCGCGATCCGCCCCTCCCTGCCGGAGTCGCAGCCGGCCATCCCGCAGAAGTTCGTCGAGCTGCACGGCTGGGGCCGGGCCGGCTCGTCGATGTCGCACCTGGCGCAGATCGACTCCCTGGCCGACGCCGTGTCGGCCCTGCGCACCTCGGGCGGGCGGGGCGTCACCCCGCGCGGGCTGGGCCGCAGCTACGGCGACGCGGCCCAGAACGCGGGCGGCGTCACCCTCGACCTCACCAAGCTGGACAAGGTCCTCGCCGTCGACGCCGCCTCCGAGCCGGCGACGGTCACCGTCCAGGCCGGTGTCAGCCTCGACGCGCTGATGCGCACCCTGCTGCCCTTCGGCCTGTGGGTCCCGGTGCTGCCGGGCACCCGGCAGGTCACCATCGGCGGCGCGATCGCCGCCGACGTGCACGGCAAGAACCACCACACCCAGGGCAGCTTCGGCAACCACGTGCTCTCCCTCGACCTGCTGACCGCCGACGGCGAGGTGCGCACGCTGACCCCGACGGGAAGTCCCGGCGTCGACGAGGGCGGCCGGCTGTTCTGGGCCACCATCGGCGGGATGGGGCTGACGGGGGCGATCATCAGCGCCACCGTCGCGGTGCAGCGCACCGAGACCGCCTACTTCAGCGTCGACACCGACCGCTGCAGCGACATCGACGACCTGATGGCCAAGATGACCGACGGCGACGACGCCTACACCTACTCGGTGGCCTGGTTCGACGCCGTCACCCGCGGCAAGCACATGGGCCGCGCCGTGCTGACCCGCGGCGACAAGGCGACGCTCGCCGACCTCGACCCCAAGAAGCGGCGCGACCCGCTGAAGTTCGTCGCGCCGTCCTTCGGCACCATCCCCGAGGTCTTCCCCAACCGGATGGTCAACCGGCTCACCGCGAAGGCGTTCAGCGAGTTCTGGTACCGCAAGGCACCGGCCCACCGGGTGGGCGAGCTGCAGAACATCACGTCCTTCTTCCACCCGCTGGACATCGTCGCGGAGTGGAACCGGGTCTACGGACCGCACGGCTTCCTGCAGTACCAGTTCGTCGTGCCGTTCACCGAGGCCGAGGCGTTCCGCCGCTGCTTCGAGATGATCGTCACCTCCGGCCACCTCTCGTGCCTCAACGTGCTGAAGCGCTTCGGCCCGGGCAACCCGTCGCCGCTGTCCTTCCCGATGCCGGGCTGGACCCTGACCGTCGACCTGCCGATCGAGCACGGCCTCGACAAGCTGTGCGACGCCCTCGACGCCGAGGTCGTCGGCGCCGGCGGCCGGGTCTACCTGGCCAAGGACTCCCGGCTGGGCGCCGACACCTTCCGCGCCATGTACCCCCGGCTGGACGACTTCCTGGCCGTCCGTCGCGAGGTGGACCCCAGCGGGCTGTTCAACTCCGACCTGGCCCGTCGCCTCCACCTCTGACCCCGGCCCCATCCCGGACCGCCCCCACCCCGTACAGGAGCTCGATGATCAACGCCCTCGGCACCCCCCAGTCCCTGCTGCTGCTCGGCGGCACGTCCGACATCGCGCTGGCGGTGGCCCGGCGGTACGCCGGACGCGCCCCCGGCCTGCGGGTGGTGCTGGCGGCCCGGCCGAGCGAGCGGCGGACGGCCGCCGCCGCCGAGCTGGCCGCCCTGGGCTGCCACGTCGAGGAGGTCGACCTCGACGCCCGCGACCACACCTCCCACGCGGCGACGGTCGAGGCGGCCTTCGCGGGCGGGGACGTCGACGTCGCGGTGCTGGCCTTCGGCCTGCTCGGCGACCCCGAGCAGGACTGGACCGACCCGGAGCTGGCGCTCGAGCTGGCCGAGGTCAACTACGCGGCCCCCGTGCACCTCGGCGTGCTGCTGGCCAACCGGATGCGGGCGCAGGCCCACGGCCGGATCGTGGCCCTGTCCAGCGTGGCGGGCGAGCGGGTGCGCCGCTCCAACTTCGTCTACGGCTCCACCAAGGCCGGCTTCGACGGCTTCTTCCTGGGCCTCGGCGAGGCGCTGCGGGAGCACGGCGTGCGCGTGCTGGTGGTCCGTCCGGGCTTCGTGCGGACCAAGATGACGGCCGGGCTGTCGGAGGCCCCGCTCGCGGTGACCGCCGACGACGTCGCCGACGCGGTGGTCGAGGGCGTCCGGGAGCAGCGCGACCTCGTCTGGGTGCCCAGGCCGATGCGCTTCGTGATGAGCGGGCTGCGGCACGTGCCGCGGCCGCTGTTCCGCAAGCTGCCGATCTGACCCAGGACCCCGATCGCTCGGGACTTCCGCCCGGGGACCGGGGGCCGAAGGACTCTGGGGGCGGCAGGTCGACCGGGACGAGGCTGCTCGGTGGCATCCACGGGTCCGGCCCCCGCCGGACCCCGTCCCCTGGAGGAACTCTTGTCCCCACGCATCACCGGGTTGGTCACCGCAGCCCTGTTGACGGCCGCGCCGCTCGCTCTCGGCGCCCTGCCCGCATCGGCCGCGGGCTGCACCAACCCCGAGGTCATCGCGACCTCGGTGGCCCCCCGCAGCATCGTCCTCGCCCCCGGCGGCACCGCCACGTTCGCGGTCCAGGTCTCCGTCCGCGCCAACGGCTGCGTCCTCACCGGCACCGAGGCGCTGCTCACCCTGCCCACCAGGGCGAAGGTCGACCAGCCGCTGACCCTGCTGTCCGACGCTGACGGGATCTCCGTGTTCACCGGCTCCGTCCCGGTCAGCGCCTCGGCCCTCGACGACGCTGCGGCAGGTACCTGGAAGGTCCGGACCAGCACCAGCTGGACCGCTGGGGACGCCCCGGTCGCGACCGAGGTCACGACCGCTCCCGCCCGTGGCGACGACGAGGGCGAGGACGAGGGCGAGGACGACGGCGAGGACGAGCTGGAGAACGAGGCCGTGGAGGGCGAGGGCAAGGTCGCCGTGCTCCGGGCCTCGTCGGTCAGCGCCGAGGCCACGTCGTCGGCCCTGTCGAAGAAGAACAAGATCAAGAAGGGCAAGGCTCTGACCGTCAAGGGCGCGCTCCGCCGGACCAGCTGGGAGACCGGTGCCGAGGCGGGCTACGCGAAGGAGCGGGTGGAGCTGCAGTTCCGGACGCCCGGCGGCCGCTACAAGAAGGTCACCTCCCTGCCCACGCGGGCCGGGGGCACCTTCGCCAAGCCGGTCAAGGCCACCCGGGACGGCTGCTACCGGGTCGTGTTCGGCGGCAGCCGCACGACGGCCCCGGCCACGAGCGCCGGGGACTGCATCGACGTCCGCTGAGGGGTCGGCCCGCCGGCCCAGGCCGGCGGGCCGCTCCGCCCAGGACCACCGGCACGGTTGTCGCGGTCGCCTCGACCGACGCGGACGGGCCTCGAGGCCGCCTCCCGTGAGGCCAGCGTCGTCCGCGCCGGCACCGAGGCTGCCGGTCCGCGCGGATGACTGCGGCACCGCGTCGACCGAGCGCTTCGTGCTGCTCCCGGGTACTCCACCCACGTGGTCCGAGCACCCCGCTCGCCCGGTCGACGGGCCCGCTCAGCGGTGGGGCCGCAGCCGGTCCGTCGGCACCGGCAGCCGGTGCCGCTCGCTGTCCGGGGCGACGAACCCGAAGTCGGCCCGCGCCACCACCACCGACCCGGGGTCGGCCGACATGATCTGCACCCGGTAGCCCTCGCCGTCCCCGCCCTCCCCGCCGTCCAGCCACCACGGGTCGGCCAGCACGGGCAGCCCGCGCCGGAGCAGCAGGGCCTCGGCCTCGTCACCGTCGGTCGGCCCGCTCAGCGGGTGGCCGAACAGGGTCACCGGGGTGCAGCCCTCGCGCCCGGGGACGAGGTAGCCGACCAGCTCGTCGTCGTCGGGCCGGTGCACCGGCGTCCAGTCCTGCGGGATCATGCGCCCATCCCACGCCCCGCCGATGGCCGCGGCCAGCGCTTTTCCGCGCCGGCGGGGCCGTCCGACCCGGGTCGCAAGCCTCTGGCCCGCCCGGTCCGGCGACGCCTACGGTTCCCCCGACCGGTCCTCCCCCCTCCCCGGACCCCGCCGAAGGAACCCCCATGCGTCTCACCCCGCTGCTCACGGCCGCCGTGCTCGTGGCCGCCCCCGTCGCCGTCACGGCCCTGCCCGCCTCGGCCGCCACCTGCAGCACCCCGACCACCACGACCCAGGTCACCCCGCGCACCGTCGTGGTGGACACCACCGGCACCAGCGGCTTCGACGTCGTCGTCGCGGTCGCGCACCACGGCTGCGCCATCGGCCCGGTCCGGGCGGTCGTCACCTCGCCGACGAAGGGCACCGCCACCCTGGACCTCAGCGCCGAGGCCGGCAACGCGACCACCACCTTCTACGTCGGCGGGCTCGACCTCACCGCCGCCGAGCTCGACGACGCCGACGCCGGCACCTGGAAGATCCGGTCCAGCAGCGCCTGGGCCGCCGACGAGGCGGGGCTGAGCGCTCCGGATGCCAAGACCGCCCGGAGCTCGACCACGGCGTCCGTCCTCGCCGACGCCGACCTGACCGCCGACGCCACCTCCTCCGCGCTCAAGAAGGGCCGGATCGCCAAGGGCAGGGCGATGACGGTGAAGGGCACGCTGACCCGCGCGCGCTGGGAGGCCGGCACCTCCACCGGCTACGCCAAGCAGCGCGTCGAGGTGCAGTTCCGCACCCCGAAGGGCACCTACAAGAAGCTCAAGACCGTCACCACCAAGGCCGGTGGCACCTTCGCGGTCGGGGTGAAGGCCACCCAGGACGGCTGCTACCGCGTGCGGTTCGGTGGCAGCCGCACCGTGGCTGCCGTCGCCAGCCCGGGTGAGTGCGTCGACGTGCGCTGAGCCGTCCCTGGATCTGCATGTCCCGGGCGAATCGCCCCCGCCCGGGACGTGTATCAGCGGCCGCCACCAGGACTCCTGGGTCACCGGAGACACCGCCACCCGACCCAGAAGGACCGCCGCCATGCGCTCACCGCTGACCGCTCTCGCCGCCCTGCCGATCCTCGCCGCCCCGCTGCTGGCCCTGCCCAGCGCCTCGGCCGCCACGTGCACGGCCCCCGAGCTCGTCAACGCCACCGTCACCCCCCGCACCGTGGTGCTCGGCACCAGCCAGCCGAAGGGCGTGGAGATCACCGTCGCCGTGCGCGAGCACGGCTGTGCCGTCAGTCACGTCGACACCGACGTCTTCACCGCCACCGACTTCGTCGACACGCTCGCGATGGAGGAGGTCGGCACCTCCGGCGGCGTCACCACCTACGTCGCCGGCGCCCGCATCAACCCCGGCGCCTTCCCCAACAGCGACGCCGGCACCTTCCGGACCAGCGTCTACGTCCGCTGGGGGAAGAAGGTCGTCTCCGACGACGGACCCACGTTCCGGCTGCTGCGGGCCGCCCGGCTGACGGCGAACGCGTCGCCCGAGCCGGTCCGCCGGGGGAAGCCGGTCACCGTCGCCGGCACCCTGACCCGGGCGAACTGGGAGACGCTGCGCTACGCCGGGTACACCGGGCGCGACGTCCGGCTGCAGTTCAAGCCCGCGGGCGGCGCGTGGGCCACCGTGGGGACGGCGACCAGCAGCGGCGGCGGCAAGCTCGCGACCACGGTGGAGGCCGGCCGTGACGGCTGCTTCCGGTACGTGTTCCCGGGCAGCTCCACGACCGCCAAGGCGGTCAGTGCGACCGACTGCGTCGACGTCCGCTAGGACCCGTGTCCGTCGGGGCGGTCTCACTCCAGGAGCGAGGCCGCCCCGTCCTGCTGCCCGGTGACGTCCCAGAGGTGGTGCACGACGTCGTGCAGGAAGTACTGCAGCAAGGTGGCGACGGTGAACTCCGCGCCGTCGGAGCGGCTGCCGGTCCGCTCCAGCTGGGCCGGCCGGAGGGCCCGGACGTGCTCGACGAAGGTCTGCGCGGCCTCCTCCAGCTCACCGGCCACCACCTCGGCGTCGGCCTCGGCGTACCGCTCGAGCACCGCCGTCGCGTCCTGGTCCCAGTTCGCGAAGCGTGGGCCGTCCTCGGCGAGCATCTGCGCGAGGCGGACGTCGAAGACCCGGTACACGTCCCGCACGTGGCCGCCGTACTCCAGCGGCGACCACACGCCCGGCTCGGGTCGGGCCTCGACCGCCGGGTGGGACTGCAGGATCTGCACCCACTCCTCCGCGGCGACGTAGGCCCGCTCGGCGACCGAGGCCGGGTCGACCGCACCGGCCGCCAGCCCGCACTCCTCGCAGCGCCGCGTCAGGGTCCAGGTCCAGTCCTTCTCGTCCGGGATCACCGGGTCCACGTCGGCCACGGCCTCAGGGTAGCGGGGGCGGCCCGGCCCCGGCTCGGTCATGATGACGTCGTGACCGCCTCCCGCGTCGACCTCAACGCCGACCTCGGGGAGTCCTACGGCCGCTGGACCCTCGGCGACGACGACGCCCTGCTGGGCCTCGTGACCAGCGCGAACGTCGCCTGCGGCTTCCACGCCGGCGACCCGCTGACGCTGCGCCGCACCTGCGAGGCCGCCGTCCGGGCCGGGGTGACCATCGGGGCCCAGGTCGGCTACCCGGACCTCGCCGGCTTCGGCCGCCGCTTCCTGGACATGGCCCCCGACGACCTGACCGCGGCGGTGCTCTACCAGCTCGGTGCGCTCGACGGCCTGGCCCGGGTGGCGGGGAGCCGGGTCCGCTACCTCAAGCCGCACGGCGCGCTGTACAACGCGACCGTCGACCACGAGGGCCAGGCGCGCGCCGTCGTCGACGCCGTCCTCGCCTACGACCCCGCCCTGCCCGTGCTGGGGCTGCCCGGCTCGGCCCTGCTCCGGCTGGCCGCCGCGGCGGGCCTGCGGCCGGTGCCCGAGTACTTCCTCGACCGGGCCTACACCGACGACGGCCGGCTGGTCGACCGCCGGCTGCCGGGCGCCGTCCTGCACGACCCCGACGAGGCCGCCGAGCGCGCGGTCGCCGTGGCGCAGGAGGGTCGGCTGGAGTCGCTGTGCACCCACGGCGACTCCCCCGCCGCGGTCGCCATGGCCGCCACCGTGCGCGCCGCCCTGACGTCGGCCGGCGTGCAGCTGGCCGCGTTCGTCGCGCCGGACGGCGGCTGACCCGGTGGCCCGCCGGCTGCTCGACTACGGCGACGAGGCCGTGCTGCTGGAGTGCGCCGACCTCGGCGACGCGCTGGGACTCGCGCCCCTGGTCCGGGCCGCTGTCCCCGAGGTCGGCGAGGTCGTCCCCGGGGCGCGCACGCTGCTGCTCCGGTTGACGGCCCCGCTGCCCGCCGGGGCGCGGGACCTGCTGCTGACCCTGGCGTCGACGGCTCCGCCGCCCGACGCCGCCCGCACCGTCACCCTGCCCGTGGTCTACGACGGCGACGACCTGGCCGAGGTCGGCACGCTGACCGGGCTGGGCGTCGACGGGGTGGTCGCCGCGCACACCGGGCAGACCTGGACCGTCGGCTTCTGCGGCTTCGCGCCGGGGTTCGGCTACCTGGTGGGCGAGGACGAGCGGCTCCGCGTCCCCCGCCGGCCGACGCCGCGGACCCGGGTTCCCGCGGGCGCCGTCGGGCTGGCCGACGCGTTCTCCGGCGTCTACCCGCGCGCCGGACCGGGCGGCTGGCAGCTGCTCGGCCGGACGTCGGCCCGGCTGTGGGACCTCGACGCCGAGCCGCCCGCCCTGCTGCAGCCCGGCACCCGGGTCCGTTTCGAGGCGCGGTGAGCGCCGCGCTGGTGGTCGAGGCGACCGGCCCGGCGGCCCTGCTGCAGGACCTGGGCCGGCCGGGGCTGGCGCACCTCGGCGTCTCCCCCTCCGGGGCGGCGGACCGGGCCGCCCACCGGCTGGCCAACCGGCTGGTGGGCAACGACGAGGGCGCGGCGACGCTCGAGGTCACCCTGGGAGGCCTCGTCGTCCGGGCCACCGCGACGGTGTTCGTGGCCGTCACCGGAGCGCCGACGACGGTGCGGGTCGACGGCGCCCCGACGGCGTCCCACACCACCCTCGTGCTCCGCACCGGCTCGCGGCTGCTCGTCGAGCCGCCGCCCCGCGGGCTGCGCAACCACGTCGCGGTGCGCGGTGGGCTCGCGGTGCCGGCGGTGCTGGGCAGCCGCAGCCGGGACGTGCTGGCCGGGCTGGGGCCAGCCCCGCTGGCCGTCGGCGACGTGCTGCCGGTCGGCACCCCGACCGCTCCCCTGCCCGACGCCGACCGGGCTCCCGCCCCGACGCCGCCGGCCGGCCTCGCCGTCCGGCCGGGGCCGCGCCGCGACTGGTTCGCCGCCGACGCCTGGACGACGCTGCTGGGCACCGTCTGGACCGTCACCGCCGACGTCGACCGCGTCGCCGTCCGGCTGAGTGGCCCGGCGCTGGCCCGCACCGTGACCGCCGAGCTGCCGTCGGAGGGGCTGGTCCGCGGCGCGGTCCAGGTGCCGGCGTCGGGGCAGCCGCTGCTGTTCGGGCCCGACCACCCCGTCACCGGCGGCTACCCGGTGCTGGCGGTGCTCACCTCGTCGGCCGCGGACGCGGCGGCCCAGCTGCGCCCGGGCGACCCGGTCCGCTTCGTGGGCTGACCGCCCGCGCTCGTCGCCCCCGGCCCGGTCTCGCTCCCCCGGTCGTCGCACCTGGGGAGGGGGCGGAGGTCATGTCCTAGACTCCTCGGGCCCGGTCGCAGGTGGTCCCTGCCGCGACCAGCTGCCGGCCGCGTCCCGCTCGACCGGTCGATGACGTCCGAGGAGGATCCGTGGGAATTCGCAAGGTGCTGATCGCCAACCGGGGCGAGATCGCCGTCCGCGTCATCCGGGCCGCGCAGGACGCCGGCCTGGGCAGCGTGGCCGTCTACGCCGACGCGGACCGGGACAGCCTCTTCGCCTCCCTCGCCGACGAGGCCCACGCCCTCGGCGGGGCCACCCCCGCCGAGACCTACCTCGACGTGGCCAAGATCCTCGACGTCGCCGCCCGCAGCGGCGCCGACGCCGTCCACCCCGGCTACGGCTTCCTCGCCGAGAACGCCGACTTCGCGCGGGCCGTCCTCGACGCGGGTCTGGTCTGGATCGGCCCGCCCCCCGCCGCGATCGAGGACCTTGGCGACAAGGTCCGCGCCCGGCACATCGCCCAGCGGGTGGGCGCCCCCCTGGTGCCCGGCACGGCCGACCCGGTCGCCGACGCGTCGGAGGTCGTGGCCTTCGCCGAGCAGCACGGCCTGCCGATCGCCATCAAGGCGGCCTTCGGCGGCGGTGGGCGGGGGCTCAAGGTGGCCCGCGAGATGGCGGAGATCCCCGAGCTGTTCGAGTCCGCGACGCGGGAGGCCGTCACCGCCTTCGGCCGCGGCGAGTGCTTCGTGGAGCGCTACCTCGACCGGCCGCGGCACGTGGAGACCCAGTGCCTGGCCGACACCCACGGCAACGTCGTCGTCGTCTCCACCCGGGACTGCTCGCTGCAGCGCCGGCACCAGAAGCTCGTCGAGGAGGCGCCCGCGCCGTTCCTGACCGACGACCAGCGCGAGCGGCTCTACACCGCCTCGAAGGCGATCCTCCGCGAGGCCGGCTACGTCGGCGCCGGCACGTGCGAGTTCCTCGTCGGCCAGGACGGCACCATCTCCTTCCTCGAGGTCAACACCCGGCTGCAGGTCGAGCACCCGGTCTCCGAGGAGGTCACCGGCCTGGACCTGGTCCGGGAGATGTTCCGGGTGGCCGACGGCGAGGCGCTCGGCTACGACGACCCCGAGATCCGCGGGCACTCCATCGAGTTCCGCATCAACGCCGAGGACGCCGGCCGCAACTTCATGCCGGCGCCCGGGACGCTGACCGCCTGGCGCCCCCCGTCGGGCCCGGGCGTCCGCGTGGACGAGGGCTACCTGGCCGGGATGACCGTGCCCGGCGCGTTCGACTCGCTGGTCGCCAAGGTCGTCGTGACCGGTCGGGACCGCGCCGAGGCCCTGGCCCGCTCGCGCCGGGCGCTGGCCGAGCTGGTCGTCGAGGGGATGCCCACCGTCGTCCCGTTCCACCGCGCCGTGATCGACGACCCCGCCTTCACCGCCGTGGACGGCACCTTCGGCGTGCACACCCGCTGGATCGAGACCGAGTTCGCCGGCGGCATCGAGCCCTGGGCGGGGACGCCCGGCACCGACGAGCCGGCGGAGCGCTCCTCCGTCGTCGTCGAGGTCAACGGCAAGCGGGTGGAGGTCGTGCTGCCGGCGGGTCTGGGCGCCGGCGTCGCGGCAGCCCCCGCGAAGGGCACCCGGAAGCCGGCCCGGCGGGGTGGCGGCGCGGGGGCGTCGAAGGCGCCGTCGGGCAACGCGCTGACGTCGCCGATGCAGGGCACGATCGTGAAGGTCGCCGTGGCCGACGGCGACACCGTGGCGGCCGGGGACCTCGTCGTCGTGCTCGAGGCCATGAAGATGGAGCAGCCGCTGACCGCGCACCGCAGCGGCGTCGTGACCGGGCTGGCGGCGGAGGTGGGCGCGACCGTGACGAGCGGCTCCACCCTCTGCGACATCGTCGACGCCTGAGGCGGGCCCCCAGCGGCCCGGGCCACGGGGGCGCGCGGGGTCGCGAAGGCCAGGGGGATGCCTTGAAAACTGGGTAAGAACCCTCGCCCCGTGGTGAGGGCTGAGGGCCCGCGGGGCACACTGGAATCCGTGGGTGACTTCCTGGTGCTGATCGTCATCGTCCTCCTGGTCGTGGGCGGGGCGTCGCTGTACCGTCGGCGCGCCATCGCCCAGCGGGAGTCCCAGAAGCGTGCCGAGCTGGAGACCCAGCTGTCGACGTCGAAGCGGGCCGCCGACGAGGACGTGACCAAGTTCGGCGAGGAGCTCCAGCGCCTGGACGTCGACGTCGCGGGCCACCCGTTGGACGAGGCGATGCAGCAGGACTACCAGCGAGCGCTGGACGCCTACGAGGACTCCAAGAGCTCGCTCGACGCGGTGCAGAGGCCCGACGAGATCAAGCACGTCACCGAGATCCTCGAGGACGGCCGCTACGCGGTCGCCTGCGTCAAGGCCCGGGTCGCCGGCCGCCCGCTGCCGGCCAAGCGCCCGCCGTGCTTCTTCAACCCCGCCCACGGACCCTCCTCCCAGGACGTCCAGTGGGCCCCGCCCGGCGGTGCGCTGCGGGCGATCCCGGCCTGCCCGGCCGACGCCGAGCGCGTCCTCGCCGGCGCCGACCCCTACATCCGCACCGTCCAGGTCGGCGCCCAGCGGGTGCCCTACTGGGAGGGCGGCCAGGCCTACGCCCCCTGGGCCCAGGGCTACTACAGCCGGTGGAGCGGCAGCGACATGCTCTCCGGCATGCTGATCGGCAGCTTTCTCTTCGGCGGCATGGGCAACGTCTTCGGCGGTGTCGGCGAGGGCCTCGGTGGCCTCGGGGAGGGCCTGGAAGGTCTCGGCGACGGCATCGGCGAAGGCTTCGAGGGCATCGGTGACGGCATCGGCGAGATGTTCGGCGGCCTCTTCGGCGGCGACTGACCGTCGCGCCCCCGCGGCGCGACCCGTCGCACCACCCGCGGCGCGACCCGTCGCACCGCCCGCGGCGCTACCCCGTCGCACCACCCCGCGGCGCTACCCCGTCGCACCACCCCGCGGCGGCCAGCGCCGGTCGGCGCGGTCCGGCGCGGGCGGACGTCCGGGGCCCCGTCCGTCCCCCACTTCACACCCCTGCGGTGCACGTCACACCCCGTGCAACGGGTGTGAAGTCGTCGCCAGGGGTGTGAAGTGGGGGACCCACCGGGGCCCGGGGGTTCCGGCCGGGCCGGTGAGCCAGCCGGCCAGCCACACGGCCGGGGTGCGAGACCCAGCAGCGGTCAGCGCCAGCAGAGCCGGCTGACCAGGCCGGTCAGCGTCTCGGAGCAGCCGCGCTCGAGCTTGAGGGTCGCCAGGTCGTCGCCGCGGGTCGTGCCCCGGTTGACGACCACCGTCGGCCGGCCCGCCTTCGTCTGGTGCCGCACGAAGCGCAGGCCCGACATCACGGTCAGGGACGAGCCCAGCACCACCAGCACCTCGGCCCGGTCGACCAGCGCGTAGGCCTGCTCGACGCGCGGCCTGGGCACCGACTCCCCGAAGAACACCACGTCCGGCTTGAGCCGGCCACCGCACCCGGCGCAGCCGGCCAGCACGAAACCGCTCCAGTCCTCGACGACGGCGTCGCCGTCGGGCCGCATCTCCGCATGGACCGGGGGGGCCTGGGGGCGCCGTCCCCCCGTGGAGGGCCCGGCGCGCTCCAGCACCGGCGGCTCGTCCAGGTGCGGGTTGAGCGCGGCCAGCCGCTGCTGCAGCTCCGGACGGGAGCTGACGTGGCCGCAGTCGAGGCAGACGACGTCGGCGATCCGGCCGTGCAGGTCGATGACCTCCCGGCTGCCGGCGGCCGCGTGCAGGCCGTCGACGTTCTGCGTCAGCACGCCCTGCAGCCCGGCGTCCTCGAGCTCGACGAGGGCGAGGTGCCCGGCGTTCGGCGCCGCCTCGCCGATCCGGCGGAAGCCCAGGTAGGAGCGGGCCCAGTAGCGGCGCCGCGCCTCCTCCGAGCCGACGAACTCCTGGAACTGCATCGGGGTGGCGCGGACCGACGTCGGCCCCCGGTAGTCGGGGATCCCGGAGTCCGTGCTCATCCCGGCGCCCGTCAGGGCGACCCAGCGCCGACCCCGCAGCAGGTCGGCCACCGCCGCGGCGGCGTCGACGTCCGGCAGCACGCTCACGGATGCGAAGGTACCCAGCCGGGGCAACCGGACCGGCGTCCGCGAGCCCGTCGTGAGCCCGTCGACGGCTCGGGGCGCCGTGCCGGGCGGGGGTCAGCTGATGATCGAGCGGGTGCCGTGCAGCCGGCGGGCGGCCTCGGCCAGCGACCCGGTCATCGAGGGGTAGACGGTGAAGGACTGCGAGACCTGGTCCACCGTCAGCCGCTCGGCGACGGCGATGGCCACCGGGTAGATGAGTTCGCTGGCCCGCGGGGCGACGACGACGCCCCCGATGACGATGCCGGTCACGCTGCGGCAGAAGAGCTTGACGAACCCGTCGCGGCTGCCCTGCATCTTCGCCCGCGGGTTGCCCCGCAGCGGCAGCGTCACGCACCGGGCCATCACCTCGCCGGAGTCGACCTGGGTCTGGCTGACCCCGACGGTGGCGATCTCCGGGGCCGTGAAGACGTTGGACGACACGGTCTTGAGGTCCAGCGGCGAGACGGCGTCGCCGAGGGAGTGCCACATGGCGATCCGGCCCTGCATGGCCGCGACCGAGGCGAGGGGGAACACCCCGGTGCAGTCCCCGGCGGCGTAGACGCTGCGCGCCGAGGTGCGCGAGACCCGGTCGACGGTGACGAACCCGGCGTCGCTGACGTCGACCCCGGCTTCCTGCAGGCCCAGGTCAGCGGTGTTGGGGATCGAGCCGACGGCCACCAGGCAGTGCGACCCGACCACCTCGCGGCCGTCGCTGAGGGTGACCGTGACGGAGTCGCCGTCGCGGGTCACCGTCTCGGCGCGGGAGCGCTGCAGGACGGTCAGGCCGCGGCGGGCGAAGACGTCCTCGAGCACCTGGGCGGCGTCGGCGTCCTCGCCGGGCAGCACCCGGTCGCGGGAGGAGATCAGCACGACCTCCGAGCCCAGGGCGTCGTACGCGCTGGCGAACTCCGCGCCCGTCACGCCGGAGCCGACGACGATGAGCCGCTCCGGCAGCTCGGTGAGGTTGTAGAGCTGGGTCCAGTTGAGGATCCGCTCGCCGTCCGGCCGGGCCGAGGCGAGCTGCCGCGGCCGGGCCCCGGTGGCCAGCAGGACCACGTCGGCGTCGAAGCTGCGCTCGCCGTCGGCGGTCTGGGCGATGACCCGGTCGGGCCCGTCCAGCCGGCCGCGGCCGATGACCAGCTCGACGTTCTCGCGCTGGATCCGCTCGCAGATGTCCTCGGACTGCTTGCGCGCCAGCTCGAGCACCCGGTGGTTCAGCGCCGCCAGGTCGACGCTGACCACGGCGTCGGCCTGCCCGGTCTCGCCGTCGCCGAAGCGCAGCCCCAGCTCGGCGGACTCCCGGACCTCCGTCATCACCTCGGCGGTGGCGATCAACGTCTTCGACGGCACGCAGTCGGTCAGCACGGCCGAGCCGCCCAGCCCGTCGGTGTCGACCAGGGTGACGTCGCCGCCCAGCTGGCTGCCCACGAGGGCGGCCTCGTACCCACCAGGTCCACCACCGACGATCACCACGCGAGTCACCTGCCCAGTGTTCCAGATGCTGCCGATAGCCTCCTGCTCGTGCTCTACGCCGCCTACGGAAGCAACCTGGACCCCGCCCAGATGGCCGAGCGCTGCCCGCACTCCCCCTTGCGGGGCACCGGCTGGCTGCAGGGTTGGCGGATCACCTTCGGCGGGGAGGGCTGGGACGGGCCCCTGCCGACGGTCGTCGAGGAGCCCGGGGAGCACGTCTTCGTCGGGCTCTACGACGTCACGGCGCCCGACGAGCAGGCCCTCGACATCTGGGAGAGCGCCAACTCCGGGCTGTACGAGAAGGTGCGCGTCCGCGTCGACACCCTGGAGGGCGAGCTCTCCACCTGGATCTACGTGCTGCACGACTTCGAGGGCGGGCTGCCCAGCGCCCGCACCCTGGGGCTGCTCGCCGACGCCGCCGAGGCCGCGGGCGCCCCGAAGGACTACCTCACCGAGCTCCGCGGCCGGCCCTGCACCAGCGGCTGGTGACGGCGGCCCCAGCCCCTGCCGGTCCGACCACCCCACCGGTGGCCGGTCGGCCCGACGGGGCCCCACCCGTAGGCTGCCGCCATGCCGACTGACCCGTACGCCCTGGCCGAGGAGGCCGCCGCCGCGCTCCGCGACCGCTTCGCGCTGGAGAGCGTCGACCTCGCCTTCGTGCTGGGCTCGGGCTGGTCCGCCGCCGCCGACGACCTCGGCGAGGTCACCGGCAGCTGCCAGCTGGCCGAGCTGCCCGGCTTCGCCCAGCCGACGGTCGTCGGGCACGGTGGCGAGCTGCGCGTCGTCCGCACCGCCAACGGCAAGACCGCGGCGCTGTTCACCGGCCGCACCCACTACTACGAGGGCAGGGGCGTCGCCCAGGTCGTGCACGGCGTGCGCACCGCGGCCGCGGCCGGCGCGCGCACCCTCGTGCTCACCAACGGCTGCGGCGGGCTGAACCGCGACTGGGCGCCCGGCACGCCGGTGCTGATCCGCGACCACATCAACCTGACGGCGGCGACGCCGCTGGTCGGCGCCCGGTTCGTCGACATGACCGACGCCTACGCCCCCCGGCTGCGCGACCTGGCCCGCACCGTTGACGCCGGGCTGCCCGAGGGCGTCTACGTGCAGTTCCACGGCCCCAACTTCGAGACGCCGGCGGAGGTCGCGATGGCCGGCGTGCTGGGCGGGGACCTGGTCGGCATGTCGACGGCGCTGGAGACCATCGCCGCCCGCGAGGCCGGGTTGGAGGTGCTCGGCATCTCGCTGGTCACCAACCTCGCCGCGGGCATCTCCCCCACCCCGCTGCACCACGCCGAGGTGCTGGAGGCGGGCCGGGCGGCCGGCCCGGAGCTCCGCAGCCTGCTCGCCGGCCTCGCGGCCGTCCTCTGAGGTCGTGGACGTGAGCGACGCCGACCTCGAGGCCCTCACCCGGACCGTCCGTGCCTGGACCGCGCAGGACCCCGACCCGGGCACCCGGCGCGAGGCCGAGGAGCTGGTCGGCCGGGCGCGCCAGGGAGACCCGGAGGCCCGGGCCGCGCTCGAGGACGCCTTCGGCCGCCGCCTCGCGTTCGGCACCGCCGGCCTGCGCGGGGCGCTGGGGGCCGGCCCCAACCGGATGAACCGGGTGGTCGTCGGCCAGGCGGCGGCCGGGCTGGCCGCCTACCTGACCGCGCACGACGCGGCCGGGCAGCGGGTCGTCGTCGGCTACGACGCCCGGCACGGCTCCGCCGTCTTCGCCCGCGACACCGCGGAGGTCCTCGCCGCCGCCGGCTTCGAGACACTGCTGACCCACGCGCCCACGCCCACCCCGGTCGTCGCCTTCGGCATCCGGCACCTCGGCTGCGCGGCGGCCGTCGTGGTCACGGCGTCCCACAACCCGCCGCAGGACAACGGCTACAAGGTCTACCTGGGCGACGGCTCCCAGATCGTCCCGCCCGCCGACGCCGAGATCGCGGCGGAGATCGAGCGGGTCGCCGCCACCGACCTGGCCGACGTCCCGCGCAGCGACGCCTACCGCGTCGTCGGGGACGAGCTGCTGGACGCCTACCGGGCGCGCGTCGCCTCGCTGGTCCCGCCGGACGCGCCCCGGGAGCTGAGCTGGGTCTACACGCCCATGCACGGCGTCGGCGGGTCGCTCGTCGCGCAGGTGGTCGCCGACGCCGGCTTCCCCGCACCCCGCGTCGTCGCCGCCCAGGCCGAGCCCGACCCCGACTTCCCCACCGTCGGATTCCCCAACCCCGAGGAGCCGGGCGCGATCGACCTGGCCCTCGCCGAGGCCGGGGTCGCCGCAACCGACCTGGTGGTGGCCAACGACCCCGACGCCGATCGCTGCGCCGCCGCCACCGTCGTCGACGGCCGCTGGCGGATGCTGTCCGGCGACGAGCTGGGCGCCCTGCTCGGGGACGACGCCCTCCGTCGCGGGGTCCGCGGCACCTACGCCTGCTCCGTCGTCTCCAGCACGCTGCTCTCGCGGCTGGCGGCGGCGTCGGCGCAGCCCTTCGTCGCCACCCTGACCGGGTTCAAGTGGATCGGCCGGGTGCCGGGCCTCGCCTTCGGCTACGAGGAGGCGATCGGCTACTGCGTCGACCCGGAGGCCGTCCCCGACAAGGACGGCATCTCCGCCCTGGTCCGGGTGCTCGCGCTGGCGGCGGACCTGAAGGCGCAGGGCCTGACCCTCGTCGACCGGCTGGACGAGATCGCCCGCGTGCACGGCGTGCACCACACCAGCCAGCTCTCCGTCCGCGTCGCCGACCTCGGCCTCATCCGCGACGCCATGGCGCGGCTGCGCGCGGCCCCGCCGGCCACCCTGGCGGGCGAGCCGGTCGAGGTGGAGGACCTGGCGCCCGGCTCGGCCGGGCTGCCGCCCACCGACGCCGTCGTGCTCCGCGGCGACGCGACCCAGGTGGTCGTGCGGCCCTCGGGCACCGAGCCGAAGCTCAAGTGCTACCTCGAAGTGCGCGAGCCGCCGGGCACCGACGTCAGCACGGCCCGGCGTCGTGCGGAGGACCGGATGAGCCGGGTCCGGGCGGAGATGAGCACCGTCCTCGGCTTCTGAGCCGTCGACGCCACACCCGGACGACCGTCCCGAGCAGGAGGAGCCCCATGTACTTCATCGTCGTCAAGTTCGAGACCAGGCCGGAGTGGACCGACCGCTGGCTGGACCTGGTCGAGGACTTCACCACCGCCACCCGGCAGGAGCCGGGCAACCTGTGGTTCGAGTGGTCGCGCAGCGTCGAGGACCCGCGCACCTTCGTGCTCGTCGAGGCCTTCACCGACGACGGCGCCGGCCCGCACGTCAGCAGCCCGCACTTCGCGCAGGCCATGCAGGACCTGCAGCCGGCCCTGGCCAGCACGCCCAGGATTGTCAGCCGGCAGGTCGAGGGCAGCGGCTGGGACACGATGGGCGAGCTGCAGGTCGGGTGACGCCGCAGCGCGACCGGCCGAGGACGCCGGCGTGAGCACCACCGGCACCACCCCGACGCGGGCCCAGCGGCTCGACGTCCTCCCGTTCACCGGGGAGCACCGGCGCCTGCTGCTGGGCTCGGGGGCGGGCTGGGCGCTGGACGCCCTCGACGTCGGCCTGGTGTCGTTCATCATCGCCCAGCTCACCGTGCAGTGGCGGCTGTCGCCGGGTGAGGCGTCCTGGATCGCCTCGATCGGCTTCGCCGGGATGGCGATCGGGGCCGCGGTCGGCGGGCTGCTCGCCGACCGGTTCGGGCGCCGTCAGGTGTTCGCCCTCACGCTGCTGGTGTACGGGCTGCTCACCGGGGTGTCCGCGCTCTCCTGGTCGCTGGCGGCCCTGCTGGTGTCCCGCTTCCTCGTCGGCCTCGGGCTGGGCGCCGAGCTGCCGGTGGCGTCGACCCTGGTCAGCGAGTTCGCGCCCGCCCGCATCCGCGGGCGGGTGGTCGTGCTGCTGGAGTCCTTCTGGGCGGTCGGCTGGACGCTGGCGGCCCTGATCGGCTTCCTCGTCGTGCCGCGGGGCGACGACGGCTGGCGCTGGGCCCTCGCGCTGGGCGCCGTCCCCGCCCTCTACGCCGTGCTCGTCCGGCTCGGGCTGCCGGAGTCGGTCCGGTTCCTGGAGGCGAAGGGCCGCCACGACGAGGCCGAGGCGGTCGTCCGGCGGTTCGAGGACTCCGCCGGTGGCCGGCGGGTGGCCGCCGCACCCCCCGAGCCCGAGCCTGCCGGGGTCCGGCCCCCCGCGGGCGGCAGCCGCGTCGCCGCGCTCTGGTCGCGCCCGCTGCGCCGCCGGACCGCGGCGCTCTGGGCGGTCTGGTTCTGCGTCAACTTCTCCTACTACGGCGCCTTCATCTGGCTGCCCAGCCTGCTCTACGCGTCGGGCTTCTCCCTGGTGCGCTCGTTCGGCTACACGCTGCTGATCACGCTGGCCCAGCTGCCGGGGTACGCGGTGGCCGCCCTGCTCGTCGAGCGGTGGGGACGACGCCGGACCCTCGTCGCCGCCCTGGTCGGCTCGGCCGCCGCGGCCGCGCTCTTCGCCACCGCCGGCAGCACCGCGACCGTGCTGGCGGCCGGGATGCTGCTGTCCTTCTCCAACCTGGGCGCCTGGGGCGCCCTCTACGCCGTGACGCCGGAGCTCTACCCCACCTCGCTCCGGGGCACCGGGTCGGGCTGGGCCGCCGGCGTGGGGCGGATCGCCTCGGTGGTGGCGCCGCTCTGCGTGCCGCTGCTCAGCGGCGCCGGCGGCACCGGCCTGGTGTTCGTGGTGTTCGCCGCCGTGTTCGGGCTGGCCGCGGTGGCCGCGGCCGCGCTGCCCGAGCTCCGCGGGCAGGCCCTCGCCGACCTCTGAGGAGGCGGGTCGATGTCTCGCGCTTCTCCGGTCTGACGCTACGATCTGCGTCAGCGCTCGCCGAGCGCCGTAGATCTTGTCGTCAGGAGGGTCCATGGCCGAGCAGACGCACGTCTCCCCCGCCGAGGTGCACGAGGTGCTGGGTCGGCACGTGCTGACCGACGGCATGAAGCTGGTCGTCGACCTGCGGCGCAGCCGTGGGTCCTGCTTGGTCGACGCCCGCACGGGTCAGCGCTACCTCGACCTCTACACGTTCTTCGCCTCGGCGCCGCTGGGGATCAACCCGCCCGGGCTGGCCGACGACCCGACCTTCCTCGCCGAGCTGGGCGAGATCGCCGCCAACAAGCCGGCCAACCCCGACATGTACACGACGGCCTACGCCGAGTTCGTCGCCACCTTCGTCCGCGTCCTGGGCGACCCGGCCCTGCCCCACCTCTTCTTCGTCGAGGGAGGGGCGCTCGCGGTGGAGAACGCGCTCAAGGCCGCCTTCGACTGGAAGAGCCGGCACAACGAGGCGGCCGGCCGCGACCGCCGGCTGGGCACGAAGGTGCTGCACCTGACGCACGCCTTCCACGGCCGCTCGGGCTACACCCTGTCGTTGACCAACACCGACCCCGGCAAGACCGACCGGTTCCCGCAGTTCGACTGGCCGCGGATCGACGTGCCCGCCGTCCGCTTCCCCCTGGCCGACCACCTCGAGGAGGTCGAGGCCGCCGAGCGGCACGCCCTGGAGCAGGCGCGGCGGGCCTTCGCGGCGCACCCGCACGACATCGCGGCCTTCATCGCCGAGCCGATCCAGGGCGAGGGCGGCGACCACCACATCCGGGCCGAGTTCTTCGCCGCCCTGCGCGAGATCGTGCACGCCCACGACGCTCTGTTCATCTTCGACGAGGTGCAGACCGGCGTCGGCACCACGGGGTCGGCCTGGGCCTACCAGCAGCTCGGGGTCCAGCCGGACCTGGTCGCGTTCAGCAAGAAGGCCCAGGTGGGCGGGGTGATGGCCGGCGGCCGGATCGACGAGGTCCCCGACAACGTCTTCACCGTCTCCGGCCGGATCAACTCCACCTGGGGTGGTGGGCTGACCGACATGGTGCGCTCGCGCCGGCTGCTGGAGATCATCGAGGCCGAGGGTCTGATCGAGCAGGCGGGTCCCAAGGGCGAGCGCCTCCTGGCGGGCCTCCGGCGGCAGGCCGCGACGCACGGCCTGGTGGACAACGTCCGCGGCCGCGGGCTGTTCGCGGCCTGCGACCTGCCCGACGCGGCCACCCGGGCCGCCGTGCTGAGCGACCTGCACGACGTCGAGCACGTGATCGTCCTGCCGTGCGGCGCGCGGTCGCTCCGCTTCCGTCCGGCCCTGTCCATCACCGAGGATGAGATCGACGAGGCCGTCGCCGCCGTCGGCCGGTCCCTCGCCCGCACCGCCGCCTCGACCCGCCAGCTCCAGGAGTCCGCCCGATGACCACCCGCACCGCCCCCGCCACCCCCGTCACGTCGGTCGTCGCCGGCGCGGCGGTGCCCGGCGGCCGCACCGTCGCCAGCACCAACCCGGCCCACCTCGACCAGGTGGTCGGCGAGGTCGTGCTGGCCGAGGCGGACGCCTTCGTGGCGGGCGCCGAGGCCGCCCGCAAGGCCCAGGAGGGGTGGGCGGCGGTGCCCGCGCCCGTCCGCGGCCGGGCCATCGCGCACATCGGCCGGCTGGTCGAGGAGAACGCCGAGGCGCTCGCCCGGCTGGTCACCGACGAGATCGGGAAGCCCTTCGCGGAGGCGCTGGGCGAGGTCCGCGAGATCGTCGACACGTGCGACTTCTTCCTGGGCGAGGGCCGCCGGCTCTACGGCCAGACGGTGCCCAGCGAGATGCCCGACAAGCAGCTGTTCACCTTCCGCAAGCCCGTCGGCACGGTCGCCATCATCACCGCCGGCAACTTCCCCGTCGCGGTGCCGTCGTGGTACGTCGTGCCCGCGCTGCTGGCGGGGAACACCGTCGTCTGGAAGCCGGCCGAGTACTCCGCCGTGGTCAGCGCGGCGTTCCACGAGCTGTTCGTGCGCGGCGGCGGGCTGCCCGACGGCGTCTTCAACGTCGTGCACGCCGACGGCGCCGCGACCTACGACGGGCTGACGCGGGCCCTCGAGGCGGGACTGGTCGACAAGGTCGGCTTCACCGGCTCCAGCCCGGTCGGGCGCGAGATCGGCGCCCTGACCGGCCGGCACCTGCAGACCGCCTGCCTGGAGCTGGGCGGCAAGAACCCCCTGGTCGTCACGCCCAGCGCCGACCTCGAGCTCGCCGTCGAGGGGGCGCTGTTCTCGGGCTTCGGCACGGCCGGTCAGCGGTGCACGTCACTCGGCACGGTGATCGTGCACGCGTCGGTGCACGAGGAGTTCCTGCGCCGGTTCAACGCGGCCGTCGCGGCGGCCCCGGTGGGCGACCCGCGCGGTGAGGTGCTGATGGGGCCGATGCTGGACGCCAAGTTCGCGGAGCGCTACGAGGAGTACCTGACCTGGCTGCAGCCCCACCACCGCGTGCAGGGCGCCGCCGGGCGGATCACGGCGGACAACCCCCGGGTCGGCTTCGTCGGCGACCCGGCGGCAGGCCTGTTCTACCACCCCGTGGTCGTCGACGGAGTGCTCGCGGGCGATCGTCTCTTCGCCGAGGAGACGTTCGGCCCGATCGTCGGGATCACCACCTACACGACGCTGGCCGAGGCCGTCGACCTGGCCAACGCGCCGGGGTACGGGCTGTCGTCGGCGATCTACACCTCCGACGCCCAGGAGGCCTTCACCTTCCGGGACCGCATCGGGGCCGGGATGGTCAGCATCAACAACTCGACCTCCGGCGCCGAGGCGCACCTGCCCTTCGGCGGCAACGGGAAGTCGGGCAACGGCTCCCGGCAGTCCGGCATCTGGGTGCTCGACCAGTTCACCCGCTGGCAGTCGGTCAACTGGGACTACTCCGGCCGGCTGCAGAAGGCCCAGATGGACGTCGTCGAGCTGGTCCCCGACACCACCTTCCGGCTGCCCGGCTAGCCCCGTGCACCCGCTCGACGCCTACCTGCGCGCCGCCCTGGCCGACGTGTCAGCGCCCGTGGTCGCCCCGGCGACCACCGACGCTGACACGTCGGCGGAGTGGTGGGAGGGCGTCTTCGACGCGCAGGCCACCAGCCGGCACCTCGACCTCGTGGCCCGGGAGCTGCAGGCCGAGGGCGAGGGCTTCTACACGATCGGCTCGGCGGGGCACGAGGCGAACGCCCTCGTCGCGGCCGCCCTGCGGCCGACCGACCCGGCCCTGCTGCACTACCGCTCGGGCGGCTTCTACGCCGCCCGGGCCGCGCAGGTCCCGGGCAGCACGCCCGTGCGGGACGTGCTGCAGGGCGTGATGGGCCTGGCCGACGAGCCGATCGCCGGCGGCCGGCACAAGGTCTTCGGCCACCCCGACCTGGCCGTCATCCCGCAGACCTCGACGATCGCCTCGCACCTCCCCCGCGCCGTCGGGCTGGCCCTCGCGCTGCACCGGGCGCACCGCCTGGGCGTCGACTGCCCCTGGCCGCGGGACGCCGTCGTCGTCGCGTCCTTCGGTGACGCGTCCGCGAACCACTCCACCCTCACCGGGGCGGTCGGCACCGCGCTGAACGCCGCCCACCGCGGGCTGGACGTCCCGCTGCTGCTGGTCTGCGAGGACAACGGGTACGGCATCTCGGTGCCCACGCCGGCGGGCTGGGTCGAGCACGCCTACGGCTCCCGCCCCGGCCTGGACTACCGGGCGGTCGACGGCTCCGACCCGGCCACCGCCTGGCCGCGGATCGCGGAGGCGGCCGCCCGGGTCCGCCGCCGCCGCCGACCGCTGTTCCTGCACCTGCGGACCGTCCGCTACCTCGGCCACGCGGGCAGTGACGCCGAGGTCAGCTACCGGACGCCACGGGCCATCGAGGCCGACTACGCCCGCGACCCCCTGCTGGGGACGGCCCGGGTGCTCGCCGGCCTCGGCCGGACCCCGGCGGAGCTGCTGGGCCGCTACTCCGCCGCCCGCGCGGCGGTCGACGCCGAGGCCACCCGGCTGCGCGGGGGCCGCCGGCTCGGCTCGGCGCCGGAGGTGATGGCCCCGCTCGCCCCGCGGCGGCCCGAGCGGGTGGCCGTGGCGGCCCGCGCGTACCGCCCCTCGCCGGGTGCGGCCGGCCGGACCCTGGCGGAGTCCGTCAACGCCGCGCTGGCGGCGATCCTGGAGGCCGACCGTCGGGTGCTGGTGTTCGGCGAGGACGTCGGGGTCAAGGGCGGCGTCTACGGCGTGACCGGTGGCCTGGCCCGGCGCTTCGGCGCCGCCCGGGTGTTCGACAGCGTCCTCGACGAGCAGTCGATCCTCGGGATGGGGCTGGGTGCGGCGCTGGCCGGGCTGGTGCCCGTCCCCGAGATCCAGTACCTCGCCTACCTGCACAACGCCGAGGACCAGCTGCGCGGCGAGGCGGCGACGCTCCGCTTCTTCTCCTCCGGCCGCTTCCCCAACCCGCTGGTGGTCCGCGTCGCCGGGCTGGCCTACCAGCGCGGCTTCGGCGGCCACTTCCACAACGACAACGCCCTCGGCGTGCTCCGCGACATCCCCGGCCTGGTGCTCGCCTGCCCCAGCCGGGGCGACGACGCCGCGGCGATGCTGCGCACCTGCGTCGCCGCCGCGGCCACGGACGGCACGGTGGCGGTGTTCCTCGAGCCCATCGCGCTGTACCACCGCCGCGACCTGCACGCCCCGGGCGACGGCGGCTGGCTGAGCGCCGACGACGCCGGCCACGTCCCGGTCGGCGCCGCCCGGCTGCACCCCGCCGGGGCGGCGGCGACGGCGGACCTGACGCTGGTCAGCTTCGGCAACGGCGTCCCGATGAGCCTGCGGGTGGCCCGCCGGCTCGCCGGTCACGGCGTCCGGGCCGACGTGCTGGACCTGCGCTGGCTGGCCCCGCTGCCCGTCGAGGACCTGCTGGCCGCCGCCCGGACCACCGGGCGGGTGCTCGTGGTCGACGAGACCCGGCACACCGGCGGCGTCGGCGAAGGGGTGGTGACCGCCCTCGTCGAGCACGGCTTCGGCGGGGCGGTCGCCCGGGTGTCGAGCGCGGACAGCTTCGTCCCGCTGGGGCCGGCGGCCGCGCACGTGCTGCTGGACGAGGACGAGATCGAGAAGGCGGCGCTCACCCTCGCCGGCGGCGGGGCGGGCCCATGAGGACCACCCGCCCGAGGACCGCAGCCATGACGCCCACCCGCCCGACGACCACCACCGGAGGACCGAGATGACCCGCACCACCCCCCTGGAGCTGCTGGCGGTGGACCACCTGCTCAGCGACGACGAGCGGGACGTCCAGGAGGCGGTCCGCGACTTCGTCCGCACCCGGGTGAGGCCGCACGTCGCGGGCTGGTTCGAGCGGGGCGAGATCGACCGCGGCCTGCTCACCGACGCGGGCTCGCTGGGGCTGCTGGGCATGCACCTGGAGGGCTACGGCTGCGCGGGCACGAACGCCGTCTCCTACGGGTTGGCGTGCCTCGAGCTGGAGGCGGGCGACTCCGGGGTGCGGAGCATGGTCTCGGTCCAGGGCTCGCTGGCCATGTTCGCCCTGCACGCCTTCGGCAGCGAGGAGCAGAAGCAGACCTGGCTGCCGGGCATGGCCCGCGGGGAGCTGGTCGGCTGCTTCGGGCTGACCGAGCCCGACTTCGGGTCCAACCCGGCCGGCATGCGGACGCGCGCCAAGCGCGACGGCGACGGCTGGGTGCTCGACGGGACCAAGATGTGGATCACCAACGGCTCGATCGCCGACGTCGCCGTGGTGTGGGCCGCGACGGACGAGGCGGAGGGCGCCCGGGGCATCCGCGGGTTCGTCGTCCCCACCAGCACGCCGGGCTTCTCCGCGCCGACGATCGGCCACAAGCTGTCGCTGCGGGCGTCGGTGACCTCGGAGCTGGTGCTCGAGGACGTGCGGCTGCCCGGCGACGCGGTGCTGCCGGGGGTCGCAGGGCTGCGCGGACCGCTGTCCTGCCTCAACGAGGCCCGGTTCGGCATCATCTTCGGCGCGCTGGGCGCGGCCCGGGACTGCCTGGAGACCGCGCTCGACTACGCGGCCACCCGGGAGATCTTCGACCGGCCGCTGGCGTCGTTCCAGCTGACCCAGGCCAAGCTGGCGGACATGGCGCTGGAGCTGCAGAAGGGGTTCCTGCTCGCGCTGCACCTCGGCCGGCTCAAGGACGACCACCGCCTGGAGCCCCGTCAGATCAGCCTCGGCAAGCTGAACAACGTCCGGGAGGCCCTGCAGATCGCGCGCGAGTGCCGCACGATCCTCGGCGCCAACGGCATCACGCTGGACTACCCGGTGATGCGGCACGCCACCAACCTGGAGTCGGTGCTGACCTACGAGGGCACCTCCGAGGTGCACCAGCTGGTCATCGGGCAGGCCCTCACCGGGGAGAGCGCCTTCAGCTGACGGGTGGTCCAGGCCGGCGTGGGACCTGGCGAGGTGAGGACGCCTCGCCACGTCGCACGACCAGCTCCGGCGGCCCTACCGGACGAAGGTGAGCCCCTTGATCGTCTGCGTGTACTCCGCCCAGCTCTTCTTGTCCTTGGGCGCGTAGACGTTCGTCTTGAGGGTCCGCGCCTTGGTGTCGATGGTGACGAGCCGGGTGGGGTTGGTGTCCCGGTCGTGCATGGTGGTGAGGAACGAGTAGACCTTGTTGCCCTTCAGCCCGGTGTCGACGCGGGCCTTGCGGGCCTTGCCGACGTGGCCGGAGAAGACCAGCTTGATGTTCGGGTACTGCCGGACCAGGTTCTTCCAGACGTAGTCGGGGCTGGTGTCGCCGTAGCCCGAGTTCGTGGTGCCGATCTTCCCGGCCTTGGTCAGGTAGTAGTGCGTGGAGATGATCACGTTGTAGGTCGGGTGGCTCGCGACGACCTTCTTCGCCCAGGCGACCACGGCGGCCCGCGGGCAGAACTCCAGCGTCAGCACCATCCACTTCAGCCCACCGGCGCTGTAGAGGGTGTAGACGTTGTCGACCTTGCCGGCCTCGAAGGCGCCGCCCACGCCGCGGAAGTCGGCCGCGTCGAAGTAGGAGTTCAACGTGTCGGTGTCCCGCAGCAAGGTGTGGCTGCGGGTGGCGTCACGGGCGCTGCCGCCCACGCCGGTGGCCATCGTGTCGTGGTTCCCGACGGCGAACGTGTAGGGCAGCTTCGCCTTCTCCAGGGGGGCGAGGCCGCGCTTGGCGCGGGCCCACTGGGCGTGGTCGGGGGTGTCCCAGTTGACCAGGTCACCGGTCTGCAGCACGAAGCTCATCTGCTTCTGCTGCAGCACCCAGCTGGAGCGGTTCGTCATCCGGGTGTCGCCGGCGCCGACCACCTCCTGCTGCGTGTCGGGCACCGCGGCGAAGGAGAAGGTCGTGCCCTTGGTGGTGGCGATCGGCTTGGTGACCAGGCCCGGCTGACCGCTGACCGGGGTGGTCGCGGTGGTGGCGGGGCGGGCGTAGAAGGCGACGCGCTCCCTCCGCCAGCCGGCCGCGGTCAGGGCCTTCGTCGACGCGGGCGCCGTCACCATCTGGTGCCGCCCGCCCTTCGTCCAGCGCTCGACCGGGGTGAGGCAGGACGCCGCGCTCGTCGCGACGTGGAACCGGACCCCCTGGTCGGCGTAGCCGTCGGACACCGCCTGCCGCACCTCGCTCGCGTCGGTGCTGTACAGGAAGTCGCCCGTGCGGGCGGCGTAGAGGCGGTGCAGCCCGGCCAGGCCCGACCGGGCCGTCGCTGAGGCACGGAAAGCGGTGCCGCGGTCGCCGGTGAAGCCGTAGGCGCTGACCGCGCGGTCGGCCTCGGTGGACGACGTCGTCAACAGGCCGGTCCCGGTGGCCGGTTTGACGCGGTGCTGCACCGGGGTGCTGAGGTCGCTGCACACGGCCACGGCCGCCGCGGCCGGGCTGGCGCCGGGCACCGCGACCAGGCCGGCCACCGCACCGACGGCGACGAGCAGCGGGAGTAGAGCTCGGGGGGGACGGGACATCGCGCGCTCCTAGAACACTCACCCCGAGCTGTGGCCACCCTAGTCGTCCGCTGCGGCGACGCGCCGTTCGTCACCGAGAATTAACGCGGCCGCGGACGGGGGTCCACCGGGCGCCCGTGGAACGGGCGGCACGCCCCGCGAGACCCGACCGTAGGATCGGGGGATGGCCGCCGACCACCCGACCACCCCGGCCGGCGGCGCCCCGGAGGCTCGCGGACGCGGGTCCCGCACCGTCATCCTGCTGGCCGGGGCGTCGGGCAGCGGGAAGTCGCGGCTGGCCGCCGCCACCGGCTGTCCCCGGCTCAACCTCGACGACTTCTACCACGACGGCGACCACCCGGACCTGCCGCACACCCTGGGCATCGTCGACTGGGACGACCCCCGTTCCTGGGACGGCGAGGCCGCGGTGGCCGTGGTGGTGGCGCTGTGCCGGACCGGCGTGGCCGACGTCCCCGTCTACGACATCGGGCACAACCGGCGCAGCGGGCACCGCCTCGTCGACCTGCAGGACGCGCCCGTGCTGGTGGCCGAGGGCGTCTTCGCACCGGAGGTCGTCGGCCCGCTCCGAGCCAGCGGCGTCGCCATGGACGCGGTCTACCTCGACCGCTCGCGCACGGCGACCCTGCTCCGCCGCTTCCTGCGCGACGTGGCCGAGCGGCGCAAGCCGCTGCCCGTGCTCGTCCGCCGCGGTCTGGCGCTGTGGCGGGCCGAGCCGGGAATCCGGGCACGCGCCCTCGCGCTGGGCTGCCGCCCCGTCTCGATGGCGGAGGCGACGCGGGCGGTCAAGGCGGCGCGCAGCGATCCCGCCGGGTGACGTCCCGCTGCCGCCACCGCCGGTCGAGGAGCGCGCCCGGGCGGCCGGCACCTGCCCCGGCTCCCGCACGTCCGTCCGTCCTCCTGACCGCCCGGAGAAGTGGGTGCACGATCAGGTCGCGCCCACGCTTCCGCGCGGACCGAGGCACTCCGCTGGTTTGTCGTCAGCCCTGCCCGGGGAACCGTAAGGTGGGGGCACGCGCACCATGCGCGGGCGTTGATGCGGGGATCAGCAGCCAGAGCTCGGTCGAGGACCTGGGTAGCTGAGGAGTGGACGTGCTGGACGCCGCCGCGGGGACGCACGACTCCTCCGCGGCGCGCCTGCAGAAGCTCGTGGAGGCCAACCACGCCATCGTCGCGGAGCTGACCCTGGACGACCTGCTCCGGCGGGTCGTGAGGTCGGCCCGGGAGGTCGCCGGCGCCCAGTACGCCGCTCTCGGGGTGTTCAGCGTCGAGGGCCTGCTCGAGCAGTTCATCCACTGCGGCATGGACGACCAGACGGTGGCCGCCATCGGCGAGCTGCCGAAGGGGCGCGGTCTGATCGGCGCCCTGCTCGACCACCCGGAGCCGATCCGGCTGCCCGCGGTGGCCGACGACCACCGCTCCGCCGGGGTGCCGGAGGGCCACCCGCCGATGGGCGCCTTCCTCGGCGTCCCGATCCGCTCCGCGAGCACGGCCTACGGCAACCTGTACCTCGCCAACGGGGTGGGCCGGCCGGAGTTCAGCCCCGAGGACCAGAACCTGGTCACGGCCCTGGCCGCCACCGCCAGCATCGCCATCGAGAACGCCCGGCTGCACGGGCAGTCGCAGCGCCGGCAGGACTGGTTGCGCGCCAGCGCGCAGGTCAGCCACCGGCTGCTCGCCTCCGCGGACGAGGGGCCGGTGCTCGCCGAGATCGCCGGCTCCGTCCGCCGGCTCACCGAGGCGGACGCGGTGGCCATCCTGCTGCCCGCGCCCGACGACCCGGGCCAGCTGGTCATGGAGGTCGTGGACGGCCTCGGGGCCGAAGGCCTGAAGGGCCTGCGGGTGGACCTCCAGGGCAGCCAGGTGCAGCAGGTGCTCGTCGAGGAGCGGGGCCGGGTGCTGGCCGGGTTCCAGCAGCGGATCGACGCGATCGCCGAGCTCCGGTCGCTGCCGCCCCTCCGGCACGTGGTGGCCCTGCCGCTGCAGGGGGCGGGCCGACGACGCGGCGCGATCATCGCCGTCCGGATGGGCGACGTGCCCTTCAGCCCGACCGACCTGGAGCTGGCCGAGGGCTTCGTCAGCCAGGCCGGGCTGGCCCTGGAGCTCGCCGACGCCCGCAGCGACCACCACAAGCTGGCCATGCTCGAGGACCGGGCCCGGATCGCGCGCGAGCTGCACGACCACGTCGTGCAGAAGCTGTTCGCGGCCGGGCTGACCCTGCAGGGCACCGCGACCATGGTCGGTGACCCCGACCTGCGTCGCCGGCTCACCGGCGCCATCGACAACCTGGACGACACCATCCGGACCATCCGGACCTCGATCTTCGAGCTGCAGGAGCCGAACCTGCCCGGGGCGTCGGTCCGGGGGCGGGTGATGCAGGTCCTCGGTGAGATGACGCCGGTGCTGGGCTTCGCGCCCCTCCTCTCCTTCGAGGGGCCCCTGGACACCGTCGTCGACGAGCAGCTGGGCAGCGAGGTGGAGGCCGTGCTGCGCGAGTCGCTGACCAACGCGGCCAAGCACGCGGGGGCGACCGCCGTCACGGTCGACCTCGTGACGACGGGTCGCACCCTCACGATGACGGTGTCCGACGACGGCGTGGGCCTGCGCCCCTCCGCCCGCCGGAGCGGGCTGTCCAACCTGCGGTTCCGGGCCGAGCGCCGGGGCGGCCGGCTGGAGCTGGACCGTGGGCCCGCCGGCGGCCTGCTGCTGCGGTGGAGCATCCCGCTGCCCGGGTGAGCACCGGATCCCCCGGTCGGCCGCGGTGCGGTGGCCACGCGGACGGAGGGCCGACGGCTATCCTGAGCGCGGCGACCGGCATCCCGGGGAGTCGCGCCGCCGTCGACGACCACCGTCGTCGATGCACAGGACGAACCCGGGAGCCATGGATGACCAGCACGGAGTCGGCAGCCAGCGGCCGGATCCAGGAGCGGCTGCGCAGCCTGGTGGTGACCAACCGCGCCATCGTCGCCGAGCTCTCCCTGGACAGCCTGCTGCGGCTCGTCGTGGAGTCGGCCCGCACCGTCGTGGAGGCGCAGTACGCCGTGCTCGAGGTGGTGGGCCCGAGCGGCGAGCTCGAGCAGTTCATCCAGAGCGGCACCGACCGGCGTCTGGACGCCCCCGCCGGCGACGGCCCGGCCGGCGGCCTGTCCGGCGTCGTCCCCGGGTCCGCGCTCCCCGTCCGTCGCTGGTTCCCCGGGGGGGCCGGGACGGCGGCGCCGGAGGTCGGGGTGCGCTCCCTCCTCGGGGTGGCCGTCGGCTCGGGCGGCACCAGCTCGGGCAACCTGTTCCTCGCCAACCGGCTGGGGGGTGGTCCGTTCAGCGCCGAGGACGAGAGCCTGGTGACGGCCCTCGCCGCGACGGCCGGCATCGCCATCGAGAACGCCCGGCTCTACGCGGAGTCCCACCGCCGGCAGGAGTGGCTGACCGCCTCCGCCGAGATCAGCCAGCGGCTGCTGGCCGCCGACGTCGACCCGGACGACGTGCTCGGGGAGATCGCCGCCACCGTGCAGCGGCTGGCGCCGGCCGACCTGGTCAGCATCGTGGTCCCCGACCCGGCGGAGCCGGAGATGCTCGAGGTGGCCGTCGCCTGCGGGCAGGGCTCGGAGCAGCTGCACCAGATGCGGTACCGCGTCGACGGCAGCATCGCCTGGCGCTCCATGCAGGCCGGTCACGGGGTGCTCGCCCGCGACGCCGACGACGAGCTCGGCGGCATCTACACCCAGGTCCGGCCGCTGATCGCGGCGAGCGACGTGATGGCCCTGCCCCTGCGGGGGGCCGAGGAGGTGCAGGGGGCCATCGTCGTCGTCCGCACGGCCCCCGTCCCCTTCACCGCGCTGGACGTGGAGATGGCCACCGGCTTCGCCGGGCAGGCGGCGCTGGCCCTCGAGCTGGCCGGATCCCGCCGCGAGCACCAGCAGCTCGCGGTGCTGGAGGACCGGGCGCGCATCGCCCGGGACCTGCACGACCACGTCGTGCAGAAGCTCTTCGCCGTCGGGCTCACCCTGCAGGGGGCGATGCGCTCGGTGCACGACCCCGTCGTCGGGGACCGCCTCGGGACCACGGTGACCCACCTCGACGAGACCATCCGCAGCATCCGCACCTCGATCTTCGAGCTGCAGACCCCTCGCGCCGCCACCGCCTCGCTCCGGCCGCGGCTGATCGCGGTGCTGTCCGAGCTGGTCCCGGTGCTCGGCTTCACCCCGACCCTGCAGGTGGAGGGCCCGCTGGACTCCGTCGTCCGCGAGGACGTCGCCGAGGTGCTCGAGTCGGTGCTGCGAGAGGCGGTCACCAACATCGCCCTGCACGCGGAGGCCAGCTCCACGGCCGTCCGGCTGGTCACCGACGGACGGCGGCTGACCGTCACCGTCAGCGACGACGGCGACGGCCTGCCCGCGGAGATCGAGCTCAGCGGCCTGGCCGGGCTGCGCGAGCGGGCCACCGAGCTGGGCGGGCACCTGGAGCTCGGGCCGTCACCCGAGGGCGGGCTGCTGCTCACCTGGAGCATCCCCGTCTGAGCCGGGCGCGGACGGGAATGCCGGACGGGGCCGCGCGGTTCCCCCGGGCATGACGGACAGCGGAGCACGGACCCTCGGCATCATCGGCGCCGGTCACATCGGCAGCGCGCTCGCCCGGACGGCGACCCGGCACGGCTGGACGGTGGTGATCAGCAACTCCCGCGGTCCCGCGACGCTCACCGACCTGGTGGCGGAGCTGGGCGACGCCGCGCGGGCCGCCACGGCCGCGGAGGCGGCGGAGGCCAGCGACCTCGTGGTGGTCACGGTGCCGCTGCGGGCGATCGGCGACCTGCCGCTGGCCGAGCTGGCCGGCCGGACCCTCATCGACACCAACAACTACTACCCGTCGCGCGACGGCCACGTCGTCGCGCTGGACCAGCAGCGGACCACCTCGTCGCAGCTGCTGGCGGACCTGGTGCCGACGGCGCGGGTGGTCAAGGCCTTCAACCACATCGGGGCGCTGGCCATCACCGGTGACGCCACGGAGCCGGGCACCGCGGACCGGCGCGCCCTCGTGGTGGCCGGCGACGACGCCACCGCCCGGCAGCAGGTGGCGGCCTTCGTCGACGAGATCGGGTTCGACGTCGTCGAGGTCGACTCGCTGGCCGACACCTGGCGGATCGAGCCGGGCACCCCGGGCTACGGCCCCCGGCTGACCCGGGAAGGCCTGACCGCGGCGCTGGCCGCGGCCACCCGCCCCGAGCCCGTCTGAACCCGTGGCCCGTCCGAACCCGGGCCCACCCGGACCGGCCCACCCGACCGGCCCGACCAGCCGAGCGGCGGGCGGGCTAGGAGCGGCCGAGCCAGCCCTCGAACCGCTCGACGGCCTCCGGCGGTCCGGAGAGCTGCACCTGGGCGGCCTGCCGGCGTCCGCTGACCCAGAGCGCCAGCTCGAGCGGCTCCCCGGTGAGGGTGACCGACGGGCTGCCCGACCGCACCACGGCCGGCGCGCCGCCCGGCCGGGCGAGGACCACCCCGACCGGTGAGCGCCGGAGCTTCATCCGGGCCGTCAGCGGGACCTGCCGGAAGATCGCGTCGGACTGCGCGGCGGGGAGGGTGCGGGCGGCACCCGCTCCCCCACCACGGCGGACGTCCTCGTGGTGGATGGCGTACTCCAGGACGTTGACCTGCTCCGAGGCCCAGCTCATCGGCGACCAGCGCGGCGGGCCGGTGACGAAGCGGTCGATCAGCCCGGCGTAGCCGTCCGGGGTCGCGGCGGGCTCGGCGAGCCTGCCCAGGTGCTTCTCCCGCCCGGGCTCCGCCCGCCCGACCACGTCGCCGATCCCGCCGACCGGGTCCTGCTCGCGCTGCACCAGGTGGGCGAGCAGCCGCTTGGCGTCCCAGCCCTCGCAGAGGGTGGGGGCGTCGGGGTCGGTCCGGCGGAGCGTGTCCACCAGCGCCTTCTTCTCGGTGCGGGCCCAGCCCATGACGGGTCTCCTCGTGGTCGGCGGTGCTGCCCCGACGGTACCCGGCGACGGTGGGCGACCCGCTCCCACCGGCCGCGGCGCATCGTCCATAGTGAGGCTTAACATCACCGTCACCGGCCGGACATCTGGCGGGCGACGCGATGGCTACGGTGAGTCCACGGCGGCGCGCAGGCGGCCGACCGTGCAGGGCCCACCACGACCGTCACGACCGCTGCCCCGAGCGGAAGGCCCAGCATGAGCGCACCACCCCGCCCCGCCCCCACCCCGGTGGCCGGCGCACCCCGGCGCCCCGCGCCGCCCGCTCCTGTCCACCCCGTCGTCCACTCGAGGGAGATGCCATGACCCAGACGGAAACCCCGCACGACGCCCCTCACGACTCGCTGAACGCCGAGCAGGTCGGGTACAAGCAGACGCTCGGCCGCCGGCACGTGCAGATGATCGCGATCGGCGGGGCGATCGGCACCGGCCTGTTCCTCGGCTCGGCCTCGCGGCTGCACAGCACCGGCCCGGCCCTGCTGTTCAGCTACGCCTTCGTGGGCGTCATCGCCTACTTCCTGATGCGGGCCCTCGGCGAGCTGGTGCTCCACCGGGCCACGTCGGGAGCCTTCGTCTCCTACATGCGTGAGTTCTTCGGTGAGCGGGCCGCCTTCATCACCGGCTGGCTCTACTGGCTCAACTGGGCGCTGACGGGCATCGCCGAGCTGTCGGCTGTCGGTCTCTACGTCCAGTACTGGTTCCCCACCATGCCCACCTGGGCCACCGTGCTGATCGCGCTCGCGGTCGTGCTGGTGATCAACCTGCTGTCCGCCCGGGCCTTCGGGGAGTTCGAGTTCTGGGCCTCGATCGCGAAGGTCGGCGCCATCGTCGTCTTCCTCGTCGTGGGCCTGATCGTCGTCATCGGGCAGTTCGACATCGGCGGCCACCAGGCGGGCTTCTCCAACCTGTGGTCCAACCCGGGCGGCTTCTGGCCCTCCTCGGGCGACTTCAACTGGTACGGCCCGATCCTGGTGATGTCCGGTGTCGTCTTCGCCTACGCCGCCATCGAGATGGTCGGCGTCGCGGCCGGGGAGATGGAGGACTCCGACCGCGAGGTGCCCAAGGCGGTGAACGCGGTCATCTTCCGGATCGCCGTCTTCTACTGCGGCTCGATCCTGCTGCTCGTCTCGATGCTCCCCACCAGCGAGTACAAGGCCGGCATCAGCCCTTTCGTCACCGTCTTCGACCGGCTCGGCCTGGGCTGGATGGGGACCGCGATCCAGGTCGTCCTGATCATCGCCGCCCTGTCCAGCCTCAACTCGGGCCTCTACTCCACCGGCCGGGTGCTCCGCAGCCTCGGGATGGCCAAGCAGGCGCCCGCCTTCACCCTCAAGATGAGCAAGCAGGGCGTCCCGTGGGCCGGCATCCTCATGACCTCGGTGGTCTTCGTCTTCGGCGCGGTGCTGAACTTCCTGATCCCCAACGCGTTCGAGGTCGCCCTCGAGGCCGCGGCCATCGGCGTCCTGTTCACCTGGGGCACGATCTTCCTGTGCCAGCTCCGGCTGCGTCAGCTGGTCACCAAGGGCGTCATCCCGGCCAGCCCGTTCCAGATGCCCGGCCACCCCTACACCAGCATCATCGGGCTGGTCTTCCTCGTCCTGGTCCTGGTCGGCCTCGCGGTCTCGGGCTGGCAGTCCTCGCCCTACTTCCTGCACAAGACCACCTTCCTGGTGGTCGTCTTCGGCATCCCGGTCCTCGCGCTCGCCCTCGAGATCGGCTGGCGCGTGGTCAAGCCCCAGGTCGTGGCCAACACCGGCAACCGGCTCAGGGCCGTGTGGTCCGACGACGGCCCGACCTACGGCCGCGACGTCAGCGCCGACGACCTGGAACCCGACGAGAACGCCGTCGTCTGAGCGCTCGCTCCCACTCACAGGATCTGGGAAAGGAAGACCATGCACGCCAACGTTCACCGGACGGTCGTCACCGCAGCCGTCGCCGGGCTCACCGTCACCCTGCTGGCCGCCTGCAGCTCCGGCGGGGGGCCGGCCGCCGAGCCGTCGCTGGTCCCGGGCGCCTCCAGCGGCGGCACCCTGAAGATCGGCATCTCCTTCGACGAGCCCGGCCTCGGCCTGAAGTCAGGCGACGGCTACGCGGGTTTCGACGTCGACACCGCCACGTACGTGGCCAAGGCGCTGGGGGTCCCCGCCGGGGGCATCACGTGGGTGGAGGCCCAGCCGGCGGACCGCGAGAAGCTCCTCGCCGACGGTTCCGTCGACCTGGTGTTCGCCACGTACTCGATCACCGAGGAGCGCCGGCAGCAGGTCGACTTCGCCGGTCCCTACTTCGTCGCCCACCAGGACCTGCTGGTGCGGCGCAACGACGAGGACATCACCGGGCCGGACACGCTGAACGGCCGGAGCCTGTGCTCGGTGACGGGGACCACCTCCGCCCAGCTGGTCAAGGAGCGGTACCGGGGCAAGATCAGCCTGCAGGAGCTGCCCCGGTACTCCGACTGCGTGACCAAGCTGGCCGACGGCGAGGTCGACGCGGTCACCACCGACGACCTGATCCTCGCCGGCTACGCCGCCCAGAAGCAGTACAAGGGGGTCCTGCGGCTCGTCGGCAGGGGCTTCTCCGACGAGCTGTACGGCGTGGGGGTCAAGAAGGGCAGCCCCGACATGGTGACGAAGGTGAACGCGGCCCTGAAGCAGTACATCGCCGACGGGTCGTGGGAGCGGTCGCTGAAGAAGGAGGTCGGCCCCTCGGGCTACGCCATCCCCAACCCGCCGTCGCCGGGCGTCTGACCGGTACGGTTCCGGCATGGCGACGGGCACCGCGGAGGACCTGACCGCCCTGCTCGCCGGGTACGCGCCCTTCGACTCCCTGGACCCGGAGACGCTCGAGGCGGTGGCGGCCGCGGCGAGCATCGGGCGGTTCGCCCGGGGGGAGCTGGTGCACGACGCGTTCACCGACCCCACCTGGGAGGTGTTCCTCGTCATCGCCGGCCGGGTCGAGCTGTGGAACGACGCCGACGCCCTGACCGGGCCGGCGGACGAGGTGCTCGGCCCGGGCGGGGTGTTCGGGTTCTCCTCGATGCTGACCGAGCGGGCCGTCGGTCCCCGCGCGGTGGCCACCAGCGACGCCACCGTCGCCCGGATCCCCGGCTCGACCGTCGCCCCGGCGTTCGCCTCCCGGACCGGCGCCCGCTTCCTCGCCGAGCAGGTCTCCTCGGCCGGCCGGCCCGCGGCCGCGGCGCCCGCCTACAGCACCGTCGACGACCTCATCGTCCGGCCGCCGGTGGTCGTGGACCCGACGACGACGGTGGCCGAGACCGCCCGGCTGATGAGCGAGGCCGACGCCGGGTACGCCGCCGTCCGGGACGGCCACGGCGGCTACGGGCTGATCACCGACGCCCTGCTCCGGCGGCGCGTCCTCGTCGAGGGCCGCTCGGACGCCACCCCGGCCGGGGAGGTGATGGACCCGGGCACGCCCACCGCCGTGCTCGGCGACTCGGCCGCCGAGGCGCTGATCCTGATGCTCGACCGTGAGGCGGACTACCTCCTGGTCACCGACCGTGCGGGGGTGCTGCGGGGCGTCGTCTCCCCCCGCGACTTCACCGTCTCCCCCACCACGGCCGGGGTCTCGGTGCACGAGCAGCTGCGCCGGGCCGCGTCCACCGAGCAGCTGGAGGTGCGGGCCCGGACCATCCCGGGGGTGCTGGCCGACCTGCTGAACCGCGGCCTGGCCTCGGGCCGGGTGGTGGCGGTCCACTCGGCCCTGCTGGACGCCGTCGTCCGGCGGGCGCTGACGCTGGTGATGGCGGAGCACCCGGACCTGTCGGTGGACGCCTTCACCTGGCTGAGCCTGGGCAGCCACGGCCGCCGGGAGGCGGTGCTGAGCTCCGACGTCGACTCGGCCGTCGCCTTCGACGACGCCACGGACCCGGCCCAGCTGGAGCGCTACCGCGCGGCCTTCGCCGAGGTCGGCCGGGTGCTGGCCCGGGCCGGCATCAACGGGGACGAGCACGGCGCGAACGCCGAGCGGCCACCCTTCGCCCGCACCCACAGCGCCTGGCGGCAGGCGGCCCAGGGGTGGCTGGCCCGGCCCGCGGAGGACCAGGGGGCGGTGATGACCTCGCTGCTCGTCGACGCCCGCCCGATCCACGGCGACCCCGGGCTGCCGGCCGCAGCAGCGGTCTTCGCCGACCTGCGGCGGCACCCGGGCACCATGCGCCTGCTCCTGCAGGAGTCGCTGTCCCGCCGGGCCAAGCAGCCGCCGGCCCGGCTGCTCAGCCGGCGCAGCGGCCGGTTCGACGTCAAGGACCACGCGGTGCTGCCCATCGTGAACCTGGCCCGCTGGGCGAGCCTCAGCGTCGGGTCGGCCGCGCTGTCCACGCCGGAGCGGCTGCGCGCGGCGTCGGGCTCGGCGATGCTGCCGCAGGCGCAGGGCGACACCCTCGTCGAGGTGTTCGAGGTGCTGCAGCGGCTGCGGCTGCGCTACCAGGTGCGCCAGCACCAGCGGGGCGTCGCGCCGACCGACGTGCTGCGGATGGACCAGGTGTCCCCCCTCGACCGCAGCGTGATCGCCCAGGCCGTCCGCGAGGTGGCCTCGGTGCAGCGCCGGATGGACAACGTCGCCCAGTACGTCCCCGTCGAGGGCTGGGCCTCGCCGCCGCCCCCGTGAGCACCGTTCCCGCGAGCCCCGGTCCCGAGAGCACCGTCCCCGGGGGTGGCGGACCTCCGGGCACCGGGCGGGTCGCGGTCGTCGGTGACCTCGGCGGCCACCTGGAGGAGCTGACCGCCGAGCTGGTGCGGCTGGGGGCCGACCCGGTGTCCGGCCGGCTGCCGGACGACCTCACCGTCGTGCAGGTCGGCGACCTCGTGCACCGTGGCCCGGACTCCGAAGGCGTGCTGGCGCTGGTGGACCACCTCCTCCGCACCCAGCCGGGCCAGTGGGTGCAGCTGGTCGGCAACCACGAGGCGCAGTACCTGGCCGAGCCGCTGTTCGACTGGCCCGAGCGGCTCGGCGCCGCGGGGCGGGCGACGCTGCGGCGCTGGTGGTCCTCCGGCCTGATGCGGGTGGCGGCCGCGGTGACCACCGCCGAGGAGAGCTACCTCGTGACCCACGCGGGGCTGACGACCGGCTTCTGGCGCGACGTCCTGGGCGGGACGGAGGACGTCCGGGACGCCGGACGGCTGCTGAACGCCCTGGCCGGGGAGCACGAGGCCGAGCTGTTCCGGCCGGGTCACATGCTGACCGGTCGGCGCCCGGCCCGCGCCGCGGGACCGGTCTGGGCCGCGGCGGCGACGGAGCTCGTCCCGGGCTGGGCGGACCGCCGGCTGCCCTTCAGCCAGGTGCACGGCCACAGCTCCGTCTACGACTGGCGCCAGCTGAGGTTCCGCGTGCCGGCGGACCTCGTCCGGGTCACCCGGCTCGACGAGGAGGCCAAGCACGCGACCACGACCCTCGACGGCGGCCGCCTCGTCGGGGTCGACCCGGGCCACGGGCGGGAGCCGGTCCGGCCGTGGCGGGCCCTCGAGCTCGCCGGCCGGCTCACGGGATAGACCGCCGACCCACCTCCCCCACGCCCTCCCCACCGACCACGAACGGAGACCCCCGTGCCGGACCCCGCCGATCGAGCGCGGGTCGGGACCGACCCGACCTTCCCGCGGCTGCACGGGCGGCCGCGGCGCGGCTGGCTGAACGACCCGAACGGGCTGGCGCACGTCGACGGCACCTGGCACGTCTTCTTCCAGCACAACCCGGCCGCCCCGGTGCACGACGCCATCGCCTGGGGGCACGTCAGCTCGCCCGACCTGCTGCACTGGACCGAGGAGCCGCTGGCCCTGGTGCCGCGACCCGGCCGCCCCGACGCCGCCGGCTGCTGGAGCGGCTGCGTCGTCGACGACGGCGGGGTGCCGACGGCGGTCTACACCGCCGTGACGGCCGAGGCGTCCGACGGCCAGGTGCTGCTGGCCACCAGCGACCGGACGCTGCGGCACTGGCAGCAGGCCGCCACCGCGGTGGTCCCCGCCCCGGAGGGCCCGACCGTCACCGAGGTCCGGGACCCGTTCCTGGTCACCGTCGACGGCCGTCGGTACGCCGTGCAGGGCGCCGGCCGACCGACCCGGGACGGCCGGCCGCAGCTGCTGCACTGGGCCTGCGACGACCTGCAGCACTGGGAGCCGCTCGGCCCGCTGCTGGACGACGACGACCCGGTCGCGGCGGCGGTCGCGCCGGCCAACATCTGGGAGTGCCCCAGCCTGGTGGCGCTGGACGGCCGCTGGGTGCTGGTGCTCTCCCTGTGGCGGGCGTCCGGCGACGGCGTCGGTGAGCTGGCCGGGGTCCGCTCCCTGGTCGGGGACCTCGAGCCGGCCGGCGCCGGGCTGCGGTTCGTGGCCGCCTCGGGCGGCGTCCTGGACGCGGGGCCGGCGTTCTACGCCCCGCAGCTGCTGCCCGACGGCGACCGCGTGCTGCTCTGGGGCTGGGCCTGGGAGCTGGACCGGCCGCCGGAGCAGGTGGCGGCGGCCGGCTGGGCCGGGGTGCTGACCTTCCCGCGCGAGCTGACGCTGGTCGGGGACGCGGTGGGCGTCCGGCCGGCCCGGGAGCTGACGGCGCTGCGCTCGGCCGTGCTGCCGGCCGCGGAGCCCGTCACCGCGGCGGCCTTCGAGGTGCTCGCCGACGGACCCGTCGGGCTCACCCTCGCCGACGGTGACCGCGAGCAGCCGGTGCTCGACGCCGCGTTCGGCGCCGGCGGACCGGTCCGCGTGCTGGTCGACGGCAGCCTGGTCGAGGCGTTCGCGGCGGACGGCCGGAGCCTGACGACCCGGGCCTACCCGACACCCACCAGCCACTGGCGCGTCGACGGCCCCGCCCGGGTGCACCGGCTGGAGCTGCCCGGTCCGGGCTGACGGTCCGCGACGCGGCTCGGCGCCGGCCTCAGGACCCGATCGGCGCCCAGTCGGGTCCGGTCTCGCCCAGCTTCTCGTCGAGCTTGGGGAACAGCGGGGTCGGCTTGTGCAGCGGGCGGCCGGGCTCCAGCGGGGTGCTGGCCCAGCGGGCCTGCTGCGCGGCGTACTCCCCCATCAGCACGGGGTAGTCCGGGCCGCCCTCCTCGCTGACCTCGCGCACCTCGGGCTGCGCCGCCCAGACGCCGCCGCCGCCCAGCGCCTCGTGCACCTTCTGGGCGGCGTGGGGCAGGAAGGGCGTCATCAGCGTGTTGACGTCGCTCACCACCTGCAGGGCGGTGTGCAGCACCGTGTCCCGGCGCTCCGGGTCGTCCTTGAGCTTCCAGGGCTCGGCGTCGGAGAGGTACTTGTTGGCGGCCCCGGCGACCCGCATCGCCTCGCTCATCGCCGCCTTGAGCCGGTTGCGGCCGAGCAGCTCGCCGACGACGTCGAAGGAGCCCCGGGCGGTGGCCAGCAGCGTCTGGTCGAGGTCGGTGAGGGTGCCCGGAGTCGGCACCGCGCCGTTGTTCTTGTGCGCCATCGAGACCGAGCGGTTGACGAGGTTGCCCCACTCGTTGGCCAGCTCGAAGTTGGTCCGGCGGACGAACTCGTCCCAGGTGAAGTCGGAGTCCGTGGTCTCCGGGCCGGCGACGGCGATGAAGTAGCGCAGCGCGTCGGGGCCGAAGTCGCGCAGGAAGTCGCCGACGTAGATCACCTTGTTGCGGCTGGTGGAGAACTTGGCGCCGCTCATGGTCAGGTACTCGCTGGAGACGACCTCGTCCGGCAGCCGCAGCTGCCCGAGCGGTCCGACGGTGCCGCCGTGGTCGCCCTCGCCGTTGTGGCCGAGCAGGATGCCCGGCCAGATGACGGAGTGGAAGACGATGTTGTCCTTGCCCATGAAGTAGTAGCTGAGCGCCTCGGGGTCCACCCACCACTGCTGCCAGGCGTCCGGGTCCCCGGTCCGCCGGGCCCACTCCACCGAGGCCGACAGGTAGCCGATGACGGCGTCGAACCAGACGTAGAGCCGCTTCATCGGCTGGTCGCGCCAGCCGTCCAGCGGCACCGGCACACCCCAGTCGAGGTCGCGGGTGATGGCCCGGGGCCGCAGGTCGGCCAGCAGGTTCTGGCTGAACTTGAGCACGTTGGGCCGCCAGTCGGTGCGCTGTCCCAGCCACGTCCCCAGCGAGCCGGCTAGGGCCGGCAGGTCGAGGAAGAAGTGCTCGGTCTCGACGAACTTCGGCGTCTCCCCGTTGATCCGGGAGCGCGGGTTGATGAGGTCGGCCGGGTCCAGCTGGTTGCCGCAGTTGTCGCACTGGTCGCCGCGGGCGCCGTCGTAGCCGCAGATCGGGCAGGTGCCCTCGATGTAGCGGTCCGGCAGCGTCCGGCCGGTCGACGGGCTGACCGCGCCCATCGTCGTCCTCGGGACGACGTAGCCGTTCTTCCACAGCCCGAGGAACAACTCCTGCACCACCGCGTAGTGGTTCAGGGTGGTGGTGCGGGTGAAGAGGTCGTAGGACAGCCCCAGGCCCGCCAGGTCGTCGACGATCACCCGGTTGTACTTGTCCGCGAGCTCCCGGGTGGTCATCCCCTCCCGCTCCGCCTGCACCGAGATCGGCGTGCCGTGCTCGTCGGTGCCGGACACCATCAAGACGTCGTTGCCGATCATCCGCTGGTAGCGGGAGAAGACGTCGGACGGGACCCCGAAACCGGAGACGTGACCGATGTGGCGCGGGCCGTTGGCATACGGCCACGCGACAGCGGTCAGCACGCGTGAGCTCATGGGGGAAGCCTAGGCGTCGGCGCCACTACATTGAGCCGGTGCTCACCGCCACCGAGGCCGCCGCGCTCGCCCTGCTGGACGAGGCCGGCACCGTCGCCACGCTCCGCGACCTGGTCGCCGTCCCCAGCGTCGGCGGCAGCGACGCCGAGGTCGAGATCCAGGCGCTGCTGGCCCGCCGGCTCACCGAGCTGGGCCACGAGGTCGACCACTGGCCACTGGACCTGGCCGCCCTCCGGGCGCACCCCGACCACCCGGGGGAGGAGGCCGAGCGGGCCGAGGCCTGGGGCCTGGTGGGCACCACCGGCGGCCGCGACGGCGAGGACCCGGTGCCCGCGCTGGTGCTGGAGGCGCACGTCGACGTCGTCCTGCCCGGGGACCTCGACGCCTGGAGCTCCGACCCGTTCACCCCCGTCGTCGACGGCGACGACCTGGTGGCCCGGGGCAGCAACGACATGAAGGGCGGGTTGGCCGCCGTGCTGGCGGCGGCCGCCGCGGTCCGGGCCAGCGGGGCCGAGCTGGTGCGGCCGCTCGCGGTGCACTGCGTCGTCGGCGAGGAGGACGGCGGGCTGGGGGCGTTCGCCACCCTGCAGCGCGGCCACCGCGGCGCGGCCTGCGTCATCCCCGAACCCACCGGGCTGGACCTGGTGACCGCCAACGCCGGCGCCCTCACCTTCCGGATCGAGGTGCCGGGGGTGGCCACGCACGGCAGCACGGCCTACGTCGGGGTGTCCGCCATCGACCGCTACCTCGGCCTGCACCGGGCGCTGGCCGCCCTGCAGGAGCGGCGCAACGCCGACCCCGAGCCGCTGTTCCGGCACCTGCCGGTGGCCTACCCGATCTCGGTCGGCCGGCTCGTCGCCGGCGACTGGCCGAGCAGCGTGCCCGACCTGCTGGTGGCCGAGGGCCGCTACGGCCTGCGGGTCGAGGAGGACCCGACGACGGCTCGCGCGGAGCTGGAGGCCGCGGTGGCCGAGGCCGCCGACGCCGACCCGTTCCTGCGCGACCACCCGCCGGTGGTGACCTGGCGGGGCGGTCAGTTCGCCGGCGGCCACCTGCCGTCGGGACACGTGCTCCGCGACGTCGTCGGCCTCGCCCACTCCGCGGTGGCCGGCGGTCCCCCGCCCCGCGAACGGGGCGCCCCCTACGGCAGCGACCTGCGCCTCTACGCCGCCGCCGGCGTCCCGACCCTGCACTACGGCCCGGGCGACATCCGCACCGCGCACGGCCCGGACGAGCGCGTCCCCCTCGCCGAGGTGCTCACCTGCGCCCGCGTCCTCACCCTCGCGGTCCTGCGACTCTGCACCTGAGGCCCGCCCCCCGGCCGAGCTGTCAGCACCGAGCTGACCCAGGCACCGGTGTCTGGCAAGTCGGCGGGAACTCAGCCCCGGGCGGCCTCGAAGCCGGGGAGGATGACGTCGTCGATCAGCTCCTCGCGCAGCGGGTGCGGCAGGAACGCCGACGCCGCCGCGTTGAGGGTGATCCGTTCCAGGCCGTCGAGGTCGTAGCCGAGGTGGTCGACGAGCACGCCCATCTCGTGGCTCAGCGTGGTCCCGCTCATCAGCTGGTTGTCGCTGTTGACGGTCACGACGAAGCCGAGCCCGTCGAGCAGCGGGAACGGGTGCGCGTCCAGCGAGGCGACGGCCCCGGTCTGGGCGTTGGAGGAGGGGCACAGCTCCAGCGGGATCTGCTGGTCGCGCACGTAGGCCGCCAGCCGGCCGAGCGTCACCGAGCCGTCGTCGTTGCTCGTGATGTCCTCGACGATCCGCACGCCGTGACCGATCCGGTTGGCGCTGCACACCTGCAGCGCGCCCCAGATGGAGTCGACGCCGGCCGCCTCGCCCGCGTGGATCGTGTACGGGAAGCTGGCCTGCTTCAGCAGCTGGAAGGCCGGCAGGAAGCGCTCGGCCGGGAAGCCGTCCTCGGCGCCGGCGATGTCGAAGCCGGCGACGCCCTGGTCGCGGTAGGCCAGGGCCAGCTCGGCGATCCGCGTCGACGGCTCGACGTGGCGCATGGAGGTGACCAGCTGCTGCACCTGCAGCCGGTGCCCGCGGTCGGCGCAGACGAGCATGCCCTCGGTCAGCCCGTCGCGGACGGCCTCGACGGCGTCGGCCTCGCTGAGCCCGCCCCGGGTGTGCTGCTCGGGGGCCCAGCGGGCCTCGCCGTAGACGACGCCGTCGGCGGCCAGGTCCTCGACGAACTCGCGGGCGACGCGGCGCAGGTGCTCCGGCGTCTGCATCACCGCGATGGTGTGGTCGAAGGTCTCGAGGTAGCGGACCAGCGAGCCCGAGTTGGCCGACTCGGCGAACCAGCGGCCGAGCGCCTCGGGGCTGTCCGCGGGCAGCGGGTGGCCGATCTCCGTGGCGATCCCGAAGACGGTCGCGGGCCGCAGCCCGCCGTCGAGGTGGTCGTGCAGGGAGACCTTGGGCAGCGAGCGCAGCAGGTCGGGGGCGAGCGTCATGACGGTCCTCAGGTGGTCGGTGTTCGCGGTGCGCGGCTCAGGGGTCGGGGGTGGGGCTCAGGCGTGGCTGCCGGGGTGGCGCTCGACCTCGTCCAGCTGGTCGGCGCCGAAGGCCTGCGGGAGCACCTCCGCCATCGTGACGATGCCGGCGGGTGAGTCGACGAGGCAGTCCGGCCCGCCGTTCTCCCAGAGCAGCTGGCGGCAGCGGCCGCACGGCATCAGGGCCAGCCCGCGCTTGTCGACGCAGGCGAACGCGACCAGCCGGCCGCCCCCGCTGGCGTGCAGGGCCGAGACGAGCCCGCACTCCGCGCAGAGGGTGACGCCGTAGGCGGCGTTCTCCACGTTGCAGCCGACCACCACCCGGCCGTCGTCCACCAGCGCGGCCGCGCCGACCTGGTAGTCCGAGTAGGGCGCGTAGGCCCGGGCGGTCATCTCCCGGGCTCGCGCCCGGAGCAGGTCCCAGTCCGGGGCGCTCATTTCTCGAACGCCACGCCGTCGGCGGCGGGCGGCCGGACCCGTCCGACCAGCCCGGCGACGGCGATGATCGTCGCGACGTAGGGCAGCACCAGCAGGAACTGGCTGGGCATCGGCGTGCTCAGCGTCTGCAGCTGGGAGGCCATCTGGGTGACGAAGCCGAAGAACAGGCACATCAGCGCGGCCAGCACCGGGCGCCAGCGGCCCATGATGACCGCGGCGAGGGCGATGAAGCCGTTGCCGACGGTGAACTCCTTGGAGAACGCCCCGGTCGAGGCCAGGGTGAAGAACGAGCCGCCGACGCCGGCGAAGAGCCCGCCCGCCAGCACGGCCGACCAGCGGACGGCCCGCACGCTGATCCCGACGGTGTCGACCGCCTCGGGGTGCTCGCCGGTCGCCCGGACCCGGAGCCCCCACGTGGACCGGTAGAGCAGCAGCCAGACCACCAGCACCGCGAACCCGGCCAGGTAGGCCAGCACGTTCTGGGAGAACAGGACCGAGCCGAAGAACGGGATCTTCTCCAGCAGCGGGATGGGCAGCGGCTCCAGCACCGGCGCGGCGTTGTAGCGCTGCGAGGCCGGCTGCACGAGCTGGTCGAAGAGGAAGCCGGTGATCCCGACGGCCAGCAGGTTGAGCACGACGCCGAGCACCACCTGGTTGACCAGGTAGTTGATGGCGAACAGCGCCAGCAGGGCGGCCATCACGAGGCCGGCCACGACGGCGGCGAGGATGGCCGCGGTGACCGAGCCGGTCAGGCTGCCCACCACCGCGGCGGCGAACGCGGCGGTGAGGAACTGGCCCTCGATGGACACGTTGACCACCCCGGCGCGCTCGCAGAGCACGCCGCACAGGGCCCCGAGGACCAGCGGGGTGGCGAGCGCCAGGGTGCCGGCGAACTGGTTGCTGACGGGGAACGGCAGGTCGCGGCCGGCCGCGGCCCAGGTCAGGAAGCCGAGGACCACGGCCAGTCCGGCGACGACGCCGGCGACCGTGGGCAGCCGCCCGGTGAGCCGGCCGGACAGGAACGCGGCGGCCGCCAGCAGGCAGAGCACCGCGCAGCCCGCCACGGTGGCCAGCCCCGGCAGGGCGACGGTGGGCAGCTGCACCTCGTCGAAGGCGTTGGACAGGGCGAAGCGGGCCTGGCCCGAGGTGGAGCCGAGGGCGACGAGCAGCAGCAGGCCGACCACGCCGATCAGCACGCCGGTGGAGAGCCGCTGCCGACGCTTCTCGGCCGACTCCACCCGCTGTTCGACGGCGGGGCGGCCGACCCGGCCCGGCTCGCCGGAGCCGGTGGCCGTCGGCTCGACGGCGGTGCTCACGCGAGACCCCCTTCGGCTGCCGGACCGACGGGTCGGAGCCGGCGGCCCCGCAGGAACGGCAGCAGCTTCGCGACCAGCGCGGGGGCGGCGACGAACAGCACGATCAGCGCCTGCAGGGCGGTGGTCAGGGTCAGCGGGGTCTGGGCGACGCTCTGCATGGCCAGCCCTCCGGCGTGCAGGGCGCCGAACAGCAGACCGGCCAGCACGATGCCGAGCGGGCGGGACCGGCCGAGCAGGGCGACGGTGATGGCGTCGAAGCCGATGGAGCCGACGATGCCCGCCGAGAGCGGCACCGGCACCCCGGAGGCGCTCGGCCCGAGCGCCGCCTGGACGCCGGCCAGACCGGCGAGCGCCCCGGCGGCGACCATGGTGATGATCGTCGTGCGGGCCACGCTCATCCCGGCCGTCGCGGCGGCGTGCGGGTTGGCCCCGACGGCGCGGATCGCGAAGCCGGTGGTCGAGCGGTCCAGCAGCCACCAGACCCCGACCGCGGCCAGCAGGGCCAGCAGGAAGCCGAGGTGCAGCCGACCGCCCTCCAGCCGCGGCAGCGTCGCGTTCCACTCGACCAGCGGCGAGATCGGGTCGGTCCGACCCGGGCGCCGGAACGCGGTCGTGGTGAGCAGGTAGCCCAGCAGGCCGGCGGCGATGTAGTTCATCATGATCGTCACGATCACCTCGTGGGCGCCCGAGCGGGCCTTCAACCAGCCCACGACGCCGCCCCACAACCCGCCGCCGACCAGGCCGCCGAGCACGGCCACGACCAGGTGGACGCCCGGCGGCAGCGACCAGGAGAAGCCGATGTAGGCCGCCACGACCGCACCGAGGATGGCCTGGCCCTGCGCGCCGATGTTGAAGAGTCCGGCCCGGAAGGCCAGCCCGACGCCGAGACCGGCGCAGATCAGCGGAGCCGCCTGCGCCGTCGTCTCGGTGATCGGCCCGTAGCCGCCGAGGGCGCCCTCGACCAGGGCCGAGTAGGCGCCGGCGACCTTCTCCCAGCTGGCCGCGAGGGCGTCGGAGGGACGGTCGAAGAAGTAGGTGAAGGTCTGCCGGACCTCGGTGTCGGAGACGATCATCAAGACGGCGCCGACCGCGAAGGCCAGCACGAAGGCGGCGAGCGTGGTGGCCACCTCCGTCCAGGGGATCCCGCGCCGCGGCCGGGCCGTCGGCTGGGGCGCGGCCGCCGGGCTGGCGGCCTGCGGGGTGCCGGTGGTGGTCACCGGGCCTCCTCGGGGGTGCTCGCGAGGGACGCGGCCAGGGCCTCGTCCTCCTCGGTCCGGGTGGTCGCCGACGCCGCCGCCAGCGCCTCGTCGGTCGGCACGCCGGCCATCATCAACCCGAGCACCTCCCGCGACGTGGTGGGCGGCACGGTCCCGACGATCCGGCCGCGGTACATGACGGCGACCCGGTCCGCGAGCGCCACCACCTCGTCCAGCTCGGTGGAGACGATGAGCACGGCGGTGCCGCGGTCCCGCTCCTCCACCAGCCGGCGGTGCAGGAACTCGATGGCGCCGACGTCGACGCCGCGGGTGGGCTGGCTGGCCACCAGCACCGACAGCGGCCGGGACAGCTCGCGGGCCAGCACGACCTTCTGCTGGTTGCCACCGGAGAGCGCGGCGACCGGGGTGTCGACGGACTGGGTGCGGATGTCGAACTCCGCGACCCGGGCCTCGGCGTTGCGCCGGATGGTGGGCAGGTCCAGCGCGATGCCGCGGGCGTACGGCTTCTCGTCCGCCTGGTTGAGCACCAGGTTCTCGGCCACGGTGAAGCTGCCCACGAAGCCGTCGCGCTTGCGGTCCTCGGGGACGAAGCCGACGCCGGCCCGGATGGTGTCCCGGGTGGAGCCGGTGGCCAGCGGCCGGCCGTCGAGGTGGACCGTCCCCGCGGTGACCGGTGCGGCGCCGAGCAGCGCCTCGGCGAGCTCGGTCTGCCCGTTGCCCTGGACGCCGGCGACGCAGACGATCTCGCCGCCCGCGACCTCGAGGTCGAGCTCGTGCACCGCCAGCAGGCCGCTCGGGCTGGCCACCGAGACGCCCTGCAGCACCAGTCGGGGCTGCTCGCTGGGGCGCGCGGGCTCCTTGTCGACCACGAGGCTGACCGCCCGGCCGACCATCAGCTCGGCCAGGTGCGCCTCGGGGTCGCTCGGCAGCGCCGTGCCGACGACCTGGCCGCGGCGGATGACCGTGATCTTGTCCGCGATCGCGCGGACCTCGCGGAGCTTGTGGGTGATGAAGACGATGGCGCGGCCCTCGTCGCGCAGCGAACGCATGACCGCGATCAGCTCGTCGATCTCCTGCGGGGTGAGCACCGCGGTCGGCTCGTCGAAGATCAGGTAGCGCGCGTCGTCGGCCAGGGCCTTGAGGATCTCGACCCGCTGCTGGACGCCCACGGGCAGGTCCTCCACGCGCGCGTCGGGGTCGACGTCGAGGTGGTAGCGCTCCGACAGCGACGCGACGGTACGGCGGGCCTGACGCATGTTGAGGAGCCCGCGGCGGTGGTCGCCGAGGGCCAGGTTCTCCGCGACCGTGAAGACGTCGACCAGCATGAAGTGCTGGTGGACCATCCCGATCCCCGCGGCGATCGCCTCCTTGGGGCTGCGTGAGACCTGCGGGCGGCCGTCGATGGTGATCTCGCCCTCGTCGGGCTGCAGCAGCCCGTAGAGCACGTTCATCAGGGTCGACTTCCCGGCGCCGTTCTCGCCGAGCAGGCAGTGGATCTCGCCCGGCACGATGTCGAGGTCGATGGCGTCGTTGGCCACGAGCGTCCCGAACCGCTTGGTGATCCCGCGCAGGCGCAGGCCTGCGTCCTGGTCAGTCACGCACGAATCCTTCCACAACGGGTCGGGAACCCCGACGGTCGACGGGGCGGGTGCGGCTCCCGGACGCGGCCGGCCCGGCCCCGCGGTGGCGGAACCGGGCCGGTCGGTCAGGAGCTGGCGGTCAGGAGGACGGCTGCGACTTGGACTCGATGGTGATCGTGCCCGCGATGATGTCGGCCTTGATCTGGTCGAGCTCGGTCTTCAGCTCGGCCGGGACCTTGGAGTCGAACTGGTTGTACGGGGAGAGCCCGGTGCCCTCGTTCTCCAGGGTGCCGACGTAGGGCTCGGCGGAGAAGCTGCCGTCCTGCGACGCCTTGATCGCGTCGGCGACGGCGACGTCCATGCCCTTGTAGACGCTGGAGATGATCTGCGGGCAGTAGGTCTCGGCGCTGACGCAACCGTCGGTGTCCACCCAGATGGCGTTCGCCTTGCCGCCGCTGGCCTTGGCGGCCTGCAGCGCGCCGATCCCGGCCGGCCCGGCGACCGGGAGGATGACGTCGGCGCCCTGGCTGATCAGGGTGCCGGCGACCCGACCACCGTCGGTGTCGGACTCGAAGTTGCCGACGAACTGGCCGTCCTGCTTGGAGACGTCCCAGCCGAGGACCGACACGTCGGCGCTCTTCTTCTCGTTGTAGTAGTCGACGCCCTGGGCGAAGCCGTCCATGAAGATCGTCACGGTCGGGATCTTCACGCCGCCGAAGGTGCCGACCTTCTTGGTCTGCGAGGTGCCGGCGGCGAGGTAGCCGGCCATGAAGCTGGACTGGGCGGTGTTGAACACCAGCGGCTTCAGGTTGTCGACACCCTTGTAGGCCTCGGGGTCGTTGTTGTCGACGATCGCGAAGTCGATGTCGGGGTTCTTCTTGGCCGCGGCGACCGTGTCGTCGCTGAGCAGGAAGCCGACGGTGACGATGATCTTGCAGTCCGCGTCGACCATCGACTGGATGTTCCCGGCGAAGTCCGCTGCCGAGCTCGACTCGACCTGCCCGGTCTCGATGCCCAGCTCGGCCGCGGCGTCGGTCATGCCCTTGTATGAGGTCTGGTTGAACGAGCGGTCGTCGAAGCCGCCGGAGTCGGAGACCATGCAGGCCTTGAAGTCGGCAGCACCACTGGCGCCCGAGCTGGCGCTGGCGCTGCTGCTGGCCGCCGGGTCGGCGGTGCCGGGGGCCTCGGCGCAGGCGCCGAGGGTGAGCAGGACGGCAGCGCTGAGCGCTGAGCCCGCGAACAAGGACTTCTTCACCGAGGACCTCCAGGGTGCGACAGATGTGCGGTGGGGGGCGCGGGCAGCGGGCATCTTCGTGCCGCTGCCTCGTCGCGCCGTGGGGGGAACAGTACCGGCTCCGGCCCGCACCGGCGGCACCCGGAAACGGCCGCCGGTCCCCTGGATCGCCGGAGGGCCTCTCGGGCTGGGCCGGACCGCTCAGATGCCGGGGCGCTCCGCGGACGAGGCGACGTCGGCCAGCACCCGCAGGCCGACCGGGATGCAGCGCTCGTCGGCGACGAAGTTGGGCTGGTGGATGTCCGCGGTGGAGGCAGCGCCGGGGGGCCGGACCCCCAGCCGGGCCAGCGCCCCGGGCACCTGCTGCAGCATCCAGGAGAAGTCCTCCCCGCCGAGCGACTGCTCGGTGGTGGTGACGCCGTGGGGTCCCAGCATCTCCTCGGCGGCCCGGGTCAGCCGGCGCACGCCGCGGACGTGGTTGACCGCGGGCGGGACGCCGTCGTTGACGGTGACCTGGACCTCGACCCCGAAGGGCCGGACGACCTCCGCGATGAGCTCGGGCACCAGCTCCTTGGCCTGCTGCCAGCCGGCGACGTCGAGGGCGCGCAGCGTGCCCTCGATCTCGCCCGAGCTGGGGATCGCGTTGGCCACCGAGCCGGCCTGCACCCGGCCCCACACCAGCGAGACGCCGCTGCGGGGGTCGACCCGGCGGGACAGCAGCAGCTGCACCTGGGTGGCCAGCGCGCCGAGCGCGCCGACGACGTCCTGGGTGAGGTGCGGCCGGGAGGTGTGCCCGCCGGTGCCGGTGAGGGTGACCCGGACCTGGTCGACGGCGGAGGTGATCGGACCGACCTTGAGGGCGATCCGGCCGGTGTCGGTGCGCGGGTCGCAGTGCAGCGCGTACACCTCACGGACGTCGGCCAGCACGCCCCCCTCGATCGCGTCGACGGCGCCACCGGGGTTGGTCTCCTCGGCCGGCTGGAAGATCAGCCGGACGCCCCGGGTGAGCAGGCCCTCGTCACGCAGCCGGGCCAGCACCAGGCCGACGCCCAGCAGGATCGTGGTGTGCACGTCGTGCCCGCAGGCGTGCGCCACGCCGGGCACCGTCGAGGCGAAGGGCAGGTCGGTCCGCTCGCTGATCGGCAGCGCGTCGAGGTCGGCGCGCAGCCCCACCAGCCCGTCGGCGTAGTCGAAGCCGGCCGGCAGCACGTCGCACCAGGCGCCCGTCCCGACGGGCAGCAGCTTGGCGACCAGCCCCGCCCGCTCCAGCCGCTCGGCCACCAGGGCGGTCGTCCGGTGCTCCGCGTGGCTGATCTCCGGGTGGGCGTGCAGGTCGCGGCGGACGGCGACCAGCTCATCCGTCAGGTCGTCGACCGCGCGGTCGATCAGGGCGCGCCGGAGGGCGTCGCTCGCGGTGGAAGACATCCGAGACATCCTCGCACGCGATCCGCCGGCGCCGCGGCCGTCCCGCGCAGGCCCGACGTGTCCTAGCGTGGGCCCGTGCCCCCACTGACCCTGTACCGCGCGGAGGTGCGGGCCACCGCACGGCTGAGCCCGCACCTGGTCCGGGTGACGTTCGGGCCGGCCGGCGCGCTCGACGCCCTCCTCGACCTCACGGCCTTCCGCTCCACCGGGGTCGGCGACGAGCGGCTGGTCCTCGTGCTGCCCACGCCGGGCGAGCGGCACACCCCGGTCCCGGACGCGGACGGCGGCTGGGACCACCTGGACCCCGGGCGGCGCCCCGCGCAGCGCAGCTACACCGTGCGGGCCTCCGACCCGACGTCGGCGACACTGGTCGTCGACGTCGTGGTCCACGAGGGCGGACCCGGCTCGGCCTGGGCCCTGCGGGCGGCGGAGGGCGACGTCGTCCTGCTGACCGCGGCGATGGGCTGGTACCGGCCGCCGCCGGAGGCGACCTGGCAGCTGCTGGTGGCCGACCTGACGGCGCTCCCCGCGCTGGCCCGGATCACCGAGACCAGCCCGCTGCCCAGCCACGCGCTGGTCGAGGTGCCCGAGCCGGCCGACCGGCTGCCGCTGCCGGCCGCCGCCAGCACCCGCTGGCTCTGCGGCACCGGCAACGGCCTCGGTCCCAGCGGGCTGCTGCGCGCCCTGCGGGACCTCCCGCTGCCGCCGGGGCCGGGCTACGTCTGGTGCGCCGGTGAGGCCGCCGAGACCCGCGCCCTGCGCCGCCACCTGCGGCACGCGCGCGGGCTGACCACCCGGGAGTACGTCGTCCTCGGCTACTGGCGCCACGACCAGGCCGACTGGGACCGCCGCTACGCCGAGCTCGCCGGCGGCCTGGAGGGCGTCTACGCCGACGCGGTCGCCCGCGGCCTCTCCAGCACCGACGCCCTCGAGGCCTACGACGACGCCCTGGAGCGGGTCGGGCTGTGACCACGGCGGCCTGAGCCGGCCTCAGCGGAAGGGCTAGAACGCCTCGCTCGGCCGGTAGACCCCCCAGACGGCGCGGAGGGCGTCGCAGACCTCCCCCACCGTCGCCCGCGCGGCGAGGGCGCGCTTCATCGGGACCAGGACGTTGTCGGTCCCCGCGGCCGCGGCGGCCAGCGCGGCCAGGGCCGCGTCGACCTCGGGCTGGTCGCGCTCGGCGCGCAGCCGGGCCAGCCGGGCCCCCTGCGCGACCTCGATCGCCGGGTCGACGCGGAGCGGCTCGTAGGGCTCGTCCTCGGCGCCGCCGAAACGGTTGAGCCCGACGACGACCCGCTCGCCGCTGTCGATCTGCAGCCCGACGTCGTAGGCCGAGCGCTCGATCTCCAGCTTCTGGTAGCCCTCCTCGATAGCGCGGACGGCGCCGCCGCGGTCGGCGACCTCGGCCATCAGCCGGCGGATCTCGGCCTCCAGGTCGTCGGTCAGCGACTCGACCACGTAGGAGCCGGCGAACGGGTCGACGGTGCGGGTGACGTCGGTCTCGTGGGCCAGCACCTGCTGGGTCCGCAGGGCCAGCCGGGCGGCCTTGGCGCTGGGCAGCGCCAGCGCCTCGTCGTAGGAGTTGGTGTGCAGCGACTGGGTGCCGCCCAGCACCGCGGCCAGCGCCTGCACCGTCACCCGGACGAGGTTGACCTCCGGCTGCTGGGCGGTCAGCTGGACGCCGGCGGTCTGGGTGTGGAAGCGCAGCATCATCGACTTCGGGTTCGTCGCGCCGAAGTCGTCGCGCACCACCGAGGCCCAGATCCGCCGGGCGGCCCGGAACTTGGCCACCTCCTCCAGCAGCGTGGTGCGGGAGACGAAGAAGAAGGACAGCCGGGGCGCGATGTCGTCGACGGCCAGCCCGGCGGCCAGCGCCGCCTCCACGTAGGCGATGCCGTCGCTCAGCGTGAAGGCGACCTCCTGCGCGGGCGTCGCCCCCGCCTCGGCCATGTGGTAGCCGGAGATCGAGATGGTGTTCCAGCGCGGCAGGTGCTCGGCGCAGTAGGTGAACGTGTCGCTGACCAGGCGCAACGACGGCGCCGGCGGGTAGATGTAGGTGCCGCGGGCGATGTACTCCTTGAGCACGTCGTTCTGGATCGTCCCGGTCAGCGTCGCCGGGTCCGCCCCCTGCTCCTCGGCCACCAGCTGGTAGAGCAGCAGCAGCACCGCGGCGGGCGCGTTGATCGTCATCGACGTCGAGACCTCCGCCAGCGGGATCTCGTGGAACAGCTCCCGCATGTCGTCGAGGGAGTCGATGGCGACGCCCACCTTGCCCACCTCACCAGAGGCCAGCGGAGCGTCGGAGTCCATCCCCATCTGCGTCGGCAGGTCGAAGGCGACGCTGAGCCCCGCGCTGCCGTGGGCGATCAGCTCGCGGTAGCGGGCGTTCGACTCCGTCGCGGTGCCGAAGCCGGCGTACTGGCGCATCGTCCAGGGTCGGGAGGTGTACATCGTCGGGTGGATGCCGCGCGTGTACGGGTAGGCGCCGGGCAGGCCGAGCGCCGTGGCCGGGTCGAAGCCCGCCAGGTCGTCGGCGGTGTAGACGGGTTCGAACGGCGTCCCGGACTCGGTCGCGCCGCTCATGCCGTCCCGCTCCCTGCTCCTGCCACGCCTGCATGCTCGCACAGCGGTCCGCCGCGGGACCGGGGGCGACTGCTGAGGAACCGCACCTCCAGCGGCTGGACGGCTGCGGGTTCTCAGCACCCGCAGCCGCGGTCCACCGGCGGGCCGCCCGGGGCGCCCCCCGCCGCCGGGGTGGGACCATGGCGCGCGTGGACACAGCCATCGGCATCTGCGCGATCGTCGCCTCGGTCCTGGTCGTCACCGCCGTGGCGGACCGCCTCCGGTTCCCGGCCCCGCTCCTGCTCATGCTCGTCGGCATCGGGGCGTCGTTCGTGCCGTTCATCGACGAGCCGGAGCTGACCCCGGAGCTGGTGCTCCTCGGCTTCCTGCCGCCGCTGCTCTACGCGACCGCGATCCGCTCCTCGATCATCGACTTCCGCACCCACCGGCGGCCGATCGCCTTCCTCTCGGTGCTGCTCGTGGTGATCACGGCGCTGGGGATCGGGCTGATCACCTGGCTGCTGCTGCCCGTCCCCTTCGCTGTCGCCTTCGCCCTGGGGGCCGTCGTCGCCCCGCCGGACGCCGTGGCCGCCACCTCGATCGCCCGGCGGATCGGCCTGCCCCGCCGGGTGATCACGCTGCTGGAGGGCGAGTCCCTGCTCAACGACGCGACCGCCATCACGTGCCTGCGGGTCGCGCTGGTGGCGATCGCCGGCGCGGTCAGCGCCTGGGAGATCGGCCTCGGCTTCGTCATCGCCGTCGCCGGGGCGCTCATCGGGGTGGGGGTCGCCGCCCTGGCCGTGGTCATCCGGCGGCACGTCCACAACCCCGTCTTCGACACCGCGATCTCCCTGCTGGTGCCCTTCGTCGCCTACCTGCCCGCGGAAGCGCTGCACTACCGCGACTTCCACGGCTCGGGCGTGATCGCCGTCGTCACCGCCGGCCTGGTGCTGGGCCACAAGTCGCCGGTGATCCAGAGCGGGCAGTCCCGGCTGGCCGAGCGGGTCAACTGGGCGACGATCCAGTTCCTGCTGGAGAACACCGTCTTCCTGCTGATCGGCCTGCAGGCCCGGCGGATCGTGGAGGCGCTGTCCACCTCGACGCTGTCGGGCGGCCAGATCGCCCTGTTCGTGGCGGCCGTGCTCGTCGGGGTGATCGTGCTGCGGCTGGTCTGGGTGACCATCTCGCGGTTCCTCATCTACCGCGTCGACCGCGAGACCGGCGAGGGGCGGCCGCCGTGGTCGCACACCATCGTCGTCGGCTGGGCCGGGCTGCGCGGCGTCGTGACCCTCGCCGCGGCGTTCCTCATCCCCGAGGACGTCGAGCACCGGGCGGTGCTGATCTTCGCCGCCATGGTGGTCACGGCCGGCACCCTGCTGATCCAGGGCCTGACGCTGCCCGCGCTGGTCCGGGTGCTCAAGATGCGCGGCCCGGACGCCCGCTCCGACGCCCTGCAGGCGGCCACGGTGCTGACGACCGCCGGCAACGCCGGCCTCGCGGCGCTGGACCGGCTGGCCGGGCCCGAGGACGAGGCGAGCGCGGTGCAGCTGGTGCGGGACCGCATCTCCTCCCGCTCCGACGCCCTCTGGGAGAAGCTGGGCACCGGCCGCGACGCCGGCGAGACCCCGGCCGAGCAGTACCGGCGGCTGCGGCTCGGCGCCATGCGCGCCGAGCGCGACGAGGTGCTGCGGGTCCGCTCGAGCGGCACGGTCGACCACGACGTCGTCGAGCAGGTGCTGGCCAGCTTCGACATCGAGGAGTCGATGCTGACGATCGCCACCGAGCGGGTGGACCGGCTCAGCGAGAACCAGTCGGTGGCCACCCCGCTGGACCCGAGCGGCTCCTGCGTCCACCTCGACACCGCGCCGGCCGACGTCGAGCCCCGCTCGGAGGTCTGCCTGGACTGCGTGCGGGAGGGCACCCGGTCGGTGCACCTGCGCCGCTGCCTGGCCTGCGGCAACGTCGGCTGCTGCGACTCCTCGGTCGGTCGGCACGCCGAGCGGCACTTCCACACCAGCCACCACCCGGTGATGCGCAGCCACGAGGACGGCGAGTCCTGGCGCTGGTGCTACCTCGACGAGCGGCTCGGCTGAGGCGTCCCCGCACCGTCGGGGCGGAGACGTATCAGGGCTCCCCAGATCGCCTCCTGACCGGTACAACTGGGTGAGCGCGCCCGCGCGCCGCCCGAGCCACCGGAGAGCGAGCGATGACCTCAGATCCCCCTGCCGGCCGCAGCCCCGGCCAGCGCCCGCCCCTGTCCGGTTTCGGCCCGGTCGACACCGCCGGCATGGACGGGTCGCCGCAGCGCAGCGCGCCGCCCGCCGACCTGCTGGAGCGCCACGACGGCCGCACGCTCGACCCCGCCACCGCGGTCCGCTCCGGCGGGCAGCCGCTGCAGGCCACGGTCTACCGGGGCAGCCGCCTGCTGGTCCGGCCGACGGCGCACGAGGACGCCGTGCTGGCCACGCTGACCGAGATCGCCGGGAGCCGGTTCGGCCTGGACGTGCGGGTGGACCCCCTGGACGTGCGCCTCCGCGACCTGGCCCGCGCCGCCGGCATCGGCCCCGAGGAGCCGCAGCCGCTCGTGCTCCGGGTGGAGCTGCGGGCCCGCTACGACGAGGGCCCCGTCGGCCCGCCCGACGCCTGGCCGGTCCTGCAGGCGTTCCGGCACGCCTACCCCGCGGGCTCGCCCGAGCAGGCCAGCGTCCAGCTCGACCACGTCGTGACCCCGCACGCGGAGGACGGCGTCACCGCCAACCCGTACTGGAAGGTGCCCAGCGCGTCGGGCAACCCCTACTGGAAGGTGCCCGGCACGTCCGGCAACCCGTACTGGAAGGTGCCCAGCGGCAACCCCTACGTCGACACGGCGGGCGGCCTGGCCGAGTACGCCGCGCCCGGCTTCGGCGGCCGCACCCCCGTCGCCTGGCTGGGACCGGAGCCGGTGCAGAGCCCCCTGCCGCCCGGCCGCCGGCGCCCGGTGGTCGCCGTCCTGGACACCGGCATCGGCCGGCACTACTGGCTGCCCGAGGGCGAGGTGGTCGACCGCGCGCCGACGGTCGAGGGCCTGCGGATCGGGCTGACGGACCCGCGGACCGCTCCGGAGGACCCCGACGTCCGGAGCAACACCCTCGTGGGGGAGGTCGACCCGAGCGCGGGGCACGGCACCTTCATCGCGGGCCTCGTCCGGCAGAAGTGCCCCGACGCGAGGCTGCTGGCGGTCCGCGTCGTGCAGGGCGACGGGGTCGTCGCCGAGGCCGACCTGCTCGAGGCGCTGGGCCTGCTGTGGCTGCGCCAGGCGCTGGCGGTCCGCCACCACCGGCCGGACCAGCTGGTCGACGTCGTCTCGATGTCGCTCGGCTACTACCACGAGACGCCGGGCGACGCGGCGTTCGACCCCCTGCTGCTGGCCCCCGTCCGGGCGCTGGGCCGGCTCGGGGTCGTGGTCGTCGTCTCCGCCGGGAACGACGCCACCCTGCGGCCGATGTACCCGGCGGCCTTCGCGCCGCACCCCGGCGGTCTGGTCCCGGCGCCGCTGGCCGACGAGGTGCCGGTCGTCGCGGTCGGCGCCACCAACCCCGACCGCACCGTCGCCCTGTTCTCGAACGAGGGCCCGTGGGTGCAGGCCCACCGGCCGGGCGCGTCGCTGGTCAGCACGCTGCCGGCGTTCGACGGGTCCCGCTCCCCCACCCTGGAGCGCCGGCCCACCGGGCTCGCGCCGCGGGCGACCATCGACCCCGACGACTTCAGCTCGGGTTTCGGGGTGTGGAGCGGGACCTCCTTCTCGGCACCCGTCCTGGTCGGGGAGATCGCCCAGCACCTGCAGGCGGCCGGGGTGCTGGCCGCCGACGACGTCGACCCGGCCGGGGCCGTGGCGCGCGGCTGGGCGGCGGTGACCGCCCGGGTGCCGAGCCTGGTGCGGCCGGGGCTGCCCGCGACCGGTGCGACGGGCGCGGGGCACGACGGCCCCGGCCGCGACGGGGTGGGGGCCGCCGCGGACGGCGGGCACACGGACGGGATCTGGGTCGGACGATGAGGGACGGGGGCGCGGGGCGATGACGGGTGGGGGCACGGCGGAGGGGAGCTCCCCCGGGAGCGACGGCCGGCTGGGGTCCGCCGGCGGTGAGGAGGAGCCGGAGCGGCTGGCGGTCCGCGCGGCCCGGCTCTTCCTGGCCTACCGGGACGGTGACGCCGCCCGGATGGCCGACCTGGTCAGGCTGGTGACGCCGGTGCTCTGGCACACGGCGCGCGGCGCGCGGCTCGACGCCGCGACCGCCGAGGACGTGCTGCAGTCGGTGTGGCTGGCCCTCGTGCGGCACGCCGACACCATCACCGAGCCGGTCGCCGTGCTGCAGTGGCTGGTGGTGAGCACCAAGCGCGAGTCCTGGCGGGTCTCGCGGGCCCAGACCCGCACCCGTCCCGAGGACTTCGAGGCCACCGACAGCGCCGCCGCGACCGTCGCCGAGGCGGTCCCCGTCCCGTCGGTGGAGGAGGAGGTCCTCGAGGCCGCCGCCGACTCGGCGCTGTGGCGGCACATCGCCCAGCTGCCCGAGCGCTGCCGGGCCCTGCTGCGGGTCATCGCCTTCGCCGACCGCCCCGACTACGCCGAGCTCTCCAAGGCCCTGGGCATGCCCCAGGGCAGCATCGGACCCACCCGGGGCCGCTGCCTGGCCAAGCTGCGCCTGGCCCTCGCCGCCGACCCCGCCTGGGAGACACCATGACCGCCCCGGACCCTCACGACGACGCCCGTCTGGACGCCCTCGCCGCCCAGCCGGTCGACGCGACCGACCTCGCCGTCCTCGACGCGCTGCGCGGCCTGCTCGAGCGGGTCGACCCGGTGCCCGACGGGCTCGTCGAGCGGATCGAGTTCGAGCTCACGCTCGACGCCCTGCAGGCGGAGGTGGCCACCCTCACCCAGGTCGACCTGGTCGGCGCGGGCGCCCGGACCGCCACCGAGGCGGTCCGCACCATCACCTTCACCAGCGAGTCGGTGACGACGATGGTGACGCTCACCCCGCAGGAGGCCGGCGCCGTCCGGGTCGACGGCTGGGCCGCCCCCGGGGCCGGGGTCCGGGTGGAGCTGCTGCACGCCGGCGGCACCCTGGAGACCCGGGCCGACGAGGACGGCCGCTTCGTCTTCGAGCGCGTCCCGGTGGGGCTCGCGAAGTTCGTCCTGCACGTCCCGGTCGGCGACGGCGTCGCCACGGTGCTGAGCCCCGCCGTGGAGCTGTAGCCGCGTCGTCGGCCCTGGCTCCGCTCGGACGCGGACCGGGCTCCTGGCCCCCGACGTCGTCGTCGCCCCGTCCGGCGGCGCCCGGGCGAGCGCACCCGGCCCGGGCCACCCTCGGCCCGCCGCCGAGCCCTCACCCGACCGACCCATGTACGAGCGCGCAGTTCAGCGCCAGGATGGGCAGGTGCTCCCCCAGGCCGCCGCCGCTCACCGCCGGGCGCAGGCGCAGTGCGACCGGGGGCGCTTCGACCTCGCGCACCGCGGTCTGCTGCGGGCGCTCGACCTGCTGGACCGGTCCCCGGAGCCCGCCGCCGAGGTCCGGGCCGTCCGGGTGCGGGTGCTGATGACGCTCGCCGTGGTCGAGGAGGAGACGACGGGCGACGGTGGCTCTCGGCTGCAGGACGCCCGCCGGCTGGTCGAGGGCGTCGACGACGCCGAGCTGCGGTTCGCCGTGCACAACGCCGCGGCGACCCGGGCCCTGCGCCGCGGCGACCACCCGGCGGCGCTGGCGGAGTTCGCGGCCGCCGAGCGGCTGCTGGCCGCCGCCTCCCCGCGGGACGCGGCCATCCTGCACCTCAACCGCGGCAACCTGGCGCTGCAGCGCCTGGACCTCCCGGCGGCCCGGCGGGACCTCGAGCGGGCCGTGCAGCTCACCACCGGCGCCGAGGACGCCGGCCAGCGCTCGGTCGCGTTCATGGCGGCGCACAACCTCGGCTACCTCGAGCACCTCCGCGGCAACCTGCCGCGGGCGCTGCAGCTGATGGACGAGGCCGCGACCCTGTCGGCGGGGACCTCGCTCGCCATCTCGGGCCTGGACCGCGCCCGGGTGCTGATCGAGGCCGGCCTCACCGACGCCGCCGACGCCGTCCTGGCCCGGGCCGAGCAGGAGTTCCGCCGGGGCCGGCTGGCCCACGAGCGCGCCGAGACCGAGCTGGCCCGCGCGGACTGCGCCCTGCTCGGCGACCGGCTGGCCGACGCCCGGGCGCTGGCCGGGTCGGCCCGCACCCGGTTCGCCCGGCGCGGTCACGACCGGTGGCGCCGGGTCGCCGAGCTCACCCTGCTGACCGCCGACCTCGCCGACGGCCGGCCACCCGCCCGCCTGCTCGGTCCGGCGCGGCGGCTGGCCGAGGAGTTCGCCGCCCAGGACCTGGAGCTGCCCGCGCGCACCGCCGCCCTGCTCGGCTGCGCCGCGCTGACCGCGCTGGGCCGGCCCGCCGAGGCGCGCGCCTGGTTCGCCGGCCTGCACCCCATCGGCCGGACGGACCCCATCGGCCTGAAGCTGCAGCAGCGGGTGGTGGCCGCCGAGATCTCGCTGGCCGAGCACCAGGCCGCCGCCGCCCGCAGCCAGGTGCGGCTCGGGCTGACCGAGCTGAGCCGGCACCAGGCCCAGTTCGGCAGCCTCGACCTGCAGACCGCGGGTGCGGTGCACGGCCGCCGGCTCGTCGCCCTCGACCTGCGGCTGGCGCTGGCCGCCCGCCGGCCCGCCGCGCTGTTCAACGCCGTCGAGCGCGGCCGGGCGGTGTCACGGCGGCTGACGGCGGTGACGCCTCCGGCGGACGCCTCGGAGCCGGCGCTGGCCGAGCTGCGGCAGGTCACCGACGCGCTGCGGACCCTCGGGGACGACCCGGCCGAGCGCGCGTCCGTCGTCGCCCTCCGGCAGCGCAGCGCCGAGCTGTACGGCCAGCTCAACGCGATCGCGTGGCGGGCGGTGGGGGCCGGCGCGGTGGTGCACGCCGCGCCGATGGCCACCGTCGCGGAGCAGGTGGAGGCCCAGGGCAAGGTGCTCGTCAGCTACGTCGTCGCCGACGGCCGCTGGTCCGCCGTCGTGCTCGGCCGGGACCGGCCCCGCTTCGTGGACCTGCCCGGCGACGCCCGGACCGTGGAGCTGTCCCGCCGGGCGCAGGCCGACCTCGACGTCCTCGCGCTGGGCGGCGTCCCGGCAGCGGTGCGGGCGGCGGTGGAGCAGTCCCTGCGCCGGTCGCTGGCCGTCCTCGACGCGCAGCTGGTCGGGCCGCTGCGGCTGGCGGACGAGGCCCTCGTCGTCGTGCCGACCGGCCCCACCTCCACCCTGCCCTGGACCTGCCTGCCCAGCCTGCGCGGGCGGCCGGTCGAGGTCTCGCCAACGGCGACGTCGTGGCTGGTCGGCGGCCGCGGGGGCACGGCCGAGGGCCCGGTCCGGCTGGCCGCGCTGGCCGGGCCGGGCCTGGTCGAGGCGAGCGCGGAGGTGCACGAGGTCGCCGCGGCGTGGGGCGCGTGGGCGGAGACCAGCACCGCCACCGGGGCGGACGCCACCCGCGCCCGGCTGACCGCGGGCCTGGGGTCGGCGACGGTGCTGCACGTCGCGGCGCACGGTTCGCACCAGCGGCAGAGCCCGCTGTTCTCCTCGCTGCAGCTGGCCGACGGGGCGCTGTTCGCCTACGAGGTGGAGGCGGTCGCCCCGCACGTCGTGCTGTCCGCCTGCGAGCTCGGCCAGGCGACCACCCGGCCGGGGGACGAGGCCCTCGGCTGGACGCGGGTGCTGCTGCAGCTCGGCACCCGGTGCGTCGTCGCCGGGGTCAGCCAGGTGGCCGACGACCGGGCCCGGGAGGTGATGGTCGCCTACCACCGCCGGCTCGCGGCGGGCGACGACGCCGCCACCGCCCTCGCGGGCGCCACCGAGCACGGGACGCCCGTCCCCTTCGTCTGCTTCGGGACGTCCTGGCGGGCGGTCCCCCCACCGGCGCAGCTCCCCGAGCCGGCCCAGGTGGCGCTGGCGGCGGGCTGACGTCCCGTCCCGGCGCCGACGGCGTCGGCCGGCCTCAGCCCCGCAGGCCGACCTTGGCGTAGACGTCGGCGAGGGTGCGGCTGGCCACCTCGCGGGCCTGCTCGGCGCCGTCGCGGAGGACCGCCTCCAGCTCGGTCCGCTCACCCATCAGCTCCAGGGTGCGCTCGCGGTACGGGGTGGCGAAGGCCGTCACGGCCTCGGCGACCCCCTTCTTGAGGTCGCCGTAGCCGCGGCCGGCGTAGCCCGCGACCAGCTCCGCGACGGGCGTGCCGGTGAGCGCCGCCTGGATGGTCAGCAGGTTGGCGACGCCCGGCTTGGCGGCCTCGTCGTAGGTCACCTCCCGGCCCGAGTCGGTGACCGCGGACTTGATCTTCTTGACGTTGACCCGCGGCTCGTCGAGCAGCTCGATGAGCCCGCTCGGCGAGGACGAGCTCTTGCTCATCTTCGCCGTCGGGTCGGCGAGGTCCTGGATCTTGCCGACCGAGGGCAGGATGTGCGGCTCGGGCACCGTGAACGTCGTCCCGTAGCGGCTGTTGAACCGGCCGGCGAGGTCGCGGGTCAGCTCGAGGTGCTGGCGCTGGTCCTCACCCACCGGCACCCGGTCGGCCTGGTAGAGCAGGATGTCGGCGGCCATCAGCACCGGGTAGGTGAACAGGCCGACGTTGGTGGCCTCGGCGCCGAACCGGGCCGCCTTGTCCTTGAACTGGGTCATCCGCTGCGCCTGGCCGAAGCCGGTCATCGCCGACAGCACCCACATCAGCTGGGTGTGCTCGGGCACGGCCGACTGCCGGAACACCGTCGACCGGGCCGGGTCGATGCCGGCGGCCATCATCTGGGCCGCGCTGCGCAGCGAGCGCTCCGCCAGCACCGCGGGGTCCACCTCGACGGTCAGCGCGTGCAGGTCGGCGACGCCGTAGAAGGCGTCGTGGTCGTCCTGCAGGGGCACCCACTGCCGCAGCGCCCCGAGGAAGTTGCCGAGGTGGAGGGAGTCCGCGGTCGGCTGGGCGAGGGAGAGGACGCGCGGCCGGCCGCTGCGGTCGGTGGTGGACATGATGTCCATCCAATCACGCAGGCCGCGCCGGCTGCCCGTCCGTTCCCGCACAGCCGACCCGCGGCCTGGGCCTGCCGACGGCCTAGGGCGCGAGCGGCAGCAGCTCGCCGCCGTCGACCCGGTGCACGGCCAGCCGGGAGGCCCGGCGGCCGTCGAGCTCGGTCACCTTGATCTCCAGCGGGGTCGGGTCGGCGTCGTCGGCGTCGACCGGCAGCACCGCCGCCTGGATGCTGTCGCCCACCGACGGCAGCTGGCCCAGCTGGGCCATGAAGTAGCCGGCGACGGTGTCGTAGGGCCCGTCCGGGAGCACGAAGCCGGTGCGCTCGCCGAACTCGTCGAGGGTGATCAGCCCCTCGACCTCGAGGTCGCCCAGGACCCCCACCCGCGGCTCCTCGACGACGTCGTACTCGTCCCTGATGTCCCCGATCAGCTCCTCGACCAGGTCCTCCATGGTGACGATGCCGGCGGTGCCGCCGTACTCGTCGAGCACGATCGCCAGGTGCGAGGAGGTCCGACGCATCTCGCTGAGCGCCCGCAGCACGCGGACGGTGTCCGGCATCGAGAGCACCGGCCGCGCCAGGTCGGAGACCGGGATGCTGCGGGTGCTGACGTCGGGGTCCAGCAGGTCGCGGACGTGCACGAAACCGAGGATGTCGTCGGCCGACTCCCCGGTCACCGGGTAGCGCGAGTGGGGCGCCTTGCTGAGCTCCCGCACCGCCTTGTGGACGGGCAGGTCGCCGGGCAGGAAGTCGACCTCGGTGCGCGGCAGCATGACCTCGCGCAGGCCGCGCTCGCCGGCGTCGAAGACGTCGTCCACGATCCGCCGCTCCTCGTCCCCGAGGGTGGTCGAGCCGCTGACCATCGAGCGGATCTCCTCGTCGCTGACCTCCTCGCGGCTGGCCTTGGGGTCGCCGCCGAGGATGCGGACGACGACGTTGGTCGAGACCCCGAGGAACCAGATGACCGGCCGCGCGAAGAAGGCGATCCGGTCGACCAGCGGGGCCAGCAGCAGCGCGGCGCTCTCGGCCCGCTGCAGGGCGAGGCGCTTGGCCGCCAGCTCGCCGAGCACGATCGAGGCGTAGGAGATGGCGACGGTGATCAGCACCAGCGCGAGGGTGTCCGCCGGGCCCTGCGCCAGGCCGAGCGACTGCAGCACCGGGGAGAAGTCGTCGGCCAGGGTCGCGGCGCCGAAGGCCGCCGACAGGAACCCGGACAGGGTGACGCCGATCTGCACGGCGCTGAGGAAGCGGTTCGGGTCGTCGGTCAGCCGGGCGACGGTCTGGCCGCGCTTGCCCTGGTGGGCGATCTGGCGGATCTGGCTGTCGCGGAGCGACACCAGGGCCATCTCGGCGCCCGAGAAGATGCCGCCCACCGCGATGAACAGCAGGATCAGGCCGATGTTGACGAGGACGGGGTTCATGCGGTGGTCCTGGGACGGGCGGGCCGCGGGGCGGCGACGGGGGCGGGGACTCCGACGGAGTCCCCGGGTCTGTGCGCGTCGCCCTCGTCGGCGTCGGGCAGCAGCGGACCGCCCACCGCCGGGGCGGCGGGGTCGGCAGCCTCGGGCACGGCGCGCTCGGGCGCCGCGGCCGGGTCGGTCCTGGTCACCGCCCCAGCGTAGTGAGCGCCGGCGACCGCCGCGACCCGGGAACCCGGGCGGCCGGTATCCCGCTTGCCCGCCGCCGTCCCGGCTGGCTTGATGGGCGGATGCCCGCCGCCCCCGACGCCCCCGCGCTGGCCCGCCTCCACCCCCACGGGGTCCCGGTGCTGGGCGACCCGTCCCTGGGGGTGACCCTCCGCCCGCTGGTCGCCGCCGACCTGCCGCGGGTGGTCGAGCAGTGCCGCGACCCCGAGAGCATCCGCTGGACGACGGTCCCGACGCCCGAGGGCGGCTACGGCCTGGCCGACGCCCGGGCGTTCCTCGACCACGTGGTCGTCGAGGGCTGGCGGAGCGGGCAGAACCTGTGCTGGGCCGTCGAGGGCGCGGACCGCCCCGGCGTGTTCTGCGGCAGCATCGACCTCCGGCTGCACGGCGACGGCCTGGCCGAGGTGGGCTTCGGGCTGCACCCCGACGCGCGGGGACGCCACCTGATGAGCGGCGCCCTGCGGCTGGTCCGCGACTTCGCCTTCGACGTCGCCCGGCTGCGGGCGGTGCGCTGGCGGGCCGTCGTCGGCAACTGGGGCTCCCGCCGGGTCGCGGCCGCGGCCGGCTGGCCGTGCGAGGGCGTCGTCCGGGCCTCGCTGGTGCACCGCGGGGAGCTGCTCGACGGCTGGGTGGGCACGCTGGGCGTGACCGACCCGCGGACGCCCCGGCCCTGGTCGGAACCCCCGCTGCTCGCCGGCCCCCGGCTGCGGCTGCGGCCGTTCACCGACGACGACGCCGACCGGGTGGTCGAGGCGTGCCGGGACCCGCGCACCCAGCACTGGCTGGTGTCGCTGTCCCGCACCTACACCCGCGAGCACGCCCTGGACTACGTGGAGGGCGCCCGGGAGTCCGCGGCCACCGGCGCCGGCCTGGTCTGGTGCGTCGCCGACGCGGGCGACGACCGCTGCCTGGGGGCGATCAGCCTCGAGGGCTTCGGCGGCTACGCCAAGCGGGCGGAGATCGGCTACTGGGCGCACCCCGAGGCGCGCGGCCGCGGGGTGCTGACGGAGGCGACGCAGCGGGTGACGGCCTGGGCGGAGGAGTCGGGGCTGGTCGACTCGGTGCTGATCCGCGCCGCCGAGGGCAACACCGCGTCCCGCCGGGTGGCGGTGGGGGCCGGCTACCGGGAGGTGGGGGTGATGCCCCGCTGCGAGCCGCTGGGCGACGGCACCACCGTCGACCTGGTGCTCTACGCCCGGCCCTGAGCGCCCTCCGGAGGGCGCCGGACCAGCGGTCGGGGTGGGTCCTACGCTGACCGCATGACCCGCGCCTCCCGCTTCTCCGACGTCGTCGCCGGCCACGGGGAGGGCCCCGTCTGGTGGCCCGGTGAGGGGCTGCGGATCACCGACGCCTACCAGGGGCAGGTCGTCAGCCTGGCCGCCGACGGCACCGTCGCCCGCCGGACCGACGTCGGGGCGTTCGTCGGGGCGTTCCGGCCCCGGACCGGCGGCGGGATCGTCGCCGCGGCACTGCGCTCGTTCGTCCTCGTCGACCCCGACGGCACCGTGCACGACCTCGGCGAGCTGTGGGACCACGAGGGGCTGCGGATGAACGACGGCGCGACGGCGCCGGACGGGTCGTTCCTGTGCGGCTCGATGCAGACCGGGGGTCCGGGCGGTGAGGCCTCCCTGCTCCGGCTGCACGTCGACGGCTCCGTCTCCGCGGTGCTGACGGGGGTCTCGGTCTCCAACGGCCTCGTCTTCTCCGCCGACGGCCGGCAGGTCTACTACAACGACACCCCGACCCACCACGTCGACGTCTTCGACGTGGCCGACGACGGCTCCTGGCACGACCGGCGCACCGTCGCCGACCTCGGCGAGGACTCTCCCGACGGCATGACGATCGACACCGACGGCCGTCTCTGGGTCGCGGTCTGGGGCGGCGGCCAGGTCCGCTGCCTCGACGCCGGCAGCGGCGCGGTGCTGGACGTCGTCGAGGTCGACGGCCCCACCCAGACCAGCGCCTGCACGTTCGGCGGCGACGACCTCGACCAGCTCTTCATCACCACCTCCGACGAGGGCGGCTCCGGCGGCCCCCACGCCGGCTCGGTCTACGTCGCCGACGTCGGCGCCCGCGGCCTGCTCCCGGTCCCCTACCCGGCCTAGCACCGACTTGTCAGGGTGGGTGGTGGCCATGGCGGCCCCTGACGCTGACGACGCGGCTCCGTGGCACCCCGAGCGCGATCAGGTCACGAGCCAGGAGCGCGGGTTCGAGCCGGCCCTCGATGTCGGTGGCACGGAGGACTCGACGTCCGCTGATGACCGGGCCGCGCTCCCGGCGCACGTCCTCCTGCCAGTTGCGCACCTCCAGGGTGGTGGCGTCCGTCCACCTCGAGCACGGCCAGCTGCCCGTCGGACAGGTCCCACTCGCAGTCGAGATGGCGGACCCGGCCGTCGAGGTCCCGACGTCGGACCTGGCGCCGCGGCGGTACCAGGCCGAAGCGCCGGCAGAGCCGGAGCACCTCCTCCTCACCGTTCGTCAGCGGCCCTCCGCCCAGGTCGGCCACCACCAGCCGGAGATGCACCTGGTGGCGGATGCGCCCGACGCGAGCCATCGCCGCGTCGAGCTCGTCCACCGTGCAGAGGCGCTGCTGGACGACGGCGCTGACCAGTGCGCACGCGAAGCGCGGGTACGGCTGCCAGGCAGCGGCGTCGAGGGCGGACCGCGCCGTAGCGGTGCGGGCGAGGCCGCTCTCGAGCACGAGGTCGTCAGCATGGAGGCGCCGTGACCCGTGGACGCGGAGTCCGGCGAGCGGCGCGCAGCGAGCACCTCGCGGGACGACGACGTGGATCTGCGCCGCCTCGCGAGCGAAGTCCGCGAAGCCTGCGACCTCCAGGGCCGTGTGGCTGGCCAGCGCGGCGGGCGGTCCCGCGTCCAGGAGCACCATCCACATCAGCTGACGCCGCGATGGCGCAGCGTTCTGGGTCAGCACCAGGTGGTCGCCCCAGCGGCTCCGTCGCCCGGCATCGACCTGGCCCGGATCTGGCTGCGCGTCCACCCGAACTCCTCCGGCCGGTCACGCCGCAGCACGCCGGCTCCGCGGGCTGCCCGCGCCACAGGTGTCAGCACGCGTGCACCCTGGCCGGCCGCGCCCCCAGCAGGTCACGAGGGAGAAGCCCTGTGGACGGTCGCGTCCGGGCCCCCTCGCTCGTGACTTCCGAGTTGTCAGCATCCACGGTCGTCAGGGCGACCACAGGTGCTGACAAGTCGGCACCAACTCAGCCCCCGAACCCGACGCGATAGCCTCCCGTCGTGACCGACACCACGACGTCCACCGCTTCCGGCACCATCATCTACACCCGCACCGACGAGGCGCCCGCGCTGGCCACCTACTCGCTGCTGCCGATCATCGAGGCCTTCGCCTCGACGGCCGGGGTCTCCGTCGAGACGCGCGACATCTCCCTCGCCGGCCGCATCCTGGCCCAGTTCCCGGAGCGCCTGACGCCCGAGCAGCGGGTCGGCGACGCGCTGGCCGAGCTGGGGGCGCTGGCCAAGACGCCCGAGGCCAACATCATCAAGCTGCCGAACATCTCCGCCTCGGTCCCGCAGCTGAAGGCCGCGATCACCGAGCTGCAGTCCCAGGGCTACGCCCTGCCGGACTACCCGGAGAGCCCGAGCAGCGACGAGGACCGCGACGTCCGCGCCCGGTACGACAAGGTCAAGGGCTCCGCCGTCAACCCGGTGCTGCGCGAGGGCAACTCCGACCGCCGCGCGCCCGCGTCGGTCAAGCAGTACGCCCGCAGCCACCCGCACTCGATGGGCGCCTGGTCGCCGGACTCGAAGACCAACGTCGCGCACATGACGTCGGGCGACTTCCGCTCCAACGAGACCTCCGCGGTCGTCGAGACCGACGGCACCCTGCGCATCGAGCACGTCGCGGAGGACGGCACGGTCACGGCGCTCCGCGCGTCGGTCCCGGTGCTGGCCGGCGAGGTCGTCGACGCCACCGCGATGGACGTGGACGCGCTGCGGATCTTCCTCACCGAGCAGATCGCCCGCGCGCAGTCCGAGGGCGTGCTGTTCTCGGTCCACCTCAAGGCCACGATGATGAAGGTCTCCGACCCGATCATCTTCGGCCACGTGGTCCGCGCCTTCCTGCCCGACGTCTTCACCCGCTACGAGGACGCCCTGGCCGACGCCGGCCTCAGCCCCAACGACGGCCTCGGCGCCATCCTCGCCGGCCTCGGCCGCCTCGAGCAGGGCGGCCCGATCAAGACCGCGATCGAGCAGGGCCTCGCCGACGGTCCCGAGCTGGCCATGGTGGACTCCAACCGCGGCATCACCAACCTGCACGTGCCGAGCGACGTCATCGTCGACGCCTCGATGCCGGCGATGATCCGCACCTCCGGCCACATGTGGGGCCCCTCCGGCGACGAGCAGGACACCCTCGCCGTCATCCCCGACTCCTCCTACGCCGGCATCTACCAGGTCGTCCTCGACGACTGCCGCGCGCACGGCGCCTACGACCCGACGACCATGGGCTCGGTGCCGAACGTCGGGCTGATGGCGCAGGCGGCCGAGGAGTACGGCTCCCACGACAAGACCTTCGAGATCTCGGCCGCCGGCACCGTCCGCGTCGTCGACGAGTCCGGCACCACCGTGCTGGAGACGCCGGTCGGGCAGGGCGACATCTGGCGGATGTGCCAGACCAAGGACGTCCCGATCCAGGACTGGGTCAAGCTCGCCGTCACCCGGGCCCGGGCCACCGGCTCCCCCGCGGTGTTCTGGCTCGACGAGGACCGCGCGCACGACGCCAACCTGATCGCCAAGGTCCGGCAGTACCTGCCCGAGCACGACACCGAGGGCCTGGACCTCCAGATCCTGCCGCCGGAGGAGGCGATCGCGTTCTCCCTCGAGCGGATCCGTCGCGGCGAGGACACCATCTCGGTGACCGGCAACGTGCTGCGCGACTACCTGACCGACCTGTTCCCGATCCTGGAGCTCGGCACCTCGGCCAAGATGTTGTCGGTCGTCCCGCTGATCAACGGCGGTGGGCTGTTCGAGACGGGCGCCGGCGGCTCGGCCCCCAAGCACGTGCAGCAGCTGGTCAAGGAGAACTACCTCCGCTGGGACAGCCTGGGTGAGTTCCTCGCCCTCGCCGTCAGCCTCGAGCACCTGGCCACCACGACGGGCAACGCCCGCGCGCAGGTGCTGGCCGACACCCTCGACCGGGCGACCGGGACCTTCCTCAACGAGGACAAGTCCCCGACCCGGCGCCTCGGCGGGATCGACAACCGCGGCAGCCACTTCTGGCTCGCCCTCTACTGGGCGCAGGAGCTGGCGGCGCAGACGGCGGACGCCGACCTGGCGGAGGCCTTCCGCGCGGTCGCCGAGCGGCTGAGCGGCGAGCAGGACACGATCACCGCCGAGCTGCTGGCCGTGCAGGGCCACCCGGCCGACATCGGGGGCTACTTCCACCCGGACGACGCCAAGGCGACGGCCGTCATGACCCCGTCGGCGACGCTCAACGCCACGCTCGCGAGCCTCATCGCCTGACCCCGCCCCGACCGACCTGTCAGCCCCGGGTGGTCGCCTCGGCGGCCACCCGGGCTGACAACGCGGCACCCGCGGGGGTCAGGGGCTGGTCCGCACCCAGAAGTCCGCCCGCTCGCGGGGGCGCTGCGCGGCGGCGTAGCGCTCCTCGCTGGGCATCCAGTCGGTGAGCCAGCGCTCCAGCATCGCCGCGCCGTCGCGCTCCAGGGCGCGGGCGAGCCGCACCTCGCGATCGGCCTCCACCCACACCCGGACGTCCCAGGGCACCCCGAGTCGCTCGTCGGTGCTGGAGACGCCCTCGACGACCACCGGCACCCCGGGTGGGACGTCGTACCACTCCGCGCCGGAGTCGGTCGGCCAGTCCCAGCGCTGGTAGCGGCCGGGCCGGCCGTCGCTCAGCGGCGCCAGCACCTGCGCGACGAAGCGGTCCCGCTCCCAGGTGGTGACCGAGGGCCGGGCGAAGTCGTCGACGTGGACCACGACCGCGGCGGGCAGCGCGCGGGCGACCGCCGCGGCCAGGGTCGTCTTGCCGGCCGCCCCGAAGCCGTCGACGCCCACCCAGCGGGTGCCGGGCCTGCCGGCCAGCCGGGCGGCCACCCGCGCGGGCAGGGCCGCCGGTGCGACGAGAGTGGTCACCAGCCCTCCGGGTGCTGCGCGGCGCGGTCGTTGCTAACGTCAGGCCCAGGAAAGCACACCCGTCTCCCTCCGGGTCGCACCCGACCCGGGCCGGAGCCAGCCGAGGAGCGTTCGTGAAGTCACCCGTCAGAGTCGCCGTCACCGGAGCCGCCGGCCAGATCTGCTACAGCCTGCTGTTCCGCATCGCCAGCGGCTCGATGCTGGGTCCGGACCAGCCCGTCGAGCTGCGGCTGCTGGAGATCACGCCCGCGCTGAAGGCGCTCGAGGGTGTCGTGATGGAGCTCGACGACTGCGCCTTCCCGCTGCTGGCCGGCGTCCAGATCGGCGACGACGCCAACCAGGTGTTCGACGGCGTCAACCTCGCCTGCCTCGTGGGGGCGCGCCCGCGCACCAAGGGCATGGAGCGCGGTGACCTCCTCGAGGCCAACGGCGCCATCTTCAAGCCCCAGGGTCGTGCGCTGAACGACCACGCCGCCGACGACGTCCGGGTGCTGATCACCGGCAACCCGGCCAACACCAACGCGCTGATCGCCATGAGCAACGCCCCGGACATCCCGCGCGAGCGGTTCAACGCCCTCACCCGGCTGGACCACAACCGCGCCGTCGCGCAGCTGGCCGCCAAGACCGGCAGCAGCGTCAACGACGTCAAGCACCTGAGCATCTGGGGCAACCACTCCGCCACCCAGTACCCCGACGTCTTCCACGCCACGGTCGGCGGCCGCCCCGCCCCCGAGCTGGTCGACCAGGCCTGGCTGGAGAGCGACTTCCTGCCCCGGGTGCAGCAGCGGGGTGCCGCCATCATCGAGGCCCGGGGCGCCAGCTCCGCCGCCAGCGCGGCCAACGCCACCGTCGACCACATGCGCGACTGGGTGCTCGGCACCGCCGAGGACGACTGGGTCTCGATGTCGGTCCCGTCCGACGGCTCCTACGGCGTGCCCGAGGGGATCATCTCCTCGTTCCCGTGCACGGTCAGCGGCGGTGCGTACAGCATCGTCCAGGGCCTCGACGTCAACGACTTCTCGCGCGGCAAGATCGACGCCTCCACGGCCGAGCTGGTCGAGGAGCGCGAGGCCGTGCGCTCCCTCGGGCTGATCGACTGACCGCCCGGTCGGCGACACTGCACGCATGAGCGACCAGCCGAGCGGGCCCGTCCACCCCTCCGACCCCGGGGCGGACGGGCCCGACCCGTTCAGCCGGGAGGGCGCCGCCGCGTCCGGCGCCGGCGACCAGCCCGCAGGCCCGCCCGAGCAGCACCAGGACGCGACGCCGCCGCCCCCGGCGGGCGCCGAGTACCCGCTCTACGGCCAGCCGCCGACCGGCCCGCCCTACCCGCCGGCCCCGCTCCACCCGTCCGCACAGCCCTACCAACCGCCCGCGCCCTACCAGCCTGCCCCGCCCTACCAGGCACCCTGGGCCGAGCAGCCGCCGTCGGGGGGCTACGGCTCCCCGGCCGACCCCCAGGGCTACGGCACCCCCGCGCCGCCCGGCGTGCCCGCGGCCTACGGCCCACCCGCAGCCGGCTACGGCCCGCCCTACGGGTACGGCTACGGCCCGACCGACCACCCCAAGGCGGTACCGGCCCTGGTGACCGGCATCATCGGCCTGGTCCTCAGCCTGTTCTGCGGCGTCGGGGGCCTGGTGGGCATCGCCGGCGTCGTCCAGGGGGCCCGGGCCAAGCGCGAGATCGACGGCGACCCGGCCCGCTGGACCGGCCGCAGCAAGGCGCACGCCGGCCTGGTCACCGGCATCGTCGGACTGGCGGTCCTCGGGGTCTGGGCGCTCGTCTTCGTCATCAGCGGGCTCTCCGGCAGCTGAGCCGGTCGCCGGTCCTGTCGGTGGTGACGCCTAGGGTCCTGCCATGGCCGACGACCCCCAGCCCGCTCCCGCCACCCCGGCACCCCCCGAGGACGACCTCGTCACCACCCAGCACGCCGTCGGGGTGGGCCGGGGCCGGTTGCGCTACACCGTCACCGCGGGCCGGACCGTGCTCCGCGAGGAGGTGGTCGAGGACGGCACGGCGCGCGGGCCCCAACCCCGCGCCGAGGTGTTCTCGACCGCCTACGTCCTCGACGACGTCGACCCGCGCACCCGCCCGGTCACCTTCGCCTTCAACGGCGGGCCCGGCTCGTCGTCGGCCTGGCTGCACCTCGGGCTGCTGGGGCCGCGCCGCGTCGTGATGGGCGACGCCGGCGCCCTGCTCCCCCCGCCCTGGGGGCTGACCGACAACCTGGAGTCGCTGCTCCGCGTCTCCGACCTGGTCTTCGTCGACCCGGTGACGACGGGCTACTCCCGGCCCGCCGCCGGGCACCAGGCCGGCGACTACCACGGCTACACCCGCGACCTCGAGTCCGTCGGGGAGTTCATCCGGCTGTGGACCAGCCGCCACGACCGGTGGTCGTCGCCGAAGCTGCTGGCCGGGGAGTCCTACGGCACCACCCGCGCCGCCGCCCTGGCGCAGCACCTCGCCGACGGCTGCGGCCTCTACCTCAACGGCCTGCTGCTCATCTCCTCGGTCCTCGACATCGGCTCGGTGGACTTCGTCGAGGGCTCGGACCTGCCCTACGCCCTCTACCTGCCCACCTACACCGCCGCCGCGCACCACCACGGCAAGGTCGACGGCGAGCTGCGCGCCCGGGTGGCCGAGGCCGAGGAGTTCGCCGCCCGCGACCTGCCGTGGGCGCTGGCGCGCGGCCACCGGCTGCGCGGGGCGGAGCGCGACGCCGTCGTCGCCCGCTACGCCGAGCTGACCGGCCTCGACCCGGGCTACGTCGACCGTGCCGACCTCCGGGTGGACCTGTTCTCCTTCGTCACCGAGCTGCTGCGGGACCGCGGCCTGCAGCTGGGCCGGCTGGACCTGCGGTTCACCTCCTGGCCCGACCACGGCAACGTGAGCCGCACCGAGGAGGACCCGAGCTACCGCGCCCTCGTCGGGCCCTACGCGGCCGCGGCCAACGGCTACCTGCGCACCGAGCTCGGCTACCGCACCGACCTGCCCTACAACCTGCTGACCAGCGACGTGCACCCCTGGTCGTACAAGGAGTTCGAGGGCCGCGCCGTCGAGTCGGCCTCGGCGCTCGCCTCGGCCATGCGCTCCAACCCGCACCTGCAGGTGCACGTGTCCTGCGGCTACTTCGACGGCGCCACCCCGCACTTCGCCGCCGAGCACGTGTTCGCCCACCTCAAGGTGCCGCCCGGCGAGGCCGACCGGATCACCTGGGCGTACTACGAGGCCGGCCACATGATGTACGTCCACGAGCCGAGCCGGGTGCAGCAGTCGGCCGACCTCGCGGCGTTCGTGCAGCGGGTCTCCGGATGACGCCGACCCCGCGCGGGTGCTGGGCCTGACGGCGCCGGTGCGCCAGAATGCTGGGGGTGAGCAACCCGTACCAGCCGCCGCCGGTGAGCGGCTACGGCCGGCCGCACCCCCAGGGCACCCTGGTGCTGGTGCTCGGGATCCTCGGGCTGGTGCTCTGCCCGGTCGTCGCGGTGCCCGGCCTGCTGCGTGCCAACCAGGCGCTCCACCAGATCGACGCGAACCCCCACGCCTACTCCAACCGCTCGTCGGTGGTGGTGGGCCGGGTGCTCAGCATCATCACCCTGGTGGTCTGGGCGCTCGTCATCCTGTTCTACCTGGTCGCCGTCCTCGCGCTCGGGCTGTACCGCACCACCCCCTGAGGCCGGCCCGCCCGCCCTCACCGCCACCTGGAGGAGCACCATGACCGATCCGCAGCAGCCGTCCTCGGCCTCCGACCCCGAGCGACGCCCCGAGCCCGGCCTGAACCCGGAGCCCGCGCCCTACGCCGAGCCGCCGACCGGGGGCCAGCAGGGCTACGGGCCGCAGGGCTACACCGAGGACCCTGCACAGCAGGGCTACGGCCAGCAGGGCTACGGCCAGGACTACGGGCAGGGCTACGGCCAGCAGCAGGACTACGGCCAGCAGGGCTACGCACCGCAGGCGTACGGGCAGCCCGGCTACGGCGTCTCCACCCAGCCCTACGGCAGCGCTGACCACCCGCAGGGCGTCCTCATCCTCGTCTTCGGCATCGCCGGCTTCTTCGTCGGCATCCTCGGGCCGGTGGCGTGGATCATGGGCAGCCGCGCGCTCAAGGAGATCCGCGCCAGCGGCGCCCACCCGGGCAACGAGCAGCTGATCGTCGTGGGCCGCATCCTCGGCATCATCGTGACCGTGCTGATGGTGCTCGGCATCCTGGCGGTCCTGCTGTTCCTCGCCATCGCGGTGGCGGCCAGCTCGGGCGGCTAGCCACGGGACCGGTCAGCGCCCGGGCGGCACCACCAGGGCCAGGGCGACGACGGCCAGCCCGAAGAGGGCCAGGACCGCGACGTCGAAGCCCTTGCCGCGCACCTGCAGCAGGCCGGCCGCCCGGTCGCTCAGCACCAGCCGCTCGACGGCACCGACGAGCAGGGCGAGGCCGACCAGGACCGACCCCAGGCGCCAGGTGGCCTCGCCCAGCACGCTGACCAGCAGGCCCAGGGCGACCCCGGCCACCACCACGAGCAGGGGCCAGGGCCGCTGCTGCGGTGCTGCGCCCGCGCCGCCCCGGGCCACCCGGGACCTCAGGCCGCCGCGCCGGCGAGCCGCTCGGCGCGGTCGACGACGTTGCTGAGCAGCATGGCGCGGGTCATCGGGCCCACGCCGCCGGGCACGGGAGCGACCCAGGACGCGACCTCGTGCACGCTCGGGTCGAGATCGCCGACCAGGCCCTTCTCGGTCCGGGTGATGCCGACGTCGACGCAGACCGCCCCGGGCTTGACCATGTCGGCCGTCACCAGCCCCGGCCGGCCGGCCGCGGCGATGACGATGTCGGCGCGTCGGGTGTGGGCGGCGACGTCGACGGTGCCGGTGTGGCAGAGGGTGACGGTCGCGTTCTCGCTCTTGCGGGTCAGCAGCAGACCCAGCGGGCGGCCGACGGTCGTGCCGCGGCCGACCACGCACACCTCCGCGCCGGCCAGCTCGACGCCGTTGCGGCGCAGCAGCTCGACGATCCCCCGCGGAGTGCAGGGCAGCGGGCCGGGCTCGGACAGCACCAGCCGGCCCAGGTTGGCGGGGTGCAGCCCGTCGGCGTCCTTCCCGGGGTCGACCAGGCCCAGCGCCCAGTTGTCGTCGAGGCTGCCGGGCAGCGGCAGCTGGACGATGAAGCCGGTGCAGGCCGGGTCGGCGTTGAGCCGCTCGATCTCGGCCTGCAGCTCCGCCGCACTGGTCGAGGCGGGCAGCTGGACCTCCAGCGACTTGATGCCCACCTGGGCGCAGTCGCGGTGCTTGCCCGCCACGTAGGAGTGGCTGCCCGGGTCGTCACCGACGAGCACCGTGCCCAGCCCGGGCACGATCCCCCGCTCGGCCAGGGCGGCCACCCGCTCCTTGAGCTCGGCCTTGATGGTGGCGGCGAGCGCCTTGCCGTCGAGGATCTGCGCGGTCATGGGTTCTCCGATCGGTGGTGCGGGTGCGGGCGTGCGGGGACGGGCATCAGTGGTAGAAGTGCCGGGCGCCGGTGACGTACATGGTCGCGCCCGCGGCCTGGACGGCGGCGACGACCTCCTCGTCCCGGACCGAGCCGCCGGGCTGCACGATGGCCCGCACGCCGGCGTCCAGCAGGATCTGGGGCCCGTCGGCGAAGGGGAAGAAGGCGTCGGAGGCCGCGACGGCGCCACCAGCCCGCTCCCCCGCCCGCTCGACGGCGAGCTTGCAGGAGTCGACCCGGTTGACCTGACCCATCCCGACGCCGACGGAGGCGCCGCCGGCGGCCAGCAGGATCGCGTTGCTCTTCACGCCGCGGACAGCCCGCCAGGCGAACTCGAGGTCGGCCAGCGTCTCGGCCGAGGCCGGCTCGCCCGCGACGAGCGTCCAGTGCGCCGCCTGGTCGTGCTCGACGCCGATCCGGTCGCGGTGCTGCATCAGCATCCCGCCGTCGATGCCGCGCGTCTCGACACCGCCCGGGCTGGGCGGCGGGACGACGAGGATGCGGAGGTTCTTCTTGCGGGCGAGCACCTCGACGGCGCCGTCCTCGTAGCCCGGGGCCGCGATCACCTCGGTGAACACCTCGGCGACCTGCTCGGCCATGGCCACGCTGACCGGGCGGTTGGTGGCGATGACGCCGCCGAAGGCGGAGACGGGGTCGCAGGCGTGGGCCAGCCGGTGGGCCTCGGCGACGTCGGCGCCGACGGCGATGCCGCACGGGTTGGCGTGCTTGATGATCGCCACGGCCGGCTCGTCGAAGTCGTGGGCCGAGCGGCGGGCCGCGTCGGTGTCGACGTAGTTGTTGTAGGACATCTCCTTGCCGTGCAGCTGCTCGGCACCGGCCAGGCCCGCTCCGCCGTAGCCGGCCCGGTAGAGCGCGGCGGGCTGGTGCGGGTTCTCGCCGTAGCGCAGGCCGGCGGCCTTGTCCCAGGTCGCGCCGACCCAGGCCGGGAAGCCCGTCCCGTCGCTGGTGTCGGTGACGACGTTGCCCATCCAGCTGGCCACGGCGACGTCGTAGGTGGCGGTGTGCACGAAGGCCGCGGCGGCCAGCGCCTGCCGGGCCGCCAGCGTGAAGCCGCCGGAGGCCAGGGCCTCCAGCAGCTCGCCGTACTGGTCGGGGGAGGTGACGACGGCCACCGACGCGTGGTTCTTGGCCGAGCTCCGCACCATGGCGGGGCCGCCGATGTCGATCTGCTCGATGCACTCGTCCGGCGTCGCCCCGGAGTCGACGGTGGCGGTGAACGGGTAGAGGTTGCTGATCAGCAGGTCGAACGGCGCGACCCCGAGCTCGCCGAGCTGGTCGCGGTGCGACTCCAGCCGCAGGTCGGCCAGCAGCCCGGCGTGGACCTTGGGGTGCAGGGTCTTGACCCGGCCGTCGAGGCACTCGGGGAAGCCGGTGACGTCCTCGACCGGGGTGACGGGGAGGCCGGCGTCGGCGACGGTGCGGGCGGTGGAGCCGGTGGAGACGATCTCGGCCCCGGCCTCGACGAGGGCCCGGGCCACCGTCAGCAGCTCGGTCTTGTCGTACACCGAGACCAGCGCGCGCCGGAGCGGGCGGCGGCCGTCGGGGTCGGGGGTGGCAGCGGTGGTGAGTGGCTCGGTCATGGGTCCCAGCGCACCTTTCTGTCGACGACCTGCCACGAGCGTGTGGCGAGCCGATGGGTGGTGGTGACGAGGAGGTCGCGCTCGGCGACCTTGATCCGCTCGTGCAGGGAGGCGACGGTGTCGTCGTCCTCCACACGGACGGCCGCCTGGTCGAGGATGACGCCGGTGTCGACGCCCGCGTCGACCAGGAAGACGGTGGCCCCGGCGACCTTGACGCCGTGCGCCAGGGCGTCGCGCGGCCCGTGCATGCCCGGGAAGGCCGGCAGCAGGGCGGGGTGGGTGTTGATCGTGCGGCCGCCGAAGGCCTCGAGGAAGGCGGGGCCGACCAGCTTCATGAAGCCGGCGCTGACCACGAGGTCGGGCCGGTGCACGGCCACGCGGTCGCGGAGCCCGGCGTCCCAGGCGGCGCGGTCCGAGCCCGGTCCCAGCGGGTGCACGAACGTCGGCACCCCGGCGGCGTCGGCGCGGTCCAGTCCGGCGACGCCCGGCCGGTCCGACCCGACCGCGACCACCCGGGCGCCGTAGCCGGGGTCGGCGGCGGCGTCGAGCAGGGCCTGCAGGAGGGTGCCGGTGCCGGAGATGAGGACGACGACGCGGGCGGGGCCGCGCGCGGTCAGCGGTCCCGTCGCCGAGGTCGGGGCGGGGGCGGGCACGGCTGCCACCCTATCCAGAGGAGCGGGGGTCCTCCGACGCCGAGGACCCGGAGGGCCGGGGCAGCACCTCGGTCGGCTCGTGGTCCGGGAGGGCGCGCTCGAGGACCTCGGTGGGCTCCGCCCGGTCGCCGTGCTCGTCGTCCCACACGGGGATGGCGGACGCGCCCCGCCGGCGCGCCGCCCGGCCGGACCGGGTCGGCCCGGCGTCCACGGCGGTGTCAGCGCCGATGTCGGCCCCGGCACGGGCACCGGGCCGAGCGCGCCGCCAGAGCCCCAGGGCCAGGCCGGTCACCATGCCGGCGAGCCCCAGGGTGGTCACGCTCATCACCAGCAGCGGGAGCAGCTCGGGGCCCAGCCCGGTCAGCCGGACCGTCCCCAGGTCGCCGCTCGTGGCCCAGGCCAGGGCGACGAACACCAGTCCTCCGGTCACGCCGGCCAGCCCGCCGACGAGGCTGGTCTCGTCGAAGCGCGCCTGCGGCCGGGCGCGCACCACCAGCCAGGCGGCCACGGCACCGGCCAGTACGCCGGCGGCGAGCCACCACAGCGCGGCGGCGGGACCGGGGCCCTCGGCGGGCAGCGCGCCCAGCAGCGGCAGGCCGGGGACCACCCCGAGATCGGTGGAGGACGGGGAGACCAGGGACCCGTTCCCCAGCGTGAAGCCACCGCCCAGGGCGTAGGAGCCGCCCCAGACGACCGCGTTGGGTGCCAGGGCGAGCTGGGCCACGAGCAGCGCGACCCCGCCGGCCAGCCCGGGCGCCAGCCCCTCGTGCAGGGCGGTGACCCGGTCCAGGTGCCGGGCCAGCCCGGTGACCACCACGGAGGCACCGGCGGCCAGCAGGACCAGCTGGGCGGCCAGCACCGCGCGGGGCACGGCCCGGGCCCAGCCCGGCCACCGGTCGGTCCACCGCGTCCCCAGGACGCGGCCGGCGCCGTGCAGGGCCGCGGCGAGCAGCACGGCACCCACGACGACGAGATGGCCGGGAGCCGAGCCGACCCGCCCGAGCAGGCCGGCGGCGACCAGCAGCGGGGCGGCGTAGGCGCCCACCACGGCCAGGGCGACGCCGAGGGCGTGGGGCTCCTGCCCCGGGCGCGCCGAGCGGGCGGCGAAGCCCGCCGCGCGTGAGAGGAGGACGGCCATCAGCGCGGCGACGCCCCAGGGCACGAGGGTGACGAGCAGGCCGCCGAGCTCGACGGCGACGCCGTGCCCCGCCAGCCACAGCTGGGTGCCGACGACGAGGGCGCCGACCAGCGTGCCCGGGTCGGCCGTGACCCAGCCGACGACCGCGAGGCCGGCGACCAGCAGCCAGCCGGTGAGGGCGCACAGCAGGCCGCCCGCGACCGCCGTGACGCCCCAGCCGAGGCGGGGACCACCGGGCCCCGCGGCGTCGTCCTGCGGGACCGGCCGGGAGGGCTCGGTCGCCCGCAGGACGATGGTGGGATCGGTGCGGCGAGGGGACAACAGGGAAGCCATGGCGCGTCCATGCTCACCCAGCGGGCCTGCTCGGCTGGGCCGGACACGCCCGCCGGGGGGTAAAGTCTTGTGGTCCGTGTCCCGGCGCCCGGGGGTGCCGGCCGGACCCCGACCGCACGTCCCGTGACCGCTAGGAGCTCTTCGCATGGTCGACCCCGACCCCGGGTACCGACCCCGGCGCGCCGCCGACGGCTCGACGTCGGGTGCTGACCGGCCCGCCGCGGCCTCCGCCGCCGGCACGCCGGGACCCACGAGCCCGGAGCCGGCGACGGCCGCCGGACCGGCACCCGTGGGATCGGCACCGGCCGCTGGTTCCGACCCGGCCGCTGGCCGCCCCGGCTCCGACGCACCCGCGACGACCCCGGGCCCGGCCGCCGCCGCAGCCCCCGCGACCGACGACGAGGACCGGCCGAAGCCGCTCTACCGCGACGAGCCGGCCGTCTCCGCGCCCGCCGGTTCCACCCCGCTGACCGGGGAGGAGACCCGGATCACCCGGCCCGTCTTCAAGCCGCGCGCGCGTCGCACCCCCGACGACGAGGACTCCACCACCCTGCTGCCCCGGACGCCCGCCGGCCGACGGCCCGAGGGCGAGCGCGAGGAGCGCCTCGACGACGACCACCCCCGCACGCTGCTGGGCCGCCGGGGACGGCTGGCGCTGCTGATCGGGGCCCTCGCGGCGGTGATCGCCGTCGGTCTGGCCGTGATGTACGCGGTGTCGACCGTCGGCGACCGGACGGCCGACCCCGGCCCCGCGACGCCCGTCCCCTCGACGGCGCCGTCCGGCTCGGCCGCCCCGACGGCGGCCGACCCCGGGGCGGTGCTCGCCGACGCGGCGCTGCTGGACCCGGCGTCGGCAGCCCAGATCGCCCCGGGCACCTGGACGGTGGCGCTGACCCAGCGCCCGCCGGCCGACGACGCCCCGGTCGCGGCCTGCTTCAGCGACGAGCCCGCCGAGGGCCAGCCGACGGGGCAGCAGGAGGTCGTCCGGCTGCTCAGCGGCTCGGGCAAGCAGGCCCCCAGCGCCCTGCACCGCGCGGCCGCCTACAACTCCCCCGAGGAGGCGGCGCAGGCCTACGCCGTGGCGGCGAAGACGCTCGGCGGCTGCGTGAGCCCCGGGACCTACATCGCCGACGGCTCGACCGTCACCGGTCTCGGCGACCAGTCGACGGGCATCGTCGCCAACGTCATCACCGCGGGCAAGACCCAGTGGCACAGCATCGTGCTGAGCCGTTCGGGCCGGGTCGTCAACCTCGTCGACGCCGCCCGCGCGGGCAAGCCGCTCGGCGTCCGGGACGTCGCCGCCGCCCTGGGTGCCGTGACCGGGAAGCAGTGCCAGGCCGCGGGCCAGCCCTGCACCACCAAGCCGGTCGTCAAGTTCGGCCCGCCCCCGCTCGGCGGGGACGTGCCCGGCTTCCTGGCCACGGGCGACCTGCCGCCGGCCGGTGAGGACGACGAGTCCTGGGTCGCCACCCCGGCGGAGCCGCCCAGCGAGGAGTTCCTCGGCTCCCAGTGCGAGACCGTCACCTGGGCACGGCTGGACGCCGAGACCGCCAGCAGCCGGGTCTACCTGGTCCCGAGCAGCACGACCTTCGGGCTCAACGAGATCGTCCTGACCATGAAGAGCGACAAGGCCGCCGGCGACCTGGTGGCCAAGATCAAGTCCGACCTGGAGAGCTGCGAGAAGCGCAAGCTCACCGCCAGCGTCTCCGACCCGGCGGAGGTGACCGGCGTGGGCGCCTCCGCAGCCGAGGTCACGGGCTGGACCGCGGCGGTCTCGCAGAAGTCGACGCAGGGCACCCAGCGCTACCGGGTGGGCATCGTCTCCTCCGGCAGCAAGGTGGCCTACACCTTCCTCAACCCGCTCGACGACGGCTACGACCTCACCGACGACGAGTGGGACATGGTGGCCGTCCGGGCCGGTCAGCGGATGACCCAGGTCCCCTGAGCGGCGCACCCGCGCCCCGAGCCCGCCGCGCCCTGAGCCACCGCGCCCTGAGCCTGTCGAAGGGCCGTCGACCTCAGGCAGCGGAGCGCCCCGCGCCGGCCGGGCTCGAGGGGCCCTGGGTCCGCACCCGGTCCAGGGCGACGACGGCGAGCATCAGCGCGCCGAGGGTCTCGTTGTCGGTGACCTCGCCGCGGCCGATCATCGCCACCAGCTCGGCCCACGGCACCCGGCGGACGTCGGTGATGCCCTCGGCCTCGGTCTCGCGGCCGCCGACCTCGGTGAGGTCGGTGGCCAGGTACACCTGGCCGGGGGCGGCGGCCACCCCGTTGAGCGAGTCGACCGCCCCGATCGGCCGCCAGCTCGCCGCGGCCAGCCCGGTCTCCTCCCGGAGCTCCCGCCGCGCCGCCTCCAGCAGGTCCTCCCCGTCGGAGCCGCCGGCCGGCACCTCGGGCGTCGCCCGGCCCGTGGTGTAGCGGTCGACGGTGACCAGCACCACCTCACCCGCCGCGGTGACCGGGACGACGAACACCGCGGGCGAGCGGACCTCGACGACGCCGTACAGGCCGGGCCGCCCGTCGGGGCGCACGACCTGGTCCTCGCGGACCCGGATCCACGGGTTCTCGTAGGCGGTCCGGGTCGCGGTCGTGGTCCACATGGGCCCCGATCCTGCCTGCCGCCCTGCGCTCGCGACGACGGGGCCCCGGACGACGACGTGCCCCGGACCAGGCGGTCCGGGGCACGTCGGTGGTCGTGCGGCTGGGCCGGCTCAGCCCGCGAGCCCCTGCATGATCTCGCGCATCAGCTGCGCGGTCTCGCTCGGCGTCTTGCCGACCTTGACCCCGGCCGCCTCGAGGGCCTCCTGCTTGGCGGCCGCGGTGCCCGAGGAGCCGGAGACGATGGCGCCGGCGTGGCCCATCGTCTTGCCCTCGGGAGCGGTGAAACCGGCGACGTAGCCGACGACGGGCTTGGTCACGTGGGCCTTGATGTAGTCGGCCGCCCGCTCCTCGGCGTCGCCGCCGATCTCGCCGATCATCACGATCGCGTCGGTGTCGGGGTCGTCCTCGAACGCCTGCAGGGCGTCGATGTGGGTGGTCCCGATGACCGGGTCCCCCCCGATCCCCACCGCGGAGGAGAAGCCGATGTCCCGCAGCTCGTACATCATCTGGTAGGTCAGCGTGCCGGACTTCGACACCAGGCCGATCCGGCCGGCCTGCGTGATGTCGGCCGGGATGATGCCCGCGTTCGCCTGCCCGGGCGAGATGAGCCCCGGGCAGTTCGGGCCGATCAGCCGGGTCTTCGACCCCTGCGACAGGGTGAAGAACTCGGCGCTGTCCTTGACCGGGACGCCCTCGGTGATGACGACGGCCAGCGGGATCTCGGCCTCGATGGCCTCGACGACGGCGGCCTTGGTGAACTTGGCCGGCACGAAGATGACGGTGACGTCCGCGCCGGTCTCGGCCATCGCCTCGCCGACGGAGTTGAACACGGGGACGGCCGTGCCGTCGAAGTCGACGCTCTGACCGCCCTTGCCGGGGGTCACGCCTCCGACGACGGAGGTGCCGGAGGCCAGCATCCGGGAGGTGTGCTTGCGCCCCTCGGAGCCGGTCATGCCCTGCACGATGACCTTGGATGCGTTGTTCAGGAAGATTGCCATGTCAGTCGGTCCTCAGTTCCCAGCCAGCTCGGCGGCGCGCTTGGCGGCGCCGTCCATCGTGTCCACCTGCTCCAGCCCGGGCAGCGCCGCCTCGGTGAGGATGCGCCTGCCCTCCTCCGCGTTGTTGCCGTCCAGCCGGACGACGAGCGGCTTGGTGACCGCCTCGCCGCGGCCCTCCAGCAGCTGGAAGGCCTGCACGATGCCGTTGGCCACCGCGTCGCAGGCGGTGATCCCGCCGAAGACGTTGACGAAGACACTCTTCACCTGGGCGTCGCCGAGGATGATCTCCAGGCCGTTGGCCATCACCTCGGCGCTCGCGCCGCCCCCGATGTCCAAGAAGTTGGCCGGTTTCGGGTGCCCGGCGACCTCCTCGCCGGCGTAGGCGACGACGTCGAGGGTGCTCATCACCAGGCCGGCGCCGTTGCCGATGATGCCGACGGAGCCGTCGAGCTTGACGTAGTTGAGGCCCTTCTCCTTCGCCGCGTTCTCGAGCGGGTCGGTGGCGGAGTTGTCGACCAGGGCCGCGTGGTCGGGGTGCCGGAAGTCGGCGTTCTCGTCGAGGGACACCTTGCCGTCGAGGGCGACGATCGAGCCGTCGCCGGTCTTCACGAGCGGGTTCACCTCGACCAGCGTCGCGTCGGACCCGGTGTAGACCTGGCCGAGGAGCTGGAAGACCCGGGCGAGCTCCGCGGCGTCGGCGGCGTCGAAGCCGGCCGCGGCCACGATCTCGTCGGCCTTGGCCTGGTCGATCCCGACGATCGGGTCGACCTCGACGCGGGCGAGGGCCTCCGGGCGCTCGACGGCCAGCTGCTCGATCTCCATGCCGCCCTCCTTCGAGCACATGGCGAGGTAGCGGCGGTTCGCCCGGTCGAGCAGCAGGGAGAAGTAGTACTCCTCGGCGATGTCGGCGCCCTCGGCCACCATGACCGTCTTGACCGTGTGGCCCTTGATGTCCAGGCCGAGGATCTCCTCGGCGCGCGCCGCAGCCTCCTCGGGGCTCCGGGCGATCTTGACGCCACCGGCCTTGCCCCGGCCGCCGGTCTTCACCTGCGCCTTGACCACGACGACGGGGGTGCCCAGCTCGGCCGCAGCACGGCCGGCCTCCTCCGGCGTCGTCGCGGTGATGCCGCGCAGCACGGGGACCCCGTGCGCCTCGAACATGTCCCGGGCTTGGTACTCGTACAGATCCACAGTGCCTCCTGGTCGCGACCTGCCGTTGCCCGCAGGTCGACCGCCTCGGACACCCGGGCCCGGCCCGGCCCTGGTGTCGGTCCACCGCCGGCGGACCGAGGACGAGCCTAGTGGTTGGGCGCCCCGCGGCGCCTGACGGGGTTCAGAGGCCGCGGTCGAGGCCGACGTGGCCCCGGACCCAGGCCACGATGTCCGCCATCGTCGCCCCGGGGGTGAACACCTCGCCGACCCCGAGCTCCAGCAGGGCCGCCCGATCGGCCGGCGGGATGATGCCGCCGCCGAAGACCACGACGTCGCCGGCGTCCTCGGCGGCCAGCAGCTCCAGCACCCGCGCGAAGAGGGTGAGGTGCGCCCCCGACAGCACCGACAGCCCGACCGCGTCGGCGTCCTCGGCCAGGGCGGTCCGCACGATCTGCTCCGGCGTCTGGTGCAGGCCGGTGTAGATGACCTCCATACCGGCGTCCCGGAGCGCCCGCGCCACGACCTTCGCGCCGCGGTCGTGGCCGTCCAGGCCGGGCTTGGCCACGACGACGCGCAGCCGCCGGCCGGTCGCGGTGTGCTCGGAGGGCTCCACGCGCCCGAGGCTACTGCGCGTCGCCGGCGTGCGGTGCCGGACGGTCGCGGGCGGGGCGCCGGGGCCGGACGGCCTCCTCGGCGGGGGCCAGGCGCGCGTCCTCTCCCCGACCCCCCCGAAAGTGGGGACCTAAGACCCTGCGGATCCGGTGGTCCCGCGCCGGGTTGCTCCGTATCCTGGGGCAGGGCCCTCGCGCCCCGGTCGGGACCGAGACCCCGACGCGCCGCCCCCGCGTCGCAGCCCGCAGATCCCAGGAGTAGTGCCGTGCTCGTCCCCACGCCTCGACGTCCGGCCCGCCGGGCCGACGTCGTCGACGTCGAGCGCCGCTCCTGGCTGTCCACCGCCACCGCCGCGCTCGCCGTCTCGGCGCTCGGGCTGGTGCTCGCGGGGTCCATCACCGCGACCGGCAACGCCGAACCGCGACCGGCCCCGCCCGGCGTCGCGTCCCCGCAGCAGCAGGCCGTCCGGGTCGCGACGCCGTCCCCCACCCCTGACCCCTCGGTCCTCGAGGCCTTCAGCTTCGGTGGTGACGGCGGCGAGCCGCTCCGCCAGGCGATCGTCGCCGAGCACGCCGCGCAGCGGGCCGAGGAGCTCGCCAAGGACGCCGAAGCCATCAGCCGGGCGGCGAACCAGGCGAGGACGAAGGCCCGGCAGGAGGGGCTGACGGCCGCCGAGAAGGCCACCCAGGCCAAGGGCGCCGAGCTGGCCCGGCAGGCGCTGGAGCGGGCAGCGGCCGCCCGGGCCGCCGCCGTGACCGCCCGTGCCGCGGCCGAGGCCGCCGCGAAGGCCCTGGCCGCCGCACCGACCACCGCCCCCACCACCGCGCCGACCGGGCCGACCGCACCCGCGGCCCCGACGGTGCCGGACGCGCCCGTCGTCGTCACCGGCGGCGGCGGGGCCGTCTCCCCCGTCCCGGGCGCCGTCGTCGGCGCCAGCTTCGGCCAGTACGGGCTCTGGTCGCGCTACCACACCGGCCTGGACTTCCGGGCCGGCTACGGCGTCCCCATCAAGGCCGTGAAGTCGGGTACGGTGCTCTACGCCGGCAACAGCGGCGACTGGGCCGGCAACCACGTCGCCGTCCTGCACGGGGACGGGATGACCACGATGTCGTCGCACATGTCGTCGATGGCGGTCTCGGCCGGGCAGACCGTGCAGGCCGGCCAGGTCCTCGGGTACGTGGGCCAGACGGGTCGGGCGTTCGGCCCCCACCTGCACTTCGAGCTCTACCCCGCCGGCGTCCGGTACGGCGACGTCTACCGCGCCGTCGACCCGGTGCCGTGGCTGCGCGCCGCCGGCGTCGCCACCCGCTGAGCCGTCCGCGCCGGAGAGATCGGTCACACCGCCGTCGGCGCTGAGCGGGCCCGGGGCCGCCCCGTTTTTGCTCGCTGTTACGCATCCGTTATGGTTTTGACCGTCTGCTGCTGGGGCTCTGCCCCAGCAGGGCCTCGAGGGAGCGGAACCACGCACTGTTCATGAGGCCTGACCGGCCCGTGTCGTCGTCCGTAGGAGATCCTGAGTGCCCAAGTCAACAACGCCGGACGCCCCCGCGCGCCGAGCGCTGATTGAGGACATCAAGGACGACCGTCGCGGTTGGTTGCAGCACGGCGCCGCGGCGCTCGCCGTGTCCCTGCTGGGTCTCGGTGTCGCCGGGTCCGTCGTCCTCACCAGCAACGCCGAGCCGGCCCAGGTGGCCGTGCCCAGCACCCGGGTCGCCGCGACCACCGATCCCGCCGTGAAGCTGCCGGCGGCCTTCGACCGGGACGCCACCGCCACCAGCCGCGACACCGCCGGGCGCCCCGCGCTGGACCAGGCGAAGCTGCAGAGCCTGGCCGACCAGCGGGCCGAGGAGCTCGCCAAGACCGACGAGCAGATCGAGCAGGCCGCCAGCACCAAGGCCGCCGACGCGCGGGAGAAGACGCTGGAGTCGGCGTCGGAGTCGACGCAGGAGCAGGCCGCGTTGATCAAGAAGAGCGCGGACGCGAAGCGGGCCGCCGAGCTGGCCCAGGCCGCCGCGCCGGAGACCACCACCACCCAGAAGGCCGCCGAGCCCGAGGCCGCCGCCCCCGCGGAGGCCGCGCCGGTCAACGCCTCGGGCAAGAGCTGCATGCCGGTCCGCGGCGGCTACAGCATCGCCGCCCGCTTCGGCCAGGTCGGCTCCTGGTCGCGCTACCACACCGGCTTCGACTTCTCCGCCCCCGTCGGCACCCCGCTGCAGGCCCCGGCCTCCGGCGTCGTCACCAACGCGGGCTCCGGGCCGGCCAGCGGCTGGGCCGGCAACTACGTGGCCATCCGCTACCCCGACGGCACCTCGTCGCTGCAGGCCCACATGTCGACCGTGTCGGTCAGCGTCGGCCAGAGCGTCGCCGCCTGCCAGACCGTCGGCGCCGTCGGCATGACCGGCCGCACCTTCGGCCCGCACGTCCACTTCGAGATCTACCCCGCCGGCATCACCCCGGGCGACGTCTACAAGGCCGTCAACCCGGTGAGCTGGCTGAACGCCCACGGCATCAACCCGTAGCCAGCTGCCGCGGCGGCCCTGCCGCACGGGTCTCCCAGCCCCGCTGGGTCCAGGCCCGTCACCCGTGGCCGGGGCCGGGGCCGGGGCCGGTCGCCCCGCGGCCGGGGCCTGTCCCCCACTTCACACCCCGACGACCGTCGCTGCGGCCGTTGCCCGAGGTGTGAAGACCACCGACGGGGTGTGAAGTGACCGGCCAGGGGAGGGCGCAGCCCGACGCGCCCGCCGGCGGCGGTCAGGCGGCGGTCCGAGGCGGCGGCTAGAGCTTCTCGAGCGGGGCGTGCTTGAGCGAGAGCCGCTTGAGGCCGGCGGAGCCGAAGTCGACGTCGGCCTTGGTGTCGTCGCCCGTGCCGGACGTCGCCACCACCGAGCCGAGCCCGAAGGTGGAGTGCAGGACGCGGTCGCCCGCCGTCAGCACGGGGATCACCCGGACCTTCGGCTTCGGGGCGCCGTAGCCCACCGTGCCGCGCCAGGAGTCGTTCGACCGGGTCGTCGCCGACGTGTTCCGCCACGACGTGACGGCCCGCTCGGTGCGCCGCCAGTCGACCAGCCGGTCCGGCAGCTCGGTGAGGAACCGGCTGGCCGGGTTGTGCTGCGGGGTGCCCCAGGCCGCCCGGACGATGGCCCGGGAGACGTGCAGCCGCTGCCGCGCCCGGGTGATCCCGACGTAGGCCAGCCGGCGCTCCTCCGCGAGCTCGTCGGGGTCGTTGAGCGCCCGCATGTGCGGGAAGACGCCGTCCTCGCAGCCGGTGAGGAAGACGTTGTCGAACTCCAGCCCCTTGGCCGTGTGCAGCGTCATCAGGGTGACCACACCGGCGCTCTCGCGGTCCGGCGACGGGATCTGGTCGGAGTCGGCCACCAGGGCCACGCGCTCGAGGAAGGCGCCGAGGGAGTCGTCCACCTCCGCGGCACCCGCTGCGAGGTCCTGCTCGGGGTCGAGCGGGTCGAAGTCGGCCGGCACCTCCGCCAGCCGGACGCCGGTCGACGCGGCCGGCGCCGTCAGGGCGGCCAGCTCGACCGCCGGGTCGAAGGCGTCGACGTCCAGGTCGTCGTCCGCCGCGGCCAGCACCGCGACGCCGCTGACGAACTCCCGCGCGACGGTGACCAGCTCGACGAGGTTCTCCAGCCGGGTCTGGTCCTGCGGGTCGGACGAGCTCTGCAGCTCGGCCAGGTAGCCGGATCCCTCCAAGACGCTGGTCAGGATGGCGTCGGCCGGGGCGCCCTCGGCGACCATCGCCTCGTGGGCGTCCATCAGGTCGACGAAGGAGCGCAGCTGGTTGGCGGAGCGGGTCCCCAGGCCCGGGATGTCGTCGACGCGGCGCAGCGCCTCGCCGAAGCTGATCCGCTCCCGGTTGGCCAGGTCGGCGACGGCGGCCTCGGCCCGGTCGCCGATGCCGCGCTTGGGCACGTTGAGGATCCGCCGGACCGAGACGTCGTCGCTGCGGTTGCTGATCGCCCGCAGGTACGCGATGGCGTCGCGGACCTCGCGGCGCTCGTAGAACCGCACGCCGCCGACCACCTTGTAGGGCAGGCCGACGCGGATGAACACCTCCTCGAAGGCCCGCGACTGCGCGTTGGTCCGGTAGAAGACGGCGGTGTCGCCGTAGCGGCCCTCCCCCGCGTCGCTCAGCCGGTCGATCTCGCTGGCCACGAACTGGGCCTCGTCGTGCTCGGTGTCGGCGACGTAGCCGACGATCATCGGGCCGTCGCCGGCGTCGGACCAGAGGTTCTTCGGCTTGCGGCCGGTGTTCTGGCCGATGACGGCGTTGGCGGCGGTGAGGATCGTCTGGGTGGAGCGGTAGTTCTGCTCCAGCATGATCGTCCGCGCGCCGGGGAAGTCGAGCTCGAAGTCGTTGATGTTGCGGATGGTGGCACCGCGGAAGGCGTAGATCGACTGGTCGGAGTCGCCGACGACCATCAGCTCCGGCGGCTCGGCGGCGACGGTCTCCGGGCCGGGCTCGACGTCGGCCGAGCACAGCTCGCGGACCAGCACGTACTGGGCGTGGTTGGTGTCCTGGTACTCGTCCACCAGCACGTGCCGGAACCGACGGCGGTACTGCTCGCGCAGGTCGGGGAAGGCCTGCAGCAGGTGCACGGTGGTCATGATCAGGTCGTCGAAGTCGAGCGCGTTCGCCGCGATCAGCCGGCGCTGGTACTCCGCGTACGCCTCGGCGTAGGAGGCCTCGACGCTGCCCTCGGCCGCCCGGCCCCGGGCCGACTCGTGGTCGACCAGCTCGTTCTTGCAGTTCGAGACCCAGCTCATGATCGCCCGGACCGGGAACCGCTTGGGGTCCAGCTCGAGGTCGTTCGCCACCAGCTGCATCAGCCGCTTGGAGTCGGCGTCGTCGTAGATCGAGAAGCTGCGCGAGACGTGGAACCGGCCGATCTCGGAGCGCAGGATGCGCACGCAGGCCGAGTGGAACGTCGAGACCCACATGAGCTTCGCCCGGTTGCCGACCAGGTCCATCACCCGGCCCCGCATCTCGGCGGCGGCCTTGTTGGTGAACGTGATGGCCAGGATGGACCCGGGGTGCACCTTCCGGTCACCGACCAGGTGGGCGATCCGCCGGGTCAGCACGCGGGTCTTGCCCGAGCCGGCCCCGGCGACGACGAGCACCGGCCCGCCGGCGTGCAGGACGGCCTCGCGCTGGGGCGGGTTGAGGCCCTCCAGCAGCTGGTCGGCACTGGGCGTGGACGACTTCCGGGCGCGCGGGCGGGCCACGGTCACCTCCGGGAACAGGTCGTCGGGCAGTCCGGCGGACGGGGTGGGGACGAAGGGCTGGGGCGCACTGGTCATGTCCGTCTCCACCCTAGACGCCGGCGCCGACAACGACCTCCTGCCGCGCGCTGCCGAGCGCACCTGCCGCAGGACCGGAGCGCTCCGGCGGGCTACCGTAGACGCATGTGGTGGAGGCGGATCCGACCGGGCCGGGTGCTGCGGCAGACCGTGCTCGCGGTGGCGGCCGTGCAGGGCGCCACCCTGGCGGCCCTCGCCGTCGTCGACCACCGCCGCAAGCGCACCCGCAAGCCCGCCGTCTTCCCGCGCGTCCCCCCGCGGTCGGTCACCGCCGGCGGCTCCGAGGTCACGGTCTACACCTACGGTGAGGACCTCTACCGCGACATGCTGGACGCGATCCGGCAGGCCCGCAGCCGGGTCTTCTTCGAGACCTTCATCTGGAAGGGCGACGCGGTCGGGCAGGCCTTCAAGGACGCCCTCGTCGACGCCGCCGACCGCGGGGTCGAGGTGTACGTCGTCTTCGACGAGTTCGCCAACCTCGTCGTGCCGCGCAGCTTCTTCCGGTTCCCCGCCAACATCCACGTCGGCCGGCACCCGGTGGCGCGCTCGTGGCCCACCGTCCGCAACTCCGGCCGCGACCACCGCAAGCTCATGGTCGTCGACGACGCCGTGGCCTTCCTGGGCGGCTACAACATCGGCAGCCTCTACGCCACGGACTGGCGCGACACCCACGCCCGGCTGACCGGCGACATCGTCTGGGACGCCGAGAACGCCTTCATCGACTTCTGGAACCTCTCCGCCGGCCGGCGGCGCCCGGAGCTGCCCGACGTGGGCGGGCGGACCTGGCAGTCCGACATCCGGATCCACCGCAACATCCCGCGCAACGTCGTCTACCCCATCCGCGGCGTCTACCTGGACGCGTTCGACCGGGCCGCGCACCACATCTACCTGACCCACGCCTACCTGATCCCCGACGGCGACATGCTCGACGCCCTGCTCCGGGCCGCCCGTCGCGGGGTCGACGTCCGGATCATCGTGCCCGCCGAGTCGAACCACATCCTGGCCGACTGGCTGTCCCGCGGGTTCTACAGCCAGCTGCTCCGGGGAGGGGTCCGGCTGCTGCTCTACCAGGGCGCGATGGTGCACGCGAAGACGGCGACCATCGACGGGCAGTGGTCGACGATCGGCACGGCGAACCTCGACCGGCTGAGCCTGACGGGCAACTACGAGATCAACATGGAGGTCTTCAACGCCGACGTGGCGAAGCAGATGGAGGAGATCTTCGCCCTCGACTCCTCCAACACCGTCGAGCTGACCCTGGCGGCCTGGCGCCGCCGGCACGCGATGGTCAAGTTCTCCGAGACCGTCCTGACGCCCTTCCGCCCGCTGCTCTGACCCGGCCGACGCCGAGCGAGCGGGTCAGACGTGGAGCGGCTCGCGGACCTGCTCGTCGGCCTCCGGGGCCGCGTCCCGCCGGTGCCGCCGGACGGTCACCCAGAGCCCGGCGACGGTGAGGGCGACCACCGCCCCGTAGACCACGCCGCGGGTGCCGCCGGTCGCCTCGGCGCTGGTGAGCAGGGTGCGGCTGTTGGTGAGCAGGATGAGACCGCCGACGGCGACGCCCAGCAGGTGCGCCGGCGCGACCCGGACGAGGTGGGCGGCCAGCGGGGCGGCGACCAGGCCGCCGGCCAGCAGCACGAGGGCGAAGCCCCAGTTGATGCCCGCGGTGCCGAGCCCGACCAGGAAGCCCAGGCTGGCGGCCACGCTGACCGCGAACTCGGAGGTGTCGACGGAGCCGATCACCTTCCGGGGCGCCATCCGGCCGTCGACCAGCAGGGCCGGGGTGGCCACGGGCCCCCAACCGCCGCCGCCGGTCGCGTCGACGAAGCCGGCGAACAGGCCGAGCGGCGCCAGGAACTTCAGGGTCAGGGCCTTCTTCAGCGTGGGCCGGACTCCCAGCACGAAGCGGACGATGATGTAGAGCCCCAGCGCGGCCAGGATCGCCGCCATCGCCGGGGCCGCAGCCTCGGTGGACAGGCTGGAGAGGACGGTGGCCCCGAGGAACGCGCCGACGGCCCCGGGGCCGGCGATCCGGGCGACCACCCGCCAGTCGACGTTCCGCAGCCTCCAGTGGGAGACCCCCGAGGCGAGGTTGGTGCCCAGCTCGCTGAAGTGCACCGAGGCGGAGGCCGCGGCCGGGGTCAGCCCCGCCAGCACCAGCAGGGTGGACGACGTGACGCCGTACCCCATGCCCAGGCTGCCGTCGACGAGTTGCGCGCCGAACCCGACGAGGGCGAGGACGAGGAGCTTGCGCATGCGGGTCCACCTGGGTCTGTCACCCTAGCCAGTTACTAGGGATTGATAGGAACCTAGCAAGGCCACCGCGCGGCGCCGGCACCGCCGTCCACGGGCTGGACGGGCGGTCCGAGACGTGGACGGATCGTGGCTCGCGCCACCGCCGGGGACCGGGGGTTCAGATCCAGGCCGCGGGGTTCGCGACGAGGTCGACGACGCGCTCGGGCAGCTTGCCGGCCGCGACGTGAGCCAGGCTGACGCCCTCGAGGATGGCCCGCTCCGACGCCCGGAGGGCGATCCACACCTCCTGCAGGGGTGCCGCCGCGCCGACGTACTCGAGGTGCTCGGGCCGGCTGCCGCGGACGTTCGCCAGCTCGCCGTCCAGGGCGCGGATGACGTCGGCGATGCTGATCTCCGCGGCCGGCCGGGCCAACCGGTAGCCGCCGTCCGGGCCGCGCTGGCTGCGCAGCAGACCGCCCCGGCGCAGCTCGCCGAGGATGCTCTCCAGGTACTTCGGGGGGATCCGCTGGGCGGCGGAGAGCTGGTCCACCGTGCGCGGCGCGTCGGCCGCGGCGAGCTCGGAGGTGGCGCGGAGCGCGTAGTCCACGCGGGCCGACAACCTCACGCGGGCAGGTCCGTCGTGGTCACTGGGCTCTCCTCCGGGTGGGTCCGCCGAGCCCGGGCGGGGCCGACCGACGTGCGCAGCCTAGCGCCACAGCACCGACAGGGCCGCGTTGAGCAGGGTCAGCAGCCCCATCAGCGACCACAGCCCCCGGGGCACGGAGAGAAAGCGGCGGTTGCGCGCCAGCAGCAGGACGAGGACCAGCGTGACGCCGGTCTTGACCCCCACCGGGCCCCACCCCACGTCGTCCCCGGCGACGAGCGCCAGCACGACGAGCACGACCCCACTGCCCAGCTCGGTCCAGCCGCCCGCCAGCATCGTCGCGTTGACCTCGGGCTCGGGCGCCCGCGTCTGGACGAGGATCCCGCCGAGCAGGGCGGCGAAGCCCACCAGGTGCACCAGCACGAGGATCTGCTGGGCCAGTTGCATGGGGCAACCCTACGGGTGCTCTACTGAGGGGTCCTGCAGACAGGCCCGGCACCGTGCCTCGGCCTGTGATCTGCACGTCCCACCGAGAGGCACTCCATGATCGGCTTCATCATCAGTCTCGTCGTCGTCGGCCTCATCGCCGGCGCCGTCGCCCGCCTGGTCGTCCCCGGGCGGCAGAACATCTCGATCCCGATGACCATCCTGCTGGGGATCATCGGGTCCTTCGTCGGCGGCTTCCTGGGGTCGCTGATCTTCAACAACGGCGGCAACTTCCTGCGGCCGTCGGGCATCATCGGCTCGATCATCGGCGCGATCATCGTGCTGCTGCTCTACCTGCGCTTCAGCCGCGGGTCGCGCAGCCGCGTCTGACGCCCCTGCTCCACCAGAACGGCCCGGTCGACCTCGTGGTCGGCCGGGCCGTGCTGTCCCCCGCCTCAGACCAGGCGGCGGTCGGTGGCCCAGCGGGTCAGCTGGTGGCGGTTGGAGAGCTGGAGCTTCCGCAGCACGCTGCTGACGTGGGTCTCCACGGTCTTGATGGAGATGAACAGCTCGCGCGCCACCTCCTTGTACGCGTAGCCGCGGGCGATCAGCCGCAGCACCTCCCGCTCCCGCTGGGAGAGCCGGTCCAGGTCCTCGTCCACGGTGGCCAGGTCGATGGCCCCGGAGAAGGCGTCCAGGACGAACCCCGCCAACCGCGGCGAGAAGACCGCGTCCCCCTCGGCCACCCGGCGGATGGCGTCGACCAGCTCGGCGCCGTTGATCGACTTGGTGACGTAGCCGCGGGCCCCGCCCCGGATGACCCCGATGACGTCCTCGGCCGCGTCGGAGACCGACAGCGCCAGGAACTTCTGCTCCGGCGCGACGGCGTGCACCCGCCGCAGCACCTCGACGCCGCCGCCGCCGGGCAGGTGGACGTCCAGCAGGACCACGTCCGGCTTGGTCCGGGTGATCACCTCCACGGCGGAGTCGACGTCGGCCGCCTCCCCGACGACGCGGACCGCCTGGCCGATCTCGGCCTTGACGCCGGTGCGGAACATCGCGTGGTCGTCGACCACCACCACCCGCGAGGGGCCGGCGGGGACGGCGTCGGGCACGGCGGGCGTCCCACTCGGAGCCGGGGCCGGCGGACGGGCGCCGGAGGGCGGGGTGGGCTGCGGGTGGGTCATCGTCGGATCTCCAGTCGTACCTCGGTGCCGTCTCCCGGGCGGGAGCGGACGGTGGCGGTGCCGCCGTGGCGGGCCATGCGATCGATGATGCTGCCCCGGACGCCCATCCGGTCCTCCGGTACGTCGTCGAGGGCGAAGCCGTCGCCGCGGTCGCGGACGAACACCTCGATCAGGTCGTCGTCGACCTCGGCGTAGACGTCGATCTTGTCGGCGCCGGAGTGCTTGGCGGCGTTGACCATCGCCTCGCGGGCGGCGCGGACCAGCGCCTGGACGGCGTCGGAGGGCTCGGCGTCGCCCACGACGACCAGCTCGACGGGCACCGCCCGCTCGTCCTCGACCTCGGCCGCCGCCGTCGTCAGCGCCGCCTTGAGGGTGGTCTCGGTCAGCTCCTCGCCGTACAGCCAGGTGCGCAGCTCGCGCTCCTGCCGGCGGGCCAGCTGCTGGACGGCCCGGGGGTCCTCGGACTGGCGCTGGATCAGGGCCAGCGTCTGCAGCACCGAGTCGTGCAGGTGCGCGGCCATGTCGGCGCGGGCGTCGGCCCGGACCTTCTCGGCCCGGACGGTGTTGAGCGCGGTGCGCGAGCGGTGGATCCACGGGGCGACGACGACGGCCAGGCCGGCCAGCGCCATCACCGTCATGGCCATCACCTCGGGCAGCTGGTCCAGCTGCCCCTGCTGGGCGACGACGAGGCCGAACGCCGCCCCGACCAGGCCCAGCCCGACGATCACCCGGACCAGGGCGGGCCAGCCGCCGCGCGCGACGAAGGGGGCCAGCCAGGCGCGACCCCCCGCCTCGGCCTGCCAGCGCTTCTGCTGGGCGGAGTCGGCCTGCCGCCAGACCAGCGCGGCCCCCACGCAGGCGAACGCGACGGGCCAGAAGAGCCGTTGGCTGACCCCGAGCCCGCTGACCTGGACCAGCCACAGCAGGCCGGTGCCCAGCGCGGCCAGGGCGACGAGGGTCCCCCACTCCACCCGGCGACGGGGGGTGGAGGTGCGCAGCCCGGTGCGGGTGGCGGCCTCGAGGCCCGGTGCGGTGACGGGCGGCTGCGCGGGCAGCAGCAGCCACAGCGCGCCGTAGGCGATGACGCCGAGGAACTGGAAGAGCGTGAGGGCGACGAAGGCGATCCGCACCGCGAGGACGGGCCAGCCGAGGTGCTGGGCCAGGCCCGTGGAGACGCCGCCGATCATCGCCCCGTCCGCCACCCGGGTGGCGCGGGGACGACCCGGCGGGACGGGCTCCAGCGCTGCCGCGGGCGGCACGGGGCCGGGGCGGGGCGGCGCGGCCGGGGCCGACGGAGTGGGGGGTGCGGGCAGCTCCGGGGGCAGGGCGCGCAGGCGGCTTCCCTCGGCGGTCGACATGGTGCTCCCAGGGTTCCACGCGCAGGGCGGTCTGACCACCAGGGACTTCCCCGGCCGCACCCCCAGGGAGGCGTGGCCAGGTCGGCGCCAGGGCGGACGAGGGGGCCACTGGGGGTCGTCCCTGATGTCCTCGGCCACCCCGGATGGGCAGGATGGCGCCATGAGCTCGATCTGGACCGTGCGCCGCAGCGCCACCGACACCAAGCTGGCCGGCGTGTGCGGCGGCGTCGCCGAGCACTGGGACATCGACCCCGTGCTCGTCCGGGTCGCCTGGGCGCTGCTGGCGCTGAGCGGCGGCATCGGCGTCGTCCTCTACGTCGCCGCCTGGCTGCTCGTCCCCGTGCAGGGGCGCCCCACCGCCACCCTCGACGACCTGCTGGGCGACCGGGCGCGCCGCTGGCCCAAGGAGGTCTGGGTCGCGCTGGTCGCGCTCGCCTGCCTGGCCGTGTTCGCCGTCTTCGGCTCCGCCAGCCCCTTCGGCGTCGGACCCGCCGTCGTCATCGCCTGCATCTGGTACTTCGGCTTCTACAAGCAGCGCGAGGGCGCCACGCCCCCGGCGCCGCCGGCCCCCGTCGACCGCGGCCGGCCCGCTCCCGACCACGGCGGCATCCCCACCTTCGTCACCCATCCCGGCCCGGCCACCCCCTTCACGGTGGCGGCCGAGGGCTGGCGCCGGCGGATCGAGGAGCACGTCCGGGAGACCCGGGCCGCCGCCGCGACGGCGACCGCCACCTGGCCGACCCCTCCGGCCGCGACCAGCACCGTGCAGGACCCGGCCCCGGACCCCGAGGTCGTCGAGCGGACCGCCTTCCTCGCGACGCCCGACCCCGTCGGCCTCTACAGCGAGCCGGTCGCGGCCACCGCCCTGGCGGCGCCGGTGCCCCGCCGCCTCAGCCTCGCCGCCCGACGCCTCCGGCTGCTGACCCTGCTGGTCCTGGGCCTCGTCCTCGGCGGCCTCAACCTCGCCGACCGCTCCGGGGTGGCGGTCACCCCGGCGGCCTACGCGGGCGCCGCCCTGCTGGTGGTCGGGCTCGCGCTCGTCGCGGCGACCTGGTTCGGCCGGGCCCGGGGGCTGCTCGCCGTCGGGCTGCTGCTGGTCCCCGTCGTCGTGCTGACCTCGGTGGCCGCGCAGATCCTGCCGGCCGAGCCGTTCGGCCACACGCAGCGGGAGTACAGCCGGGTCGCCGACCTGCCCCGGACCCCCGAGATCTTCGACTCCGGCCAGGCCGAGGTGGACCTCAGCAGCCTGGTGCTCACCGAGGACGCCAGCTACACCGCGCAGCTCGGCACCGGCCAGCTGGAGGTCCGGGTGCCCGACGACGTGAACGTCGAGGTCCGCTACGGCGTCGACCTCGGGGCCGTCGAGGGCCTCGGCCAGGAGATCGACTCCGGCTTCGACCTCCGCGGCACGGAGGACCTCCCCGCCCCCGTCGAGGGGCGGCCCACCCTCACCCTCGACCTCACCGTCGACGCCGGCCAGGTCGCGGTGATCCGGTGAGCACCCCGCGCACCCCCCGTCCCCGGCTCGACGTCGTCTCGCTCGTCCTCGGCCTGCTGATGGTCGTCGTCGCCGCCGCGGCTCTCTGGCTCACGTTCGTCGGCCCGCTCGACTGGGGCCTGCTCCGCACCGCGGCACCCCTGGTCCTGGTCGCCGTCGGCGCCCTGGGCCTGGTGCTCACCCGACGCTAGATGACCAGCTCACCGTCCTCACCCCGTCCGTCCAACCTCAGGAAGGTCACCATGAACCACCCCACCCCAGGCCCGAAGCGGCTCACCCGCAGCCGTGACGACCGGGTCGTCGCCGGCGTCTGCGGCGGGCTCGCCCGCTACCTCAACATGGACGCGTCGCTGGTCCGCATCCTCACCGTCGTCCTCACGCTGGTGACCAGCGGTGCGGCCCTCGTCGTCTACGCCATCGCCGTCCTGGTCGTGCCGGAGGACGAGCGGGTCGGCCCGGGGGCGTACGCCGGCCCGCCGCCCGTCTGGCAGCCGCCGCAGCCCCCGGCGCCGGCGCCCGGACCGGCCCCGCAGGACCCCGTCTGGGGTCGTGAGGGTGCTCCCTGGGAGCAGGCGCAGGCCAGCTCGGCCGAGCCGACCGGGTGGCCGCCGGCTCCCGGCGGGACCTCCGCCGAGGGCGGCGACAGCCCGACCGAGGCCGGCCGGCCGGACGCCCGCTAGGGCCCGTCCCGGACCGCGGGCGGCCGGCTCAGCGCAGCACGTCGAGGCTGCAGCCGCGCCGCCCGTGGTCGACCAGCTCGCAGCGGTGGCCGTTCGCGGCCACCGCTGCGGTCACGTCCGCAGCCGTCCGCAGCCGACCCGGGTGCTCCAGCAGGACCCGGGCGACCTGCCCGCGGGTGTGCTTGGCCAGGTGCGAGACCACGGTCCGCCGGCCGGCGACCTCGGTGAACACCCGGACGGCGAGCAGCTGCCGGGCCGCCTCGCCCGCCGGCGTCCAGGCGGCGGCGTAGGTGCTCGAGCGGCAGTCGACGACGACGCCGTCGCCGGCCAGTGCGGCCATCGGCCCGGGCAGCACCGCGCGCCACAGCCGCGCGAGCGGGCCCAGCCCGGGCAGCGTCACCGCCATCGACAGCCGGTAGGGCGTGATCCGGTCCGCCGGCCCGACCGGCCCCCACAGGGCGCTCTGCACCCGCAGACCCCGACCCGCCCGGCGCTTGGCGGCCGCGGACAGCGTCGCGAAGTCCAGCGCGTCGTAGAGGACGCCGGTGTAGGTCTCCAGCGCCCCGGACGCCGGCGTCGAGCCGAGCCGGGTGTTCTGCTCCACCTCGGCCCGGAGGCTCTCCCCCACCCCGAGCACGTCGAGCGCACCCCGCGCAGCGCTCGCGGCGACCAGGGCGTCGCGGACCGCGGCCCGGGTGGGCGTCAGCTCCGGCAGCCCCAGGGTCGCCAGGTCGACGGGTCGGCCGCGGCGTCGCGGCGCGGCCTTGCCCTCCGACGGCGGCAGCAGGATCAGCACGAGGCCGGTCGGGAGACCACGTGCGTGCGCCTCACTCCCACTCGATGGTGCCCGGCGGCTTGCTGGTGATGTCCAGCACGACCCGGTTGACCTCGCGGACCTCGTTGGTGATCCGGGTGCTGATCTTCTCCAGCACCTCGTACGGCAGCCGGCTCCAGTCCGCCGTCATGGCGTCCTCGCTGCTCACCGGCCGCAGCACGACGGGGTGGCCGTAGGTGCGGCCGTCCCCCTGCACGCCGACCGAGCGCACGTCGGCCAGCAGCACGACGGGGAACTGCCAGACGTCGCGGTCGAGGCCGGCGGCGGTCAGCTCGGCGCGGGCGATGGCGTCGGCCTGCTGGAGGATGGTCAGCCGCTCGCGGGTGACCTCGCCGATGATCCGGATGCCCAGCCCCGGGCCGGGGAAGGGGTGCCGCCAGACGATCTCGGCGGGCAGCCCCAGCTGGGCGCCGACGGCGCGGACCTCGTCCTTGAACAGGGTGCGGAGCGGCTCCACCAGCGCGAACTGGAGGTCGTCGGGCAGCCCGCCCACGTTGTGGTGGCTCTTGATGTTCGCCGCGCCCTCGCCGCCGCCGGACTCGACCACGTCCGGGTAGAGCGTCCCCTGGACGAGGAACTCGACGTCGGCGGCGCTGCGGGTGATGTCGCGGGCCGCCGCCTCGAAGGTGCGGATGAACTCGCGTCCGATGATCTTGCGCTTGGTCTCGGGATCGGTCACCCCCGCCAGGGCCCCGACGAACTGGTCGGCGGCGTCCACCACCACGAGGTCGACGCCGGTGGCGGCCACGAAGTCCCGCTTCACCTGCTCGGCCTCGCCGGAGCGGAGCAGGCCGTGGTCGACGAAGACGCAGGTCAGCTGGTCGCCGACCGCCTTCTGCACCAGGGCGGCGGCGACGGCGGAGTCGACCCCGCCGGACAGGCCGCAGATGACCTGCTTGTCGCCGACCTGCTCGCGCACGGCGGCGACGGCGTCGTCGACGATGTTGGCCGCGGTCCAGTCGGGCGTGCAGCCGGCGATGTCGAAGAGGAACTGCTCGAGCACCTTCTGACCGGCCTGGGTGTGCAGGACCTCGGGGTGCCACTGCACGCCCGCGAAGCCGCGGCCCGCGTCCTCGAAGGCCGCGATGGGGGCACCCTCGCTGCTGGCCAGCGCGGTGAAGCCGGCCGGGGCCGCGGCGACGGAGTCGCCGTGGCTCATCCAGACCCGCAGCGGCGACGGCAGGTCGGCGAGCAGGGTGCCCGGGGTGTCGATGGTGGCGGAGGTGCGGCCGAACTCGCTGACGCCGGTCCGGGCCACGTCACCGCCCAGCGCGCGGGCCATGGCCTGGAAGCCGTAGCAGATCCCGAAGGTGGCGACGCCGGTCTCGAACAGCGCGGGGTCCACCTGCGGGGCGCCGGGGGCGTAGACCGACTGGGGGCCGCCGGACAGGATGACCGCCTTCGGCTTGCGGGCCGCGATCTCGGCCGCCGTGGCCGTGTGCGGCACGACCTCGGAGTAGACGTTGGCCTCCCGGACCCGGCGGGCGATCAGCTGGGCGTACTGGGCACCGAAGTCGACGACGAGGACGAGGTCGTGGTCGACCGCCTCGCTGCCGACGCGGACCGGGGCCACCTCGGCGCCGACGGTCTGGGGCTGGCTCATCGGGACTGCACCTTCCGGGCGACGCTCCCCGGCGGCGCGGGGGCCCGGTCAGCCCGGGCACGGGCAGTCTAGTGGTGCGGCGCCGGACCGCCGGGCCCCGGGACGGGGCCCGGACGGGGCCGCGGTCGGGCGTCCGGGAGCGGGGGCTAGCGTCGGGACCATGCGAGCAGTCACCTGGCAGGACCGGCGCAAGGTCAGCGTGGACACCGTCCCCGACCCCGTCATCGAACAGCCCACCGACGCCATCATCAAGGTCACGAGCACGAACATCTGCGGCTCCGACCTGCACCTCTACGAGGTGCTCGGCGCCTTCATGGACCCCGGCGACATCCTCGGCCACGAGCCGATGGGAATCGTGGAGGAGGTCGGCACCGGCATCACCAACCTGAAGGCCGGCGACCGCGTCGTCATCCCCTTCCAGATCGCCTGCGGGCACTGCTACATGTGCGACCAGACCCTCTACACCCAGTGCGAGACGACCCAGGTGCGCGAGCAGGGCTCCGGGGCCGCGCTGTTCGGCTACTCCAAGCTCTACGGCCAGGTGCCCGGCGGCCAGGCGGAGTACCTGCGGGTGCCGCACGCCGACTTCACCCACGTCAAGGTGCCCGAGGGCCCGCCCGACGACCGCTTCGTCTACCTCTCCGACGTGCTGCCCACCGCCTGGCAGGCCGTCGCCTACGCCGACGTGCCGCTCGGTGGTTCGCTCGTCGTGCTCGGCCTGGGTCCCATCGGCGACATGGCCTGCCGGATCGCCCTGCAGCAGGACCCGACCCGCACCGTCATCGGGGTCGACCGGGTGCCCGAGCGGCTGGCCCGGGCCAGGGCACGCGGCGTCCACGTCCTCGACTTCGACGAGGTCGGCGACGACCTCACCGCCGTCGTCCAGGAGCTGACCGGCGGCCGCGGGCCCGACTCCGTCGTCGACGCGGTCGGGATGGAGGCGCACGGCTCGCCCGGCGCCTCGATGGTGCAGCGGATGGCCGCGCACCTGCCGGACGCCGTCACCGCGCCGCTGCTCAAGACCGCCGGCGTCGACCGGCTGGCCGCGGTCCACTCGGCGATCGACCTCGTCCGCCGGGGCGGCACCGTCTCCCTCAGCGGCGTCTACGGCGGGATGGCCGACCCGATGCCGATGATGACGATGTTCGACAAGCAGATCCAGCTCCGGATGGGCCAGGCCAACGTCAAGAAGTGGGTGCCCGAGATCCTGCCGCTGCTGGGCGACGACGACCCGCTCGGCGTGGACAGCTTCGCCACCCACCGGGTCCCGCTCGAGGAGGCGCCGCACGCCTATGAGATCTTCCAGAAGAAGCAGGACGGTGCGGTCAAGGTCATCCTCAAGCCCTGAGCCGTCCGACCCGTCGACGTCCCAGGAGCTGCCATGTTGAACAAGCTGACCGACGCCGTGACCACGCGGATCGAGCGGGCCCAGCTGCTGGACGGGCCCGGCGAGAAGCTGGCGGCGCTCGTCATGCCCCTCTACACCAAGCCCGCGGTCCGGCACGCGGCCAGCGGGACGGCGCTGGGGCACCCGCTGCACCCGCTGTTGGTCACCGTGCCGATCGGGGCCTGGACCTGCGCCTTCGTCTTCGACGCCCTGGGGGACGAGAAGGCCGCGAACGTCCTCGTCGCGACCGGCATCGTGACCGCGGTCCCGACGGCCTTCACCGGCCTGAGCGACTGGTCCTACACCTCCGGGGCCGAGCGGCGGGTGGGGCTGGTGCACGCCGCGGCCAACACCGTCGGCCTCACCGCCTACGTCGCGAGCTGGCTGGCCCGGCGGCAGGGCCGCCACGGGCTGGGCCTGCTGCTGTCGACGGTCGGGATGAGCGCCGTCGGCCTCGGTGGCTGGATGGGCGGCCACCTGGCCTACGCGCTGGGCGTGGGGGTGGACACGACCGCGTTCTCGCACGCGGAGGACCAGTGGACCGACGTGGCGGGGGCCTCGGAGGTGCGGGCGGGCGAGCTGGCCCAGGGCGACCTCGACGGCGTCCCGCTGGTGATGACCCGGCTGGCCGACCGCGTCGTCGCCTACGCCGACCGCTGCACCCACCGGGGCGGGCCGCTGCACGAGGGGACGCTCGAGGACGGCTGCGTGGTCTGCCCGTGGCACCAGGGGACGTTCGACCTGGAGGACGGCTCGGTGGTGCTGGGGCCGCCGACACGCCCGGCTCCCGCCTTCGAGGTGCGCGAGGTGGACGGCCGGCTGCAGGCGCGGCGGGTCGACCCGCGGTCGCTGCGCACGGAGCCCGTCGGCCGCTGAGGGCCCGGCCGCCGGCTCAGCCGAGCTCGGCGGCGGCGGCGGCCCGGCGGATCCGCTGCACCGCGGGCCCGGCGGGTCCCGCCCCGCCGCTCCGCGTCTGCGCCGCGCGGCCGGTGGGCCGGCCGGTGACGGGTCCGGCCAGCGGGTGCACGACCCGCTCGCGCGGCAGGGGTGTGGTCGCGCACACCGTGTCGCGGGCGGGCAGGACGCCGGAGAAGAGGAAGGCGTCGCCGATCCTCTCCACGCAGGGCGAGACCCCGGACAGGTAGACCCCGTGCTGGCCCTCGTCCTGCACCGAGACCAGCCGGCTCCGGCCCGCCGTTGCGCGGTGCGCGCGCAGCGCACCCTCGTAGCCGGTGGCCGGGTCCCCCTCGGACTGGACCATCAGCACGGTCGGGGCGCCGGTCAGGTCGATCGTCCGGGTCGACGCCGGCTGGGGCCAGTAGCTGCACATCGTCAGGGAGTTCCAGTAGCCGACGAAGGTGTGGCGCCGGGCGTCGGCGTCCGTGCGGCGCTGGATCGCCGCGACGTCACGGGACCAGACGCTGTCGTTGCAGCGCACCGCCATCAACGGCTCCCAGGCCACGTCGTCGTCGGCCTGCGGGCGGGCGGTCCGGCCGGCCCGGACCGCCAGCGGACGCGGCCGGGCAGCCGCGCGGCGGACGGCGTCCGCACCCGCGGGCTCGGCCAGCGCTGCGTAGTCGAGCAGGAGCTGGGCCGCCTCGGGGAAGTCGGCGTCGAGGTAGAGCAGGTCGAGGAGCTCGCGGTCGAGGTCGGCCGCGCCCGCCGGGGAGCGGCCGTCGTCGAAGCTGGTCTGGACCCCCGCCCGGATCCGCTCGTAGCTCCGGCGCACCGCCGCCGGGGTCCGGCCGAGCCGGTAGCTCTTCGGGTGCCGCGCCACCCAGGGGAAGAACATCTGGTCCCGGCGCCGCTGGAAGGAGGCCGAGTCCGCCGCCTGGTTGGCGGCCATCGTCGCCGTCCAGTCCATGTTGGAGTCCAGCAGGAAGCGGCCGGTCCGGCCTGGGTAGGTGTCGGCGTACCAGGCGCCCAGCCAGGTGCCGTAGGAGAAGCCGACGTAGTTGAGCCGTTCGTACCGCTGGTCACCGGCCGGCCGCTGCGCCTGCAGGTAGGCGCGCACGAACTCGAGGTCGTCGACGGTCTGCTGGGTGCCCAGGAAGCGGGTGAGCTCGCCGGTGCAGCTGCGCGCCTCGTGGCGGGCCCAGGCCACCTCCCACCGGTGGGTGGCGCGGTCGCGCACCCGGGGGTCGGCCACCGTGGGCAGGGCGGCTCGCTGCGCCGGGGTGTCCCGGCAGGTGGCCGGGGTGCTGCGGCCGTAGCCGCGCGGGTCGAAGCCCAGCAGGTCGAAGTCGCGGAACATCCGTGGTCGCTCGGTGGCGAAGAAGGCGGTGGCGTCCAGCGCGGCCAGACCCGGCCCGCCCGGGTTGAGGGCCAGCAGGCCGCGCGACCGGCCGGTGGCCAGGCTCAGGGCGACGGCCACGGTGACGTCGGGGTGGTCGTCGGGGTGGCGCCAGTCCATCGGTACGACGACGTCGGCGCAGCGCGTCTCCGGCGCCGACGGCACGACGCTGCGGACGAGGAAGTCGAAGTCGCAGGGCTCCCAGCGGACCTGCTGCTGCAGGTAGCGAGCCGGCACCCGGGCCGGGCCGAGCTCGCGGGTGGCGGCCGTCGGCGCCGCCTCGGCCGCCGGCAGGGCCGGCACACCGCCCCCGACCACGAGCGCGAGACCGACCAGGACGGCCACCCGACCGGCCAGCTGACGACGTGCTCGAGCGATCATCCGCCACAACTTCCTCGACCTGCCCCCGAAGCCCGCGCTGGGCCCCCGCGAGTCCCCCCGCCCGACGACGGTGCCACGGCTCGGACGACCAGGGCAAGCCCGGGCCGCGCGGAGGCGCCGGCTCCGGCTAGTGCTGCGCCGTGGCGATCGCCTCGTGGTGGCGGACCACCTCGGCCACCACGAAGGTGAGGAACTTCTCCGCGAACTCCGGGTCGAGCTTGGCCTGCGCGGCGAGGGTGCGCAGCCGCGCGATCTGCTGCGCCTCCCGCGCCGGGTCGGCCGGCGGCAGCCCGTGCTCGGCCTTGAGCACCCCCACCTGCTGGGTGATCTTGAACCGTTCCGCCAGCAGGTGCACGAGGGCGGCGTCCATGTTGTCGATGCTGTCGCGCAGCCGGCCCAGCTCCGCGGTCACCTCGTCGCTCATGGGGCTCACCCTAGGGGTGCCGACGGCGGGTCCCGGCCGGCCGGCCCGGCGCCGGACGGCGGCCCGCCGGCCGTCGCCCGGGCCGGCCGGGCTGCGGGCGGCCTGTGAGGTTGGCCACCCGTCGTGGCCGCTGCGATGGCCGTCGACGTGGCGCACGACACCAGACCAGGGCGCCACTGGCCTCATACCAGTGGCCCGACGCGGGGCCCGCACCGGGGACCGTGAGCCCCCCGCCCCGCGCGACCGAACCGGTTGAGCACGTCGAGCACCGCGGGGATACCAGTGGCGGCCGGGATGACACCGTTGTCGGCGCCGGGCTCCTCAGGTGCTCCTCAGGTGGTCGAGGCCCGGGCCCGAGCCCGTCCGGCAGCCCCGGATCCGACCTATCGTGGAGTCATCGCGATCGAGGTCGACTCTCCTGATGATCATCGGGAGAAGAAGTCGATCATGGTCACGGCCCGTCACCAGGCGGGCTCTTCCCAGCGTCCACGATGACGCCGGGCCGAATCGGGGGCGGTTCGCAGCACGTGCGTGCTGAGCGTCCCCGGTGGCAGTGCTGCCGCACCCCGTCGCCACCGGAGCGCCACTGCTGAGCCCTCTCGACCCGCGCAGGTCCAACCCGAGCCTGCTGCGCTCGACCGTGCCATCCGACAGCTCGTGGTCTCAACGCGACGGCCCACCGCAAACACCGAGATTGTGGAGTGCCCATGGCCAGACCGGCCCACGACTACCGGCGCGTCGACCAGCACGTGCCCGTGACGCGACGAGCGGAGACGGCGAACCCGTACCCGCCCGTCCTGATCCTGATCACCCTGCTCGCGACGCTCGGGATCATCCGCTACGCCGCCTTCCTGCTCGCCCCGGGCAACCGCGGCGACCTGCTGCCCTACCTGCTGGTCCTCGCCGCCGAGCTGATCCTCGTCGTGCACGCCCTGCTCTCGGGGTGGACGATCCTGACCGGCACCAAGGGCCCCCGCGACTTCCCCTTCTACGAGGCGAAGAGCGGCCTGTTCGACGGCCGGGCGATCAAGGCCGGTGGGCTGCGGAACTCTCCCCACCTGTGGCCGATCGTGATGGACGGTCGCGAGATCACCGTCGACGTGTTCATCCCCGTCTACGGCGAGGACCCCGCGATCATCCGGCGGACCGCCGAGGCCGCCGTCGCCCTGAAGGGCCGGCACCGCACCTGGATCCTGGACGACGGTCGCTCCGACGAGGTGAAGGACTTGGCCGGCGAGCTCGGCTGCCACTACGTCCGGCGGCTGAGCGGCGGCGGCGCGAAGGCCGGCAACATCAACCACGCGCTCGCCATCGCCAAGGGTGAGTTCTTCTGCGTCTTCGACGCCGACTTCGTGCCGAAGCCCAACTTCCTCGTCGAGACGGTGCCCTTCTTCGTCGACGACAACGTCGCCTTCGTGCAGACCCCGCAGGTCTACGGGAACCTGGGCAGCCTCATCTCCCGGGGCGCCGGCTACATGCAGACCGTCTTCTACAAGTTCGTCCAGACCGGGCGCAACCACTTCAACGCGGCCTTCTGCGTGGGCACCAACGTCATCTACCGCCGCGCGGCCGTCGACGACATCGGCGGGATCTACACCGACTCCAAGTCCGAGGACGTCTGGACCTCGCTGATGCTGCACGAGCGGGGCTGGCGCACGATCTACATCCCGACCGAGCTCGCCGTGGGCGACGCCCCCGAGACGATCGAGGCCTACACCAAGCAGCAGCTCCGCTGGGCCACCGGCGGGTTCGAGATCATGCTGACCCACAACCCGTTGAGCCCGCGGCGCAAGCTGAGCATGGACCAGCGGCTGATGTACCTCGTGACGGCGACCCACTACCTGACCGGCATCGCCCCCGGGCTGCTGCTGCTCGTGCCGCCGCTGGAGATCTTCTTCGACCTGCGCCCGGTGAACCTCGACATCACCATCACGACCTGGCTGCTCTACTACGCCGGCTTCTACCTGATGCAGATCCTGCTCGCCTTCTACACCCTCGGCTCGTTCCGCTGGGAGGTGCTGATGCTGGCCGCCGTGTCGTTCCCGATCTACCTGCAGGCCCTGTTCAACGCCTTCGTGGGCAAGGAGCAGAAGTGGCACGTCACCGGCAGCAAGACCAAGCCGGAGTCGCCGTTCAACTTCATCATCCCGCAGGTGCTGACCTTCGTCTTCCTGGCGCTGACCTCGGTGGTCGCCATCTGGCGCGACACCGACAACAGCCAGCTGACGCTGGCCACCGCCTGGAACGTGACCAACACCGCGATCCTCGCCGTGTTCATGGTCGTGGCGTTCCGCGAGTCCTGGCGCAACAACCACCCGGCCCCCGTGGCCGCGACCGGGCCCGCGCCCGGCTGGGACCTCGTCGAGGCACCCCCGACCGAGGTGCGCCAGCCCGAGCCGGCGCTGCACGGCGCCCCCGCCCTCGCCACCTCGCCCACCCCCCGCCGCGAGCTGTCCGACGCTCACACCCAGAAAGAGGTCGTCGCATGACCTGGACCAACCGCTTCCGTCTCCTCGGCGGGCTGCTGGGCGTCATCGCGCTCGTGGCCGTCCTGACCATCGTCTTCAACCAGCGCCAGACCCAGGCGCAGAGCCAGACCGCCACCATCAACACCGACGCCTACGACGTGGGCGCGGGCTACGGCGGCACCGTGACGAAGCAGTACGTCGAGGAGAACGACTCCGTCGCCGTGGGCGACAAGCTGTTCACCATGCAGAGCCCGGCCATGCAGCAGGACGTGGCCAACAAGGTCAAGGTCAAGGACACCGAGGCCTACGACGTCAACACGAAGAAGGGCACCGTCACCTACAAGGCGACCGTGGCCGGCCAGGTCGACCAGCTGGGCGCCAAGCTCGGCACCACCCTCACCGGTGGCCAGTCGTTCGCCCGGATCACCGTGACCGGGTCCCAGTACGTCGAGGCGCAGTTCCTGCTGACGCCGCGGGACTACGAGCGGGTCCAGACCGGCGCGCCGGTGTCGATCCTGCTGCCGAACAACCAGAAGATCGCCGGCTCGGTCAGCACCATCAAGGTCGCCACCGACCAGGGCAACGCCGCCGCGAAGATCCGCGTCGACAGCCCCGAGCTGGAGAACGCCGCGCTGAGCACGCTCACCCGCAGCGGCACCCCGGTGATCGCCACCGTCCGGCTGCGCGACGACGGCCCGCTGGCCGGCACCAGCGACGCCGTCTTCGGCTTCCTCCGCCAGATCGGGCTGCAGTAGTGCGGCGCCCGCCCCACCGCGCCGCTGCCCCTGACACCGCTGCCCCCGGCGGGCCCGCCGCGGGCCTGCGCCACGCCGCCCTCGCCCTGACCGTCGCCCTCGCGGTGGCGGTCGGGGGGTCGGCCTGCACCCCCGGCACCCCGGACGGGACCGACCCGCCGACGCCCAGCACGGACGCGTCGTCGACGCCGGTGTTCCCGCGCACCGAGGTGGCGCCCCTGGTGGACGCGGTGACGCACCGGACCGTCAAGCCGCTCGCGACGAAGCGGCTGGCCGGGGGCCTGGTGCCGCCCACCAACCGGTGGTTCTCGGGCCTGGTGTTCGGGGAGCAGCCGCAGCCGGTCTTCCCGCTGCCGCTGTCCTTCGGGCTGACCGGGAAGGGCTTCGCCTTCGGCCAGCCGACGGTCACCACCACCGCCAAGAACATCGCGGGCGGCTTCAAGCCGGACGTGGACGTCGACCTCGGCGCGGCGAGCACCGTCGTGAGCGGCTACGACGCCCTGACCGTGACGCTGGCGAGCACCGACACCGGCGGGAAGGTCCTCGGTCACACCACCATCGCCGAGGGGTCACCCTTCGTGACCTACACCGCGGCGGAGGCCGGCACGCTGACCAGCGCCCTGCCGTTCACCGCTGAGGGTGACCACTTCACCGCGACGGCGGGGGGCGTCGGCTACGGCCTCGTCGTGCACGACGGCTCCGTCGAGAACGGCACCGTCGCGCTCGAGCAGGACGGCACCGCCACGTTCTTCGTGGTCCCCGCCGACGGCTCGGCCGCCGCGCTCGCGGCCCTGGCGGCCGACCCCGTGACGGGCGGCAGCCTGGGCTACGCGGTGGACGGCGACGAGGTGTCGACGTCACTGACCTACACCACCGGCGGCCGCACCGCGTTCGCGGCGATGCCGCACCAGCAGGCGACCCTCGACCCGGCCCTCGCCTGCGACCTCGGCACCTACCCCAGCATCTACGGCACGCTGAAGGTCTGCTCGGGCACGACGCTCGCCTGGACCGTGCCCCGCTCCCCCGCCACCGGCGAGCTCGACCTCGGCGCGCTTGACGCCGACGAGCGGACGGAGCTCGCGACGCAGGTCGAGGCCGACGTCGAGGCCACCCCGGCCTTCCCCGCCGACACCTACTTCGGCGGCAAGGCCCTGTACCGCGCGGCCATGCTGTACCGGCTGGCCCGCCAGCTGGGCGAGGAGGACGCCGCGGCACGGATCAAGACGCGGCTGACCGACACGCTCGCGCAGTGGACCGACCCGCAGGGCTGCGCGACCCGGACCTCCTTCTGCTTCGTCTACGACGAGCAGGCCCACGGGCTGGTCGGCCTGACCCCGTCCTTCGGGTCGGACGAGTTCAACGACCACCACTTCCACTACGGCTACTTCCTCTACGCGGCGGGGGTGCTGGCCCAGGACGACTCGGAGCTGGCCACCCGGTACGCGCCGGTCATGGACCTGCTCGCCGCCGACCTCGCCTCCTCGGCCGGCAACGGGGCGTTCCCGGACCAGCGGGTCTTCGACGCCTACGCCAGCCACTCCTGGGCCTCGGGCACGTCGCCGTTCGCCGACGGGAACAACCAGGAGTCCAGCTCGGAGGCCGTCACCGCCTGGACCGGCCTGGCGCTCTGGGCGCGGGCCAGCGGCAACGCCGGCCTGGCGACGGAGGCGGACTGGCTGCTGTCCAGCGAGGCCCACTCCGGGCTGGCCTACTGGACGAACGTCGACCGCGGCCAGCCCGTGTACGACGGCTTCGACCACCAGGTGGTGTCCCTCAACTGGGGCGGCAAGCGCGACTACGGCACCTGGTTCTCGGCCGAGCCCGCCGCCATGCTGGGCATCCTCGTCATCCCGATGAGCCCGGCGTCGACCTACCTGGCCGGCGACCCGGCGCAGATCGAGGCCAACGTGGCCGAGGCCACGAGCGGGACGTTCGACCAGAAGTTCGGGGACTACCTGCTCATGTACTCCGGGCTCGCCGGTGAGGAGCAGCGCGCGGCGGCCCTGGAGCTGGCCCGCGGGCTCGACGCCCGGTGGATCGACGACGGCAACAGCCGCGCCTACCTGCTGGCCTGGCTGATGAGCGTCCAGGCCGACTGAGAGCTCGCGCAGCCGGGCCGCCGGCCCCGGTCGGGGCCGCCCTGACGGCCCGCCCGGAGTGCCCGGCATCCCCGGCTGCGCGCAGGACCTGGTCCCCTCTTCGGTGGAGACGGACCAGGATCGGGTACGACGTCACCTCATCGTCGAGGTGACGTCGTTTCGTCGTGCTATGTAGTTGAATCTTCACATCGAGAAATCAATTGGCGTAAACAAACGTCCCGGTGCCCCTATCTTTCCTGTGAGACCGATGCCTAGGGTGGCTGGACATCCGACGGTTCGAGGGTGGCCACGAGCCACCCACAGGAGGTTTGTCTTGCGGAGAACAACGATCGGGCTGCTGGGCCTGACGCTGACGGCGGCGCTCGCTGCCGGCAGCGGAGGTCTGGCCGTCGCAGGACCCAGCTCGGGAGGAACCCCCGTCACCGGCGTGGGCAAGGACGGGCCGCTGACCCAGAGCGGCAAGGCGGAGAAGACCACCGACGAGCTCTCCAACCCGCTCGAGGCGCAGCGCCGCGAGCTCCAGGAGAAGGCGCTCGACCTGGTGCTGACGGGTCAGCGCGAGGTCGAGAACATCAACGGCTCGGACGTCGTCCGGGTCGGCACCAAGACGGCGTCCTACAGCCCGGCCGACCGCCGCAAGCTCGCCGCCGGCCAGAAGGTGCAGGCGCGGAAGGTGGACTCCTACGTCCAGCTGTCGCGCGAGAGCACCGACAAGATCTTCGTGGTGCTGGCGGAGTTCGGTGACCAGCGCGACCCCGCGTTCCCCGACCGCGACACCGACCCCACCACTGCGGGCCCGACCACCTGGGACGGCCCGCTGCACAACGCGATCCCCGAGCCCGACCGGGCGAAGGACAACTCGACCATCTGGCAAGCCGACTACAGCGCCGCGCACTACCGTGAGCTCTACTTCGGCGAGGGCGCCAAGACCGAGTCCCTCAAGACCTTCTACGAGAAGCAGTCCTCGGGCCGGTACTCGGTCGAGGGCGAGGTCACCGACTGGGTGAAGGTCAAGTACAACGAGGCGCGCTACGGGCGCTCCGACGACAACCCGAAGGACGCCAACGGCGACGACCCCGCGGTCTGCGCCTCGAACGTCTGCCCGAACACCTGGGACCTGCTGCGCGACGCGCTCGACCAGTGGGTCGTCGACCAGAAGGCGAAGGGCCGCACGGCCGCCCAGATCAAGGCCGACGTCACCGCTTTCGACCAGCAGGACCGCTACGACTTCGACGGCGACGGCAACTTCAACGAGCCGGACGGCTACATCGACCACTTCCAGATCGTGCACTCCGGCGGCGACCAGGCCGACGGCGACCCGATCCAGGGCGAGGACGGCATCTGGTCGCACCGCTGGCGTGCCTACCAGGGCGGCGAGGAGGGCAACGGCCCGGCCAACTTCCCGATCGGCGGCACCGAGATCGGTGACACCGGCATCTGGGTGGCCGACTACACCATCCAGCCGGAGAACGGCAGCCTGTCGGTCTTCGCGCACGAGTACGGCCACGACCTGGGCCTGCCCGACCACTACGACACGGCGACCAGCGGGGACAACCCCGTCAGCTGGTGGACGCTGATGGCGCAGAGCCGGGTCAAGGCCAAGAACGACGTCGGCATCGGCACCCGCGCTGCCGATCTCGGGGTCTGGGACAAGCTGCAGCTCGGCTGGCTCGACTACGAGACCGCCGTGGCCGGTCAGAAGAAGACCTTCCAGCTCGGGCCGCACGAGTACAACAGCAAGAAGGCCCAGGCGCTGGCCGTCGTCCTCCCGAAGAAGGAGGTCGTCACCGCCCTGCCCACCCCCGCCACCGGGACCCAGCAGTGGTGGAGCGGTACCGGTGACGACATCACCAGCACGCTGACCCGTTCGGCCACCCTGGCGGCCGGCACGTCGACGCTCAGCCTGAAGGCGGCCTACGACATCGAGGCCGACTACGACTACGCCTTCGTCGAGGTCAACAGCGGCTCCGGCTGGACGGCCCTGCCGAGCAGCATCACCGACCCCGCCGCCGGCAACGGCATCGCGGGGGCGACGACGGGCTACGTCCCGGCCAGCTTCGACCTGTCGGCGTACGCCGGCCAGACGGTCCAGCTGCGGCTGCGCTACACCACCGACACGGCCCAGCAGGGCAACCCGGGCAACCCCGCCGCCGACGGCCTCTTCGTCGACGACGTCACCCTCACCAGCGGCGGCACCGCGGTGTTCACCGACGGTGCGGAGACCGGCACCGGCGGCTGGACGGCGGCCGGCTTCACCGCCGTCGGCGCGACCAGCACCACGCTCTACCCGCAGTACTACCTGGCGTCCAACCGGACCTACCAGTCCTACGACCAGTACCTGGAGCACGGTCCCTACAACTTCGGCTTCGGCGCCTCGGCGCCGGACCGGGCCGAGTTCTTCCCCTACCAGACCGGCCTGCTGGTCAACTACTGGGACACCTCGTACAGCGACAACAACACCAGCGCGCACCCCGGCAACGGGCTGGTCCTGCCGATCGACGCGCACCCGACGCCGATCTACAACCTCACCGGGCAGCCGTGGCGGGGTCGGATCCAGACCTACGACGCCCCGTTCTCGCTGGAGCGGGCCGACTCGTTCACCTTGCACGTGGACGGCCAGGCCAACTACATCCGGGGCGCCAAGGCCCAGCCGCTGTTCGACGACACGCGCAGCTACTGGGACGCCACCCTGCCGCGGGTCGGGGTCAAGACCCCCGGCACCGGCGTGACGCTCAAGGTGACCAAGCAGAAGGGCACCTCGATGACGGTCAAGCTGGGCACGAGCAAGAAGGTCTCCGCCGCCGCCACGTTGGCCAGCGCGCGTGGCCACTGACCCCTGACGGTCGACCGTTGACCGCCTGAAAACGGAGGGCGCCACCGCACCGCGGTGGCGCCCTCCTGGCGTCGGTGGCCCTTCGACGGGCTCAGGGAGCGGAGTGGGCTCGGGGAGCCGGGTCGGCTCGCGGAGCGGGGTCGGGGCGCGGGGTCGGGGTCGGGGTCAGCCGACGACGATCTCCACCCGCTGGAACTCCTTGACGTCGGTGTAGCCCGTGGTGGCCATCGCCTTGCGCAGCGCACCGGCGAGGTTCATCGTCCCGTCCGGCACCGTCGAGGGGCCGAGCAGGATCTGCTCGAGCGTCCCGACCGTGTCGAAGTGGGCCCGCTCTCCGCGCGGCAGGGTGGCGTGCCAGGCCTCGGGGCCCCAGTGGTAGCCCCGACCCGGCGCCTCGACGGCCTTGGCCAGCGGTGAGCCGACCATGACCGCGTCCGCCCCGCAGGCGATCGCCTTGGCGATGTCACCCGAGCGGTTGACGGAGCCGTCGGCGATGACGTGCACGTACCGGCCGCCGGACTCGTCGAGGTAGTCCCGCCGCGCGGCGGCCACGTCGGACACCGCCGAGGCCATGGGCACCGCCACCCCGAGCACGGAGCGCGTGGTGGACGCCGCTCCCCCGCCGAACCCGACGAGGACCCCCGCGGCGCCGGTGCGCATCAGGTGCAGGGCCGCCTGGTAGGTGGCGCAGCCGCCGACGATGACGGGCACGTCGAGCTCGTAGATGAACTGCTTGAGGTTCAGCGGCTCGCTGGCCGAGGAGACGTGCTCGGCGGACACCGTGGTACCGCGGATGACGAAGAAGTCGACCCCGGAGTCCACGACCGCGCGGGCGTAGGCCTGGGTGTTCTGCGGCGACAACGCGCCCGCCGCCGGCACCCCGGCGGCCCGGATCTCGGCCACCCGGGCGCCGATCAGCTCGTCCTTGATCGGCTCCGCGTACAGCTCCTGCATCCGCCGGGTGGCCTGCATCGGGTCGGCGATCGAGGCGATCTCCTCCAGGCACGGCTCGGGGTCCTCGTAGCGGGTCCACAGGCCCTCGAGGTTCAGCACGCCGAGGCCGCCCAGCCGGCCGACCGCGATCGCCGTCGCCGGCGACATCACCGAGTCCATCGGCGCGGCGATCAGCGGGAAGGCGAAGGTCTGGGCGTCGATCCGCCAGGTCATCGACACCTCCTCCTCGCCGCGGGTGCGCCGCGACGGGACGATCGTGATGTCGTCGAACGCGAACGCCTGCTGCGCGCGCTTGCTCAGGCCGATCTCGAACATGTGGGAGCCTTCCCCGTGCTGGGTCTGCGGTGGCCGTGCGGAGGGTTGGGTGGGGTCGGGTCTAGCCGGCGTAGTTGGGCGCCTCGACGGTCATCTGGATGTCGTGCGGGTGCGACTCGCGCAGCCCGGCCGAGGTGATCCGGACGAACGACCCGCGCTCCTGGAGCTCGGGGATCGTGGCCGCCCCGGTGTAGAACATCGACTGCCGCAGCCCGCCCACCAGCTGGTAGGCGACGGCGGCGAGCGGACCGCGGTAGGGCACCTGGCCCTCGATCCCCTCGGCGATCAGCTGGGAGTCGGTGGTCACGTCGCCCTGGAAGTAGCGGTCCTTGGAGTAGGAGGCGCTGCGGCCGCGGGACGCCATGGCCCCCATCGAGCCCATCCCGCGGTAGCTCTTGAACTGCTTGCCGTTGAGGAACATCAGCTCCCCCGGGCTCTCGTCGCAGCCCGCGAGCAGCGACCCGAGCATCACGGTGTCGGCGCCGGCGACGAGGGCCTTGGCGATGTCGCCGGAGTACTGCAGGCCGCCGTCCCCGATCAGCGGCACGCCGGCGGGGCGGCACGCGCGGGAGGCGTTGTGGATCGCCGTCACCTGCGGCACGCCCACCCCGGCGACCACGCGGGTGGTGCAGATCGAGCCCGGCCCGACGCCCACCTTGACGCCGTCGACGCCGGCCTCGACCAGCGCCTTCGCCCCCGCGTAGGTGGCGACGTTGCCGCCGACGACGTCCACGTCGGCCGCGGCCTTCTCGGCCTTCAGCCGGCGGACCATGTCGATCACGCCCTGGGAGTGGCCGTGCGCGGTGTCGACCACGAGCAGGTCGACGCCCTCCTCGATCAGCGCCATCGCCCGCTTCCAGGCGTCGCCGAAGAAGCCGACGGCCGCACCGACCCGGAGGCGGCCCTGGTCGTCCTTCGACGCGTCGGGGTACTGGTCGGACTTGACGAAGTCCTTGAGGGTGATGAGGCCCTTGAGCCGGCCGCGCTCGTCGACGAGCGGCAGCTTCTCGATCTTGTGGGCGGCGAGCAGCGCCATCGCGTCCTCGCCGCTGATGCCGACCGGACCCGTGACCAGCGGCATCTTCGTCATGACGTCCCCGACGAGCCGGGCCGGGTCGTTCTCGAAGCGCATGTCGCGGTTGGTGACGATGCCCAGCAGGGTCTGGTCGCGGTCGACGACCGGGACGCCGGAGATCCGGAAGCGGCCGCACATCGCGTCGGCCTCGCCGATGGTGGCGTCGGGGCTGATGGTGATCGGCTCGTCGACCATGCCGGCCTCGGAGCGCTTGACCACGTCGACCTGGTGGGCCTGGTCCTCGATGGAGAGGTTGCGGTGGATGATGCCCAGCCCGCCCTGGCGCGCGATGGCGACGGCCATCCGGGCCTCGGTCACGGTGTCCATCGGGGAGGAGACCAGGGGGACCTTGACGCTGATCCGCTTGGACACGCGCGACTCGGTGCGCACCTGGGACGGGATGACGTCGCTCTCGGAGGGCTGCAGCAGGACGTCGTCGAACGTCAGACCGAGGGTCGCGAAGGGTTCGGGCACACCAGCGGCACTGAGACCGGGAGACGAGGACACGGGCCTGGGCCTTTCACGCGGAACGGAGTGCCCATGCTAGCCGAGCAGGCCCCCCCAGCCCGCCGTGCCCAGGGGCGGCCCCGGCCTCCCGACGGGCCCCGGCGGCGGGCTCAGAACCCGGCGGCCAGCCCCAGCTCGACCGGTGCCACCGCCGGCCGGAGGAAGCCGGCGAGCAGCTCGCGGTGCTCGTCGGAGCCCTCGATGAGGTGCCGCAGCTTGGCCACCCCGCGGTGCTGGGCGACGCGCACGGCGTTGGCGGTCATGCCCAGCCGCTCCCCGACGGCGTCGGCGCTGAGGCCGCCGGCGCGGAGCAGCAGCACCTGCTGGGTCCGTGGCGGCAGCCGGGCCAGCAGGTCGTTGGTGGCCCGGACGACGGCCGCCGAGACGGCCTGCTCCTCCGGCGTCGGTGAGGGCTCGGTCTGGTCGGGCATCTCCTCGACCAGCACGGCCGCCCGGCGGAAGCCGCGCTGGGCGTCGGCGACCTTGTGCGCGGCGATGCCGTAGACGAAGGCGGCGAACGGCGCACCCTGCTGCTGGTAGCGGGGCAGCACGTCGAGCACGGCGACGCAGGTCTCCTGGGCGACGTCGTCGGCCGCCTCGGCACCGCCGGCGTAGCTGCGGAGCCGCGACCGGCAGTAGCGCAGCACCACCGGCCGCACCGCCGCGAGGAGCGCGTGCAGCGCCACCTCGTCCCCGGTCTGGGCCCGGGCCACGATCGCCGGGTCGAACTGGTCGTGATCGGTCACCCTACGTACCCCCTGTCGTCCCCGAGAGAAGGCCACCTGCTGCGCGCCACTGTTCCAGACGCCTGCGGGCGCCACAACCGGATCGGGCGCGCCGCTGGGCGGGCCGGGGTAACGAAGGGGCAACGATCACCGTGCCCCCTGGCTGCCGGGGGGTCCCGGCACGCCACGAGGGCCCTCCCCTGCCGGGAAGGGCCCTCGCGGGTCGTACGGGTCGTGCGGGTGGAGCAGCCTCAGTGGCTGTGACCGTGGCCACCGGCGGCGGCCGGCTCCTCCTCCTCGGGCTTCTCCACCACGAGGGTCTCCGTGGTGAGCAGCAGCGAGGCGATGGACGCCGCGTTGGCCAGGGCCGAACGCGTGACCTTGACGGGGTCGATGACCCCGGCCGCGATCAGGTCGACGTACTCACCCGTGGCGGCGTTGTACCCGCTGCCGGGCTGCAGCTCGGCGACCTTGGCGGTGACGACGTAGCCCGGCTCGCCACCGTTCTCGGCGATCCAGCGCAGCGGCTCGACGGCCGACTTGCGGACGATGGCGACGCCGGTCCGCTCGTCACCCGTGAGGCCGAGGTCGCCCTTGAGCGCCTCGACGGCGTGGATGAGCGCAGAGCCGCCACCGGCGACGATGCCCTCCTCGATCGCGGCGCGCGTCGCGGAGACGGCGTCCTCGATCCGGTGCTTCTTCTCCTTGAGCTCGACCTCGGTGGCCGCGCCGACCTTGATCACGCAGACGCCGCCGGCGAGCTTGGCGACCCGCTCCTGCAGCTTCTCGCGGTCCCAGTCGGAGTCGGTCCGCTCGATCTCGGCCTGCAGCTGGGCGACGCGGGCCTTGACCTCGTCGGAGCTGCCGGACCCGTCGACGATCGTCGTGTTGTCCTTGGTGACCACGATGCGCCGGGCGCGGCCCAGCACCTCGAGGCCGACCTGGTCGAGCTTCAGCCCGACCTCGGGAGCGACGACCTGCGCACCCGTGAGGGTGGCGATGTCCTCGAGCATGGCCTTGCGACGGTCACCGAACGCCGGGGCCTTGACGGCCACGGAGGTGAAGGTGCCGCGGATCTTGTTCACCACGAGGGTGGACAGGGCCTCGCCGTCGACGTCCTCGGCCACGATGAAGAGCGTGCCGGAGGCGCCGATGACCTTCTCGAGCAGCGGCAGCAGCTCGGTCATCGAGGAGATCTTGCCCGAGTTGATGAGGATGTAGGGGTCGTCCAGGACGGCCTCCATCCGCTCGGCGTCGGTCACGAAGTACGGCGAGAGGTAGCCCTTGTCGAACTGCATGCCCTCGGTAAACTCGAGTTCGGTGCCCATCGTGTTGGACTCGTCGACGGTGATGACGCCGTCCTTGCCGACCTTGTCGAAGGCGTCGGCGATAAGCTCGCCGATGACCTCGTCGCGGGCGGAGATGGTGGCGACGCTCGCCATGTCCGAGGTGGTCTGCACCTCGCGGGCGTTCTCCCGCAGGCGCTCGACGACAGCGGCGACCGCCGCGTCGATGCCGCGCTTGAGGCCGATCGGGTTGGCGCCGGACGCGACGGCCTTGAGGCCCTCGTGCACGAGCGCCTGGGCGAGCACCGTGGCCGTCGTCGTGCCGTCACCGGCGACGTCGTTGGTCTTGGTGGCGACCTCCTTGGCGAGCTGCGCGCCGAGGTTCTCGTAGGGGTCGTCGAGCTCGACCTCACGGGCGACGGTCACGCCGTCGTTCGTGATGGTGGGAGCGCCCCACTTCTTGTCGAGCACCACGTAGCGGCCCTTCGGGCCGAGCGTGACCTTGACGGTGTTCGCGAGGGTGTCGACGCCGCGCTCGAGAGAGCGGCGGGCCTCCTCGTTGAACTGGAGGATCTTTGCCATGGTCTGTTCCTCTGCTGCTCTTCGAGCTACTTGGAGACGACGGCGAGGATGTCGCGCGCGTTCAGGAGCAGCAGCTCCTTGCCGTCGTACTTCACCTCGGTGCCGCCGTACTTGCTGAAGATGACGACGTCACCCTCGGCGACGTCGAGGGGCACGCGGTTGCCGTTGTCGTCGACGCGGCCGGGTCCGGTCGCGATGACCTTGCCCTCCTGCGGCTTCTCCTTGGCGGTGTCGGGGATGACCAGGCCGGAGGCGGTGGTCTGCTCTGCTTCGAGCGGCTGAACGAGGATGCGGTCCTCGAGCGGCTTGATCGTGGTGGCCACGTCCAAACCCCTTTCACGAGTGTGGGATGTTCGGGAGGAGTGGTCGAGACGTCGTCGCGGTGCCGTCCCGTCCGTTGGCACACTCCAGGGGAGAGTGCCAATGGCGAGGTTAGCACTCGGCCTGGTGGAGTGCCAGCAGCGGGGACGACGAACGGGCCGGCCCCCGGGGGGCCGACCCGTCGGTCGTCACGGCGCCGCAGCAGCGGCGCGGGGTCAGCGGACGAACTGCACGCCCGTCAGGGTCTGGGTGTAGGCACCCCAGGTGGTGCCCGTGAGCGGGGCGTAGATGCGGGTCGACACGGTGCCGTCGGCCGGGTCGACGTCGAACATCCGGACCGGGTTGGTCACGCCGTCGTGCATCGTGGTCAGGAACGAGTAGATCTTGTTCCCGTTCTTGCCGGTGTCGACGCGGGCCCGCTGGGCCAGCCCGACGTGGCCGGAGAAGACCATCTTGATGTTCGGGTACTGGCTGACGAGCTGGTCGAACAGCTGCTGGCCGCTCGTGTCGCCGTAGCCCTGGTTGCTGCCGTCGAGCCCGCCGCCGCCGTTCTGGTAGCTGTGGGTGCTGATCAGCACGTTGTGGTCCGGGTGCGAGGCCACGACCTTCTTGGCCCAGGCGACCACGCCGGGGCGCGGGCAGAACTCCAGGCTCAGCACCATCCACTGCAGCCCGCCGGCGGAGTAGGTGGAGTAGACGTTGTCGACCTTGCCCGACTCGTACGTCCCCGCCACGGCGCCGAAGTCGCTCGCCTTGAAGTAGCTGTTGAACGTCGACGTGTCGCGCTGCAGGGCGCGGGTGTTCTGCGGGTCGCGGGCCGAGCCGCCGACGCCCGTGGCCATCGTGTCGTGGTTCCCGACCGAGACCGTGTAGGGGATGTCGGCGTCCTCGAGGACGTCCATGCTGTTCTTCGCCATCGCCATCTGCCGGTGGTCCGGGGTGTCCCAGTTGACCAGGTCGCCGGTCTGGGCCACGAAGGCGAGGTCCTTCTGGCGCGCCAGCCACTGGTTCCGGTTCGTCAGCCGGCGGTCCCCGCTGGCCAGGACCTCGTTCTGGGTGTCCGGGATGATCGCGAAGCTGAACGCTCCGGCCGTTCCCGGCGTCGTGGTGGGCGGCGGCGTCGGGGTGGTCGGCGTCGCCGGCTCCTCCGCGCCGCTGGCGGACGCGGCGTAGAAGGCGACGTTCTCGTACTCCCAGCCGTCCGCCTCGAGCGCGGCCTGCCGCGCCGCGCTGGCGGCGAGCCGGTGGAGGGTGCCCTTGCGGAAGCGCTCGACGGGCTTGAGGCAGTCCGAGCCGACCTTGGACACGTAGAAGGTGACGCCCTGGTCGTCGTAGTCGAACCGCTGGGCCGCCGAGACCAGCTCGGTGGTGGACCGGGTGAAGATGTAGTCCTGCGGGTCGGACCGGTACATCCGGTGCACCGGCACCAGCCCGGGTCCGGGAACGGTCGACGCCCGGAACGCGACACCCTGGTCCTCGGTGTAGCCCGCGGCCGCGGCCTTGTCGGCCTCGCCGGTCCACGGGGTGGTGAGGCTGGCGCCGTTGCTCGGCTTGACCACGGTGTACACCGGGTCGTTGAACGCAGAGCAGCTCGGGGCCGGCGTGGCAGCGGTGGCGGTGGCCGGGACGAGTGCGGCGGTGGTCAGGGCCAGCAGCCCGGCGACGCCGACGGCGACGGCCGGACGGACCCTGGCAGGTCTGGTCGATGGTGCGTGCTGCGTGTTCATCGGGCTCCTAGTCGAGGTTGCCCCCCCGTACGATTCGCCCGAAGCATAACGAGAAAGTCACGAATCGATGCACCTGTGATAACGGCCCAGCCGGCTGGAGGGCGGCTCCCCCTGTCGTCGCCCCTGACCGCGCGCCTGGCGGGGCGGCCCGTCCAGCTCGGGGTGTGGTCAACCTCACGTGCCGGAGGGGCACCTCCGGACGCCCGGCCCGGCCCGGGACGCTCCCCGGCCGCCCGGCGTCAGCCGTGGCCGAGCCGGCGCACGACCAGGGCGACGGCCCCGGACGGCGTCCGGGAGAGCACCAGCGTCGCCCGTCCCGGGCCGCGCGGCGCGAGCCGTCGCCGCAGCACCGCCGGGTCGACGTCGACGCCGCGCTTCTTGATCTCGAGGGTGCCGACCTCGTGCTCGCGGACCCAGCGGCGCAGCGTCTTCTCCCCGGCGCCCAGCACGTCGAGCACCTCGAAGGCGGTGGCGAACGGGGTCTCCTCGGCGGTGTCGCCGCTGAGGTAGGCGATCTCGGGGTTCAGCAGGTGGGCGCCGAGTCGGCGGCCCAGCGGGCCCACCCCCCGCGCCCGGATCACCGCCCCGTCCGGCTCGAACAGGTAGCGCCCGACCGGGCCGACCGGCAGCGGCTCGGCCGGCCGGCCGGGCCCGGGGCGCGGCACCTCGAGCCGGGCGCCCGGGAGCAGCGTGGCCACGTCGAGGTCCGGCCGGGCGCCGGGCCCGGCCCAGAGCCCGACCTCGACGGTGTCGCCGTCGTGGGTCACCCACTCGGCCTCGGCCGTCGTCGGCACCAGGGTGTGCGGCAGGGCGGGTCCGAGCTTGACCCCGGCCACCCGGTCGCCGGCGAGCAGTGTGGTGACGAGGTCCCACGAGGGGGTGAAGTCGGTGACCCGCCAGAGCCGACCGCTGCCGCTGCGCCGGGCGGGGTCGCAGAAGGCGGCGGTGCCGGGCGTCAGGAGCTCGGCCGCCACCGCCTCGGCGTCGGCGCACAGCACCTGCCCCCGCTCCCCCAGGTTGGCCGCGGCGACCGCGGCCGTCCCGGGGTCGCGCTCGACGGCGACGACCTCCAGCCCCGCGTCCGCGAAGGCGAGGGCGTCGGTCCCGATCCCGCAGCCCAGGTCCACCACGCGGGCCGCGCCTGCGGCGACCAGCCGGGCCGCGTGGTGGGCGGCGACGGCCGGCCGCGTCGCCTGCTCGAGGCCGTCCCGGGTGAAGAACAGGGTCGCCGCCCGATCGCCGAACTTCTGCCGCGCCCGCCGGCGCAGCGAGGCCTGGTGCAGGGCGGCGGCCCCGACGGCGGACCCGTGCGCCGCCCGCAGCCGGGTGGCGGCGGCCAGCCCGTCGGGGTCCGGCTCGGCCACCGCGTCGGCCAGCGCCTCGGCGGTCAGCCCGGGGGGCAGCGCGGGTGCGGTCACCCGCGCATCATCTCCCGGACGGGCGCGCGGCCGGTCGGCCGAGGCGGTGGGGACGCGGACCTCAGAGCAGGATGGTCTGGACCGGGAGCGAGGAGTCGGCGCCGATGTCGAGCCCGGAGGGCCGGCCGCCGGCCGTGACGATCTCCGAGCCGAGCACGGCGATCATCGCCCCGTTGTCGGTGCACAGCGCCGGCCGCGGCGTGCGCAGCTCGATGCCGTGCGCGGCGGTGCGCTCCTCGAGGAGCGCCCGCAGCCGGCTGTTGGCGGCGACCCCGCCGCCGATGAGCAGGGCGGGGGTGTCCGTGGCGAGGCAGGCGTCGACGGCCTTGGCGCTGAGCACGTCGCAGACGGCCTCCTGGAAGCTGGCGGCGACGTCGGCGAGCGGTACGTCCTCCCCGTGACGCTGCCGGGTCTCCACCCAGCGGGCGACCGCGGTCTTGACGCCGGAGAACGAGAAGTTGAAGCGGTGCCGCTCCTGGTCCTTGCTCGCGGTCAGCCCGCGGGGGAAGGCGATGGCCCGCGGGTCGCCCGTGGCGGCGCGGTCGATGACCGGCCCGCCCGGGTAGGGCAGCCCGAGCACCCGGGCGACCTTGTCGTAGGCCTCCCCGGCGGCGTCGTCGACGGTGGAGCCGAGCTCGGTGATGGAGCTGGCCATGTCCTCCACCCAGAGCAGCGAGGTGTGCCCTCCGGAGACCAGCAGCGCGATGCAGGGCTGCGGCAGCGAGCCGTGGTCCAGCAGGTCGACCGCCACGTGGCCGGCCAGGTGGTTGACGCCGTAGAGCGGCTTGTCCAGGGCGAGCGCCAGCGCCTTGGCACTGGCCAGGCCGACGACGAGGGCTCCCATCAGGCCCGGGCCGGCGGTCACGGCGATGCCGTCGATCTCGGCCAGGTCGACGTCGGCCGTCGCGCAGGCGCGCTCCAGGGTCGGCACCATGGCCTCCAGGTGCGCCCGGCTGGCCACCTCCGGCACCACCCCGCCGAAACGGACGTGCTCCTCGACGCTGGAGGCCACCTCGTTGGCCAGCAGCTGGTGGCCGCGGACGAGTCCGACGCCGGTCTCGTCGCAGGAGGACTCCAGGCCCAGGATCAGGGGTCCGCTCACGGCTGCTCCTCGGTGTCGGCGGGGACGGCTGGTGGCGGCGGGACGACGGGAGCCGGCCGGGAGCCCTGCTGCGCCCGCTCCGCGGCCTCCTCCCCGAGCTGGGCGGCGTACCGCGCCGGCCAGGTGTCGAGGTCGTAGAGCTTGAGGATCAGCGCGTCCTGGCCCGGGCCGTAGTAGTCGCGGCGGGCAGTCAGCTGCTCGAACCCGAGGTGCTGGTAGAGCGCGATGGCCGGCTCGTTGTCGTAGTCCACCTCGAGCAGGACCGCGCGGGCGCCCAGGTGGCGGACGGCGTCCAGCCCGGCCAGGACGAGCGCGGTGCCGAGCCCCTCGCGCCGGTGGCCGGGGGCGACGACCAGCCGGTGCAGGTCGGCGTGCTCGCCGGTGGTGCGGAAGGCGACGACCCCGACGACCTGCCCGGCGCGGGCCAGCAGCACGGTCCGGCCCTCCCCCAGCAGCTCACCGGCCCAGCTGCGCTCGCTCCACTGCTCCGGCTCGGGGAAGCCGACGCGCTCCAGCGCCAGCACGGCCGGCAGGTCGTCGCGGCGGGCCGGGGTGATGCTGACCGCGGCGGCGCCGCCGGTCACCGGGGTCCCTGGGGCGCCAGCACGGACTTGCGTCGGGTGGGCTCCGCCGCGTCGGGCCGGCGGAGGTAGAGCGGCTCCCGGCCGGCGTCGGGCAGGTCGGGCCCGTGCGCGGCCAGCACGCCCGCGTCGAGGGTCCTGGGTCCGATCACGGCGTCGAGGACGTCGGGGTAGACGTCGGCGGCGGGTCCGACGACGGGCAGCTTCGGGACCTCGCCCGGTGCGCTGACCCGCGGTCCGTCCACGCGCACGCCCTCGGCGTCGTAGCGCGCCCAGTAGACCTCGCGACGCCGGGCGTCGGTGGCGACCACGAAGGCCCGGCCCACCTGCTCGCGGTCGCGGTGCTCGAGGACGTGCTGGCGGGCGAGGACGTCCAGGCTGCACACCCCGCGCCACGGGCGGCGGAGCGCCGAGGCGAGCACCTGGGCGGTGACGATGCCCACCCGGAGCCCGGTGAACGGCCCGGGTCCGAGGCCGACGACCAGCTGGTCGAGCTCGCCCGCCCGTACGCCGGCGTCGGCGAGGCAGCGCTGGACCAGGGGGGTGAGCTGCTCGACGTGGGCCCGGCGGTCCGCGACGCCGGCCACCGCGAGGACCTCCGCCCCCCGGGCGAGCCCGACGGCGACGGTGGTGGAGGTGTCGAGCGCCAGGACCAGCGGCTCAGCCACGGGGACCCCGCAGCGCGTGCAGGTCGACGTCGGCCCAGCGGGGCCCCACCCCGTGCAGCGCGACCAGCCGGACGTCGTCGTCGGCGTCGGGGGCGGGCCGGACGGCGATCTCGATCTCCAGAAGGTCCGGCGCCAGCCCCTCGGCGAGCCCGGCGCCCCACTCGACGACGGTGACGGCGTCGGCGAGGGTGGCGTCGAGGTCGAGGTCGTCGAGCTCCTCCGCGCTCTGCAGCCGGTACGCGTCGACGTGCACCAGGGCGGGGCCGCTGCCCCGCGGCGGGTGGATCCGGGACAGCACGAAGGTGGGGGAGATGACGGGGCCGCTGGTGTCGAGACCGCGGCCGAGGCCCTGGGTCAGGGTGGTCTTGCCGGCGCCGAGACCACCGGTGGCGATCAGCAGGTCCCCGGGCCGCAGCAGGGACGCCAGCCGCTCGCCCAGGTCCTGCATGGCCGCCCCGCTGGGCACCACCACGACCACGGGCAGGTCCTTGGCCAGCACGACGCCGTGGGGCGCGGGCCGGTCGACGCGGTAGCCGCGGTGCTCCCAGAAGGTGATCAGCTGCCCGAACTCGGAGCGGGCGAACAGCTCGACGCGGCGGTGACCCGCCCGCGCGGCCAGCTCCTCGGCGACGTGCACCAGGGCGGAGGCGATGCCGTGCCGCTGGAAGTCGGGGTGCACCGAGACCCGCTGGAAGCTGGCGACGCCGGGAGCGGTCGGGACGACCAGCAGCACGCCGGCCGGGCGTCCACCGACCTCGGCGTAGACGCCGGTGCCACGGGCCAGCGTGGCGGTGAGCGAGTCGGCCGTCTCCGCGCTCGCCGTCGACGGCGGGTCGAGGGGCGGCCGGGCACCGAAGGCGGCGTGGATGACCTCGACCATCCCGGTGGCATCGTCCTGCTCCGCCACCGAGACCACGAGATCAGATACCGAGGTGCTCACCGGCGGACATGCTAGTGCCCCGGCCCCGACGTGATCTCTCACGTCCGAGCCGGGGCACGGGTGCAGCAGAGCGCCCGGGTGGGCGCCGGGTCAGCGGTCGAAGCTGCGACGCTGCGGGCGACGGCCCTCGGGGCCACCGGAGCGCGAGCGCGGGCCACGTGAACCGCGGTCGCCCGACGGGCGGCGGTTGCTGCGCGGCGGGGCGATCAGCCGCTCGTAGTCGGCGGAGCTGACGGCCACGCCGGTCGGCCGGACGGCGCCGGTGACGTCGGCCACGGCCGCGTCCCCGGGAGCTCCGGTGAGCGACTCGGGCTTGACGCCGGCCTGCGAGGTGAGCCGCGTCATCTCGCGACGCTGGTGCGGCAGCGCCAGCGTGACGACGACGCCGGTGCCCCCGGCGCGCGCGGTGCGGCCGGCGCGGTGCAGGTACTCCTTCGGGCCGGCGGGCGGGTCGACCTGGAGGACCAGACCGACCTCGTCGACGTGGATGCCGCGGGCGGCGACGTCGGTGGCGACCAGGACGGGCAGGTCGCCCTCCTTGAAGACGGAGAGGATCCGGGTGCGGGCACCCTGGGTCAGGCCGCCGTGCAGGGCCCCGGCCATGACGCCGGCGTCGCGCAGCTGCTCGGCGACGCGGTCCGCGCCCCGCTGGGTGCGGACGAAGACGACGGTGCGGCCCGGGCGGCCGGCGATCTCGGCGGTCAGGGTGGCCTTGTCGTGCGGGGCCACGTAGACGAGATGGTGGGCCATGGTGGTGACGCTGGCCTGGCCGGAGTCGACCTCGTGGGTGACCGGGTTGCTCAGGTAGCGCTTGACCAGCCGGTCGATCGCCCCGTCGAGCGTGGCGGAGAACAGCATCCGCTGGCCACCGGCCGGGATGGTGTCGAGGATCTGGGTGACGGCCGGCATGAAGCCGAGGTCGGCCATGTGGTCGGCCTCGTCGAGCACGATCGTCTCGATGCGCGTCAGGTCGACGGCGTTCTGGTCCATCAGGTCGATGAGCCGGCCCGGGGTGGCGACGACGACGTCGACGCCGCGCTGGAAGGCCCGCAGCTGCGGGGTGTACGACATGCCGCCGGCGATCAGCACGGTCGACAGCCCGAGGGTCCGCGCCAGCGGGTTCAGCACGTCGGTGACCTGCATGGCCAGCTCGCGGGTCGGCACGAGGACGAGGCCGCGCGGGTGCTTGCTGGTGCCGCCAGCGAGCCGGGCGAGCATCGACAGGCCGAAGGCGAGCGTCTTGCCCGAGCCGGTCTGGCCGCGGCCGAGGACGTCACGACCCTTCAGCGCGTCCGGGATGGTCGCGGTCTGGATCGGGAAGGGGGCGGTGATGCCGCCGGCGGTCAGCGCGCTGACCAGCGAGGGCGGGAGGCCGAGGCTGGCGAAGTCGCCGCCGGTGGTCGGCTGGGTGGTGGTGGGCTCGGTGACAGTCACGTGCTGGTGCTCCTGCGGGGTGTCGCTCTGGTCGAGCGGACGGATGTCGGGCTGAGGGGTGGTGTCGGGCGCCTCGTGGGCGGTCACGACGGGTGCGCGGTCCTCGCGGTGCGCGGCGGTGCGGGGCCGGTCGTCACGGCGGGCCGGACGCTCGGTGCGGTCGTCGGCGGGGCGCTCGCTGCGCTCGCCGTACGAGGGACGGCGGTCGTCCCGGTCGGAGGCCGGGCGCTCGGTCCGGTCCCGGTTGTAGGCCGGACGCTCGCCGCGGTCCCCGGACGAGGGCCGCCGGTCGTCACGGTTGTACGCCGGACGCTCAGTCCGGTCCCCGTACGAGGGCCGCCGGTCGTCACGGTTGTACGCGGGACGCTCGCCGCGGTCCCCGTAGGACGGGCGCCGGTCGTCACGGTTGTACGCCGGACGCTCGCCGCGGTCCCCGTAGGACGGGCGCCGGTCGTCACGGTTGTACGCCGGACGCTCGCCGCGGTCCCCGGACGAGGGGCGCCGGTCGTCACGGCTGTACGCCGGACGCTCGCCGCGGTCCCCGTAGGACGGGCGCCGGTCGTCACGGTTGTACGCCGGACGCTCGCCGCGGTCCCCGTAGGACGGGCGCCGGTCGTCACGGTTGTACGCCGGACGCTCACCCCGGTCCCCGGACGAGGGCCGCCGGTCGTCACGGCTGTACGCCGGACGCTCACCCCGGTCCCCGTACGAGGGCCGCCGGTCGTCACGGTTGTACGCGGGACGTTCCGTCCGATCCCCGTACGACGGGCGCCGGTCGTCACGGTTGTACGCGGGACGCTCAGTCCGGTCCCCGGACGACGGGCGCCGGTCGTCTCGGCTGTACGCCGGACGGTCCCTGCGGTCCCCGGACGACGGGCGCCGGTCGTCGCGGTCGTACGCCGGACGCTCGACCCGGTCCCGGTTGAACGCCGGACGCTCGACCCGGTCCCGGTTGAACGCCGGACGCTCGACCCGGTCCCGGTTGAACGCCGGACGCTCGGGCCGGTCGGTGGTGGAGGCCGGACGCCCGCTGCGGTCACCCGCGGAGGGGCGACGCTCGTCGCGGTCGTCCCGGCGCCCGCTGGCGCTGGTCTGGCCACCGCGGCGACGCGGGTCGTGGCCGCGCTCCTTGCGCTCGGACGAGCTCCAGCGCTTCTTCTCCGTGCCGTCCGCCTTCCGGGACTTGGGCGCGGAGTTGCTCTTGGCAGGCATGCATCTCACTTCTGTCCGGCGGTGCGGACCTTGGTACAGGCACGTCAACGCCCGAACCATCGCAAGATGTGGTGGGAAGACGAGCCTCGGTGCGCTGCTCCGTCATGGAGCGCGCGATGGGCGTGGCCGCTGGGAGCAGCCAGAAGGGCAAGACTACCATCTCGGCAGCAGGCCCCTGACCACCAGACTCCCGCCACGCTCTCCGGCCCTCCCAGGCCGGATCCTCAGCCGTAGCGCCGGTGGACCCGCTCGACGAGGTCGTCGAGCACCTGGTTGAACACGGTGTGGTGCTCGAGAATTCCCATGTGCCCGCAGCGGGCGAGCCGGCGGGTGTCGGCGTCCGGCAGCAGGGCGACGATCGCGTCGGTGTGGGTGACCGGCGTGATCACGTCGTCCTCACCGCCGACGACCGCCGTCTCCACGGTGCTCAGCACCGCGAAGGCCTCGTACTCGTCGAGCTCCGCGAACCCGGGGTAGAAGTCGGCGACGACCCCCACGGAGGTCTGGGCCAGCATGTCGGACATGAACGCGACGTAGCGGGAGGGGACGTCGGAGCCGAAGGACATCCGCCGGGTGACGACGTGGCTGAGGTCGGAGCCCGCGCGGCGGTCGCGCTCCACCAGCTGGGGAAACCGGTTCAGCGCGGCCAGCAGGGGCGGCGCCGCGCGGGAGAAGACCCGGCCGGGCAGCCCGCGGATCGGGGAGTAGTCGGCCAGCTCCCCGGCGGCCGTCGAGAACAGCGCGACGCCGCGGACCCGGTCGCCGAAGAGCTCCGGCCGATCCTGGGCCAGGTGCATGATCGTCATGCCGCCCATCGAGTGCCCGACCAGCACCAGCGGTCCCGGGCCGGCCACCTCCTCGAGCACCTGCGCGAGGTCCTCGGCCAGCTGCGGCACCCGGCAGTGCGCGACATCGGAGCGGCCGGACCGGCCGTGCGAGCGCTGGTCGTAGAGCACGAGCCGGTACCGGCCGCGCAGGTGCAGCCGCTGGAAGTGCCAGCAGTCCAGGCTCAGGGCGTAGCCGTGCACCAGGACGACCGTGAGGTCCGCCGGCCCCGGGCCGGCCGGCAGCTCGTCCACCTCCGTGTGGAGCCGGACCCCGTCGGGGGTGACCACGACGGGCCCCGGCGCCCGCAGCGAGAAGAAGGGCACGGCCTCGTGCTCACCGCGCTCCCCCTCCTGCCGCTCCTCGAGGGTGCGGGTGACGAGCCGGCGCTCGAGCTGCAGGCCCGCCGCGATCCCGCCGGCCGCCAGGGCGGCGACGCCCGCGACCAGGACCCCCGCCTCCCGCGGCGGGGACACGGCTCCGCCGGCCCGGGTCCGCGGGAGGAGGGCGGGCCGAGCCATCAGGGCCCGGGCTCGAGGCCGGAGTAGCGGCGCGGTACCCGCTCCCCCACCCGGGTGACGATCTCGTAGCCGATGGTCCCGCACCAGGCGGCCCACGTGGCGGCGGTGGGCTCGCCCCCGGTCCCGGGCCCGAACAGCACGACCTCGTCGCCGACCGCGGCCGGCCCGGGCAGCTCGACCACCAGCTGGTCCATGCACACGCGCCCCCGCACCGGTGCACGGCCACCACCCGCCTGCACCTCGGCGACGTCGCTCGCGTGCCGGGGGACGCCGTCGGCGTAGCCCAGGGGCACCAGGCCGACGGTCACCGGGCGGTCCGCGACCCAGGTCCAGCCGTAGGAGACCCCGGAGCCCGCCGCCAGGTCCTTGACCAGGGCCAGCTGGGCGCGCAGCGTCATCGCCGGGCGCAGCGTGACGCCGGCCCGGGCGGCGAGGCCGGGAGCAGGGTCGACGCCGTAGCTGGCGATGCCGACCCGGACCAGGTCGTAACGGGCCCGGGGCACCACGAGGGCGGCGGCCGAGTTGGCCAGGTGCCGCAGGCCCGGCTCGAGCCCGGCGACCCGGGCCCGGGCGTAGGCGTCGTCGAAGGCCACGACCTGCAGGTCGACGGAGGGGTGCCCGGGCTCGTCGGCGGCGGCCAGGTGCGACCAGATGGCCACCACCTCCAGGGCCCCGGCCGCCTCGGCCTCCGCGGCCGCCGCGCAGAGCGCGTCCCACTCCGACGCCGGTGCGCCGTTGCGGGACAGTCCCGTGTCGATCTTGAGGTGCACCCGGGCCGGCTGCTCGGCCGTGGCGGCGGCGCCCACCAGCCGGCTGACCTGCTCGGCGGTCGCGACGGAGACGTCGACGCCGGCGGCGACCAGCGGGGTCAGGTCCTCGTCCACGCCGTACAGCCAGGCGAGCACGGGGCCGGTGTCCCCCGACTCCCGGAGCTCGAGGGCCTCCGCCGGCGTGGCGACCCCGAGCCAGGCCGCTCCGGCCGCCCGGGCCGCCCGCGCGCACGGCACCATCCCGTGCCCGTAGCCGTCGGCCTTGACCACGACCATCACCGCGGCCGGGGCCACCAGGGCGGCGATCGCCCCGACGTTGGCCCGGACCGCGGCCAGGTCCACGTCCGCGCTGGCGGTCAGCGGGTCGATGCGGGCGGTCACCGCGTCGCCCCGAGCGCCCGGGAGCGGGCCTCGAGCCGGCCGAGCGTCTCGGGCAAGCGCTCGGCGAGCGCGTGCGGCGGCAGCGGTCCGGGGTGGTGGCGGGCCGTGACGGCCTGGACCGAGGCCCCGAGGAGAGCGGCCTGCCAGGCCGGCAGGCCCGCGGCCAGCAGGGTGGCGCAGATGCCACCGAGGACGTCGCCGGAGCCGGCCTGGGCGGTCCACGCCGGGCCCGGGACGGCCACGCCCACCCAGCCGTGCTCCGGCGTCGCCACCAGCTGGCTGGCGCCCTTCAGCAGCACCGTCGCGCCGGTCCGGGCCGCCGCCTCCCGGACGGCGCGGAGCGGGTCGGCGGTGACCCAGCCGCGGTCGCGGTCGAGGAGGCGGGCGAGCTCGCCGGCGTGCGGGGTCAGCAGCCAGCCGGCGGGCAGGTGGTCGGGCAGGAAGCGCAGCCCGTCGGCGTCGACGACGGCCGGCAGGCCGGTGTCGAGAGCTGCCGCCACCGCGTCCGCGCCGTCGGGCCGGTCACCCCAGCCGGAGCCGAGCAGGTGGGCCTGCACCCGGCCCGGGGAGAAGACGACGTTGGGCAGCAGGCCGCGGACCAGGTCGGCGGGCCGGTCGGCGCCGAGGAAGCGCACCATGCCGGCACCGGCGTGCACCGCGCCGTAGGTGGCCAGCACCCCGGCCCCCGGGTACTCGTCGGAGCCGGCGTCGAGGCCGACGACCCCGCGCGCGTACTTGTCGCTGGCCGGGCCCGGGTACGGCCACGCGCGGGCCAGGTCGTCCTCCTCCAGCCCGTGCAGCCAACCGCCGTCCTCGTCGGACGTCACCTGGAGGCCGATGTCGACCAGGTCGACGGCGCCGCAGCGACCTCGCGCCGGCTCCAGCAGGTGGCCGGGCTTGTGCACCCCGAAGGTGACCGTGCGGTCGGCGCGGAAGGCTGCGCCGGGCGCGGCGCCGGTGTCCGCGTCGATCCCGGAGGGCAGGTCGACGGCGACGACCGGCCACCCGGCGTCGTCCACCGCGGCGGCCAGCCGGGCGACGGCCTCGGGGAGCCCTGGCCGGCCCCCGATGCCGAGCACGCCGTCGACGACGAGGGTCACGGGTCCGCGCAGCCGGCCGTCGTCGGGCAGGTCCTCGAGACGGCCCCCCGCCGCGAGGAGCGCGGCGAGGCCGGCGGCGTGCGGCCTGCCCAGGCAGGCGACGGCGCGCACGGCCACCCCGCGGGCCGCGAGCCGGGCCCCGGCGAACAGGGCGTCACCCCCGTTGTCACCCGGCCCCACCAGGACCGTGACGGCCGTGCCGTGGAGCCGCCCGGCGCAGCGCCGGAGCTCGGCCGCCACGGCGGCAGCCAGCCCGGCGGCCGCCCGCTGCATCAGGACCTCGTCGCCGACGTCGAGCATGGTCCGGCGCTCGAGCTCCCGCACGGTGTCCGCGGTCGCGGCCGTGATCACGTCGGCCTGCCGATCATGGACGCACTCCTGATCATGGACGCACTCCTGATCATGGTCGAGCTCCTGATCATCGCGCTCCCCCCGGCGATCACGGTCAGCCCTCGCAGACGACGACCGCCGAGGCGATCCCCGCGTCGTGGGAGAGCGAGACGTGGATGCTGGCGATGCCCAGCTCGGCGGCGCGGGCCGCGACCGTCCCGGTGACCAGGAAGGAGGGGCGCCCGCTGGGGTCGGTGACCACCTCGGCGTCCAGCCAGGACATCCCCGACGGCGCGCCGAGGGCCTTGGCCAGCGCCTCCTTCGCGGCGAAGCGGGCGGCCTGCGAGGCGACGGGCCGCTCGGCCTCGGCCTGGGTGAACAGCCGCCGCACCATCCCGGGACGTCGTTCCACGGCGGCCGCGAAGCGGCTCACGTCGCACACGTCGATGCCCACGCCCACGATCATGCCGCGCCCGCCGGCCCCGCACCCCGGTCACCCGGACGCCCGGGGCTCACTCGACGGTGACCGACTTGGCGAGGTTGCGCGGCTGGTCGACGTCGTGGCCCTTGCGGGTGGCCAGCTCGCAGGCGAAGACCTGCAGCGGCACGGTCGCCACCAGCGGCTGGAGCAGGGTGGACACCCGGGGCAGCCGGATCAGCACGTCGGCGTAGGGGACGACGTCGGTGTCGTCGTGCTCGGCGAGCACGATGGTCCGGGCACCCCGCGCCCGCACCTCCTGCAGGTTGGACAGCACCTTGGCATGCAGCTGGTCGCGGCCCTTGGGCGGCACCACGGCGAAGACCGGCAGCGCCTCCTCGAGGAGGGCGATCGGCCCGTGCTTCAGCTCGCCCGCCGCGAAGCCCTCGGCGTGGATGTAGGCCAGCTCCTTGAGCTTGAGGGCCCCCTCGAGCGCCACCGGGTACCCCACGTGGCGGCCGAGGAACAGCACCGACGGCGCGTCGGCGAACTCCCCGGCCAGGTCCAGCACCGGCTCGATGGCCTCGAGCACCTCGGTGATGGCTGCCGGCATGGCCTGCAGCTCGGCCATGGTGGCGGCGATCTCGTCGCCGAACTTCGTGCCGCGCACCTGGGCCAGGTAGAGCCCGAGCAGGTAGCAGGCCACCAGCTGGGTGAGGAAGCCCTTGGTGGAGGCGACGCCGATCTCCGGGCCGGCGTGGGTGTAGATGACGGCGTCGGCCTCCCGCGGGATGGTCGAGCCGTTGGTGTTGCAGACGGCGAGCACCCGGGCCTTCTGCTCCTGGGCGTGCCGGATGGCCATCAACGTGTCGGCGGTCTCCCCGGACTGGCTGATCGCCACCACCAGCGTCGTCGGGCCGACGATCGGGTCGCGGTAGCGGAACTCGCTGGCCAGCTCCACCTCGCAGGGGATCCGCGTCCAGTGCTCGATCGCGTACTTGGCCACCATGCCGGCGTAGAAGGCGGTGCCGCAGGCGATGATCACGATCTTGTCGATGCTGCGCAGCTCGTTCTCGCTGATCCGTATCTCGTCCAGCACCAGCCGGGAGTTCTCGTCGTAGCGGCCGAGCAGCGTGTCGGCCACCGCGCGCGGCTGCTCGTAGATCTCCTTGCGCATGAACCAGTCGTAACCGCCCTTCTCGGCGGCCGACAGGTCCCAGTCGACGTGGAAGGGCCGCACCGGGGCGGGCTGCCCGTCGAAGCCGGTCACCTCGACGGTGTCGGCGGTGATCCGGACGACCTGGTCCTGGCCCAGCTCGACGGCCTCGCGGGTGTGCTCGATGAACGCCGCGACGTCGGAGGCCACGAAGTTCTCGCCCTCCCCCACCCCGACCACCAGCGGGGAGTTGCGGCGGGCGGCCACGACGGCCGTCTCGTCCTGGCTGTCCACGGCCACGAGGGTGAAGGTGCCCTCCAGCCGGGCGCAGACGGCCCGCATGGCGTCGTCGAGCGGGGCCCCGGCGGCCACGGCACGGCCGAGCAGGTGCCCCACCACCTCGGTGTCGGTCTCGGAGCGCATCACCACGCCGTCGGCCTCCAGCTCGGCCCGCAGCGACACGTAGTTCTCGATGATGCCGTTGTGCACCACCGCGACGCGCTCGGCGCCGTCCAGGTGCGGGTGGGCGTTGACGTCGTTGGGGGCACCGTGGGTGGCCCAGCGGGTGTGCCCCACCCCGACCCCGTCCGCGGGCATCGGGTGCTCCGCCAGCTCCTTCTCCAGGTTGGCGAGCTTGCCCGCCTTCTTGGCCATCCGCAGCCGCCCCTCGGCCACGACGGCCACCCCCGCGGAGTCGTAACCGCGGTACTCCAGGCGCCGGAGGCCGTGCACCACGACCTCCACGGCGGGCTGCGGGCCCACGTAACCGACGATTCCACACATGGCCCGCACCCTACCGGCCGGGCCGCCGCCGCTGCCGGTCTTGACACGGGCGGGGCGGCCGCGCGCCGTGCCACTAGATTCCCTCCCATGCCCGTGGACGCCCAGGTGTGGGGACCCTACGTCGAGCGCAGCCGGGACGACTGGGCGGCGCTGGCCGAGTCGACGGCGATGGGGCTGGACGCCGAGGCCCTCGAGCGGGTCCGCGGTCTCGGTGACCCCACCAGCCTGCTCGACGTGCGCGAGGTCTACCTGCCGCTGAGCCGGCTGCTGACCCGCTACGTGCTGCACACCGGCGAGCTGCACCGCTCCTCCAACGAGTTCCTCGGGTTGTCGGTGGACCGGACGCCGTTCGTCATCGGCATCGCCGGCTCGGTGGCGGTCGGCAAGTCGACGACGGCCCGGCTGCTGCGGGAGCTGCTGGCAGCGTGGCCGGAGCACCCGCGGGTCAGCCTGGTCACCACCGACGGGTTCCTGCTGCCGAACGCCGAGCTGGAGCGGCGCGGGCTGATGCACCGCAAGGGCTTCCCGGAGTCCTACGACCGCCGCGCCCTGCTCCGCTTCGTGATGGAGGTGAAGTCGGGGCGGGAGGAGGTCACCGCCCCGGTCTACAGCCACCTCGTCTACGACATCGTGCCCGGAGAGCAGGTGGTCGTGCGCCGCCCCGACATCGTCATCATCGAGGGCCTGAACGTGCTGCAGCCCGCGCGGGTCCGGGGTGACGGGACCACCGGGCTGGCGGTCAGCGACTTCTTCGACTTCTCGGTCTACGTCGACGCCGACCCCGACGACGTCCGCTCCTGGTACGTGCAGCGGTTCCTGTCCCTGCGCGAGACGGCCTTCCGCGACCCGCGCTCGTACTTCACCCGGTACGGCGAGATGAGCGTGGAGCAGGCCGTGCGGCAGGCCGAGCACGTCTGGGACACCATCAACGGGCCCAACCTGGTGCAGAACATCCGCCCGACGCGGGGCCGGGCGACGGCCATCCTGCGCAAGGACCCCGACCACCACGTGCAGTGGGTGCGGATCCGCAAGGTCTGAGGCCGCCGCGGCCTGCGCCACCCGCACCGGCGCTGACCGCGTATCAGGGGCGGCCGCGGCCGCTCCTGGTCACCGGGTCCGCTCACCCGCGGCCGAGGAACGGCGCACCTGGTCGACGACGCGGGGCGGGCCCGCGCACCTCGACGGCCGGGCCCGGGGCGCAGGGGGACGTCCTGCGCGCGTTCTGGGGGCGTCCCGGACCGGCCGTCGACGGCCCGCGGGGAGGGCCGGCGCGCGTGGGTGCGCCCGTGAGGGGGGAGCGGGCGCACCCGCGCAGGGCCACGGGCCCCGACGGTCGGGGTGCGGCGTCAGAGCGCGAGCGAGGACCTGACCACGTCGGCCAGCCGGTGGGCCACGGCGTCGGCCTGGTCGTAGCTCTCCGCCTCGACCATCACCCGGACCAGCGACTCGGTGCCCGAGGGCCGCAGCAGGACGCGGCCGGAGTCGCCGAGCTCGGCGGAGGCCTGCGCCACGGCGGCCGTCAGCGTCGGGTCGGTGTCTGCCCGGGCCTTGTCCACGCCCGGCACGTTCACCAGCACCTGGGGCAGCCGGGTCATCACCGAGGCCAGCTCGGCCAGGCTCTGCCCCGAGGTGGCCATCCGGCTCATCAGGTGCAGGCCGGTCAGGACGCCGTCACCGGTGGTCGCGTGCTCCATCATCACCACGTGGCCGGACTGCTCGCCGCCCAGGAAGAAGCCGCCGTTGCGCATCGACTCCAGCACGTAGCGGTCGCCGACCCGGGTCTGGTCGACGGTGATGCCGTGCGCGCGCATGGCCTGCACGAAGCCGAGGTTGCTCATCACCGTCGCGACGACGGTGTCGTGCTTGAGCCGGCCGTCCTCCCGCAGCGCCAGGGCGAGGATGGCGAGGATCTGGTCCCCGTCGACCATCCGGCCCGCCGCGTCGACGGCCAGGCAGCGGTCGGCGTCACCGTCGAGGGCGATGCCGAGGTCGGCGCCGGTGGCCACCACGGTCTCCCGCAGGGAGTCCATGTGGGTGGAGCCGCAGTTCTCGTTGATGTTGAGGCCGTCGGGCGTCGCGTGGATGCGGACGACGTCGGCGCCCTGCGCCTCGAACGCCGCCGGCCCGGCCACGGAGGCGGCACCGTTGGCGCAATCGACGACGACCTTGATGCCCTCCAGGCTGACCGGCCCGCCCACGCTGTTCACCACGTGGGCGACGTAGGTCTCGACGAGCCCGAGGTCCTCGGTGACCCGGCCGACCCCGCCGCCGGTGGGCCGGGGCCAGGCCTCGCCGAGACGCTGCTCGATGGCGTCCTCGAGCCTGTCGTCCAGCTTGGAGCCACCGCGGGCGAAGAACTTGATGCCGTTGTCGGGCATCGGGTTGTGGCTGGCCGACAGCATGACGCCGAAGTCGACGCCGAGCACCCCGGTCAGGTAGGCCACCCCCGGGGTCGGCACGACGCCGACGCGGACGACGTCCACGCCGGCGCTGGCCAGGCCCGCGACCACCGCGGCCTCCAGGAACTCCCCGGAGGCGCGCGGGTCACGGCCGACGACGGCCCGGGGCTTGTGCCCGGCGAACTCGCCGGTCTCGGCGAGCACGTGGGCAGCGGCGACCGAGAGCTGCAGGGCCAGCTCCGCGGTCAACGCGTCGTTGGCCCGGCCCCGGACACCGTCGGTACCGAACAGGCGACCCATCCAGGGACCGCCGGGTCAGCGCTTGCTGTACTGCGGAGCCTTGCGGGCCTTCTTCAGACCGGCCTTCTTGCGCTCCTTGATGCGGGAGTCGCGGGTCAGCATCCCGGCCTTCTTGAGCGACGGACGGCTGGCCTCCTCGTCCACGGAGTTGAGGCAGCGCGCGATGCCGAGCCGGAGAGCGCCGGCCTGGCCGGTGACGCCGCCGCCGTGGATGCGGGCGACCACGTCGTAGGAGCCGGGGACCGCCGCGGTCGAGAAGGGCTCGGCGACGATCTGCTGGTGCACCTTGTTCGGGAAGTAGTCCTCGAGGGTGCGGCCGTTGATGACCCACTGGCCGCTGCCCGGCACGATGCGGACGCGCGCGATGGCCTCCTTGCGGCGGCCGGTGGCGCCGGCGGGCGCCACGACGGCCGGACGGCCCGAGGGGCCGAAGGACGTCTGCGCGGCGGCCTCCGAACGGTAGGCGATCTCGCGGTCCTCCTCGACGAAGGGCGCGACCTCGTCGGGCGTGGTCTCGGTGACGGTGTCAGACACTGGTGATTCCCTTGGCTCTTCTGTCGCTACTACTACTGGGCGATCTGGGTGATCTGGTACGGCTGCGGCTGCTGCGCCGAGTGCGGGTGCTCCGGGCCGGAGTAGACCTTCAGCTTCTTGATGAGCTGGCGGCTGAGCCGGTTCTTCGGCAGCATGCCCCACACCGCGAGCTCCACGACCTGGCGGGCGTCCTTGGCGAGCAGGTCGCCGGCCGCGATCGACGTCAGACCGCCCGGGCGACCGGAGTGCCGGTGGTAGAACTTGTCGGTCTTCTTGGCGCCGCCGAGGGCGATCTTCGAAGCGTTGACCACGACGACGAAGTCCCCGCCGTCGACGTGCGGAGCGAACGTCGCCTTGTGCTTGCCACGCAGCAGCGTCGCGGCCGTGACCGCGAGCCGGCCCAGGACGATGTCCTCGGCGTCGATGACATGCCAAGACCTGGTGATCTCGCCCGGCTTGGGACTGTACGTAGACACGGTCGTGACCAGCTTCCGTTGTTCGTGAGGTGGATCAAGGTTCGAGAGTTCGGACGACTTGCGCGCTACCCCTCGGCACGGTCAGACAGCACGTGCGCGGGCAACAGCGAACCAGACTACCGCCGCGTCCTGGACGGGTCAAAACAGGCGGCTCGGCGGGGCGGCCGGACCGGCCCCGCAGGTGTCCTGGATCATAGTCCCCCGGCTCGCTGAGGCGGCGGAGCCCCGGCTAGGTTGTCGCCATGACTGATTCGCTCACCATTCGCGACAACCGGACCGGCCGCGAATTCGAGGTGGCGATCACGGACGGGACCATCCGGGCCGCCGATCTCAAGCAGATCGCCGTCGAGGGCGAGCCCGGTCTGGCGACCTACGACCCCGGCTTCGTCAACACCGCCTCCTGCCGCAGCGCCGTCACCTACATCGACGGCGACGCCGGCATCCTGGAGTACCGGGGCTACCCCATCGAGCAGCTGGCGGAGCACTCCACCTTCCTGGAGGTCGCCTACCTGCTGCTGAACGGCGAGCTGCCGACCGCGGCCGAGCTGGAGCAGTGGACGCACGACATCACCTACCACACCTTCCTGCACGAGAACGTGAAGCAGCTGATCGAGGGCTTCCGGTACGACGCGCACCCGATGGGCATGCTGATGGCCTCGGTGAGCGCCCTCTCGACCTTCTACCCGGACGCCCGGGAGATCCACGACGCCGACAACCGGAAGCTGCAGATCGCCCGCCTCATCGCCAAGATGCCGACGCTGGGCGCCTTCGCCTACCGGCACCAGCTGGGCAAGCCCTACGTCTACCCCGACAACCGGCTCTCCTACACCGAGAACTTCCTCGCGATGCTGTTCAAGATGAGCGAGCCCAGCTACCAGGCCGACCCGCGGCTGGTGAAGGCGCTGGACATCCTGCTGATCCTGCACGCCGACCACGAGCAGAACTGCTCCACCAACGCCGTCCGCTCGGTCGGCTCGTCGGAGGTGGACCCCTACTCCGCCGTCGGGGCCGGGATCGGCGCCCTCTTCGGGCCCCTGCACGGTGGCGCCAACGAGGCGGTGCTCGCGATGCTCCGCCGCATCGGGACGACCGACAACATCCCGGGCTTCATCGAGGGGGTGAAGGCGGGCAAGGAGAAGCTGATGGGCTTCGGCCACCGGGTCTACAAGAACTACGACCCGCGCGCCAAGATCATCAAGAAGGCCGCCGACGACGTCTTCGCCGTCACCGGCGTCAACCCGCTGCTGGAGATCGCCCTCGAGCTCGAGAAGATCGCGCTGGAGGACGAGTACTTCGTCAAGCGGAAGCTCTACCCCAACGTCGACTTCTACTCCGGGCTGATCTACGAGGCCCTGCAGTTCCCGCCCGAGATGTTCACCGTCCTCTTCGCGATCGGCCGCACGCCGGGCTGGCTGGCCCAGTGGTCGGAGCTGGTGCAGGACAAGGAGCAGAAGATCGCCCGGCCGAAGCAGATCTACACCGGCCACCGCACCCGGGAGTTCACCCCCATCTCCGAGAGGTGAGCTCGCGCGGGGGCGCTCAGGACCCCGGCTGACGGAGCCCTGGGAAGACGACGACGGACGTGTCGCCTTCCCGGGGCTGCGTCAGTCAGGCCCGCCCCCACCTCGACGCTCGCTCACCGTGCTGGGCAATCCAGGGAAGGACTCTCGCTCCGGTGAAGGTGGTCTACAACAGCTTCAACGGCCGCTACGCCGACAACCCGCGCGCCGTCTTCGAGGGGCTGCGCCGGCTGCGTCCGGGGCTGGAGCACGTCTGGCTGGCCGACCCGCGGCACGCCGGCGGCTTCCCCGACGACGTGGCGACGGTGCCGATCCGCAGCCGGCGGGCGGTGGCGGCCCTGGAGCAGGCCGACGTGCTGGTGGCCAACTGCCACACCGACCTGGACCGCTGGACGAAGCGGCCCGAGCAGGTCTACCTGCAGACCTGGCACGGCACGCCGCTCAAGCGCATCCACCGCTCGGCCCTGCAGCAGCCCGACGCGGCGCTGATGGACGCGCTCGACGACGAGATCGAGCGGTGGGACCACCTGATCTCGCCCAGCCCGGCCGCCACCGACCTGCTGCGCTCCGCCTTCGGGTACCGCGGCGCGGTCCTGGAGACCGGCTACCCGCGCAACGACCTGCTGACCGGTCCGGGGGCGGCGGACCGCCGGGCCCGGGCCCGGGCCCGGCTCGGCCTGGCCGACGGCGTCACCGTGGTGCTCTGGGCCCCGACCTACCGCGACGACGACGTCGACGACGCCGACGTGCCGGACGGCCTCGACGCGGCGGCGCTCGCCGACCGGCTCGGCCCCGACGTCGTGGTGCTGCTGCGCCGCCACTACTACCTCGGCCACCGGTCCCCCGCCGTCGGCCACCCGCGGGTGCGGGACCTGAGCGACCACCCCGACATCGGCGAGCTGCACCTGGCCGCGGACGTGCTCGTCACCGACTACTCGTCCTCGATCTTCGACTTCGTCGTCACCGGTCGCCCCGTGGTCGTCTACGCCTACGACCTCGAGCACTTCCGCGACCGGCTGCGCGGCTTCACCCTCGACCTCGAGACGGAGCTGCCGGGTCCGGTGGTGCAGGACCAGGACGTGCTCGCCGACGTGCTGGCCGGGCTGCCGGACGTCCGGGCGGCCTGGTCCGAGCGCTACGCCGCCTTCCGCGAGCGCTTCTGCGCCCTGGAGGACGGCCGCGCCACCGAACGCGTCGTCGAGGCCCTCTGGCCCCACCCCCGTGAGCGAGCGTCGAGGGAGGCGCGGCCCTGACTGAGGAGCCCCGGGGAGTCGACACGTTCTCCGTCGGCTCCCCGGGGCTCCTCAGTCAGGGTCATGAGCGCCCCCGCGCGAGCTCACCCAGATCAAGGGAGCGCGCCCCCGCGCGAGCTCACCCGGGTCAGGAGCGCACCCGCTCGACCCTCTTCTCGTCCCAGACGGGCTGGTCGGACTCGTAGACGCTGCCGTCGGCACCGAAGACGAGGAAGCGGTCGAACCCGCGGGCGAACCAGCGGTCGTGGGTGACGGCGACGACCGTGCCCTCGAACGCCGCCATGCCCTGCTCCAGCGCCTCGGCCGACTCGAGGTCGAGGTTGTCGGTCGGCTCGTCGAGCAGCAGCAGCGTCGCCCCGGACAGCTCCAGCAGCAGCACCTGGAAGCGGGCCTGCTGCCCGCCCGACAGGGAGTCGAACCGCTGCTCGGCCGCCCCGGCCAGCTCGTAGCGGTCGAGCTTGCGCGAGGCGAGCTCGCGGCCCATCCCCTGCCGGCCCATCCCGTGGGGGGCGTCGTCGCCGCGGTGCAGGATCTCCAGCAGGGTCTTGCCGAGGAGCTCGGGGTGGTGGTGGGTCTGGGCGAACCAGCCGGGCCGGACGCGGGCGCCCAGCCGGGCGGTGCCGGTGTGGGCGACCGGCGCGATGTCCAGACCGCCGACCGGCTGGTGCTCCACGTCGGGGTCCGAGCCGCCGCGGGCCAGCAGCCGCAGGAAGTGCGACTTGCCGGAGCCGTTGGAGCCCAGCACCCCCACCCGGTCGCCGAACCAGATCTCGGCGCTGAACGGCTTCATCAGCCCGGTCAGCTCGAGGTCCTCCACGACGACGGCCCGCTTGCCGGTCCGGCCCCCGCTGAGCCGCATCGACAGCTTCTGCTCCAGCGGCACGGCCTCGGGCGGGCCGGCCTCCTCGAACTTGGCGAGCCGCGTCTGGGCCGCCTTGTAGCGGGACGCGAGGCCGTCGTTGAACTTGGCCTTGACCTTGTACATCTGCACCAGGTCGATGATCTTCTGGTGCTCCTCGTCCCAGCGCCGCCGGAGCTCCTCGAAGCGGGCGAACCGGGCCGTCCGGGCCGCGGCCAGGCCGGCGAAGCCCGAGCCGTGCACCCAGACGCTGTTGCCGGCGGCGCCCAGCTCGAGGACGGCGATCGTCGTCGCCGCCTGGGCCAGCAGCTCGCGGTCGTGGCTCACCAGCAGCACCGACTTCTGGGTGCTGGCCAGCTGGGCCTCGAGCCAGCGCTTGCCCGGCACGTCGAGGTAGTTGTCCGGCTCGTCGAGCAGGAGCACCTCGTCCGGGCCCCGCAGCAGCGCCTCCAGGGCGAGCCGCTTCTGCTCCCCGCCCGACAGGGTGCTGACCTCGCGCCAGCGGACCCGGTCGTAGGACGTGCCCAGCGCCGCGGTGCAGCAGGCGTCGAAGGTGACCTCGGCGTCGTAGCCGCCGGCGTCGGCGTAGTCCGCCAGCGCCTGGGCGTAGGCCATCTGGGTCGGCTCGCTGTCGTCCTCCATCAGCGCCAGCTCGAGGGTGTCGACGGCGGCGGCCGCCGCGCGCAGCCGCGGTGGCGAGAGGGAGATGAGGAGGTCGCGGACGGTGCTCTCGTCGCGGATCGAGCCGATGAACTGGCGCATGACGCCGAGGCCACCGCTGCGCGACACCGTGCCGCTGGTCGGCTGCAGGTCGCCGGCGATGATCCGCAGCAGCGTCGTCTTGCCCGAGCCGTTTGGTCCGACGAGCGCGACGACGGCGCCCTCCGCCACCCGGAACGAGACGTCGTCCAGCAGCACGCGGCCGTCCGGCAGGTGGTAGCCGACGGCCGACAGGTCGACGTGCCCCATGGCGGCCGCCTCCGATCCTCGAGTGGTCAGGACCCTAGGGTGCTACGAACCCGCCCCCGTCTGACAACTGAGTTGTCGGCGAGGGTCAGGCGGCGAGCAGCATGGCCAGCGCCGCGGTGTCGGCGTTGCTCTGCGGGTTGATGCCGTTGCGGCTCACCAGCTGGGTGATCGTGCCGTCGACGTCGGCCTCCACCCAGGCGGCGCGGTGGTCCAGGCCGAGGTGCGGCAGGCCCGGGAGGAACACGCAGCCCGAGGCCACGTCGTACTCCGGCACCGAGCCCAGGGTGCTGGACGGCGGGTGCAGCACCAGCAGCCCGGGTGGCTGGGCGGCGGCGAACAGCCCCGGCCGCAGCGGGTGGTCCCCGATCAGCTGCCCCTCGGCGACGACGAGCCCGACGGCCCCCGCCTGCGGCTGCTCGGGCAGCTCCTCGCGGACCCGGAAGACGGTGCTGACCGGCACCAGCCCCGGCACGGCCGCCATCTGCACCGCGAGGACCAGGAACTTGGCCCACTCCACGGTGTCCTGCGGCCAGCGGCCGCTCAGCAGGAACCCGTAGAGGACCCCGTCCGACTGCAGCGGTGCGACCTCGATCGAGGACGGGCGACCCTCCATGACGACCTCCAGCTCAGCGCAGCGGCTCGCCTCCCCGGAGGTTGCGTCGGCGCAGCGCCCGAGCGGGCTGGCTCCATCGTCAGCAGTCCGGGGCTGGCAGACAAGAGGGGTCGAGTGCCAGCAGCCCTGAGGTCGCTGGTGCGGATGGGGCGGCTGTGACGCAGATCACGGGCTGGCGGCGACCAGCGGCAGCTCGACGACCGCTTGGAGCGCCCACGGCGGCGGGGCGTCCTCCAGCCGGACGGTGCCGCCGGCCCGGGCGGCCAGCTCGCGGGCGATCGGCAGCCCCAGCCCGGTGCCGCCGACGTCGCGGCTGCGGGCGTCGTCGCGGCGGGTGAAGCGCTCGAACACCCGCTCGCGCTCCTCGGGGGGCAGGCCGGGGCCGTCGTCGCGGACGAGGAGGCGGGCCTGCCCGGCCTCGGCGCGGGCGCTGAGCTCGACGGCAGAGCCCGCGTGCCGCACCGCGTTGTCCACCAGGTTCTGGACGGCTCTGCGGAGCTCCTCGGGGTCGGCCAGCACGGTCACGGGCGGCCCGGGCCGGACGGTGACCGGGACCCGGGCCGGCGTGCGCGCCGCCACCTGCGCCAGCAGGACGTCCGCCTCGACCCGGACGGTCCGTGCCGGGCTGCGGCTGTCGGCGTCGGCACGGGCGAGCAGCAGGAGGTCCTCCACCAGCCGGCTCAGCCGGTCGACGTCGACGAGGAGCTCGGCGGGCAGCTGGCCGCCCTCCCCCAGCCGCTCGGCGACCTCCAGCTGGGTGCGGATGCTGGTCAGCGGGCTGCGCAGCTCGTGGGCGGCGTCGGCGACGAACGAGCGCTGCCGCGCCCGCCCCGCAGCCAGCCGGTCGAGCATCTGGTTGAGCGTCACGGCCAGCGCGTGCACCTCGTCGTTCGCGGCCGGCACCCGGAGCCGCTCGGCCCGCGCGGTACCGCTGATCTGCTCCGCCTGGGCCCGCAGCTCCTCCACCGGCCGGAGCGTCGACCCGACCACCCGCCAGGCCACCACACCCAGCGCCACCAGCACGAGCGGGAACAGCACGAGCAGACCGGTGCGGAGCGCCGCCCGGACGGCCAGCACGTCGCCCACCGGCAGGGCCACCAGCACGCTGACGGGCCCGTCGGCGGCCTCGGCCCGGACCGCCCGGACGCGCAGCGGGACGGCGAGCGCGGCCCGGGCGCCGGGCACCTGCACCGCCTCCCCGGCCAGGGCCCGGGCCAGCTCGTCGGGTCGCAGCAGCGGGGTGAGGCGGTCGGCGGTGGCCGAGCCGGCGACCACCCGCTGCTGGGCGTCGACGACCTGCACCACCTGGGCGCCGGACACGGGGACCGGGCTGGGCAGCCGGTCCGCCTCGACGAGGGTCGCCACCTCGTCGGCTGCGGCCAGCGCCCCGTCGTCCAGGGTGCGGTCGACGGCGAAGGTGAGGGCGCCGTAGAAGGCGAAGCCGCCCGCCAGCAGGGCCAGGCCCACCCCGGTGAGCCCGATGATGATCAGCCGGGCCCGCAGGCTCAGCCGGGCGGACCAGCCACGCCACGGCGGCCGCTGGTCGCTCACGCCACCAGCCGGTAGCCGACCCCGCGGACGGTGACGAGTCGTCCGGCGCCGATCTTGCGCCGGACGTAGCCGACGTAGACCTCGACCGCGTTCGGCGCCACCTCGGCGGCGCTGTCCCAGACGTGCTCGAGCAGCTCGCCCTTCGCCACCACCCGGTCGCCCTGGCGCATCAGGTACTCCAGCAGCACGAACTCCCGCGGCGTCAGCTCGACGGGGGTACCGGCGACCCCGACCTCGCGGGTGGCGGGGTCCAGGGTGAGGTCGCCGACGGCCAGCACGGCCGGCCGCGCCACCACGCCGCGGCGCAGCAGCGCACGGAGCCGGGCCAGCAGGATGACGAAGGAGAAGGGCTTGGTCAGGTAGTCGTCGGCGCCGTCGTCCAGCGCGTCGGCCTGGTCGTGCTCGCCGTCCTTGGCCGACAGCATGAGCACCGGCACCCAGTTGTCCTCGGCCCGGAGCCGGCGGACGACCTCGTAGCCCGACAGGCCGGGCAGCATCACGTCGAGGACGACGGCGTCGAAGTCGCCGCTGCGGGCGGCGCGCAGGCCCTCGGGCCCCGTCGCGGCGCTGTCCACGGCGAAACCCTCGGCGGCCAGCCCCCGGCGCAGGGCCGCGACCAGCCGCTCCTCGTCGTCCACCAGCAGCACCCGCACGGGTCCCAGCGTGGCACGCCGGCCGCGCCGGGGAGGACCTCACCGCTCCCGTGCGGCCGGCTCAGCGTCCTCTCAGCACCTCCGGACCAGAATGGCGCCATGCAGATCCTCACCCGTCGTCCGGCCCTGCGCTGGATCGCCCCGGTGGCCCTCGCGCTCGCCGTGGGCGGCACCGGCGTCGTCGCCGTCAACGCCGACGCCGACCCGAAGCTGGCCCCCCGGACCGCCGAGCAGCTGCTCGTCGACCTGCAGGGCTCCGACGTCGCCGGGCTGTCCGGCACCGTCGTGCAGGAGGCCCAGCTGGGTCTGCCCGCGCTGCCCTCGATGGGCGGCGGCGCGGACGCCTCGCAGCTCACCTCGCTGCTCACGGGCAGCCACACGCTGCGGGTCTGGTACGACGGCCCCGACAAGGCCCGCTTCGCGCTGCTGGACGACGACCTGGGTGAGACCGACGTCATCGTCAACGGCTCCGACCTGTGGACCTGGTCCTACCAGGACCGGAAGGCCACCCACGCCACCCTCCCCGAGGACTCCGGCCCGGGTGAGCGCCGGACCGCCGCCCCGGGGGTGCCGACCACGCCGCAGGAGGCCGCCCGCACCGCGCTCGACGCGATCGGGGACTCCACCGTGGTGAGCACCGACTCGGCCGTCGAGGTCGCGAACCGTCCGGCCCGCGAGCTGGTGCTCGCGCCCACCGACCAGCGCTCGCTGATCACCCAGGTCCGGATCGCCGTCGACGACGAGACGTCCGCCCCGTTGCGGGTCCAGGTGCTCGGCCAGGACGCGCAGACCGTCGCCGAGATCGGCTTCACCGCCGTCGACTTCAGCGCCCCCGACGACGGGCAGTTCGCGTTCAACCCCCCGAGCGGCACCGAGGTGACCGAGAAGGGCGCCCTCGAGGCCCCGGAGCGGAAGGCGCCCAGCGCGGCCGACCGTGAGGCCGCCGAGGCCGCCAAGGCCGCGACCGAGGTCGTCGGCGAGGGCTGGACGACGGTCGTCGTGACCGAGCTGCCGGCCGACGCCGCCGCGGCCGACGGCCAGCTGGGTGCGGTGCTCGCCACCCTGCCGACCGTCTCCGGCACCTGGGGCAGCGGCAAGCTGCTGGCCGGCACCGCCTTCTCCGCGGTGCTCACCGACGACGGCCGGGTCGCCGTGGGCGCCGTGCAGCCGCAGCTGCTCTACGACGCCCTGGCGAAGTAGTCCGACCCGCGTGGGTCAGCCAGACGACGCCCCGGGGGGCACCGGCGCCATGCCGGTGCTCACCCGCGGGCTGACCAAGCAGTTCCGCCGCCAGACCGCCGTCAAGGCCGTGGACCTGGCCGTCCCCGCGGGCGCGGTGTACGGCTTCCTCGGTCCCAACGGGTCGGGGAAGACGACGACCATCCGGATGCTGCTGGGCCTGGTCCGGCCCACCGCCGGCTCGATCGAGATGCTCGGGCTGCCGATGCCGGAGCGGGCCGGTGAGACGCTCCGCCGGATCGGCGCCCTCGTCGAGGGCCCCGCCTTCCACCCCTACCTGTCCGGACGGGCCAACCTGGCCCGGCTGGACGCCGCCGACGGGCACAGCGACGCCCGCACCTCCGCGCACCGGATCGACGCCGCCCTCGACCGGGTGGGCCTGCTCGCCGCCGCCACCAAGCGCTACCGGGCCTACTCCCTCGGCATGCGGCAGCGGCTCGCCATCGCGAACGCCCTGCTCATGCCGCGCGACCTGCTGATCCTCGACGAGCCGACCAACGGGCTCGACCCGCAGGGCACCCGCGAGGTGCGGCACCTGGTGGGCGACCTGGCCGCCGACGGGGCGACCGTGCTGGTCTCCAGCCACCTGCTGGCCGAGGTCGAGCAGATGTGCAGCCACGTCGGGGTGATGTTCGAGGGCGAGCTGGTCTCCCAGGGCTCGATGGCCGACCTCGCGGCCGGCACCACCAAGACCGTGCGCGTCGACACCGACCGGACGGCGGACGCCGCCCGGGTGCTGGCCGAGCTGGGGCTGACCGAGGTGACCAGCACGCCGACCCGGGTGAGCGCGGTGCTCGGCCCGGTCGAGGCCGCCAAGATCGTCCCCGAGCTGGTGCACGCCGACGTCCCCGTGCTGGGCTTCAGCGTGCAGAGCCCCAGCCTGGAGGACGTCTTCGTCTCGCTCACCGGGGAGGGTTTCGATGTCAGCGGCTGAGGCGCTGCCCGCGACGCGGGCGGACCGGGCGACGGCGTCGCCGCTGGGCTGGCTGCGCTTCCTGCGCTCCGAGCTGGGCATCATCTTCGGCCGCCGCCGCAACCTCGCCGGGATCGGCGTGCTGGCCGTGGTGCCGATCGTGCTCGCCATCGCCGTCAAGGTCTCCTCCCCCCGGGGCGGGGGCGGGCCGGACTTCGTCAGCGCGATCACCGGCAACGGGCTCTTCGTCGCCTTCGCCGCGCTGACGCTGGAGATCCCGATCTTCCTGCCGCTGGCCGTCGGCGTCATCGCCGGCGACTCGGTGGCCGGCGAGGCCAACATCGGCACGCTGCGCTACCTGCTGACCATCCCGGCCGGGCGCACCCGGCTGCTGGCCGTCAAGTTCGCCGCCATCGTCATCTCCGCCCTCGTCGCCACGCTGGTGGTGGCCGCGGTGGGCACCGTCATGGGGCTCGCGCTGTTCGGCGGGGGCGAGATGACGCTGCTGTCCGGCAGCCAGACGTCGATGGCGGACGGCCTGGGCCGGCTGCTGCTGACCTGCCTCTACCTGACGGTGCAGCTGTCCGCGCTCGGCGCGATCGGGCTCTTCATCTCCACGCTCACCGAGCAGCCGATCGGCGCCACGGTCGCCGTCGTGCTGGTCAACGTGATGATGTTCGTGCTCGACCAGATCTCCCAGCTCGCCTGGCTGCACCCCTGGCTGCTCACCCACTGGTGGACCGCCTTCGGGAACCTGCTGCGCGACCCGGTCGCCGGCGAGGACATCACCCGCGGGCTGCTGACCGCCGTCGTCTACGCCGGCGTGTTCTGGCTGGCGGCCTGGGCCCGGTTCTCCGGCAAGGACGTCACCAGCTGACGCCAGCCCGCCCCGGCCGGCGCTCGCGGCCCTCGCGACCGCCCGACCGGGACCCGGACGACGGGGTCCCGGCCCGGCCGCGCACCCGGCTGCTGGCGGGAGTCGTCGTGGCGGCCGTCGCGCTCGCCCTGGCCGGCTCGGCCCCGCGCCCGGTCCCGCCCGTCCCGGCGCCTCCGCCGCCGGGCGCACCGGCGGAGGACGGGCTGCCGACCCGGCTCGTCGACCGCGTCTCCGCGGCCGGCGCCGAGCCGCACCTCGCGGCCCTGCAGCGAGCGGCCGACCGCAACGGCGGCCACCGGGCGGACGGCTCCCCCGGGCACGCCGCGAGCGTCGACCTCGTCGTCGACCACCTGCGGGCCACCGGCTTCGCCGTCGCGACCCCCGAGTTCCGCTACCCCGTCGAGGTGCTGCTGGCCCGGCACGTCGTCCTGGACGGACGCGAGCTGCGGGCCGACCGGCTGGCGGGCAGCCCCGCGACCCCGGACGGCGGTGTGACCGGTCCGCTGGTGCTCGTGCCCGACGGCGACGAGCCGGGCTGCCAGGCGCGGGACCTCGACGGCCTGCCCGCCGGCGGGGCCGTGCTCGTCGTCCGCCGGGGCGGCTGCCCGTTCGCCACGAAGGCCGACCGGGCGGCCGGCGCCGGCGCGGCGGCGCTGCTGGTGGTCAACGACGAGCCGGGTCCGCTGACCGGTGGCACGCTGCGCGGGACCGGTCCGCTGCCCGTGGCCGGGGTCAGCACCGAGGACGGCGCCCGGCTGGCCGCCCGGGCGGGCGCCCGGGTCGCGCTCGACCTGCGGTCCCGGACCGAGACCCGGACCAGCCGCAACGTCGTCGCGCAGACCCGCACGGGCCGCACCGACGACGTGGTCGTGGTCGGCGGGCACCTCGACAGCGTCGAGGAGGGGCCGGGGATCAACGACAACGGCAGCGGCGCGGCCGCGCTGCTGGAGCTGGCGGACGCACTGGGCCCCGAGCCCGCCGTCGACCGGGCGGTCCGGTTCGCGTGGTGGGGCGGTGAGGAGGTCGGCCTGCTCGGCTCGGCGGCCTACGTCGCCGGGCTGGACGCCGGCGCCCGGCGCGACCTGGGGCTGTACCTCAACGTCGACATGATCGCCTCCCCCAACCCCGGCTACTTCGTCTACGACGGCGACGACTCCGCCGACGAGGGGGCCGGGCGCGGGCCGGCCGGCTCCGCGGCCCTCGAGCGCACCCTCGCCGACTTCCTCGCGGCGCACGGCACGGCGCCCGAGCCGACGGACTTCGACGGCCGCTCCGACTACGGGCCCTTCATCCGGATCGGCGTCCCGGCCGGCGGGCTGTTCAGCGGCGCGGAGGCCACCCAGACCCCGCAGCAGGCGGCGCGCTGGGGCGGCACCCCGGGGCTGCCCTTCGACCCCTGCTACCACCGGGCCTGCGACGACCTGGGCAACGTCGACCTGACCGCCCTGGGCCGCCACCTGGACGCGTTGGCCTGGACCGTGGGCCGCTACGCCGGCTCGACGCCGCCCGCGCCCGTCCCCGAGCCCAGCCCCGTCCGGTCCGTCGTCCCGGCGCTCGCACCGCCCACCCGCCGCCGGGTGGTGAGGGGTCGCCGCCCACCGAGCGGCGCACCGCGGCCGCCCTGCGGTGCGCCCCGGTAGGTTCGTCGCTGTGGAGAGCGACCCCGAGCTGCGTGCCAAGCTCGCCAAGGAGGGCCGCCTGTGGGCCCTGGCGCTGGTCTGCGCGGTCGTCGGCGCCACGACCGTCGCCCTCACCGACGCCGTCCCGCCGGGCGTGCTGGCCTTCCTGGCGACGCTGGTCGTGCTCGGACCGCTGCTGCGGCTGTACGAGAAGCGGCGACGGCCGTGACCGGCACCCCGACCGACGGCCCCCGCGCCGAGACCCCCCGCACCGAGACCCCCCGCACCGAGACCCCCCGCAGCGAGACCTCCCGCCCTGACGCGCCCCGCACCGACCGGGGACCCCGGGTGCACCGGGAGGTCGTGTCCTTCGTGCGCCGGAGCGCCCGGATGCGGCCCAACCAGCGCCGCGCCTGGGAGGCGCACGCGGACCGCTTCGTGCTCCGGGTGCCGCAGCGCGAGACCAGCACGTCGATCGACCCGGACGCACGGCTGGACCTGCCGGCCGCCTTCGGCCGCCGTGCGCCGCTGGTCGTGGAGATCGGCCCCGGACCGGGCGACTCGCTGGTGGCCATGGCGGCGGCCCGGCCCGACGTCGACGTGCTGGCCTTCGAGGTCTACGAGCCGGCGGCCGCCCAGCTGGTCAGCGCGCTGCACCGTGCAGGTCTGGACAACGTGCGGATCGTCGTCGGCAACGCGGCCGAGGGCCTGCAGCACCTGGTCCCCGCCGGCGGGCTCGAGGAGCTGTGGACCTTCTTCCCCGACCCGTGGCCCAAGGCGAGGCACCACAAGCGGCGCCTGGTCAGCCCGGCCCTGGCCGCGCTCGTCGTCGAGCGGCTGCGGCCGGGCGGCCACTGGCGGCTGGCCACGGACTGGGAGGACTACGCCGAGGCGATGCGGACCGTGCTGGACGCGCAGCCGGGGCTGGAGAACCTGCACCCGGGTGGCTGGGCCCCGCGCTGGGACGCGCGGCCGGTCACCCGGTTCGAGCAGCGCGGGCTGGACGCGGGCCGCTCGGTGCACGACCTCGTCCACCGGCGGGCCGGGGCGGGGGCGGGGTGAGCGCGCCGACGCGGCGCTGGCGGCTGGACCTCGCCTACGACGGCACGGGCTTCTCCGGCTGGGCGCGCCAGCCCGACCTGCGCACGGTCCAGGGCGAGCTGGAGACGTGGGTGACCCAGGTGCTGCGGCTGCCCGCGCCGGCGTCGCTCGTCTGCGCCGGCCGCACCGACACCGGCGTGCACGCCCGCGGCCAGGTGGCCCACGTCGACCTGCCCGCCGACGCCCTCGAGGACGGCGCCCTGCTGGTCCGCCGGCTGCACCGGGTGCTGCCGGGTGACGTCGTCGTCCGGTCCGTCCGACCCGCCCCCGCGGGGTTCGACGCCCGCTTCGGCGCCGTCTGGCGGCGCTACGTCTACCGGCTCAGCGACGGTGGCGCCCCGCTTGACCCGCTGCACCGCGGCTGGGTGGTCGCCGCGCCGGCCCCGCTGGACCTCGCCGTGCTGGCCGCGGCCGCCCCGGTGCTGCTGGGACTGCGGGACTTCGGCGCCTTCTGCCGGCGGCGGGAGGGCGCCACCTCGATCCGCACCCTGCTGGAGCTGTCGGCCACCCGGGTGCCCGACGGCCCGCTGGCCGGGGTCCTGGAGCTGACGGTCCGGGCCGACGCCTTCTGCCACTCGATGGTCCGCTCGCTGGTCGGCGCGCTGGTCGACGTCGGGTCCGGCCGGCGCGACCTCGACTGGCTGCGCCGGGTGACCACCGCGGCCGCCCGCTCCCCCGACGTCCAGGTCATGCCCGCCAAGGGGCTGACCCTGGAGGAGGTCGGCTACCCGCCCGACGAGCAGCTGGTGGCCCGCGGCCAGGAGGCCCGCAGCGTCCGCCGGCCCGAGCCCGCGCGGGAGGCCCGGACGTGACCGAGCCGTCGCACTACTTCGACGCCACCCCGACCGGCCCGGAGCGCCGCCGGACGGTGACGGCCTCCGTCTGGGGCCGGGACCTGGAGCTGACGACGGCCAACGGCGTGTTCGCCGGCGACGGCCTCGACCGCGGCACGGCCGTGCTGCTCCGGGCGTCGACCCCGCCGACGGGCCGTCCCCGGGTGCTCGACCTCGGCTGCGGCTGGGGCCCGATCGCCGTCGGGATCGCCGTGCACACCCCCGGCGCGCAGGTGGACGCCGTCGACGTCAACGACCGGGCGCTGGCCCTCTGCCGCGACAACGCCCTGGCCCTCGGCGTGGCCGACCGGGTGCGGGCGCTGCGGCCCGAGCAGGTGGAGGACGACCGGCGCTACGACCAGATCTGGTCCAACCCGCCCATCCGCGTCGGCAAGGAGGCCCTGCACACCCTGCTGCTCCGGTGGTTGCCGCGCCTGGCGCCCGACGGCGAGGCGCGGCTGGTGGTCGGCCGCAACCTGGGCGCCGACACGCTGCAGCGCTGGCTGGTCGAGCAGGGCCACCCCACCGAGCGGGTCGCCTCCGCCAAGGGCTTCCGGGTCCTCCTCGTCCGGCCGGCCGGCTGAGGGCTGCCCCGACACCTCGGGCCGCGTGCTGGACCGGGGTCGTGAGGGGGGCGCCGGAGCTGCCCGCGCTCAGCCCTCGGTGCGGCGGGTGGCGGTGGTGCCGGTCTGAGAACATAGGGGCGCTAGACGTCGACGCGCCGGTGGGTCGACCCCGCACCACCAGCCGAGGAGACCACCGTGAGGACAGCACCCGGGACGGTCGCACCCGGGGCGACGGGCGCCCCGCCGCCCGCGCCCGACGCCCGGCCGGCCCCCCGCTGGCTGCTCACCCTCCCGCTGATGCTGGGCAGCGGCGCGCTGATCGCCCTGCAGTCCCAGGTCAACGGGGCGCTGACCCTGCGGCTGGGGACCGGCGTGCGGGCGTCGGCGCTGGCCGCGCTGGTGAGCTTCGGCTCGGGACTGCTCGTGCTGAGCCTGCTCGCCCTCCTGCACCGGCCCACGGGACGCGGGGTGGCGCAGCTCGGCCGCGACGTCCACCGGCGACGGCTGCCGCTGTGGCTGGTGCTCGGCGGGCTGGGCGGGGCGTTCTTCGTCGCCTCCCAGGGGCTGGCGGCGCCGACCCTCGGCATCACCTTCTTCATCCTCTGCTTCGTCGCCGGGCAGGCCGTGATGGCCCTCGTCGTCGACCACCGGGGCTGGGGACCCAACGGGGTGACGGCCCTCAGCCGCTCCCGGCTGGCGGGGGCGCTGCTGGCCGTGCTCGCCGTCGCCGTCTCGGGCGCGGGTCTGCTCAGCGCCGTACCGGTGACCGCGGCCCTGCTCGGGCTGGCCGCGCTGCCCCTGCTGGCCGGCGCGGTCAACAGCGCCCAGCAGGGCGTCAACGGACGGCTCGCGGCCCGCGTGGGTCCCTGGCCCACCACCTGGAACAACTTCTGGGTCGGCACCCTCGGGCTCGTCGTCTTCCTGGGCCTGACCCTGCTCCGACCCGGCGACCTGACCGGGCTGCCGTCGGAGCCCTGGCTCTACCTGGGCGGGCTCTGCGGCATCGGCTTCATCTGGGCCTCGACGCTCACCGTGCGCATCCACGGCGTGCTGGTCGTCGGCGTCTTCTCGGTCGCGGGCCAGGTGCTCACGGCCGCCCTGCTGGCCCTGCTGACCGGCAGCGGCCGGCCCGGGCCGGCCACCTGGGTGGCCGTCCTGGTCAGCCTGGCCGGAGCCGCGGTCGTCGGGCTGGCGCAGCGCCGCCGCAGCCGGCGGGTCGGCTAGCGGTTCTCCGAGACCGCCGCCATCACCTCGGGCCAGCGCCGCTCGAGCAACCGTCCGCCCTGCGCCACCCCCACCCGGAGCGCCACGACCCCGGTGACCAGCCCGACCGGCACGGCCAGCCAGCCCAGCCACGGCGTGAAGAACGACCCGACGACGAGCGCCGCGGTCGGCAGGGCGACCAGCACGGTCCCGGACGTCGCCACGGAGAAGGACAGCAGCGCCGGCAGACCGCCGCTGCTGCCCTTCTGGAACGGGTTGGCCCCGGGCGGCGGCGCGGGCCACTGCCACAGGGCACCGACGAAGGCGCCGACGCCCAGCCCCCCGAGCAGGAAGGCGACGGTCAGCGCCAGCACGGCGGGCAGCAGGTCCCACCGGCCGGTCAGCAGCACGGCGGCGGCGAGCAGGACCACCAGCATCGGCCCGAAGATCGTCAGGCTGGACAGGACCCGACCCCAGCGGTCGGCGGCGCCCGGGATCCCGGTCGTGATGTGGGCCCAGAGCGCGGTGCCGTCGTAGGAGAGGTCCTGGGCGACGCTCGCGCCGACCAGCAGACCGAGCAGGCTCGGCGCGAACACCGCGACCAGCGGGCTGCCGTCGGGGTTGAGCAGCGAGGTGGCGATGAGGATCACGGGCGCGATGAGGAAGCCGGCGACGCCGGCCAGGTAGCGGGGGTCGCGGCGCCAGTAGCGCAGGGTGCGGGCCGCCACCCCGCCGGCCGGCGTGGCCGGGTAGAGCCGCTCGACCCAGCCGCTGCGGCCGGCGCGGGCCGTCTCGCCGCCGCCCTCGACCGGCTCGACGAGCCGGGCGGCCAGGAAGTGCTCCCAGGCCTTCCACAAGAGCGCGACGAGCGCCAGGGCCAGCACCAGGTGCACGGCCGCCTGACCCCAGGACCCGCGGGCGACGTCGGCCGGCAGCGCCCAGGCCCACCCGAACGGGCTCCAGCCCGCGACCTGCGCGGCGCCGGCCAGCGCGCCCCGCAGCCGCTCGGGTCCGGCGTCGGCGAGCCGGCCCAGCAGGTTGCCGCCGACGGCCAGCGTGGCGCCGACGAGGGCCAGCAGCACGAAGGCGAGGTCGCGGAAGCGGCGCGAGGAGAGGAAGGGGGCGAACGCCGAGGTGGCCGCCCGGGCCAGCAGCAGGCAGGTGAGCACGCCCAGCGGCACCGCGACCAGCGCGGCCAGCGTGAGTGGCAGCGAACGGGTCCAGGCCAGCAGCAGGCCCAGCCCGACGACGACGGTGGCGACACCCGGCACGCCGATCGCACCGGCGACCAGGAGGCCGGGCAGCATGGCCCGGGCCCGCACCGGGAGCAGCGCGAACTTGGCCGGGTCGACGGTCTCGTCGACGCCGAAGACCAGCAGGGAGAGCAGCAGCCAGCCGGCGCTGAGCAGCGCGTAGGTCAGCACGGTCACGTCGGCGGTCATCTCCAGCGACGTCCAGCGCAGGGCCACCAGCCCCGCCAGCACGCCGGCCACGAGGCCGAGCCCGTACAACCCGCCCAGCACCAGCCCGACGGTGCGCCAGACGCTGCGCCGCAGGCCGTTGCGGAGCAGGGTCAGCTTGAGGCGGACGAGGAGCGCAACCACGCGAGGGACTCCTCTCCGCTGGCCTGGAACCCGACCAGGTCGAGGAACCGCTGCTGCAGGCTGCTGCCCGCCCGGACGTCGTCGACCGTGCCCGCGGCCAGCACCCGCCCCTGGGCGACCACGGCGAGCTCGTCGCAGAGGCTCTCCACCAGCTCCATCACGTGGCTGGACAGCACGACGGTGCCGCCGCTCGCGGTGTAGCCCCGCAGGATGGAGCGGACGCCCTCGCCCGACACCGGGTCGACCGCCTCGAACGGCTCGTCGAGCACCAGCAGCCGCGGGGCGTGGATGAGCGCGCAGGCGAGGCCGATCTTCTTCGTCATGCCGGCGGAGTACTCGACGACGAGGGTGTCGCGGTCGGCCGTGAGACCCAGCGCCTCGAGGAGGTCGCCGGAGCGGCTGGCGATGTCGGCGGGGGGCACCCGGCGGAGCAGACCGACGTAGTGCAGCAGCTCACCCCCGCTCAGCCGGTCGAACAACCGGACGCCGTCGGGCAGCACGCCCATCAGCGCCTTGGCGCCCGCCGGGTCGGACCAGACGTCGTGGTCGAGCACCCGGGCCGTGCCCGCGTCGGGCCGGAGCAGCCCCGTGGCCATCGAGAGAGTCGTCGTCTTGCCCGCCCCGTTCGGGCCGACGAGGCCGAACATGCAGCCCCGGCGCACCTCCAGGTCGAGGCCGTCGACCGCCCGTTTCGCGCCGAAGCTCTTGGTCAGGCCCTGCAGGGCCAACGCCGGTGACATGCGTCCAGTCAAACACCTGTCGCCCGCCGGCGCCCGCCACGCGCACCGGCCGGGCGGTGCGGCCGGGCCCGGGGTGGCGTTGACGCCCGGGCGAGGGGTGGTTAGCGTGGACACACGGGTGTGAGAGCGCTCTCACACCGTTCGGGGGCACCAGCGAACTCCGCCCAGAGGAGCACCGAACCGTGTCCCACACCCCCGCCCCCACCGCCTCTCCTCCGAGCAGCCCCCCGCGTGCCCGACCCCTCGTCCCGGCCGGCCGGCGGTGGCAGGGTGTCGCCGCCTGCGCGGTCGCCGCCCTGGTCGTCGGCGGGATGAGCGGCACCGTCGTCCCCGACCGGGCGAGCGCCGCCACCACGAAGGTCGGCGCCGGCTCCTACACCACCACCCTGCCCGCCGGGGCCGCCCTGCCGTCGGGCTGCGGCGACCTGTCGACCAACCCGCGCGCCTTCGTCACCGCGAACGCCCCCCAGGGCGCCGTGCCCACCAACGACTGGTGGAGCTCGCTGCTCTTCAAGCGCTCCGACTGCTCCTTCGGTGAGCCGCTGATGGCGCACCCCGCCTCCTACGACACCGACCGGGGCGGGCTGGGCGTCTCCTACACCACCACCCCGGTCATCACGGGCGGGGCCACCGGCGTCGGGGAGTACAAGTTCCCCTACACCCGTGACCTGCAGGTGGGCGTGGCCGGGCTCGACGCGCCGCAGGTCAGGGTGGACGGCTGGACCGACTGGACGGTCACCCCGGTCTGGTCCGACGGCACCCGGACCCTCCGGGCGACGATCGGCCACGGCCTGCCGCTGTCCTACTACCAGGTCGCCGGCGGCCGGGCCCAGGTCCGCACCGACGGCGCACCCCGCGTCTGGTCGCGCAGCGGCGCCACCGTCGGCTTCTCCGTCCGGGGCCACGACTACGTGGCCTATGCGCCGACGGGGGCCTCCTGGACCCAGAGCGGCTCGACCTTCAGCTCGACGCTGGCCGGCAAGGGCTACTTCAGCGTGGCCGTGCTGCCGACCACCACGGCGAGCACGGACGCCACCCGCAAGGCCCTCGCCACCTCCTACGGCCGGTACGCGCACGCCGTCGTCACCGGGACGAAGCTGACCTACAGCTACAACCCGGGCACCGCCGCCGCCCGGGCCCGGTACACCTTCACCACCACGCGCCGCGAGGGGTCGGGGGCGGGCACGGTCGTCGCGCTCTACCCGCACCAGTGGAAGGCGCTGAAGGAGGCCACGCCGATCGGCCAGACCTACGTCTCCCCCCGCGGGGCGATGAAGACCCTCGTCGGGGCCACCAGCTTCCTGACCTCCCAGCCCTTCCGCGGCGTGCTGCCCGAGGTGCCCGCCGTGGCCACCAGCAGGGGCGCCGACCGGGCGACGCTCGCCGCCCTGCTGGCCGAGGAGGCGGCCGACCCCGCCCGGGAGCGTGCGTCCGACACCTACTGGGCCGGCAAGGGCCTGGGCCGGGCCGCGCGGATCGCCGAGATCGCGGACCAGGTCGGCAGCACCACCGTCCGGGACAAGGCGCTGGGCACCCTCCGCCGCACGCTCACCGACTGGCTGACCGCCTCCGCCGGTGAGCAGGACCACCTCTTCCACTACGACCGGGCCTGGGGCACGCTGATCGGCTACGACGCCAGCTACGGCTCCGACGCCGAGCTCAACGACCACCACTTCCACTACGGCTACTTCGTCGCCGCCGCAGCCACCCTCGCCAAGTTCGACCCGGCCTGGGCCGCGACCGGGAGGTACGGCGGCATGGTCGACCTGCTGGTCCGCGACGCCAACAACTACGACCGCTCCGACGCCCGGTTCCCCTACCTGCGCGACTTCGACATCTACGCCGGTCACGACTGGGCCTCCGGCCACGGCGCCTTCGGCTCCGGCAACAACCAGGAGTCCTCCTCGGAGGGGATGAACTTCGCGGGCGCCCTGGTCCAGTGGGGGCAGGCGACCGGGAACACCAAGGTCCGCAACGCCGGCATCCACCTCTACACGACCCAGGCCGCGGCCATCCGCGAGTACTGGTTCGACGTCGGCGGGACGAACTTCCCGAAGGCGTTCCCCCACGGGACCGTCGGCATGGTCTGGGGTGACGGCGGCGCCTACAGCACCTGGTTCACCGCCGAGCCCGAGAAGATCCAGGGCATCAACCAGCTGCCGATCACCGGCAGCCACTTCTACCTCGGCCACTCCCCGTCCTACGTCCGGGCCAACTACGCCGAGGTGGTGCGCAACCGCGGCTCCGAGCCGACCGTCTGGCAGGACATCCTGTGGGAGTACCTCGCCCTCGGCGACCCCGCCGCCGCCCTCGCGAAGTACCGCGCCGACCCGGGCTTCACCTCCGAGGAGGGCGAGAGCAGGGCCCACACCTTCCACTGGATCCGCAACCTCGCCGCGCTCGGCACCGTCGACACCGCGGTGACGGCGAACCACCCGATGGCGATGGCGTTCCGCAAGGCCGGCAAGCGCACCTACGTCGTGGCCAACGTCTCCACGCAGGCGCTGACCGTGACCTTCTCCGACGGCCGCCGGGTGAAGGCCCCGGCCGGGCGCACCGTGGCGGCGGGCGCCCAGAGCTGGAGCGGCGGGAAGGCCGGCGGGGTCCCGACCCCGCCGCCGACCGCGCCGAGCAGCCCGCCGCCGCCCGCCGCGAGCGCGTCCCCCACCGTGACGCCGACAGCCCCGCCGACCGGCCCGCCGACGGCCACGGCACCGCCGAGCAGCGGGGCGACCCGCTACCTGCGGACCGACGGCACCCTGGGCGCCGCCGGCAGCGCCGGCACGGTGAGCGTCGCGGCGGCGCGCGGGACCTTCGACGGCACCCCGCACGCGGGCCGGACCTTCACCGCCACGGGGGTGACGGGTCGTTGGACCGGGACCACCGCCTTCGACCTGGCGGTCGACGCGGGGACCGGCGTCGGGAACGCCACCCAGGTCCGGATCTCCTACGACCGGACCGGCGACGGCTCGGCCGACCGGGTGGAGACCTACCGGTACTTCGCCACCGACCCGGTGCCGGGCTACGAGCACCACACCCAGGGCGTCCGGCTGCTCAGCAGCTCCGGCACCGGCACCGGCGGCGACCTGACCGGCGGCACGGTGACCGTGCAAGTCTGGAGCGCCATCGGCAACGGGCCGACGACCCTCGGGCTCGGCAGCGCGTCCCGCGTGGTGCTGCCGCTGCGCTGAGCCCGCCACGGCTCCGGCCGGGCCGCCCTCCCCGGTGGGAGGGCGGCCCGCGCCGTCCGGGGGCGGACCGCGCCTGTCCCCGTCCGGAGGCTCCGCCGTACGATGCCCAGAGGTCATGTCACCGGCCCGCGACATGACGACTCGCCACTCGAAGGGACACCCATGGCCGACTACACCCTGCCGGACCTGCCGTACGACTACAGCGCGCTCGCGCCCCACATCTCGCCCGAGATCATGGAGCTGCACCACTCCAAGCACCACGCGACCTACGTCAAGGGCGTGAACACCGCGCTGGAGCAGCTGGCCGAGGCGCGCGCGGGCGGCTCCTTCGGCACCATCAACAAGCTGGAGAAGGACCTGGCCTTCCACCTCGGCGGCCACGTCAACCACTCGGTCTTCTGGCCGAACATGTCCCCCGACGGCGGCGACAAGCCCGACGGCGAGCTGGGTGCCGCGATCGACGAGTTCTTCGGCAGCTTCGACGCCTTCCGCGGCCAGTTCGAGGCCAACGCCAACGCGATCCAGGGCTCCGGCTGGTCGGTGCTGGTCTACGACATCCTCGGTCAGCGCCTCAACATCGTGCAGCTCTTCGACCAGCAGGGGAACGTGCCGCTCGGCCAGATCCCGGTGCTGCTGCTCGACATGTGGGAGCACGCCTTCTACCTGCAGTACAAGAACGTCAAGGCCGACTACGCCAAGGCGTGGTGGAACGTCGTGAACTGGGCCGACGCCCAGCAGCGCTTCGCCGCCGCCAAGGCGCAGACCGCCGGGCTCATCGCCCCCTTCTGAGCACGCCCCGGCCCGCCGGGCAGCTGACCTGCCGACGGCGTCCACCCTCCCGGGTGGGCGCCGTCGTCGCGCCGGCGACGCTCAGCCGGCGGCGTCCTGCAGCCTGACCCGGACGGCCCCCTCCCGCGCGGGCTCGACCCACCAGACCCGACCCGCGCCGCCCACCCGCGGCGGCCGGTCCGCGCCCAGCACCAGCACGGTGCCCTCGTCGACCGCCACGCCGCCCGCCACCAGCCCCGCTGCCGCGGCCGCCACCAGCCGCGTCACGGTCCCCCAGGAGGCGGCGTGCACGTCGACGGCGAGATCGGTCAGGCCCAGCCCGTCGACGACCGTCAGCTCGTCGCACTCCTCGCCGTTGTCCTCGGCGGTCACCAGCCGGCCGGCCAGCCGGTACCCGCCCACCAGGGCCCGCCCGGGCGCCACCGCCGCGCCGGCGGAGAAGCCCAGGTAGGGCGCTCCCCCGGCCACCAGGGCCCGCACGCCCGGTGCCGCCGCCTGCAGCGCCGCGGCGTAGGCGGGCGTCAGGCCGCCCGCCACCAGCAGGCCGTCCACCCCGGCGAGCGCCGCGAGCTCCAGCCGGTCCCCCTCGGCCACGGGCAGGGGTCGACAGCGCACCGACCCGGACGCGGCCAGCGCCGCCTCGAACCAGGCCAGGTCGTCGCGGCCGTCGTCGTCGGCCTCGTGCACGACGACGACGCCGACCTCGGGAACCGTCCCGCCCCGGCCGGAGGCGACCTCCGCCGCCTCGTCCCAGAAGCGTCCGTAGACGGCCCGGTGCAGGTCCTGGTCGCGGCCGCCACCCACCAGATGCGTGCTCACGGCGGCAGACTAGGGCCTGGTGCACCTCCCCGGAGGGCACGACCGCCACCGGCCCGAGGAGGAGACCGTGATCCTGGAGAGCACCGGGCGGCCGCCGCGCTCGACGGTGGTGGTGGGCGCGAGCTTCGCGGGGCTGCTGGCCGCTGCCGCCGCGGCCCGCGGAGGCGGCCAGGTCACCGTGCTGGAGCGCGACGAGCTCCCGGACACCGCGGGCCCGCGGCGCGGCGTCGCCCAGGGCCGTCAGCCGCACGTCCTGCTGCACCGCGGGCTGCTGGAGGCCTCGGGCCTGCTGCCCGGGTTGCCCGAGGACCTGGTCGCGGCCGGGGCCGTGCGCGTCGACTGCGGCACCCTGCCCTGGTGCGGGCCGCTGGGCTGGCAGCCCACCTCGACCCGTTCCTACGACGTGCTCTCGCTGACCCGGCCACTGCTGGAGCACGTCGTCCGCGCCCGGGTGGCGGCCCTGCCCGGGGTGGCGCTGCGGCGCGGATCCCGGGTGCGCGGTCTGGAGGGCGACGGCGACCGCGGTTGGCGGGTGCTCCTCGGGTCCGGGGACGCGGTCCCGGGCGAGCTGGTCGTGGACGCCTCCGGTCGGGGTTCCCGGATGCCGGTCTGGCTGGCAGCCGCGGGTCACCCGGTCGAGGAGCCGGAGACGGTCGACGCCGCGCTGGGCTACGCCAGCCGGCTGTACCGCACCCCGGACCGGCGTCCGCTGCCGACCGGCGTGGTCGTCCAGCCGACTCCCGACGTCCCCCGTGGGGGCCTCGGCCTGCCCGTGGAGAACGGCGGGTGGGTCGTGCTGGCGAACGGCTACGGCGCCCACCGGCCGGACCGCGGCACCGACCTCGTCGACTTCTTCGGCACGCTCCGGGACCCGGTGCTCGCCGAGCTGGTGGTCGGGCTCGAGCCCGCCGGGGAGCTGACCGTGCACCGGCAGACGGGCAACCGCCGGCACGGGTACGGGCGCCGCCGGGACTGGCCGGACGGGCTGCTCGTGGTCGGCGACGCGTTGTGCGCCTTCAACCCGCTGTACGGCCAGGGCATCACCGTGGCGGCCATCCAGGCGGGCCTGCTGGCGGACGCCTGGACGCGACGCCGCTGGACCGCCCGCCGGGTGCAGTCACGGCTCCGGGACGTGACCGACCTGCCCTGGGCGGTGGCCACCAGCGAGGACCGGCGCCACCTCGGCCCGACGGGTCCGGCGCCGCTGCCCCAGCGGGTCGTCGACGCCTGGACCGCCGAGGTGGGCCACCTGCTGATGGCCGGTGACCGCCACGCCACCACGGCCTTCAACCGGATCTACCACCTGATGGGATCACCGCGCGAGCTGCTCCACCCGGCCCTGTTCGTCGCCGCCGCCCGCCGCCCCCGGGGCGTCGCCACCCCACCGCCACCCCGGCCGCCGCAGCTCCTCGCCCTGCTGGCGGCGACCCGGCGCTGACCCGCTCACTCCTCCGGCGCCCGCAGGGGACCGCCGAGGGCCCGGACCGTCGCCAGGGTGTCCACCTCGTCGGGGGTCTTGTCGTCCCGGTAGCGCAGCACCCGTGCGAACCGCAGGGCGACGCCGCCCGGGTAGCGCGTCGAGGCCTGCAGCCCGTCGACGGCGATCTCGGCCACCAGCGGCGGGTCGACGTGCACGGTGCCCGGGCTGCGCCGCACCTCCCGGGCCAGCAGCTGCTCGGTCTGCCAGCCCAGCAGCGCGTCGGTCAACCCCTTGAAGGTCTTGCCCAGCATGACCAGCTCCCCGGTCCCGGGGTCGCGGGCGGCCAGGTGGAGGTTCGACAGCCAGCCCTGCCGCCGGCCGTGCCCCCACTCGGCGGCGACCACCGCGAGGTCGAACGTGTGCCGGGGCTTAACCTTGACCCAGGCCGCGTCCCGCCGGCCGGCGGCGTAGGGGGCCTGCAGGTTCTTGACCACGACCCCCTCGTAGCCCTGCCCCACCGCCTCGGTGAAGGCGTCGGCGACGGCCGCCGCGTCGGTGCAGGTCCGCCGGGGGACCAGCAGCGCGGCGGGCACGACCTGCTCCATCACGGCGAGCCGCTCGTGCAGCGGCTCGTCCAGCAGGTCGCGGCCGTCGACGTGCAGCAGGTCGAAGAAGAACACCCGGAGCGGGCTGCCCCCGGGGTCGGGGTCGGTCCCGCTCATCGTCCGCGACGCCACCACCTGGAACGCCTCCGGCGTGCCGTCCGGTCGGAGCGCCAGCACCTCGCCGTCCAGGACCAGCTGCCGGTGCGGGAGCGCGCGGGCGACCGCGACGACGTCGGGCAGGCGGGCGGTGATGTCGTCGAGGCTGCGGGTGAAGACCGTCACCGCCTCCCCGTCCCGGTGCACCTGGACGCGGACCCCGTCGAGCTTCGCGTCCACGACGGCGGGCAGCCCGCTGCGCTCGACGGCGGCCTCCGGCCCGGGGGCGGCGGCCGCGAGCATCGGCTGCACGGCCGTGCCGACGCGCAGCCCGACGGCCTCGAGCGCGGGCAGGCCGCCGCCCACCAGGAGGACGGCGGCGGTGGTCGTGGACGAGGTCAGCATGGCCGCCCGCCGGACGGCGGCGACGGGCACCCCGAAGGCGGCGGCGAGGCCCTCCTGGACCTGGGACTCCAGGGCGCCCTGCCGCAGCTCCCCCGAGACCAGTCCGGCGACGAGGCGCTGCTCGGCCGCCGTGGCCCGCGCCAGCAGCTCCCGGACCGCGGCCGTCCGCGCCGACGCGGAGCCGGCCCCCGCGAGCTCGGCCACCGCGGCGAAGGTGGCGTCGACCTCGGCCACCGTGAGCGTCGGCTCCGCCGCCGGGGGCGGGGCGTCCTGCAGCGTCCGCCAGCCCACGCCGGTGCGCCGCTGGCGCAGCCCTCCGCTGAGGTAGGCCACGACCACCTCGACGTCCCGGGGCGCCGTCTCCCGCAGGAGACCGGCGATGAGGTCGCGCTTGGCCAGCCGCGACCGGGTCGCCGCCAGCGCCGTCGAGGTCTCCGCCAACCGGCTCAACAACATGGAGGCATCATGCCGCGCACCGCCGACAGGCCGGTCGGCGCGGCGGGAGGGCGCCCCGCCCGGCACCGGTGTGCTAGGAAGACGGGGCTGCTCGGCGGGTCACCCTTGCGTGAAGAATGCGGGACCGGGCCGCCCGGCCCATTGACACCGAACCGGTTAAGTGATGGGTTGACCCCCAGACGTTCGACGGAGAGCGAGGACTGACGACGATGTTGCCTGCCGGGGGCCGGCTCTGCCCTGCCGCCTGCCCAGGGGGGCGCGCAGCCTGCCCTGGTGCCGCACCGGCGCCACGAACCACCTCCAGGTCTGACCCCACCGCCCCGGACCCATCCCCCGCGGCGTCGTGGTGAGGTCTGCGGACCCCCGGGTCCCGGACCGCGGGCACCGGGCTCCCCGGTGCCGCCCGGTCGACGGCGCAGCCAGCGTCGCCACCACCGCAGCTCCACCCCGCCTGCCCACGGGCTGACCGCTGCCCACGCGGCTGCTCATCACCCCTCCACCCGCTCCGACCGCTCGACTCATCGACCACAGCAACGACGCGAATCCTTCGAAAGGACCTCGATGACCCACCCCCAGATCGACCCGGCCAGCCCCGCCCTCGGCGGCGGCACCCCGGCCCAGCCGTGGGGCACCAGCCGCCGCCGCTTCCTCTCCCTGTCCGGCCTCGCCGTCGGCGGGGCGCTCGTCGGCGTCGGCGCCACGGGCTGCGGCACGGCGCAGACGGGCAACAGCACCGACGGCGGGACCGCCAAGGGGCGTCCCGGCGCCTCCGGCGACACCTTCTTCGTCGCCGGCTTCCAGTGGGGCCCGCCCACCAACTTCAACCCGGTCGGCGCCACCCCGCAGTGGCCCACGGCGGGTCGCCAGAGCCAGCTCATCTACGAGTCGCTGGTCCGGTTCAACCTGATCGACGGCTCGTTCGCCCCGGGCCTGGGCAAGGAGATCCAGGACACCGACGACACGACGCTCACCGTGCCGCTGCAGGACGGCACCAAGTTCTCCGACGGCACCGAGCTGACCGCCGACGACGTCGTCTTCACCTTCGAACTGGCGAACAAGGTGAGCACGCCGAACTCCAGCGTGTGGACCTACCTCGACTCGGTCACCGCCTCGGACCCGCGGACCGTCGTGTTCAAGATCAAGACCAAGCCGTACAACCCGGGCTCGGTCAAGGACGCCATCGCGAACGTCTACATCCTGCCGAAGGCGATCTGGAGCCAGTTCAGCGAGGACAAGGTCACCGCCGAGACCAACCTCCAGCCCATCGGCAGCGGCCCCTACCTGATGGACAAGGCCGACCAGACCCAGGTGGCCCTCAAGCGCAACGACGACTACTGGGGCAAGGAGGTCTTCGGCACCCCGGCGCCGCTGGCCATCGTGCACCCGATCTTCAAGAGCAACAACGACGGTGACCTCAAGCTGGCCAGCGGCGAGATCGACGCCAGCCAGCAGTTCACCGCGCAGATCTGGAAGATGTGGGAGGACCAGAAGAAGCCGGTCAAGACCTGGCTCAAGGACAAGCCCTACTACCTCCCCGGCAACCTGCCGCTGCTGATCATGAACCTCGACCGCAAGGGCCTGGACAACCCGAAGGTGCGGCGGGCGATCGCCTACGCGATCGACTACCCGAACATCGCGGCCACGGCCATGTCGAGCTACTCCGACCCGGCGAAGGCCAGCCTCATCGTCCCCGTCGGCTACGAGTCGAAGTACTTCGACCAGGCGGGCGTCGACTCCGAGGGCTGGTCCTTCAACAAGGAGAAGGCCATCGAGATCCTCGAGGGCGAGCTCAACTGCACCAAGGGCTCCGACGGCATCTACTCCCTGCCGGACGGCACCAAGCTGGGCGGCTGGGAGCTGATCACCCCGACGGGTTGGACCGACTGGAACACCGCCTGCGAGATCGTCGCCAAGTCCGCCAAGGCGGTCGGCATCGGCATCGAGACGAAGTTCCCGCAGGCCCCGACCATGCAGAAGGCCATGCAGAACCAGGACTTCGACCTCTGCATGTACTCCTACACCGGCGTCACCGCGGCCAGCCCGTGGGTGCGCTTCCGCGACGCGATGGACGACCGCGGCGTGGCTGCGGCGGGCAAGTCGGCCTTCTTCAACTACAACCGGTTCTCCCACCCCGACGTGCCGGGCCTGCTCGACGCGGCGGCCGGGGCGAAGACCGACGACGAGGCGAAGACGGCCTACACCGCGCTCGACAAGATCTACCGCGAGCAGATCCCCGTCGTGCCGCTGATGTACCGCCCGCTGGAGTTCTACGAGGTGAACGAGACGAACTGGACGGGTTTCCCGACCGAGGACAACCCGTACGCCCCGCCGATGTGGCAGGGAGCCGGCATCGACTGGCTGTTCAAGATCAAGAAGGTCGGCAGCTAGAGGACCACGAGAGAGCGAGAGGACTAGCCGACCATGGGCTTGACCCGTTACCTCGGACGAAGACTGCTGTGGTTCTTCGGCACCCTCGTGGTGGCGTTGCTGCTCAACTTCTTCCTGCCACGCCTGATCCCGGGGAACCCGGTGGACTCCATCGTCAGCAACCTGGCCCGAGGTGGCGGGGTCGGCGGCGAGGACCTGAGGATCATCTACGAGAACTACAACCGCGAGTTCGGCCTCGACAAGCCGATCTGGCAGCAGTTCTTCATCTACCTGGGCCAGCTGGCCCAGGGTGACCTCGGGACCTCGTTCGCCCAGTACCCCGCCTCGGTCAACACCCTGGTCGCGCAGTCCCTGCCCTGGAGCATCGTGCTCCAGGTGCCGGCCATCCTCATCGGCTGGGTCGTCGGGAACATCCTCGGCGCGATGGCCGCCTTCCGCGGCGGGTGGTTCGACCGCGGCGCCTTCGTGACGTCGCTGTTCGCCACCTCCGTCCCCTACTACTGCCTGGCGATCCTGCTGCTGTTCATCTGCGGGGTCCAGCTGGGCGTCCTGCCGATCGGCGGCGCCTACTCCTTCGGGCTCACGCCCGAGTTCAGCGCCGCGTTCTTCGGTGACGCGATCACCTACTTCTGGCTGCCGTTCTGGTCGCTGGTGGTCGTGTTCATCGGGGGTCAGGCCGTCGGCATGCGCTCGATGGCCATCTACGAGCTGGGTGCCGACTACGTCAACTACGGCCGGGGTCTGGGGCTCACCGACAACCGGATCACGGGCTACGTGTTCCGCAACGCGATGCTGCCCCAGATCACCGGCCTGGCCCTGTCGATCAGCGGCCTGGTCGGCGGCGCCCTGGTGACGGAGCTCGTCTTCTCCTACCCAGGCGTGGGCACCTTGTTGTTCAATGCGATCAGCACGGTCGACTACCCGGTCATCCAGGCGGTCACCCTGATCATCACGTTGGCCGTGCTGCTGGCCAACTTCGCCGTCGACATCGTCAACGGACTGATCGACCCCCGGATCCGGGCTGCACAGAGTGGAGAGCGCTGATGAAGGCGATCAACCTGACGCCCCGGTTCTGGGTCGCGGCCAGCCTGGTGATCTTCACCCTGGTGGTGGGGCTGATCGGCCCCTTCGTGGTCGGGACCGACCCCGACGCGGTCATCGGCGGGCTCTACGACAAGCCCGCCGGCGGCCTGCCGATGCTGCTCGGCACCGACAACGAGGGCCAGAGCGTGATGGCCAACCTCGTCTACGGCACCCGCACGTCGCTGCTGGTGGGCCTGGTCGCCGGCCTCATCGCCAGCGTCATCGGCCTGGTCCTCGGCCTGGTGGCCGGCTACCAGGGCGGCTGGCTGGACGACGTCATCTCCGGCCTGACCAACGTGGCGCTGGCCATCCCCTCCATCGTGCTGGTGATCCTGCTCGGCATCGCGCTCAACGACCGGAGCTCGCTGGCCCTGGCCTTCATCATCGGCATCACGTCGTGGCCCTGGATGGCCCGCGCGGTGCGCGCGCAGTCCACCAGCATCCGCTCGCGCGAGCACATCGACGTCGCCCGGCTCTCGGGGGCGTCCTGGTTCTCCATCCTCAGCCGCGACGTGCTGCCCTACCTGCTGAGCTACGTGGTGATGGCCTTCGTCCTCCAGGTCTCGGGCGCGATCCTGGCCGAGGCCGCCCTCAGCCTGCTGGGCCTCGGCCCGTCCGGGACCACCAGCCTCGGCGTGATGCTCTACTGGGCGCTGGCCTGGGGCTCCATCCGCACCGGCGCCTGGTGGGCCTTCCTGCCCCCCACGGTGATGCTCACCCTGATCGCCTTCTCGCTGCTGCTGCTGCAGTCCAGCCTCGACGAGGTCTTCAACCCGCGGCTGCGCCGCGGCAAGCTGGCCAAGCGCAAGACCAAGGGGGGCCAGAGCCTGCCGGCACCGGCCAGCTCGCAGGTCCCCACCCCGATCGGGGCGGCCGGCATCGTCGAGTCCCCCGTCCCCGCCTCGACCGGAGGAACCCGATGACCACCCGGCTGCTCAACGCCGAGAACCTGCGCGCGGCCTACCGCACGCCCGACGGCCGGCAGGTCTTCGCCGTCGACGACGTCAGCGTCTACATCAACGAGGGCGAGGTCCTCGGGGTCGCCGGCGAGTCCGGCTGCGGCAAGTCCACCCTCGGGGCCATCCTGTCCCTGACGACCCGTCCCCCGCTCTACGTCGAGAGCGGGACGCTGGAGATCGACGGCAAACGGCAGGAGCTGGGCGAGCGGAGCAAGATCCCGCGCACCTGGCGCGGGTCGGTCGTCTCGCTGCTGCCGCAGGGGGCGATGAACTCCATCAGCCCCACCCAGCGGGTCCGTGACCTGGTGTTCGACGTGGTGCGCGCCCACGACCGCACCGTCAAGCGCGACGAGGCGCTGGACCGGGCCCGGGACCGCCTCAAGTCCCTGGACCTGCCGGTCCGGGTGCTCGACTCCTACCCGCACCAGCTGTCGGGGGGCATGAAGCAGCGCACGGTGACGATCATCTCCACGCTGCTCAACCCGCGGCTGCTGATCGCCGACGAGCCCACGTCCGCGCTGGACGTGTCCTCGCAGAAGGCGCTGATCGACATGCTGCTGCAGATGCTGGAGCAGAAGATCATGTCCGGCGTCGTCTTCGTCACCCACGACCTGCCCGTGCTGCGCACCGTCTCGGACCGGATCGCGATCATGTACGCGGGCAAGATCGTCGAGGTGGGGGACGCCGACGAGATCACCGAGCGTCCCCGGCACCCCTACGCGGCGGCCCTGCTCAGCGCCGTCCTGGTGCCCGAGCCGCGCTACCGCGAGATGCGGGTCTTCGGCATCCCGGGCTCGCCGCCCAACCTGCTGAACCCGCCCTCGGGCTGCCGGTTCCACCCGCGCTGCGGGGTGGCCTACGAGGAGTGCTCGCACGACGAGCCGCCGCACGTCGGCGACGAGCTGCGGTTCTCGAAGTGCTTCTGGGCCAAGAAGCACCCGGGCGAGTCGGTGCCCCTCAAGGCGGTGACCTCGGAGTCGCTGGCGGACGCCGACCCGGTCGTCGGCTCGGGCGTCACGGCGCAGTCCGACCACCACGACGACGAGGACGGGGCCGCACCGGCGGCGATGGCGGAGAGCCGCGCCGACACCTCCCGCGAGGTCCCGACCGGAGGGGTGTCCGCATGAGCGAGGACGTGCTGGTCGCCCGAGGGGTCGGCAAGACCTTCGGCCACGGCAAGAACGCCGTCGAGGCCGTCAAGGACGTCTCCTTCGCCCTGGCGGAGAACGAGGTCGTCACCGTGGTCGGCGAGAGCGGCTCCGGCAAGTCGACGCTGGCGCGGATGGTGCTGGGCCTGATGCCGATCACCACCGGCTCGCTGACCTTCCGCGGTCACGACGTGAGCAAGATGAACGCGAAGGCCCGGACCGACTACTGGAAGGACGTCCAGGCGGTCTTCCAGGACCCGTTCTCGGCCTTCAACCAGTTCTTCACGGTGCGCCGCCTGCTGGCGCGCTCCAGCCGGCTGCTCGACGACAAGGTGGGCCAGGAGCGGCTCGAGGAGTCGCTGGGCTACGTCGGGCTGCACGCGAAGGACGTGCTGGACCGCTTCCCGCACGAGCTCTCCGGCGGCCAGCGCCAGCGGGTGATGATCGCCCGGGCGCTGATGATGCGGCCGAAGCTGCTGGTCGCCGACGAGGCCACCTCGATGCTCGACGCGTCGCTGCGGGTCAACGTGCTCAACGTGCTCACCGACCTGCGGGACCAGCTGGGCATGACCGTGCTCTTCATCACCCACGACATCGGGCAGGCCTGCTACGTGGCCGACCGGGTGCTCGTCATGGAGCACGGGGTGATGGTGGAGCAGGGCAGGGCCGAGGACGTCATCTTCAACCCGCAGCACGAGTACACCCAGCGCCTGCTGGCCGACGTGCCGAAGCTGCACCAGGGTGCCGAGGAGCCCGACGGGCTCATCGAGGGCGGCGCGCCCGACGCCCCCACCGGGGCGCACGCCCAACGGGTCTAGGACCCATCCCCCGACTGCGAGGTCGGCCGCGGAACAGGCCCCGCGGCTGGCCTCGCGCTCCCCTGGCCGGCGTGCCCGCGGGTCAGCCGGCCGCGGCGCCCAGCGGGACCAGGACCGGGCTCGACCCCCGTGGGCGGCCCGGTCCCAGCCGCTGCACCAGGACTACGCTCGCGGTGATGGCCGCGCCGGCCGCCAGCATCGACCCGAAGCGCAACGGCACGAGTGGGTCGTCGGCCAGGTAGGACAGGTAGGTCGAGGTCGAGGCGACCTGCAGCAGCACGGCCACGGCGGCGAAGCGCCGGTCGACCGCCACCGCCGTGACGACGGCCAGCACCTCCGCCACGGAGAAGTACCGCTCGTGCATGTCGGGCAGCAGCAGCGGCACCACGAGGGTGGCGGTGGCCGCCACCAGCAGCACCTCGGAGCCGTCCAGCCGGCGGCGACGGCGCAGCAGCCAGATCCCGAAGCCGAGGGCCACCAGACCGGCCAGCACGAGCCCGGCGACCTTCCACCCCTCCCCCGCCCCCGAGGGCAGCCAGGCGTAGGGCGTCGGGGCGTTGTAGGTGAAGCTCGACGCCCCGGTACCGCCACCGCCTCCGCCGAAGCCCCCGCGCCCGGACGGGGCGCCGCCGGCCCCGGCGCGACCCGCCGCGGCGCCGACGGCTCCCGAGCTGTTCGTCACCTGGGCGGGGTAGACGGCGAGCTGGCTCAGCAGCCCCCGGCCCGCGACCCTGGCCGGCACCAGGGCCGCGAGGAACGCGGCCGGTGCCGCGAGCAGGCTGGTCAGCCGGTGCCGGTTGAGGACCAGGACCACGACCAGCACGGGCAGGAAGAAGACGGCCTGCAGCTTGACGGCGAAGGCCAGCCCGAACAGGGCCGAGGCCAGCCAGGGCCGCCGACGCAGCAGGGCCAGCAGGCTGGCCGCGCAGCCGGCGGTGTAGACGGCGTCGCACTGCCCCCAGGCCGCGCTGTTGAGGACCACCGTCGGCAGCAGCAGCACCACCCCGGCGGCCAGCACGGGCAGCCACCGGGAACCCGGCCGCAGCACCGCGGTGATCCGGTGCACCAGCGCCGCCAGCAGCAGGTCGAAGGCCACCGAGAGCGCCTTGACCGCGACCAGCGGGCCGACCGGCAGCAGCGTGGTCAGCCACAGCAGGACGAGGTAGGGGGTGTTGTAGTTCGAGAACGGCTCGGCGAGGGCCGCGAAGCCGCCCTCGTCCAGCACCGTCCACCAGGGCAGCAGGAAGGCCCGGTAGTCGGCGGAGACGACGTCGACGACCCGCCAGCGCACGACGAGCGCGACGGCGACGAGGACGGCCAGCACCAGGGGCGGCAGCAGCCGGCGGGACGGGGTCGGGGCAGGGGTCATGGCAGGTCCTCGGACGACGGGGGCGCCGCCCGGTCCGGGTGGCCCCCTCACCGTGGCGGGGCCGGCTGTCCCGCCCCTGTGCCCGCCCTGTGCCAGCCCTGCGGGTGGGTGCCGCGGTCAGCGGGGGAAGTACTCGACCCGGGGGGTGAAGATGAGGTTCTGGCCCAGCACCCCGCGCGGGCGGCCCAGCGCGTGGACGATCTCGGCGGCCACCTCCGACGGATCCATCATCCGCTCGGCGGGGATCTTCCACTGCTCCATCATCGGGGTGTCCATCGCGGCCGGCATGATGCCCTGGATGCGACACGGGTGGGAGAACTCGCGGACCTCGGTCTGGAAGATCTCCGTCGCCTTGGCGAAGGCGGCCTTCGAGCTGTTGTAGGCGACGGCCCCGCTGCCCACGGTGACCGCGGAGATGGAGATGACGTTGAAGATCTCGGCCTCGGTGTCCTCCGTGCGCACGCCGAGGTAGCCGTTGAGGAACGCCTGCATGAGGAAGACCGGCCCGTGGCAGTTGACGGCGAACACCTGGCTGTAGGCGCTCTCGTCGACGTCGGTGAGGTAGCCCGGGCGGTCGATGCCGGCCACGTTCACGAGGATGTCGAAGCGGGCACCGTGGCGCTCGAACAGCGACCCGACCACGCCCGTGCGGTCGTCGGCGACCGTGACGTCCAGCCGGACGGCCTCGGCGGACCCGCCGGCGCTCGTGACGGCCTCCACCGTCACCTGGGCCCCCGCCTCGTCGATGTCGCCCGCCACCACGTGCACGCCCTGGGCGGCGAGGGCGACACAGGTGGCCCGTCCCAGGCCGCTCGCCCCGCCGGTGACCAGCGCCACCCGCCCGTCCAGTCCTGCCACGTGCACCTCCTCGTCCACCGACCGGCCTGCCCGGTCGCCGCCACCGTACGGTACCCACCCGGTACCGACCGGAGGTGGCGGGTAGGAGAGGCTGGGCCTCTCCTGCCCCTCCGACCGATCGGCACCGCGTGCGCATCCTGCTCTGGAACGTCCACGGCGGCTACAGCGACTCCCTGACCAGCGGCGGCCACACCTACCTCTACCTGCCGGCCGACCAGCACGGCAGCGGTGGGCTGCCCCGGCTCGACCGCCCCGACGGCGTCGACGTGCGGTTGACCAGCGCCGAGGAGCTGCGGGACGACCCGCCGGACGTCGTGGTCCTGCAGAGGCTGGAGGAGCTGGACCTGGCGGCGGCCGCCGGCATCCGCCCCGGCGCTGACGTGCCGGCCGTGTTCTGCGAGCACAACACGCCCCGGGTCGACGTCCCCGACAGCCGGCACCCGCTGGCCGACCGCGACGACGTGACCATCGTGCACGTCACCCACTTCAACGCCTTGTTCTGGGACTGCGGGAGCACCCGCACGGCGGTCGTCGAGCACGGCATCGCCGACCCCGGACCGCTCTACACCGGGGTGCTCCCGCACCTGGCCTTCGTCGTCAACGAGCCGGTGCGCCGCTGGCGCGGCACCGGCACCGACCTGCTCGCCCGGTTCGCCGAGCACCCCGTCGACGCCTTCGGCATCGACGCCGAGCGGCTGCCGGCCGCCCTGCCCGGGTCGCCGCGGCTCGCCTACGCCGGGAACCTCACGCCCACCGAGCTCTACGCCGAGCTCGCCCAGCGGCGGGCCTACCTGCACCTCAACCGCTGGACCTCGCTGGGGCTCTCGCTGATCCAGGCGATGCTCCTGGGCCTGCCCGTCCTCGTGCTGGAGACCACCGAGGCGTCCCGCGCCGTCCCGGCCGGCGCCGGCGCCCTCTCGACGGACGTCGAGGTGCTGCGCCGCGAGGCCGCACGCCTGCTGACCGACCCCGACGAGGCTGCGGCGCGCGGTCAGGTCGCGCGGGCCGCGGCGCTGGAGCGCTACGGCCTGGAGCGCTTCTGCCGCGCCTGGGACACGGTGCTCGAACGCGCGGTCGAGCAGCACGGCCCCTGAGCCGCCCCCCTCGGACGCAGGACGGCGCCCACCCCCGGAGGGGATGGGCGCCGTCCGGCTGCTCGGGACGAGCTCAGGCCTGGGTGGGCCTGTCGGTGGTCTCGTCCACGGTCGCGTCGACCGCAGCCTCCTCCACCTCGACGTCGTCGCTCGGCGCCTGCTCGGTGTCGGTGGCGGCGTCGCGCTCCTCGGTGCCCGTCACCAGCTCCTCGGCCGGGGTGGCCTCGGTGCTGCCCTCGGACTGCACCGCGTCGTCGGGCGCGTCGGTGCCGGCGGGGGCTCCGGCAGCCGTGGCGGTCGGGGCAGCGGCGCGCCGCGGGGCCGACGCGGACGCCGGCCGGTTGGCCTTCTTGCTGTCCTCGACCGACTCGGTCACGAGCTCGATCATCGCCATCGGCGCGTTGTCACCCTTGCGCGGGCCGACCTTGGTGATGCGCAGGTAGCCACCCTCGCGGTCGGCCATCGTCGGGGCGATCTCGGTGAAGAGCGTGTGCACCACACCCTTGTCCTTGACGGTGGTCAGGACGAGACGACGAGCGTGGATGTCACCCCGCTTCGCCTTCGTGATCAGCTTCTCGGCCAGCGGCCGCAGCCGCTTGGCCTTCGCCTCGGTGGTCACGATCCGCCCGTGCTCGAACAGCTGGGTGGCGAGGTTGGACAGGATGATCTTCTCGTGCGACGGGCTGCCGCCCAGACGATTGCCCTTGGTAGGTGCAGGCATGCTCAGTTCTCCAGGTCTCGAGCCGCAAGCGCTAGCGGGCTTCCGGCTCTTCGGTTGTGGTCAGACTGCGCGAGCGGAGCGAGCCCCGACCCCCGCGGCCAGCGGGATCAGTACTGCTCGGTCTCGCTGAAGTCGGCGTCTTCCTCTTCGAGGTCGTCGTAGCGGCCGATGGCGGCCAGCGGGTCGAAGCCCGGAGCGCTGTCCTTGAGGGACAGGCCCATCTCGTGGAGCTTCAGCTTGACCTCGTCGATGGACTTGGAGCCGAAGTTCCGGATGTCGAGCAGGTCCTGCTCGCTGCGGGACACCAGCTCGGACACCGTGTGGATGCCCTCGCGCTTCAGGCAGTTGTAGGACCGGACGGTGAGGTTCAGGTCCTCGACCGGCAGGGCCAGGTCGGCGGCGAGCTGCTCGTCGATCGGCGAGGGGCCGATCTCGATGCCCTCGGCCTCGACGTTGAGCTCACGGGCCAGGCCGAACAGCTCGACGAGCGTGCGACCGGCGGACGCGACGGCGTCGCGCGGCCGGATGGCCGGCTTGGTCTCGACGTCCAGGATCAGCTTGTCGAAGTCGGTCCGCTGCTCGACGCGGGTGGCCTCCACCTTGTAGGTGACCTTGAGGACCGGGGAGTAGATCGAGTCGACCGGGATGCGGCCGATCTCGGCGTCGGCCATCTTGTTCTGCACCGAGGAGACGTAGCCGCGGCCGCGCTCGACGACCAGCTCCATCTCGATCTTGCCGGTCTCGTTGAGGGTGGCGATGTGCAGGTCGGGGTTGTGCACCTCGACGCCCGCCGGCGGGGCGATGTCGGCCGCGGTGACCGCACCCGGGCCCGCCTTGCGCAGGTACATGGTGACCGGCTCGTCCTCCTCGGAGGAGACGACCAGGCCCTTGAGGTTCAGGATGATCTCGGTGACGTCCTCGACGACGCCCTCGATGGTCGAGAACTCGTGGAGGTTGCCGTCGATCTTGAGGCTGGTCACGGCCGCGCCCGGGATGGACGACAGCAGGGTGCGACGCAGCGAGTTGCCGAGGGTGTAGCCGAAGCCCGGCTCGAGCGGCTCGATGACGAACCGCGAGCGGTGCTCGGAGACGACCTCTTCGGCCAGGGTCGGACGCTGGGCGATGAGCATGAGTGGTTCCTTCTTCCTCCGCGCTTCCCGCTATTTGAAGGCGCGGTGCCCCGGCGCATCGGGCGCCGGGGGTGGTGCTGCCCTTCGACGGGCTCAGGGGGCGGGACCGCTCCCCCTCGGCAGGACGGGGACCGCTCCCTGAGCCCGTCGAAGGGCGTGAGGCCCTACTTGGAGTAGAGCTCGACGATCAGCTGCTCCTGGACGTCGATCACGATCTGGGCGCGGGTCGGGAGCTGGTGCACGAAGACGCGCCCCCGCTCCGGGACGGCCTGCAGCCAGGCCGGGACGTCGCGCTCACCGTGGGTCTCGCGGGCCACCACGTGCGGGGTGGTCTCGCGCAGCTTCGGCGCCAGGTCGATGATGTCGTGCGCGGAGACGCGGTAGGACGGGATGTCCACCTTGTGGCCGTTGACCAGGAAGTGGCCGTGCACGACGAACTGGCGCGCCTGCCGCCGGGTCCGGGCGAACCCGGAGCGGTAGATCACGTTGTCGAGGCGGGACTCCAGGATCTGCAGCAGGTTGTCACCCGTCTTGCCCTGGAGCCGGTTCGCCTCCTCGTAGTAGCGGCGGAACTGCTTCTCGAGCACGCCGTAGGAGAAGCGGGCCTTCTGCTTCTCACGGAGCTGGAGGAGGTACTCCGACTCCTTCGTGCGCCCCTTGCCGTGCACGCCGGGCGGGTACGGGCGGCGCTCGAAAGCCTTGTCCCCACCGACCAGGTCAACACCCAGTCGACGGGACTTCTTGGTCATGGGACCGGTGTAGCGAGCCATGTTCTCTTCGTCCTGTTCGTTTCTCGGGTCAGACGCGGCGGCGCTTGGGAGGGCGGCAGCCGTTGTGGGGCACGGGGGTGACGTCGGCGATCGCGCCGACCTCGAGGCCGACGGCCCCGAGCGAGCGGATCGCGGTCTCCCGGCCCGAGCCCGGACCCTTGACGAACACGTCGACGCGCTTCATGCCGTGCTCCATGGCGCGGCGGCCCGCGGCCTCGGCAGCCATCTGGGCGGCGTACGGGGTCGACTTGCGCGAGCCCTTGAAGCCCACGGTCCCGGCCGAGGCCCACGCGATGACCGCGCCGGTCGGGTCGGTGATGGAGATGACCGTGTTGTTGAACGTGCTCTTGATGTGGGCGTGGCCCGAGACGACGTTCTTCTTTTCCTTCTTCCGCACCTTGGTGGAGCGGGTGTTGCGGCCTGCAGTAGCCATGTGTTCTCAGATTCTCCTGGAGTCTCGCCCAAGTAGGCCCGGGGGGCTTACTTGGCCTTCTTCTTGCCGGCGACGGGCTTGCGGGCGCCCTTGCGACCACGGGCGTTGGTGCGGGTGCGCTGACCGCGGACCGGCAGGCCTGCGCGGTGACGCCGGCCCTGGTAGGAGCCGATCTCGACCTTGCGACGGATGTCGGCGGCCACCTCGCGACGGAGGTCACCCTCGGTCTGGTAGTTCGCCTCGATCCAGTCACGGAGCTGGACCAGGTGCTCGTCGTTCAGCTGGTGGACCCGGAGGTCACCGCTGATCTGGGTGGCTTCCAGGGTCTCCAGGGCGCGGGTGCGACCGACGCCGAAGATGTAGGTGAGGGCGATCTCGAGGCGCTTGTCGCGCGGGAGGTCGACACCGATGAGACGTGCCATCAGGCGGTACTGCCTTTCGGGTGGTCGATGCTGGTCCCGTCGGGGACCCCGGCCCAGAGCCGGAGCATCGCGGAGGTGTCTGGCGTGATGCGTCCCTGGTTGCCTTGCGGGCGAGATCTGCTCGTCCGACCAGGGCCCCGGCCTCCGACCGGGGGTGGCTCCACCGGCGAGCCGGTGGAGGTGCGATCACACGTTCTGGGTGGTGCTGGTGGTGCTGGTGACCGGCCGGGGCCGGTCACCGGTTCGAGCGGAGCGGGAAGCTCAGCCCTGCCGCTGCTTGTGGCGCGGGTTGTCGCAGATGACCATCACGCGACCGTGCCGGCGGATGACCTTGCACTTGTCGCAGATCCGCTTGACGCTCGGCTGGACCTTCATGGAGCTCACTCCTGGTTCTGCTCCGCGCGCACCCGCTCGCGAGAGCGGCCGAGCCCGGAGGGGGGTGGTGTGGACAACGGCCAGGCGGCTCCGGGAGAACCCGGCACCACACCCTGCGCGTCGGGCCCGCACGGCGTCCGTCACCGGACACGCCTGCAGGCACCACCGACAGGCGGCCAAGGGGTTACTGTACGCGCGCCGCAGTCCGGACTCAAGTCAGCCCGGAGGGTACGACGACGAGGGCGTCCGCGGCGGGAGCGCCGCGGGCGCGCCTCACTTGTGGCGGTAGACGATCCGCCCGCGGGTGAGGTCGTAGGCCGAGAGCTCGACGACGACGCGGTCGGCGGGGAGGATGCGGATGTAGTGCTGCCGCATCTTGCCGCTGATCGTCGCCAGCACCTTGTGCCCGTTGGTCAGCTCGACCCGGAACATCGCGTTCGGCAGGGCCTCGACGATCGTTCCCTCGAGCTCGAGTGCGCCCTCTTTCTTGGCCATGGATCCCAATCTGTTGCGGTACGGGGTGGGGGTCGACCCACCAGGCGCGCCTGGCGACGGGTGACCGACGTTGTAGTCTACGCGCCGCCCGGGCGGGGCTCAAACCGCTCAGCGCACCGGGCTGGGCCGCACCGGCTCCCGGTGAGGACCGGCCCGCGCTCAGCGGGCCGGCAGCCCGCGGTCCAGCCGCTCCCGGTAGAGCTCGACGCTCTCCCGCAGCGCCGCGAGGATGTAGGGCGGGAAGTCCATCCCCTGCCGGTCGGCCCACAGCAGCCGGTGCTCGACGCGGCCGATCTCGCGGGCGTAGCCGGCGAGGTCAGCGGCAATCCCGAGGTCGGTGGCGACCTGCCCCATGTCGGCCTTGTAGGCGGGACGGGCGTTCGTGCCGACGAGGTTGTAGCTGCGCTCCCGCAGCACGCGGGCCAGGAACAGCTGCCACGGCCTGAGCACCTTGTCCTGCACCATCGCCGTCGCCGACATCTGGTAGAACGCGAAGTGACCCGGCTCCTGCTGCTTGATGGGACGGATGATCGTCTCGGCGATGGCCTGCTCCCCCATCTCCGCGAGCCCGCTGCTGAGCTGGTTGTAAGCCAGCACCGCCTGCCGCTCGGTGCTCGCCCCGGTGAGGAAGTAGAGCAGCTTCGCGATGTCTTGGACCGGCTTGAGGTGGGCCAGCGCGCCGAGGACCTTGATCCGGAAGGACACGTCGAGCTGGGGCTGCGCCGGTGGGCGGCCGAGGTCGGTCTGCAGCCGGTCGAGGATCAGGCCGTGCTGGATCTCCTGCGGCTGCCAGACGTCGGAGTAGAAGGTCTTGTTGGTGTCGTCGACGTCGGGCAGCAGGACCAGCAGCTCGAGGACGTTGCGGTCCACCTCCAGCTCGACGCGGGCCAGGTAGTCGATGACGTGCCCGAAGCGCGCAGCCACCCGGCGGGGGTCGAGGATCGTCCGGTCGACCGAGTCGAGGGGGATCGGCGGGTAGAGCTCACCGAGCCGCTGGACGTGCTCGGCGATCTTGCGCTGGGTGACGGGTTGCCGTGGCACGCCGGTCATCCTACGGACGCGCTGCCGTCTCCTCCTCCGCAAGGGGCTGTGTCGCTACCCACAGGCCGCGGGGGCAAACCTTCACCCCGGCGGTGACGAAGGGGTGGGGCCCCCAGCGCCCGCGCCGCCCGCCGGCGGCCCTCAGAGCAGCACGAGCAGCAGGAGCACGACCAGCAGCACGGCGCCGGCGATGCCCGCGACGGCGACGACGGTGAGCCCGTTGCCGCTGCGCGCCGGGGCGAGCTCACCGGGTCGGCCGCCCGCGCTCGCGACGGCGGCGGGGTCGGTGTAGGTGGCCAGCGGCGGCAGCCCCTGCACCACGGGGACCAGCTCCCCGAGCGTCTGCGCCGCGAACAGCCGGTCCAGCCGGGCCTGGTAGTCCTGCGGGGCCAGCGTCCCGGCCTCGAAGGCCGCGTTCAGCCGGGTGCTGAGCCGGTCGCGCTCGCCGTCGTCCACCGGCAGCGCCGGGGTGCTGCGGTAGGGCGAGGAGATCGGCAGGTCGCTGCTCACCCCGCCACGCTACCCGGCGGCCAGCGCCGTCCCCGCGCGGAGCGCCCGCCGCTCCTCCGGGTCCTCCGGCAGGACCCGGGGCAGGCCGAAACGGTCGAACAGGGACAGCTCGAAGAACGCGACGACGTGGGAGAAGCCGCGCTCGGTCAGCGTCGGCACCTGGACGTGGAAGGCGTGGTGCCGGCCGTCGGCCTCGAGCATGTACAGCGCGAGGGCCGGACGGCCGTTGGCCATCACGGGCACCAGGACCTGGTCCCCCGGCTTCTCGGCCGGGCAGTGGGTGCTGATCAGGGTGCCGATCGCGCCGGCGCCGTGGTACCAGCCGTCGAACGGCGGCATCTCCCAGACGGCGTCCTCGGTGAGCAGCTCCACGATCCGGCTCACGTCGTAGCGCTCGAAGGCGTCGACGTAGGCCGCCAGCATCTGCTGGGCGTGCTCCTCCTCGACCGGTGGCAGCGCGGCCTCGGGGTCGAGCTTGGCCAGCTGCGCGCGGGCGCGCTGCAGGCTGCTGTTGACCGCGGCCACGGACAGGTCGAGCAGCTCCGCGACCTCGCTGGCGTGCCAGGCGAGGACGTCGCGCAGGATGACCACGGCCCGCTGGGGCGGGGTGAGGTGCTGGAGGGCGGCGACGAAGGCGAGCCGGACGCTGTCACGGCTGAGGACGGCGGCGGCGGGGTCGTCGTCACCGTGGCCCCACACCACGGTGTCGGGCAGCGGCTCCAGCCACGGGGTCTCGGGCCGGCTGGCCAGCTGCCCGGCCGGGTCCGACGCGGGCTGACCCAGCCCGGTGGGCAACGGGCGGCGCTGGCGGGACTCCAGCGCGGTCAGGCAGACGTTCGTGGCGATCCGGTACATCCAGGTGCGCAGCGAGGACCGGTTCTCGAACCCGTGGAAGGCGCGCCAGGCCCGGATGTAGGTCTCCTGCACGAGGTCCTCGGCGTCGTGCACCGACCCGAGCATCCGGTAGCAGTGGGCGGTGAGCTCCCCGCGCAGGGGCTCGACCAGGCTGAGGAAGACGTCGTCGTCGGTGGCGAGGCTCACCAGGAGAAAGTACCGCCGTCCCCGATGATCCGCAGCCCCTGCGGCGGTCTTCCCTGCACAGCATCCCGCTGCCCCGGAGAGGACCCCCGCCATGAACCGCATGATCTTCGTCAACCTCCCGGTGGCCGACGTGGAGGTCAGCAAGGCCTTCTACACCGGCCTCGGGTTCACCCTGAACCCCGAGTTCTCCGACGGCTCGACCGCCTGCGTCGTCATCTCCGACACGATCGTGGTGATGGCGCTGCAGCGGGACCGCTTCGCCGACTTCGTGGCCGGTCCCGTCGGCGACCCGGCGAGAGCCACCACCTCGATCAACTGCCTCTCGGCGGAGAGCCCGGCGGAGGTCGACAGTCTCGTCGAGCGGGCGCTCCACCACGGCGGCAAGCCGTGGCTGGACAAGATGGTGGACGGGCCGATGTACGGGCACAGCTTCGCCGACCCCGACGGCCACGTGTGGGAGGTCCTGCACATGGCGCAGCTGGCCTGATCCCGCGGCGCTGAACCGGTTCGGGGAGCGGGGAGCCGGCCGCTAGCGTGGGCGCATGACCTATGTCGCCGATGACGCTCGCTACGACGTCCAGCCCTACCGCCGCTGCGGCCGCAGCGGCCTCAAGCTCCCCGCCGTCTCCCTCGGGTTCTGGCACAACTTCGGGGACGACAAGCCGCTCGAGACCCAGCGGGCCGTGATGCGCCGGGCCTTCGACCTCGGCGTGAGCCACTTCGACCTCGCCAACAACTACGGCCCGCCGTACGGCGCCGCCGAGGTCAACGCCGGGACGATCCTGGCCCAGGACTTCCGCCCGTACCGCGACGAGCTGGTGATCTCGTCCAAGGCCGGCTGGGACATGTGGCCCGGCCCCTACGGCGACCACGGCTCGCGCAAGTACCTGACCGCCAGCCTCGACCAGTCCCTGCAGCGGCTCGGCCTCGACTACGTCGACATCTTCTACCACCACCGTCCCGACCCCGAGACGCCGCTCGAGGAGACGATGGGCGCCCTCGACGCGGCCGTCCGGGCGGGCAAGGCGCTCTACGTCGGCGTCTCGTCCTACTCCCCCGAGCACACGGCCGCCGCGGCGGCCATCCTCCGCGACCTCGGCACCCCGATGGTCATCCACCAGCCGTCCTACTCGATGTTCAACCGCTGGATCGAGGGCGGCCTGCTGCAGGTGCTCGAGGAGGAGGGCGTGGGCTGCATCGCGTTCACCGCGCTGGCCCAGGGCCTGCTGACCAACCGCTACCTCGACGGCGTCCCGGCCGACTCGCGGGCGGCGCAGGGCAAGTCGCTCAGCACGGACCAGATCAGCGACGCGAACCTCGCCCGGGTCCGCGCGCTGAACGAGATCGCCGCCGGCCGCGGCCAGACCCTGGCCCAGCTCGCGCTCGCCTGGGTGCTCCGCGACGCCCGCGTCACCTCGACGCTGATCGGCGCGAGCAGCGTCGCCCAGCTCGAGGACAACGTCGCCGCGGTCAAGAACCTCGCGTTCTCCGACGACGAGGTCGCGGCGATCGACGAGCACGCGGTCGAGTCCGGCGTCGACCTGTGGGCCGGCGCCCGGGACGCCACCGCCGGCTGACCGACGCCGTTCCCGGTCCCTGAGCCCGTCGGAGGACTCCTTCGACGGGCTCAGGCCTCGGCACCGCTCAGGGGCGACGGCGCTCAGCCGGGCGGTGCTCAGCTGGGCGGCACCAGCCCGGTGTGGTGGGCGGCGAAGGCGAGCAGGTCGGCCCACTCGGCGGCCTGCAGGGCCGTCGGCTTGCCCGCACCGTGGCCCGTGGCCACCTCCACCCGCGTCAGCACCGGGGCGTCCCCCGCCTGCGCGTGCTGCAGGGCCGCGACGAACTTGTGGCTGTGCAGCGGCACCACCCGGTCGTCGTGGTCGCCCGTGACCACCAGGGTGGCCGGGTAGCGCGTCCCCGGCCGCACGGCGTGCAGCGGGGAGTAGGCGAGCGCGTCGGCGAACTGCTCCGGGTCGCGCGGGTCGCCGTAGTCGGAGATCCAGGCCGCGCCCACCGTGAACAGGTGGAACCGCAGCATGTCCAGGACCCCGACGCCGGGCAGCGCGACCGCGGCCAGATCGGGACGCTGGGTCATCACCGCCCCGACCAGGAGGCCGCCGTTGCTCCGGCCGTGCAGCGCCAGCTGGTCCCGGGTGGTGACGCCGGTGGCCTGCAGGTGCTCGGCCACGGCCACGAAGTCGTCGAACACGTTCTGCTTGCGGCCCAGCCGGCCGGCCTCGTACCACTCGGTGCCGTACTCACCGCCGCCGCGCAGGTTCGCGATGGCGAGCACCCCGCCGGCCGCCAGCCAGCCCGCCCAGCCCGGCCGGTAGTCCGCGAGGACGGGGATCTTGAAGCCGCCGTAGCCCCACAGCAGGGTGGGTCGTGGCCCGGCCGGCTCCGCGCCCGCGGCGCGGACCAGGAAGTAGGGCACCCGGGTGCCGTCGGCGCTGGTGGCGACGGCCCGCTCCACCCGCACCTCCGGGGCCACGAAGCCGGACGGCGAGCCCTGCACCAGCCCGGGCAGCGGGGTGACGGCCCCCGAACCGAAGGCGACGACGTACGCCGCCGTCGGGCTGACCACCGACGACAGGCCGACGAACACCTCGTCGTCGCCGGCGTGGCCCTCGAGCCCGACCACCGCCCCGCCGGGCAGGTCGAGGGTGCCGAGCAGCCGGCCGTCGAGGTCGTAGCGGCTGACCCGCGGCTGGGCGTCGACCAGGTGGACGGTGACGAAGCCGTCACCGGCCCCGGTCACCTGGATGAGCGTGTGCTCGGTCTCGGCCAGCACCTCGCGCCAGACCGGCTCGCGGGCGTCGAGGTCGACGGCCACCACCCGGCCCCGCTCGGCGTCGTCGTCGGTCTGCAGGTACAGGGTCGAGCCCGACGAGCGGACCAGGGTGAACTCCGCGACCGGCTCGTCCACCACCTTGACCGGCGCCCCGAGCCGGCTGGCCCCGTCCTCGGTGCTGACGGGGTAGGCCCACAGCCGGTTCTGGTTCTCGGTGCCGGCGACGATGCTGACCACGAGCCAGTGGTCGTCGTCGGTGGTCTCGGACCAGATCATCAGCCGCTCGTCGGGGAACGCCAGGACCAGCTCGTCCTCGTCCGCCGGCCGGCCGACCCGGTGCAGCCGCAGCTTCCCGCCCGCCAGCGCCGAGGTCTGCGTGCCCTCGGCGTGACCCTCGTGGTCGAAGGCGGTGTAGACGAAGGAGCGGCCGTCGGGCAGCCAGACGGGCTCGGAGAACTTGGTCTGCACCCCGACGTCGTCGACCTCGGCACCGCTGTCGACGTCCAGCAGGTGGAAGGTGTGCCAGTCGCTGCCGCCCTCGCTGACCGCGTAGGCCAGCTGGGCGCCGTCGGCCCGCAGGGCCAGCGCGGCCAGCGAGCTGGTGCCGTCGGCGGAGAAGGTGTTGGGGTCCACCAGCACGCGGCCACCGGCCAGCAGCTCGGGCAGGGAGTCGGCGACGTACCAGACGTCCTGGTTCTGCCGGCCGTCGTTGCGGTTGACCAGGTAGCGGCCGCCGCGGTGCAGCGGGGTGCCCGCCCGCGGCCGGGCCAGCACGGCGGACATGGTCGCGCCGAACCACGCCCGCTCGGGCAGGGCGGCCAGGTAGCCGGCACTGAGGTCGTTCTGCCGCCGCACCCAGTCGGCCGTCTCTGCGGCGTCGGGGTCCTCGAGCCAGCGGTAGGGGTCGTCCACGGTCCTGCCGTGCAGCTGCTCGCGGGTGTCGTCACGTCGGGTCTGCGGGTGGTCCACGTCGGCCCACGCTACCCGCGCCGGGGCCGCCGGCGCTCAGTCGGCCAGTGGCCCGAACGGGACGCCGAGGGCGCCCAGCATCTCGGCGCCGCCGTCCTCGGCGGTGAGCACCCAGAGGCCGTGCTCGGTCACCGTCATGGTGTGCTCCCAGTGGGCGGCCGGGCGGCCGTCGTCGGTGACCACGGTCCAGTCGTCGGCGAGGACGTGGTTGTCCGGCGAGCCCAGGGTGAGCATGGGCTCGACCGCCAGCGCGAGCCCCTCGACGATCTTCGGGCCCCGCCCCCGGCCGGGCAGCACGCCGCGGGCCACCACGTTGGGCACGTCGGGCGGCTGGTGCATGGCCGAGCCGATGCCGTGCCCGACGTACTCCTCGACGATGCCGTAGCCGGCGTCGGAGGCGCGGACGTGCGCCTCGACCGCGGCCGAGATGTCCCCCACGTGACCGCCGAGGCGGGCGGCGGCGATGCCGTGCCAGAGGGCGCTCCGGGTGGTGCCGCTGAGGGCCCGGAGCTCCGGGGCCACCTCGCCGACCGCCACGGTGACCGCCGAGTCGCCGTGCCATCCCTCGACCACGGCGCCGCAGTCGATGGAGAGCAGGTCGCCCTCGACCAGCACGCGGTGCCCGGGCACGCCGTGCACGACCTCCTCGTTCACGGACAGGCACGTGACGCCCTGGAAGCCGCCGATGCCCTCGTGCGCGCCGTAGTCGAGGAAGGACGGGGTCGCCCCGGCGGACCGGATGACCTCGGCGGCGACGGCGTCGAGCTCACGGGTGCTCACGCCCGGTCGGACGGCCGCGCGGGTGGCCGCCAGCGCCGCGGCCACGACGAGGCCGGCCCGCCGCATCAGCAGCAGCTGCTCGCGCGTCTTGATCTCCACCCCGCGCGGGGTGCCGAACACGGCGGGGCTACCCGTCGACGCTGACCGCCGGCGCGCCGCCGGTCTTCGCGTCCAGCGCGTCGAACAGGCGCTGCGACACCTCGGTCACGGGTCCGAGCCCGTCCACCTCGACCAGCAGGTCGCGATTGCGGAAGATCTCGAGCAGCGGGGCCGTCTGGTCGGCGTAGACCTGCTGGCGGACCCGGATGGTCTCCTCACGGTCGTCGGCCCGGCCGTCGGTGGCGGCGCGCTTCAGCAGCCGCTGCACCACCTCGTCCTGGTCGGCGACCAGGACGATGACGGCGTCGAGCGCCTCCCCCCGGCCGGCCAGGAAGGCGTCGAGGGTCTCGACCTGGGCGGGCGTCCGCGGGTAGCCGTCCAGCAGGAAGCCGCCGACGCAGTCCACCTCGGCCAGCCGCTGGGCGACGATGTCGTTGGTGATGTCGTCGCTGATGTAGCCACCGGAGTCCATGATGTCGCGGACCTGCTGGGCCAGCGGCGTGTCGGCGGTCTTCATGGCCCGGAAGATGTCGCCGGTCGAGACGGCCGGGATCCCGTAGCGCTGCGAGACCTGCGCCGCCTGGGTGCCCTTGCCCGCCCCCGGCGGACCCATGATGAGGAGGCGCATCAGCGGAGGAACCCTTCGTAGTTGCGTTGCTGCAGCTGGCTCTCGATCTGCTTCACCGTGTCCAGTCCGACGCCGACGATGATGAGGATCGAGGTGCCGCCGAAGGGGAAGTTCTGGTTGGCGTCCAGGAAGATGAACGCCACCGACGGCAGCAGGGCGATCAGACCCAGGTAGAGCGACCCGGGGAACGTCAGCCGGGACAGCACGAAGGCGAGGTAGTCCTCGGTCGGCTTGCCCGCGCGGATGCCGGGGATGAAGCCACCGTACTTCTTCATGTTGTCGGCGACCTCGTTCGGGTTGAACGTGATCGCGACGTAGAAGTAGGCGAAGAACACGATGAGCAGGAAGAACGTGACCATGTAGATCGGGTGGTCGCCACGGACGAAGTTCGCCGAGATCCAGGAGGAGAAGCGGGCCTCCGGCCGGAACTGGGCGTACAGCGCGGGCAGGTACAGCAGCGACGAGGCGAAGATGACGGGGATGACGCCCGCCTGGTTGACCTTGATCGGGATGTAGGTCGTGGACCCGCCGAGCATCCGGCTGCCGACCATCCGCTTCGCGTACTGCACGGGGATGCGGCGCTGGGACTGCTCGACGAAGATGACCCCGGCCATGACCACCAGGCCGAGGGCGATCACCAGCAGGAAGATGACCCAGCCCTGGGAGCCGGGGCGGGCGACCTTGAGGCCCCAGAGGGCGCTCGGGAAGGTGGCGGCGATCTGGGTGAAGATCATCACCGACATGCCGTTGCCGACGCCGCGCTCGGTGATCAGCTCACCCATCCACATGATGACGCTGGTGCCGGCGGTCATGGTGAGGATCATCGTGATGACCGGGAAGATGCCCTTGTCGTACACGAGGCCCGGGCAGCCGGTGAAGAGCCGGTCGTTGACGGCGACGGTGACGAACGCGGTGGAGTTCAGCACGGCCAGCACCAGGGTGAGGTACCGGGTGTACTGGGTGATCTTGGTCTGGCCGGCCTGGCCCTCCTTCTTGAGGGCCTCCAGCCGCGGGATGACGACGGTCAGCAGCTGCAGGATGATGCTCGCCGTGATGTAGGGCATGATCCCCAGCGCGAAGATCGCCAGCTGGAGCAGTGCCCCGCCCGAGAACAGGTTGATCAGCGAGTACAGGCCCTGCTGCTCACCGCTCTGGGCCTGCCGGAGGCAGAAGTCGACCTGGCCGACGTTGACGTTCGGGGTCGGGATGATCGACCCCAGCCGGAACACGGCGAGGATCGCCAGCGTGAAGAAGATCTTCTTCCTCAGGTCCGGGGTCCGGAATGCGTTGGCGAATGCGGTGAGCACTCCCGCCCTCCCTCTCTTGGTCGACGGCCCTGTCGTGGTCGAGCACCTCGCGGTCCGACCCCGACCGTGCAGGACCGGATGACTTTATCAAGGGATCACGGTGAACCACGCATCCTCGGCGGTCCTGGCCACCCCGCCCGCAGGGGCCGGGGCTCGGCACCGGCTCGGGACGACGACAGCCGCCTGCCGACCCGGGCGGGTCGACAGGCGGCTGTCGGCTGGGCGGCGCGAGCGGCTAGACGCGCAGCCGGCTGATCCAGTACTCCGCCGTGGTGGCGGCGTTCGCGACCCCGAAGCGGGCGTTGGGCAGGTAGAGGCTGCCCTTGTAGTACGCGGCCGTGGTCGGGATGTCGAAGGTCGCCGGTGCCCGCAGGTCCGCACTCGTCAGCGTGTCCACCAGCCGACCGCGGCTCCCGCTGCGGTCGAGGTGCACGACCGCGACCTGGTTGAGCCGGTTCTGGACCGCGTAGAGGGTGCGACCGCGGACCAGCAGGCCGTCACCGTTGGTCAGCTGGGCACCGCCCAGGTCCACCTTCTTCGCGACCCCGGTCCGCGGGTCGACCCGGAACAGGGTCCCGGTGGCGGAGTCGACCACCAGCAGGGACCGCTTGTCCGGGCTCTGGGCGATGCCGTTGGCACTGTTCGTGCCCGCGGGTGCCTGCACCCACTCCCCCGTCAGCGGCAGGGTGGCGACCCGCGCCTTCTTCGGGTTCCTGCTGCGGGTGACGCTGTAGAGCTGGGGCTTGGCCGAGTCGGTGAACCAGGCCCGGTGCTTGGTCAGCACGACGTCGTTGACGAAGCTCGGGCTCGTCTCGCTGACGGCGGTGAACGTGTGGTTGGCGAGGATCTTGCCCGAGCGGGCGCTGATCACCCGGCCGGTGCCCGTGCCGCCGCCGGCGACGTAGATCAGTCCGTCGTCGACCTTGAGGCCCACCGAGGGGTTGCCCACCCCGAGTCCCCGGCTGACCAGGTGGCGCTTGCCGGTGCGGAGGTCGACCGACAGGATGTCGCCGTTCGTCCGGGAGCCGAGGTAGGCCCGCGAGCCCTGGTCGACGGCGATCCCCTCCGGCTGGAACCCGTCCGGCAGCGCGATCCGCTCGGGCCGGTCGGCGTGGTCGCCGTGGTGCCGGGGGTGGGCCGCGACGGGTCCAGCGAGGGTGACGGTCAGGGCCGCGCTGGTCAGCGCCACCCCGGCGATCTTGGCGGCGGCGAGCAGGCGGTGTCGTGGGCGCAACGTCATCGGTGGTTCCCCCTGGGTTCGGGGCGGCGACCGGGCGGCCGCCGCACGCGGGTGCTATCCGGGGGTACGAAGCCCCGGGGTCGATGGTTCACCCGCGGGAGCCCGTCCGGATGCGGTCGGGGACGCACGAAGGGCCGCCCCGGTCGGGACGGCCCTTCGTGTGGTGCGTTGACCAGTCAGCGCTGGGTGGTGCTGCCACCCGCTGCGGCGATCTTGTCCTTGGCCGAACCCGAGAACGCGTCGGCGGTGACCTGCACCGCCACGGTGATCTCGCCCGTGCCGAGGACCTTGACCGGGTGACCGGCGCGGACCGCGCCGGCCGCGACCAGCTCGTCGACGCCGATGGTGCCCCCCTCGGGGAAGAGCGCGCTCAGCCGGTCCAGGTTCACGACCTGGAACTCGACGCGGAACGGGTTCTTGAAGCCGCGGAGCTTCGGGACCCGCATGTGCATCGGCATCTGGCCACCCTCGAAGTTCTCGGGGATGTTGTTGCGGGCACCGGAGCCCTTGGTGCCGCGACCGGCGGTCTTGCCCTTGGAGCCCTCACCGCGACCCACTCGGGTCTTCGCGGTCTTGGCGCCGGGCGCCGGCCTCAGGTGATGGACCTTGAGTGCCATGTCAGTCGACCTCCTCGACGGTGATCAGGTGGGACACCGTGTTCAGCATCCCTCGGATCTCGGGGCGGTCCTCCTTGACGGCGACGTCGCCGATGCGCTTGAGGCCGAGAGAGCGGAGCGTGTCCCGCTGGTACTGCTTGCCGCCGATGCCGGACTTCACCTGGCTGACCTTGATGCGGCTCATGACTGGGCTCCCGCCCGGTGGGCCCGCAGCAGGGCGGCCGGCGTCACGTGCTCGACGGACATGCCGCGACGCTTCGCGACCTGCTCCGGCATCTCCAGGCCCTGCAGCGCGGCGACGGTGGCGTGCACCACGTTGATCGCGTTGGTGGAGCCCAGCGACTTGGCGAGCACGTCGTGCACGCCGGCGCACTCCAGCACCGCCCGCGCCGAGCCACCGGCGATGACGCCGGTACCCGGGGAGGCGGGGCGCAGCATGACCACACCGGCCGCCTTCTCACCCTGGACGGGGTGGGAGATGGTGCCCTGGATGCGAGGGACGGTGAAGAAGTGCTTCTTCGCCTCCTCGACGCCCTTGGCGATCGCCGCGGGCACCTCCTTGGCCTTGCCGTAGCCCACGCCGACGGTGCCGTCGCCGTCGCCGACGACGACCAGCGCCGTGAAGCTGAAGCGCCGACCGCCCTTCACGACCTTCGCGACGCGGTTGATCGCCACGACGCGCTCGATGTAGTTGCTCTTCTCAGCCGCCTGGCCACGACGATCGTCACGGCCGCGGCGGTCTCCGCCTGCGCCGCCACCACTGCGGCGCTGCGTTCCACTCATCCGTCTACCTATCTCTCGTCAGAATCCGAGGCCGGCCTCGCGCGCACTGTCAGCCAGTGCGGCGATGCGACCGTGGTACTTGTTGCCGGCGCGGTCGAAGACGACCTGCTCGACACCGGCGGCCTTGGCCCGCTCGGCGACCAGGAGGCCGACCTGCTTGGCCTTGGCCGACTTGTCGCCGGTACCCGAGCGCAGGTCCGCCTCCATGGTGGAGGCCGACGCGAGGGTGCGTCCGGCGGTGTCGTCGATGACCTGGGCCATGATGTGGCGGGCCGACCGGGTGACCACGAGCCGCGGGCGCTCGGGCGCACCGAAGATCTTCTTGCGGGCCCGGATCTGACGGCGGAGCCGCGACCGGGTCTTGGTTGCGGTGCCCTTGTGCGAAGACAGCGAGACAGCCATCACTTACCAGCCTTTCCGACCTTGCGACGGACGTGCTCGCCCGCGTAGCGAATGCCCTTGCCCTTGTAGGGCTCCGGCTTGCGCAGCTTGCGGATGTTGGCCGCGACCTCGCCCACCTGCTGCTTGTCGATGCCGATGACCGAGAAACGGGTCGGCGCCTCGACGTTGAAGGTGATGCCCTCGGGCGCGGTGATCGCCACCGGGTGGCTGTAGCCGAGCGCGAAGTCGAGCTGCGTCGGGCCCTTGGCCACGACGCGGTAGCCGACGCCGACGATCTCGAGCTTCTTCTCGTAACCCGCCGTGACGCCGGTGACCATGTTGGCCACCAGGGTGCGGGTCAGCCCGTGGAGCGACTTGCTCTCACGCTCGTCGTCCGGCCGGCTGATCTCCAGCTGGCCGTTCTCCGCGCGCGCGACGGTGATCGGCTCCTTGACGCGGTGCTGCAGCGTGCCCTTGGGGCCCTTGACCGAAACCTGCTGGCCGTCGAGGGTGACCTCGACGCCGGACGGGACCGGGACAGGAAGCCTGCCAATGCGTGACATGTTGTTTCCTCTCTAGATCTCGTCGATCACCAGACGTAGGCGACGACTTCGCCACCCACGCCGGTGCGGTGGGCCTGACGGTCGGTCAGCAGCCCCTGGGAGGTCGAGATGATCGCGATGCCGAGGCCGCCGAGGACCTTGGGCAGCCCGGTCGACTTCGCGTAGACCCGGAGGCCGGGCTTGGAGATGCGGCGGACGCCGGCGATCGAGCGCTCGCGGTTCTGGCCGTACTTGAGCGTGATCGCGAGGGTCTTGCCGACCTCGCCCTCCTTGGGCTCGTTCACCGCGAAGCTGGCGATGTAGCCCTCGCTGGCGAGGATCTCGGCGATCCCGACCTTGATCTTGCTGTGCGGCATGACCGTCTGGTCGTGGTACGCCTGGTTGGCGTTCCGGAGACGGGTCAGCATGTCCGCGATGGGGTCTGTCATGGTCATGGCTGGTTGGACTTCTTTCTCACCGTGGTTTCCCCGGAGGGACCTTCAGCGTTTCTGGTCTTGGAGTGCGTGCGGGTCAGCGGAGAGCTGGGGTCACCACGAGGACTTCGTGATGCCGGGCAGCTCGCCCGCGTGCGCCATGCTGCGCAGGCAGATGCGGCACAGGCCGAACTTGCGGAAGACCGAACGCGGCCGCCCGCACTTCTGGCACCGGGTGTAACCCTGCACCGCGAACTTCGGCTTGCGGGCCTGCTTGACCCGGAGCGCTGTCTTGGCCATCTTCTGGTCCCTCTCTTAGTTCTGCCGGAACGGGAAGCCGAGGTGGCGCAGCAGAGCGCGGCCCTGGTCGTCCGTCGTCGCCGAGGTCACGAACGTGATGTCCATGCCCCGGACCCGGTCGATCCGGTCCTGGTCGATCTCGTGGAACATGACCTGCTCGTTGAGACCGAAGGTGTAGTTGCCGTGGCCGTCGAACTGCTTGGGCGACAGGCCGCGGAAGTCGCGGATGCGGGGCAGGGCCAGCGACAGCAGACGGTCGGCGAACTCCCACATGCGGTCACCACGCAGGGTGACGTGGGCGCCGATCGGCATCCCCTCGCGCAGCTTGAACTGGGCGATGGACTTGCGGGACTTGGTGACCTGCGGCTTCTGGCCGGTGATCGTCGCGAGGTCCTTGACGGCCCCGTCGATCAGCTTCGAGTCGCGCGCCGCCTCGCCGACACCCATGTTGACCACGATCTTGACCAGGCCGGGGATCTGCATGACGTTGGCGAACTGGAACTCCTGGTGCAGCGCGGGCACGATCTCGTCGCGGTAGCGCTGCTTCAGGCGCGGGAGCACCTTCGGTGCCGCCGTCTCGGTCGTCTCGGTGCTCATCAGATCTCCTGTCCGGTCGCCCGCGCGATGCGGACGCTGCGGAACGACTTGTACTCGGAGCCGTCGGGGCGACGCTTGGTCACCTCGACGCGGTCGTACCCGACGCGGGTGACGACCTCGTCGCCGCCCTCGTTCTTGACGACCAGCTGGACGTTCGACACGTGGATGGGGGCCTCGGAGGAGACGATCCCGCCCTTCGTGCCCGCGCCGCCCTGCGGCTGGGCCGAGGTGTCCTTCAGGTGCCGCTTGGCGATGTTGACGCCCGCGACGGTCACCTTCTGGCGCTCGGGGAACACGGCGATGATCTCGCCGACGGTCCCCTTGTCCTTGCCGGCGATGACCTTCACGCGGTCACCCTTGATGACGTGCAGCTTGTTCGTGCCGCTCTTGAGGGCGGTGGGCTTCTTCGAGCTCATGGTCAGATCACCTCCGGGGCGAGCGAGATGATGCGCATGAAGCGCTTCTCGCGCAGTTCACGGCCGACCGGGCCGAAGATGCGGGTACCGCGCGGCTCGCCGTCAGCCTTCAAGATCACCGCGGCGTTCTCGTCGAACTTGATGTACGAGCCATCAGCGCGACGGCGCTCCTTCACGGTCCGGACGATGACGGCCTTCACGACCTCGCCCTTCTTGACGTTGCCACCGGGGATGGCGTCCTTGACGGTGGCGACGATGACGTCGCCGATGCCGGCGTAACGACGACCGGACCCGCCGAGAACGCGGATGCACAAGATCTCCTTGGCACCCGTGTTGTCGGCGACCTTGAGCCGCGACTCCTGCTGGATCATCTGTTATCTCCTGGTTGTCTCACTGGTTCCCGGTGTCCGGGCCTCGTGGAACGTGTGGTTTGCCTCCGACCGGCCGCGACCCCGGGACACCGTCAGGTGTTCCGGGGCGGCCGGTCGGCCTGTCCTACTTGGCCTTCTCGAGGATCTCGATCAGACGCCAGCGCTTGGTGGCGCTGAGCGGCCGGGTCTCCATGATCCGCACCCGGTCACCGACGCCGGCGGCGTTGCCCTCGTCGTGCGCCTTGAGGCGCGAGGTCTGCCGCAGCACCTTGCCGTAGAGGCGGTGCTTGACGCGGTCCTCGACCGCCACGACGACGGTCTTGTCCATCTTGTCGCTGACCACGAGGCCCTCGCGGACCTTGCGCGCGCTGCGCTCGGCCGGGGCCGTCACGCTCTCGTTCAGCTGCTCACTCATGTCAGGCCTTCACTCTCTCCACCGCGGGCGCGGCTGCTCCGTCGTCCGAGCCGGTCTCCTGGGAGGCCAGGTCGGGGTCGTCCACGATGCCGAGCTCGCGCTCCTGCAGCACCGTGTAGATCCGGGCGATGTCCTTGCGGACCTCCCGGAGCCGGCTGTGCGACTCCAGCTGACCGGTCGCGGACTGGAAGCGGAGCCCGAACAGCTCCTCCTTCAGCTCGCGGACGCGGGCGTCGAGGTCGGCACGGCCGAGGCCACGCAGCTCGGCGGCGGTTGCGGTCTTCGCCATCAGATCTCACCTGCTTCGCGCTTGATGAAGCGCGCCTTCATCGGCAGCTTGTGGATCGCCAGACGCATGGCCTCGCGGGCCACCGTCTCGTCGACCCCGGACAGCTCGAAGAGCACGCGTCCGGGCTTGATGTTCGCGATCCACCACTCGGGCGAGCCCTTGCCGGAACCCATGCGGGTCTCGGCGGGCTTCTTGGTCAGCGGGCGGTCGGGGTAGACGTTGATCCACACCTTGCCGCCACGCTTGATGTGACGCGTCATCGCGATACGAGCGGACTCGATCTGACGGTTGGTCAGGTACGAGGGCTCCATGGCCTGGATGCCGAACTCGCCGAAGGCCAGCTTGGTGCCGCCCTTGGCGGCGCCACGACGGGTGGGGTGGTGCTGCTTGCGGAACTTCACCCTGCGAGGGATCAGCATGGTCAGGCCTCCTGTCCGGGCGTCTCTGCGGGGGCGGCGGACACGCCGGCCTCGACGGGAGCGGGAGTCTCCGCACCCTCGGCGCGACGACGACCGCCACGCTCCGGGCGACCCTCGGCCCCACGGCTGGGACGACCGGCGCGCTGCGGCCGGGCACGGCCACCGGCGGCGTTGCGGGCCGCCTTCTGCGCGGCACGCTCGGCGCGGGAGCCGGACACGTCGCCCTTGTAGATCCAGACCTTCACGCCGATCCGGCCGAAGGTCGTCTTGGCCTCGTAGAAGCCGTAGTCGATGTCCGCGCGGAGCGTGTGCAACGGCACCCGGCCCTCGCGGTAGAACTCCGACCGGCTCATCTCGGCGCCGCCGAGACGACCCGAGCACTGGATCCGGATCCCCTTGGCCGCACCGGAGCGCATGGCGCTCTGCTGGGCCTTGCGCATCGCGCGGCGGAACTGCACGCGGGAGGCGAGCTGCTCGGCCACACCCTGCGCCACCAGCTGGGCATCGGTCTCGGGGTTCTTGACCTCGAGGATGTTCAGCTGCACCTGCTTGCCGGTCAGCTTCTCCAGCTCGCTGCGCACGCGCTCGGCCTCGGCACCGTTGCGGCCGATGACGATGCCCGGGCGGGCGGTGTAGATGTCGACGCGCACCCGGTCACGGGTCCGCTCGATCTCGACGCTGGAGATGCCGGCGCGCTCGAGACCCTTGATCAGGAGCTTGCGGATCTTGACGTCCTCGCCGACGTAGGCCGAGTACAGCTTGTCGGAGTACCAACGGCTCTTGTGGTCGGTCGTGATCCCGAGGCGGAAGCCGTACGGGTTGATCTTCTGGCCCATGCTCAGGCCTCCTTCGGCTCGACGACGACGGTGATGTGGCTGGAGCGCTTGAGGATGCGGCTCGCGCTGCCCTTGGCCCGCGGCCGGATCCGGCGCATGGTCACGCCCTCGTCGACGAACGCCTGCGAGACCACGAGGTCCTCGCTGCGCAGGTTGTCGGTGTTCGCGGCGTTGGCCGCCGCGCTCGCGACGACCTTGTAGACCGGGTCGCTCGCCGCCTGCGGCGCGAACTTGAGGGTCACCAGGGCGTCCTCGACGCTCATGCCGCGCACCAGGTCGACGACCCGGCGGGCCTTGGTCGGGGAGACCCGCACCTGCCGCGCCACGGCGTACGAACCGGGACGGTCACCGAGCAGCGCCTGGCGGCGGCTCGGCCGTGTGTCCTTCGTCATGTGATGAATTCCTTCTCTGCGTTCGCACCGCGTCAGCGGCGGCGAGACTTCCGGTCGTCCTTGACGTGGCCACGGAACGTCCGCGTGGGAGCGAACTCCCCGAGCTTGTGGCCCACCATGGAGTCGGTCACGAAGACCGGCACGTGCTTGCGACCGTCGTGCACCGCGATGGTGTGACCGATCATGTCCGGCACGATCATCGAGCGGCGCGACCAGGTCTTGATGACGTTCTTGGTCCCGCGGCCGTTCTGCACCTCCACCTTCTTGGCGAGGTGGTCGTCGACGAACGGACCCTTCTTCAGGCTGCGTGGCATCTGTTTTCCCTAGCTCCTGCTCAGCGCTTCTTGCCGGACTTGCGGCGGCGGACGATCATGCGGCTGCTGGCCTTGTTCTTGTCGCGGGTGCGGCCCTCGGCCTGCCCCCACGGCGAGACCGGGTGGCGGCCACCGGAGGTCTTGCCCTCACCACCACCGTGCGGGTGGTCGATCGGGTTCATGGCCACACCGCGGACGGTCGGGCGCTTGCCCTTCCAGCGGTTGCGACCGGCCTTGCCCCAGTTGATGTTCGACTGCTCGGCGTTGCCGACCTCGCCGATGGTGGCCCGGCAGCGGACGTCGACCAGGCGCATCTCGCCCGACGGCATGCGCAGCGTGGCGTTCTTGCCCTCGCGGGCGACCAGCTGGATGCTCGACCCGGCGGAGCGGGCCAGCTTGGCGCCACCGCCCGGCCGCAGCTCGACGGCGTGGATCGTGGTGCCGACGGGGATGTTGCGGAGCGGGAGGTTGTTGCCCGGCTTGATGTCGGCGCCCTCGCCGGCCTCCACCGCAGCCCCCTGGGCGAGGCCCTGGGGAGCGATGATGTAGCGCTTCTCGCCGTCCGCGAAGTGCAGCAGCGCGATGCGCGCCGTGCGGTTCGGGTCGTACTCGATGTGCGCGACCTTGGCCGGCACGCCGTCCTTGTCGTAGCGCTTGAAGTCCACGAGGCGGTAGGCCTGCTTGTGACCGCCACCGATGTGCCGGGTGGTGATCCGGCCGGTGTTGTTGCGGCCACCGGTCTTCGGGCTGGGGACGAGGAGCGACTTCTCCGGGGTCGAGCGGGTGAGCTCGACGAAGTCGGCCACGGACGAGCCACGCCGGCCCGGCGTCGTCGGCTTGTACTTACGGATACCCATGTCTGTTCCTTACCTGTCCTCAGCCTGCGGGTGCGGAGAAGATGTCGATCCGCTCGCCGTCGGCGACGGAGACGATGGCCCGCTTGGTGTCGGGACGCTTCCCCGTGCCGGCGCGCGTGCGGCGCTTCTTGCCGGTCCGGTTCAGCGTGTTCACACCGGTGACCTTGACCTTGAAGACCGCCTCGACGGCGATCTTGATCTCGGTCTTGTTCGCGTCGGGCGCGACGAGGAACGTGTACTTGTTCTCGTCCAGCAGCCCGTAGCTCTTCTCGCTCACCACGGGGGCGAGCAGGATGTCGCGGTGGTCGCGGATCTTGACGTTCGTCACTTCAGGTCTCCTTCAGCGCGGGGCTCCGTGCCCTCGGCCGGCTCGACGTCCTCGACGGCCTCGACCGGCTCGACGATCTCGACCGGCTCGGCGACCGGCGCGGCAGTCACGACGACCGGCTCCGCCGGTGCGGCGAGCTCGGCGTCGGACGGCTCGAGGCTCTCGACCTCGGAGGCGGAGGCGACGGCCTTGGCGGAGCGGCCCTTGGCCGGACCCGCCACGTAGCTGTCGAGCGCCGCCGTGGTGAAGACGACCTCGTCGTTGACGAGCACGTCGTAGGCGTTGAGCTGGTCGACGGCGATGGCGTGCACGTCGGCGGCGTTGCGCAGGCTCAGCCAGGCCAGGTCGTCGTCCCGGTGCAGGACGACGAGGACCTTCGGGCTGGACGCCACGGTGGCCAGCGCCGCCAGGGCGATCTTCGTGGAGGGCGTGTCGCCCAGCACCAGGTCGCTGACGACGTGGACGCGGCCGTCGCGGGCCCGGTCCGACAGCGCACCGCGCAGGGCGGCGGCGATCATCTTCTTGGGCGTCCGCTGGGCGTAGCCGTGCGGCTGCGGGCCGTGCACGACGCCACCGCCGACGAACTGCGGTGCGCGGGTCGACCCCTGGCGGGCGCGGCCGGTGCCCTTCTGGCGGTAGGGCTTCTTGCCACCGCCCCGGACCTCGGCGCGGGTCTTGGTGGAGTGCGTGCCCTGGCGGGCGGCCGCCAGCTGGGCCACCACGACCTGGTGGATCAGCGGCACGTTGGCGGTGACGTCGAACAGCTCGGCGGGCAGGTCGGTGGTGCCGGCCTTCGCGCCGCTGGCGTCCAGGACGTCGACGGTACGGGTCTCGCTCATGCGGGGTCTCCCTTCTTGGCCGCGCTGCGCAGGACGACCAGGCCGCCCTTGGCGCCCGGGATCGCCCCCTTGATGAGGATCAGGCCGCGCTCGGCGTCGACCGCGTGCACGGTGAGGTTCTGCACGGTGACGCGCTCGACACCCATCCGGCCGGCCATCTTCATGCCCTTGAACACCCGGCCAGGGGTGGCGCAGCCACCGATGGAGCCGGGCGAGCGGTGCTTGCGGTGCACACCGTGCGAGGCGCGCAGACCGTGGAAGCCGTGCCGCTTCATGACGCCGGCGGTGCCCTTGCCCTTGCTGACGCCGGTCACGTCGACGACCTCGTCGGCCGCGAAGACCTCAGCCGTCAGCTCCTGGCCGAGCGTGAACTCGGGGGCGTCCGTCGTGCGGATCTCCACCAGGTGCTTGCGCGGGGTGACGCCGGCCTTCTCGAAGTGCCCGGCGGAGGGCTTGGTGACCTGCTTGGCCTTGATCGCGCCGAAGCCGAGCTGCACGGCTCCGTAGCCGTTCACGTCCGGGGTGCGGACCTGGGTGACGACGCACGGGCCGGCCTGGACGACCGTGACGGGGACGACGCGGTTGTTGGCGTCCCAGAGCTGGGTCATGCCGAGCTTGGTGCCCAGCAGGCCCTTGACCTTGCGGTCGGAGGTAACAGAAGGAGTGCTCATGGTTCTTTCGTCCTCAGAGCTTGATCTCGATGTCGACGCCTGCGGGCAGGTCCAGTCGCATCAGAGAGTCAACGGTCTTGGGGGTCGGGTCGATGATGTCGATCAGACGCTTGTGCGTCCGCATCTCGAAGTGCTCCCGGCTGTCCTTGTACTTGTGAGGAGAACGGATCACGCAGAACACGTTCTTCTCCGTCGGGAGCGGCACCGGCCCGGCGACCTGCGCACCCGTGCGCGTGACCGTGTCCACGATCTTGCGCGCGGAGGAGTCGATGACCTCGTGGTCATAGGCCTTGAGCCTGATGCGGATCTTTTGTCCCGCCACAGTTCGTCCTAACGTCTCAGTACATCCGGCATTGAAATCCTGCACTTGCTCCGACCCCCGCGCTCGGGTGTGTCGACCACCTTCCGGCGCACGACTCCCCGCAGTTCCCTGCGGTGGGGGGTGACCTGGGCGGTCCGCGAGGACCACCTCACCCGGTCCGGAGGACCAGGAGGTCGGAGGCCTCCGGTGCAGCGCTCCCCGCCGTGGCCGTCCGAAGACGTCCTCAGGCGTGGCGCACCCCGGCAGACCTGCCAAAGCAACCTGGCAATCTTGTCAGACAGCAGGCGGGAGATCAAATCCCGGCCGCCTCCACTCCGCTCACGGGCCCAGCGGGCCCGCCCCGGTCGGAGCACGGCCCGTGACGACGTCCTCCGGGCCGGGACCCAGTCTAGGCCCTCGACCCCCCGGCGCGGCCGCCGCGACGGATCGGCCCGGCCGGACGCCCGCGGGCCGTCGACCACGCCCTGGCGGTGGACCGCCCGGGGGGCGCCCCGCCCCTACGCTGGGGCGGTGCTGATGAGGGCCGGGGTGGCCGCGGGCCACCCCTCGACGGCGGAGGCCGGGGTGGCGACCCTGCGGGCCGGGGGCAACGCCGTCGACGCCGCCGTGGCCATGATGCTGGTCAGCTGCGCGGCCGAGACCATCTTCACCGGCCTGAGCGGTGGCGGCTTCGCCACCGTGGTGGACCCGGCGGGCGAGGTCACCTGCGTCGACTTCTTCGTGGCGGTGCCCGGGCTGGACGGCACGTCCCCGGGCGCCGGGACCGCCATCGAGGTCACCTTCGTCGGGCAGCCCATGCCGTACGAGATCGGCCCCGCGACCGTCGCCGTGCCCGGGGTGCCGGCCGGGGCGCACCACCTCTGGCGGCGCTGGGGCCGGCTGCCCTGGGCCGACGTCGTGGCTCCGGGGCTCGACGCCTCCCACGGCACCCCGTTCCCGCGGACCCATGCCGTGCTGCTGCCGGTGATCGCGCCCGCCATGTGCGTCGGCGACGGCCTCGAGGTCTACCGCCGGGCCGACGGCACCCTGCTGCAGGCGGGCGACCGGCTGCACCACCCCGACCACCACCACGCCTACCGGTTGCTGGCCGAGGACCCGGCGGCCTTCTACCAGGGGGCCTACGCCGAGGCCCTGGTCGCCGCGGTCGCCGACGGCGGGGCGCTCAGCGCCGCCGACCTGGCCGCCTACCGCGTCGTGGAGTCCCGGCCCCGGCAGGTGGGTTTCCACGACTTCACGGTCCACGCACGCGGCGACGACCTCGACGACCTGCTGGGCACCCTGGCCCGGGCCGACCGCACGGTCCCCGGTGACCCGACGACCGACCCGTCCTCGGCGCTCGGCCTGGTGGACGCCCTGCGGGGGCCCGACCGGCGGGCCGAGACCACCAACGTCGTCGCCGTGGACGCGGACGGCGGCGCCTGCGCCCTGACCACGAGCCTGGGGCTGGGCTCGGGGGTCTGGGTCCCCGGCTACGGGGTGCACCTCAACTCGATGCTCGGCGAGGGCGAGCTGATCCGGGAGCAGCTGGACCCGGGCGTGCGGATGGGCTCGATGATGTCCCCGCTGGTGGCCCTGGATGCCCAGCACCGGCCGGTCGCCGTCGCCGGCGCCGCGGGCGGCAGCCGGATCCGCCCCGCGCTGCTGCAGGTGCTGGTCCGGATGCTGCGCGGCGCCCCGCCGCAGGAGGCGATCGACGCCCCACGGCTGAACGCGCTGCCCGACCTCGTGCGGGCCGAGCCGGGCTTCAGCCCCGAGGTGCTGGCGGCGCTGGGCGCGCGGGCCCCGGTCGCGGTCGCGGCGTCGCGCGATCCCTACTTCGGCGGCGTCTCGGCCCTCAGCGCCCTGGGCGGCGGCGCCGACCCCCGCCGCGACGGCTCGGTCGCCCTGCTCTGAGGCGGTCGTCCGGGCCGCGGGCCGCCCTCTAGGGTTTCCCGTGTGATCCCCACGGTTCCCGCCTCCACCTACCGCCTCCAGGTCCAGCGCGACTTCACCCTCGCCGACGCGACCGCTCTCGTCGACCACCTCGCCGATCTCGGCGTCGGCGCCGTCTACCTGTCGCCGCTGCTGCGGTCGACCACCGGTTCTGCCCACGGCTACGACACCGTCGACGTGACCGAGATCGACCCCGACCGCGGCGGCGAGGCGGGCCTGCAGGCCCTGTTCGCCGCCGCCGCCGAGGCCGGGCTGGGGGTCGTCGTCGACATCGTGCCCAACCACCTCGGGGTCGAGGTGCCCGCCGAGAACCCGGCGTGGTGGGACGTCCTCCAGCACGGCCGGGAGTCGGCGTACGCGTCCTGGTTCGACATCGACTGGAGCCGGCCCCGGCTGCTGCTGCCGGTCCTCGGCGACGACGCGGTGCTGAGCGTCGAGGACGGCGAGCTGCGCTACTACGACCACCGCTTCCCGCTGGCCCCCGGCACCGCGGCCGAGGGTGAGGACGCCGACACGGTGCACGCCCGGCAGCACTACGAGCTGGTGCACTGGTCCCGGGGCAACACCGACCTCGGGTACCGCCGGTTCTTCGCCGTCACCACGCTGGCCGGGGTCCGCCAGGAGGACGAGGCGGTCTTCGACGCCACCCACGTCCAGGTCCGCGCGTGGGTCGAGCGCGGCGTCACCGGCCTGCGCATCGACCACCCCGACGGGCTGGTCGACCCGGGCGAGTACCTGCGCCGGCTGCGCGCCCTGGCCCCCCAGCAGTGGATCACCGTGGAGAAGATCCTCGAGCCCGGCGAGCAGCTGCCGACCGACTGGCCCGTCGAGGGCACCACCGGCTACGACGCGATGCGGGAGGTCAACGGGCTTTTCGTCGACCCCGGCCACGAGCACGAGCTGACCGCGCTGTACCAGCGGCTGACCGGGGACCGGCGCAGCATCGCCGAGCACGTCGAGGCCGGCAAGCGGATGGTCGTCTCCGAGCTGCTGGTCGCGGAGATCCGCAGGATGGCGGCCCTGGTGCCCGAGGTCGAGGACGCCCCCGCGGCGATCGCGGAGGTGGCGGTGGCCTTCGCCGTCTACCGCTCCTACCTCCCCGACGGCGCGGACGACCTCGACCACGCGCTGGCCCTGGCCGTCCGCCGTCGACCCGAGCTGCGCGACGCGCTGGACACGCTCAGCCCCCGGCTGCACGACGCGGGGGACGAGCTGGCCCGCCGTCTGCAGCAGCTGAGCGGTGCCACCATGGCCAAGGGCACCGAGGACACGGCGTTCTACCGCTACGCCCGCTTCATCGCGCTCAACGAGGTGGGGGCCGACCCCGACGAGCTGGGGATCGACCTCGAGGCCTTCCACGCCGCCCAGGTGGCCCGGCAGGACCGGCAGCCCCGCTCGATGACCGGGCTGTCCACCCACGACACCAAGCGCGGCGAGGACGTCCGGGCCCGGCTGGCGGCGCTGGCCGAGATCCCGCAGGCCTGGGGCGAGTTCGCCGAGCACTTCGCCGCGGCGGCGTCCATCCCCAACCGCGCCTTCGGCTACTTCCTGGCCCAGACCCTGGTGGGCGCCGGTCCGATCGAGCGCGAGCGGATGCACGCCTACGCCGAGAAGGCGATGCGGGAGGCCAGCGACCCCACCACCTACACCGCGGTCGACGAGGCCTACGAGTCGGCCGTGCACGCCGCCGTGGACGCCGCCTACGACGAGCCGCAGCTGCGCACCGCCTGGGACGACCTGGTCGCCGCCGTCACCCCGCACGGCTGGACCAACGCCCTGGGTCAGAAGCTGGTGCAGCTGACCATGCCGGGCGTCCCGGACGTCTACCAGGGCACGGAGCTGTGGGACGACTCGCTCGTCGACCCGGACAACCGGCGGCCGGTGGACTTCGACCGCCGCCGGGCGCTGCTGGCGGAGGTGCGGCAGAGCCACCCGGGCGTCGACGAGAGCGGCGCGGCCAAGCTGTGGGTCACCACCCAGGCGCTGCATGCCCGGCGCGACCACCCGGAGCTGTTCACCACCTACACCCCGCTGCGCGCCTCCGGTCCGGCCGCCGGCCACCTGGTGGCCTTCGACCGGGGTGGTGCCGTCACGCTGGCCACCCGGCTGCCCGTCAGCCTCGCCGCCGCCGGCGGCTGGCTGGACACGGCCCTGGAGCTGCCCGGCCGGTTCGTCGACGCGCTCACCGGCCGCGAGCACGAGGGTGCGGTGCAGCTGGCCGACGTGCTCGACCGCTACCCCGTCGCCCTGCTGCTGCCGGCCTGAGGTCGCGCCGCCGCCCGAGCCCGTCGCCGCGGCCGAGCCCTTCGCCGCCTCAGCGGCGGGGGCTCAGCCCAGCGTCACCGTGCTCTGCTCACCCGCCTCGGCGAAGCCCAGCCTGCGCGCCAGGCGGCGGGACGCCGCGTTGTCGGTGCGGGCCCGCCACTGGGGCACCAGGCCGACGTCCAGGGCGTCGTTGAGGGCCAGCGCCGCGGCGACGGTCCCCCAGCCGGTCCGGCGGAGCTCCGGCGGTGTCAGCACCCCCAGGTGCGCCAGCAGGCCCTGCCACTCGTCGTAGCCGGCTCCCGACGTCGGCTGGTCGCGGTCGTCGAGGGTGACGAACACCCGCGCCAGCTCGGCGAGGCCGACCTCGGCGACGTCGTCGGGGGGGCAGGCCCGCTCCAGGGTCGCGGCCGCCGCCGGCGCGTCGTCGACGGGTACGTCCTCGAGGGCGACGCGTCCGGGCGCGGACGGCTCCGCGTAGCGGTCGGTGAAGCCGAGCACGGCGTGCCCGATGAGGCGGGCCGGCTGGCCGTCGCAGGACCGCAGCAGCGTCGTCGGGTCCACCAGCACCGCCGGGTCGACGTCGGCGGTCCGCTCCAGGAACCAGGCGGGCCCCAGCACCACCCAGGTGTCCCACAGCCGGACGACCATCGCCTGCCCCTCGGAGACCGACCGGACGGTGCGCACCGGGTTGGCGGCCGGGTCGAGGGTGTCGTCCGGCAGGCCGAGCAGGCGGGACCAGGCGAGCCGGACGATGGCCTGGGTGTTCGGTTCCACCCGGCGATGGTAAGCGGGCCGACGCGCGTCACGACGCAACCCCGGGGACGACGCAGGCCCCGGACTCGAGAGTCCGGGGCCTGCGTCTGATCAGCTGATCAGCGTGCTGCTGAGGTCACTTGAGGATCTTGGTGACCCGGCCGGCGCCGACGGTGCGACCACCCTCACGGATGGCGAACTTCAGCTCCTCCTCCATGGCGATGGGCTGGATGAGCTGCACGGACATGTCCGTGTTGTCACCCGGCATCACCATGTCGGTGCCCTCGGGGAGGTTCACCACACCGGTCACGTCCGTCGTCCGGAAGTAGAACTGCGGGCGGTAGTTGTTGAAGAACGGCGTGTGACGGCCGCCCTCCTCCTTCGAGAGGATGTAGACGCGCGCCTCGAAGTCGGTGTGCGGGGTGGTCGTGCCCGGCTTGATCACGACCATGCCGCGCTCGACGTCCTCGCGCTTGGTGCCGCGGAGCAGGAGGCCGACGTTCTCGCCCGCCTGGCCCTCGTCGAGGAGCTTGCGGAACATCTCCACGCCGGTGACCGTGGTGGTCTGCTTGGTGGTGCGGATGCCGATGATGTCGACGGTCTCGTTGACCTTGACCACACCGCGCTCGATGCGGCCGGTGATGACGGTGCCACGACCGGTGATCGTGAAGACGTCCTCGACGGGCATCAGGAACGGCTTGTCGATCTCGCGGACCGGCTGCGGGATCGCGGTGTCGACGGCGGCCATGAGCTCCATGATCGAGTCGCCCCACTTCTCGTCGCCGTTCAGCGCCGGGAAAGCGGCCACGCGGACGACGGGGGTCTCGTCGCCGTCGTACTCGTACTCGCTGAGGAGCTCGCGGACCTCGAGCTCGACGAGCTCCAGGATCTCCTCGTCGTCGACCATGTCGCACTTGTTCAGCGCGACGACGATCGCAGGCACGCCGACCTGGCGGGCCAGCAGGACGTGCTCGCGGGTCTGCGGCATCGGGCCGTCAGTGGCGGCGACCACGAGGATGGCACCGTCCATCTGAGCGGCGCCGGTGATCATGTTCTTGATGTAGTCGGCGTGACCGGGGCAGTCGACGTGCGCGTAGTGCCGCGACTCCGTCTGGTACTCGACGTGCGCGATGGAGATGGTGATGCCGCGCTGACGCTCTTCGGGCGCCTTGTCGATCTGGTCGAACGCCGACGCCTGGTTGAGGGTCGGGTACTTGTCGTGCAACACCTTGGTGATCGCCGCGGTCAGCGTGGTCTTGCCGTGGTCGATGTGCCCGATGGTGCCGATGTTGACGTGCGGCTTAGTCCGCTCGAACTTGGCCTTGGCCACTGGGGCTCCTTCTGGATTCCTCGCCACGCGATCGCGGGGCGATTACTGGTGATAGCTGGTCTGTGCTGACCGGGACGTGCCGGTCAATTCTGGGCCCGGGGGCAGGCTCAGTCAAAACGAGGACGTGATGACCGGGCCCACCCGCGTGGGGTGCCGAGGGGGACGACCCCTCAGACCCCCCGGGACCACGAGGCGATCACTCGCCGCGGGCCTTCTGGATGATCTCGTCGGAGACCGACTTCGGCGTCTCGGCGTAGGCGTGGAACTCCATCGAGTACGACGCCTGGCCGGACGTCTTCGACCGCAGGTCGCCGACGTAGCCGAACATCTCCGACAGCGGCACCAGGGCCTCGACGACCTTGTTGCCGTGCAGGTCGTTCATGGCCTGGATCTGCCCGCGGCGGGAGTTCAGGTCACCGATGACGGTGCCCATGTAGTCCTCCGGGGTGGTCACCTCGACCGCCATCACCGGCTCCAGCAGGGCCGGGTCGGCACGACGGGCGGCCTCCTTGAAGACCATGGAGCCGGCGATCTTGAACGCGAGCTCGGAGGAGTCGACGTCGTGGTAGGCGCCGTCCTGCAGCGTCACCTTGATGTCCTCCACCGCGTAGCCGGCGAGCACGCCGAACTGCATGGCGTCCTGGATGCCGTGGTCCACCGCGGGGATGTACTCCTTGGGGATCCGGCCACCGGTCACGGCGTTCACGAACTCGTAGCCGGAGCCGGGCTCCAGGGGCTCGAGGTCGATGATCACCCGGGCGTACTGGCCCGAGCCGCCCGACTGCTTCTTGTGGGTGTACTCGATCTTGGTCACCGGACGACGCAGCGTCTCCCGGTAGGCCACCTGCGGCTTGCCGATGTTGGCCTCGACGCGGAACTCGCGCTTCATCCGGTCGATCAGCACCTCAAGGTGCAGCTCGCCCATCCCGGCGATGATCGTCTGACCGGTCTCCTCGTCGGTGTGGACCCGGAAGGTGGGGTCCTCCTCGGCGAGGCGCTGGATGGCGACACCCAGCTTCTCCTGGTCGGACTTCGTCTTCGGCTCGATGGCCTGCTCGATGACCGGCGCGGGGAAGTCCATGGACTCCAGCACGACGGGGTTCGCCGGGTCGGACAGCGTCTCGCCCGTGGTGGTGTCCTTCAGACCCATCACGGCGACGATCTGGCCGGCGCCGACGCTGGCGATCTCCTCACGCTTGTTGGCGTGCATCTGGTAGATCTTCCCGATCCGCTCCTTGCGGCCCTTGGTGCTGTTCAGCACCGTGGAGCCGGCCTCGAGCTTGCCCGAGTAGAGGCGGATGTAGGTGAGGCGACCCAGGTGCGGGTCGGCCGCGATCTTGAAGGCCAGCGCGGAGAACGGGTCGCTCGAGTCCGGGTGCCGCTCGATGACGGTCGACTCGTCGCCGGGCTTGAACCCGTCGATGGCCGGCACGTCCAGCGGGGACGGCAGGTAGGCGATGACCGCGTCGAGCAGGGGCTGGACGCCCTTGTTCTTGAAGGCGCTGCCGCAGAGGACGGCGGTGATCTGGGAGGAGAGCACGGCACGGCGGATCGCCGCGTCGATCAGCTCGGGCGTCATGGACGCCTCGTCCTCGGCCAGGTAGGCCTCCATCAACGTGTCGTCGTACTCCGCGACGAGCTCGACGAGGTCGGCGTGCGCCTGCTGCGCCTGCTCCAGCATGTCGGCCGGGATCTCCTCGACGGCGTAGTCCTCGCCGATCGTGGTCTCGCCGCGCCAGGTGAGGGCCCGCATGCGCACGACGTCGACGACGCCGAGGAAGCCGCCCTCGGATCCGATCGGCAGCTGCAGGATGGCCGGGACGGCCATCAGGCGGCTCTTGATCGTCGAGACGCAGAAGTCGAAGCTCGCACCGGTCCGGTCCAGCTTGTTGATGAAGCAGATGCGCGGCACCTTGTAGCGGTCGGCCTGACGCCACACGGTCTGGCTCTGCGGCTCGACCCCGGCCACGCCGTCGAACACGGCGACGGCGCCGTCGAGGACGCGGAGCGAACGCTCCACCTCGACGGTGAAGTCCACGTGGCCGGGCGTGTCGATGATGTTGATCTGGGTGTCGTGCCAGTGGCAGGTCGTCGCGGCGGACGTGATGGTGATGCCGCGCTCCTGCTCCTGCTCCATCCAGTCCATCGTGGCCGCGCCGTCGTGCACCTCACCGATCTTGTAGTTGATACCGGTGTAGAAGAGAATGCGCTCGGTCGTGGTGGTCTTGCCAGCATCGATGTGAGCCATGATGCCGATGTTGCGGACCTTGGACAGGTCGGTTTCGATGTCGACAGCCATCGCGGCGTCTTCAACCTCTCATCTGGGGGTGATCCGACCTGTCCGCACAGGACGGGACGGTGGTCCCGCCGGCGGATGAGCCGGGAAGAAGTGCTGGGTGGGTTACCAGCGGTAGTGGGCGAAGGCCTTGTTGGCCTCGGCCATCTTGTGCGTGTCCTCGCGACGCTTCACGGCGGCACCGAGGCCGTTGGAGGCGTCGAGGATCTCGTTCATGAGGCGCTCGGACATCGTCTTCTCGCGACGGGCACGGGCGAAGCTGACCAGCCAGCGCATCGCGAGGGTGGTCGCGCGGTTCGGCTTGACCTCGATCGGGACCTGGTAGGTGGCGCCACCGACACGACGGCTCTTGACCTCCAGCGCGGGGCGGACGTTGTCCAGCGCGCGCTTCAGGGTCTGCACCGGGTCGGTGCCGGTCTTGGTGCGGGTGCCGTCGAGCGCGGTGTAGACGATGCCCTGGGCGATGGTCTTCTTGCCGTCGACCAGGATCTTGCTCACCAGCTGGGTGACCAGCGGGGAGCCGTAGACCGGGTCGACCGGCAGCGGACGCTTCGGGGCGGGGCCCTTGCGTGGCATTACTTCTCCTTCTTCGCGCCGTAGCGGCTGCGAGCCTGCTTGCGGTTCTTCACGCCCTGCGTGTCGAGCGAGCCGCGGATGATCTTGTAGCGGACGCCGGGCAGGTCCTTCACGCGACCGCCGCGGACGAGCACCATCGAGTGCTCCTGCAGGTTGTGGCCGACGCCGGGGATGTAGGCCGTGACCTCGACCCCCGAGGAGAGACGGACACGCGCCACCTTGCGCAGAGCGGAGTTCGGCTTCTTGGGGGTGGTGGTGTACACGCGGGTGCACACACCGCGACGCTGGGGCGAACCCTTGAGCGCCGGCGTCTTGTTCTTGCTCACCTTGTCCGCCCGGCCCTTGCGGACCAACTGCTGAATTGTGGGCACTGCGTCCTATCTCTTTCTCTTGGGCTGCGCGGGGCGCGGCACTGACTCACTGCCATGGCTGGAACTACGGGGAGCGGGTTCCCAGCGACGCTGGGGCCCGCCGTGCGCGCTCGGCCACGTCGCAAGACACTCGGGGCACGCACGAGAGATCGGGCAAGCCCGACACAAGGATCTAGGCTACCCGGCGTCCTCCGAGCGGTCAAAACACCCGACCCTGCCCGGCACGGCCGCCACCGGCGTGGAGCCACGCCCGGTGCCCCCAGGACAACCAGGGCGCGGGCCGGGTTGTTCCGGCTCCGGCGCGAGCCGCTCAGTCGAGGACGACGAGCCGGCGTTCGCGGGCCGCCTCGGCGATCTCGGGCTCGAGGTCGTCGCCCGCGGCGAGCAGCGACGGCAGCAGGTCCCGCTCGGTGGTGGTGGCCCGGAACACCAGAGCGGCGGTGACGTCGTGGTCGGGCCGGTGCACGACCTCCACCCGGTCGCCGGCCGCGACGGTGCCGGGCACCACGACGCTCAGGTAGGTGCCCGGGCGGCCGGCCTCGACGAAGGTCTTGGCCCAGGCCCGCTCCCCCATCCAGCCGCGGAACGTGGCGCAGGGGATGCGGGGTGAGGTCACGCGCAGCTGTGCGGTGTCGCCGATCTGCCACACCTCGCCGACGCGGGCCTCGTTGACGTCCATCCCGGTGGTGGTGAGGTTCTCCCCGAACGAGCCGTCGGGCAGGGCCCGGCCGAGCCGGGCCTCCCAGGCGTCCAGGTCCTCGCGCTGGAAGGCGTAGACCGCCTGCAGGTCGCCACCGTGGTGCCGGGTGTCGCCGATGAAGTCGCCGACCAGCCCGCTGCCCAGGCCGCCGCGCTTGGCGCCGGGCGCCCGCAGCTCGACCGGACCGGTCACCGGCCGCTTGCCGATCCCCGTCGAGCGGGCCGACTTGTACGGGTTCGGCTCGGCACGGCCGACGTTGACGGAGAGGATGTGACCCACCGGAGCAGCCTAGGCGACGGCGGCCACGCCGCCACCCGGTTTCGGGCCGTCGGCCGGCGCGCGCTCAGTGACCGGTGAGCCGGCGGTAGCGGCCGTTGAGCACCGGCCGCCAGCCGTCCCCGTCCCGGCGCTCGACCTGCTGGCCCAGCTCGTCACCCTCGCGCCGGAAGCGGTGCCGCTGGTCGGCGTCGGTCAGCTCGAGGACCCCCGCGCGGACACCACCGGTGGCCAGCGCGGGCGGGCCGCCGGCGGAGTCGAAGCGCCACCAGCCCACCTGGCCCGGCGCGGTGACCCGGAAGACACCGTGCACGGTCAGCTCGGCGCCGTCGGCGCGGACCTGCCGGTAGTCCTGCACCACGGCCGTCCCGTCGACGTCCAGCCGCAGCACCAGCGAGGCGCGGGCCGTCGGGGCGTCGGCGTCGGCCCCGAGGCGTTCCAGCCCGGTCCAGGTGCCCAGCAGCGGGAGGAAGTCGGCGGCCAGGTCCACGGCGCCACGCTACGGCGCGGGCGCTCGCCGGGGCTCGGTCGCGTCGGGGTAGACGGCCACGTCGGGCGCCTTGACCGTCGCCCAGACAGGCGAGCCGGGCCGGAGGTCCAGCTCCGCGACCGCCGCGGCCGTGACCTCCGCGAGGATGCTGCTCCCCGGGTCCGGGGCGTCCGCGACCTCGACCCGGACGCCCGAGCCGTGCGGCTCCAGCCCGGCCACCCGGCCTGCCCACACGTTGCGGGGCGACCCCTCGGGGCGGCGGGTGAACAGGGAGACCGCCGCCGGGCGGAACGACGCCCGGACCGGCCCGCGGACGGCCTCGGCCCCGTGCACCACGCCCCCGCCGGGGAGCCGGACGACGGCGCCGACGCCCTCCCCCGCCAGCAGGTTCAGCCCGACCAGCCGGGCGACGTAGTCGGTCCGCGGCCGGGCGGCGACCTCGGCCGGGGTGCCGGTCTGCACGACCCGCCCGGCCTCCACCACGACCAGCCGGTCGGCCAGCACGGCAGCGTCGACGGGGTCGTGGGTGACGACCACGGTGGCCCCGCCGAAGGCCTGCAGGTGCCGTCGCAGCTCCCCGCGGACGAGCAGCCGGGTCCGGGCGTCCAGGGCTGCCAGCGGCTCGTCGAGCAGCAGCAGGCCCGGCTCGGTGGCCAGCGCCCGCGCCAGCGCCACCCGTTGCGCCTGGCCGCCGGACAGGGTGCGGGGGCGCGCGGGCGCCAGCTCGCCCAGCCCGACCCGGGCCAGCCAGCCGGCCGCGACCGCCCGGGCCTCGGGCCGGGGCCGGCCCCGCGCGGTCAGCCCGAAGGCCACGTTGTCGAGCACCGACAGGTGCGGGAACAGCAGGTAGTCCTGGAAGACGACGCCCACCCCGCGCTCGTGGGCGGGCCGGTGCCACCGCCGGCCGGCGTCCGCGAGCAGCCGGCCGTCCAGCTCCACCCGGCCGCGGTGCAGGCCGAGCAGGCCGGCGAGGGCCCTCAGCGCGGTCGACTTGCCCGCGCCGTTGGGCCCGACGAGGGCCACGACCTCGCCGGGCCCGACGTCGAGGTCGAGACGGAGGTCGAAGCCCGGGCGGACGACCACCAGCCGGGCCTGCAGGCCGGTCACCACCGGGCGGTCCAGCGGTCCCGGAGCAGGGCCAGCACGACCACCGACACCGCGAGCAGCAGCACCGAGAGCAGCAGGGCGGCCCCCGAGTCGGTCTCCAGGGCCAGGTAGACCTCGAGGGGCATGGTGCGGGTGGTGCCCGGGAAGCTGCCGGCGAAGGTGATGGTGGCCCCGAACTCGCCCAGCGCCCGGGCCCAGGCCAGCACGGCGCCCGCGGCGATGCCCGGCCCGACCAGCGGGAGCGTGACCCGGCGGAAGACGGTGACCGGACGGGCTCCGAGGGTCGCGGCGGCCTCCTCGTAGCGCCGGTCGGCTCCGCGCAGCGCGCCCTCCACCGCGAGCACCAGGTAGGGCAGGGCCACGAAGACCTGCGCCAGCACGACCGCGTACGGGGTGAACGGGAAGGCGAAGCCGGTCAGCGCGTGCAGCGGCCGGCCGACGAGGCCGGAGCGGCCGAGCACGGTGAACAGGGCGACGCCGCCGACGACGGGCGGGAGCACCAGCGGGACGGTCACGAGGGCCCGGAGCAGCGGGGCGCCGCGCAGACCCGGACGGGCGAGCAGCCAGGCCAGCGGCACGCCCAGGAGCAGGGCCACCACCGTCGAGGCGCTGGCGGTGACCAGGGAGAGCCGGAGGGCCTGCAGGGCGCCGCCGCTGGTCAGCAGGGCGCCGGCCTGGCTCCACGGGGCGCGCAGCACCAGCCCGAGCAGGGGCCCGAGGAGGAACAGCAGGGCCAGGGCGGCCGGCAGCCCGAGCACCCAGGGGACCGGGCCCCGGACGTCGACCGCGCCGGCGGCCGGCACGGCCCGGCTCACGGCGGGCCGAAGCCGGCGTCCCGCAGCACCCGCCGGCCCGCGTCGGAGCGCACCAGGTCGACGAACGCCCGGGCGGTGGTCGGGTTGCGGCTCGCCCGCAGCACCGCCACGGGGTAGCGGTTGGGCGCCTGGGCGGCCTCGGGGACGGGGAGGCCCTCGACGCCTGCACCGGCCGCCACCACGTCGGTGGTGTAGACGAGGCCGGCGTCGACCTCGTCGGCGGTCACCTTCTGCAGGACGGCCTTGACGTCGGACTCGAGCGTGTCGGGGGCCGCCGTCACCCCGGCCGCCCGGAGCACCTGCTCGGCGGCTGCCCCGCAGGGCACCTGGGCGGCGCAGAGGGCGATCCGGAGGTCGCGGTCGGCGAAGTCGGCCAGCCCGCTCACCCGTCCGGGGTTGCCCGGCGGAACGGCGATCTCGAGGGTGTTGGTGGCGACGTCGACCGGGTCGGCGGCGGCACCCGCCGTCGTCACCGTCGTCATGGTGGCGGTGCTGGCGGCGGCGAAGACGTCAGCCGGGGCGCCCTGCACGGCCTGCGCGGCGAGGGTGGCGCTGGACCCGAAGGAGAAGGCCACCGTCGTGCCCGGGTGCGCCGCCTCGAACTCCCGGCCGAGGGCGGTGAAGGCCTCCGTCAGCGAGGCGGCCGCGAGGACGGTCACCGTGCCGCTCGGCCCGGCGGCGGGTGCCGCTGCCGGTGCGTCGGCCGAGCAGGCGGTGAGGGACACCGCGACGGCGGCGGCCAGGGCGGCCGCGGCGGCCCGGGGGCTGCTCACCGGTGCTCCGGGACCTCGACGACGACGTGCGTCGACTTCACCGACGCCACCGCCAGCACCCCGGGCTCCAGGCCGAGCTCGGTCGCGGCCTCGGCCGACATCAGCGAGACCACCCGGAACGGCCCGCACTGCAGGTCCACCTGCGCCATCACCGTGTCCTTGACCACCCGGGTGACCAGGCCGGTGAAGCGGTTGCGGGCGCTCTCGGCGACCGGGCTGCCCAGCTCCGGCGCCGACGCCACCTGCTGGGCCAGCGCGGCCAGGTCGCGGCCGTCGACGCGGGCAGGGCCCGGACCCCCGGCGCTCGGCAGCCGGCCCGACTCCACCCAGCGGCGGACCGTGTCGTCGGAGACGCCGAGCAGGGCCGCGGCCTGGGCGATGCGGTAGCGGGGCACAGGATCATCCTAGGCCGCTCCTGCGGCCTTCGGGCGCGGAATGTTCCGCGTCTGCGTACATCTGCGCGTGCGGCGGGCGGGCGCGGCAGACTGAGGTCCGTGAGCGCGGCACACGGCAGGGTGATCGTCATCACCGGCGCGATGGCGGCGGGCAAGTCCACGGTGGCCGAGCTGCTGGCCCGCCGGCTCCCGCGGTCGGTGCACATCCGCGGCGACGTGTTCCGCAAGATGGTCGTCAACGGGCGCGCGGACATGACCCCGCAGCCGGACCCGGAGGCCACCGCCCAGCTCCAGCTGCGCTACGAGCTGGCGGCCGGCACGGCGGACCGCTACGCCGCGGCCGGCTTCGACGCCGTCGTGCAGGACGTCATCATCGGCACCGAGCTGGAGCACTTCGTGCGGCGCGTCACCACCCCCGCGCGGTACCTGGTGGTGCTCTCCCCCAGCGTCTCGGCCCTGGAGTGGCGGGAGGAGCAGCGCGCCAAGTCCGGCTACGTCCACTTCTCCCCCGGAGCCCTGGACGAGGTGCTCCGGCGCGAGACCGCGCAGATCGGCTACTGGCTCGACTCCTCCGCGCAGACGCCGGACGAGACGGTCGACGACATCCTGGCCCACCTGGACCGCGCCGCGGTCTGAGCGGGCGTCCGGGCGGGGCCGCCGGCGACCGAACCCGACCTGTCAGTGGGCTCGGCTACTGTCCGCGCATGGACCTGGCGATCGAGGCGCACGGCCTCGTCAAGCGCTACAAGAGCTTCACCGCCCTCGGCGGGGTGGACCTGGCGGTGCCCCGCGGCACCGTGCTGGGCCTGCTGGGGCCGAACGGGGCGGGGAAGACGACCACCGTCCGCTGCCTGACCACGCTGCTGCAGCCCGACGGCGGGTCGGCCCGCGTCGCGAGCGTGGACGTGCTGAAGGATCCCGGCGGCGTCCGGAAGCGGATCGGGCTGTCCGGCCAGTACTCGGCGGTCGACGAGTACCTGACGGGGATGGAGAACCTCGTCATGGTCGGCCGGCTGTACCACCTCGGCCGGGCCCGGAGCCGGGCCCGCGCCCACGAGCTGCTCAAGCAGTTCGGGCTCGAGGAGGCGGGCGGCAAGCCGGCCAAGGCCTACTCGGGCGGCATGCGGCGCCGGCTCGACCTCGCCGCCGCGCTCGTGGCCGAGCCCGAGGTGCTGTTCCTCGACGAGCCGACCACCGGGCTGGACCCGCAGGGCCGCATCGAGGTGTGGGAGATGATCGCCGCCCTGGTGGCGGGGGGCACGACGCTGCTGCTCACCACCCAGTACCTCGAGGAGGCCGACCGGCTGGCCGACGAGATCGTCGTCATCGACCGCGGCCTGGTCATCGCCCAGGGCACCGCCGACCAGCTCAAGGCGCAGGTGGGGGGTGAACGGCTGGAGCTCACCGTCTCCTCGCCCGACCAGCTGGAGACGGCCGTGCGGTGCCTCGACGGGCTCGGCACCGGGCCGGTGACCGCCGACGCCCACAGCCGCGGCATCACCGCCCCGGTCTCGGGCGGGGCCGGCGTGCTCGTGGAGGCCCTGCGCCGCCTGGACTGCGCCGGCGTCACCCTCGACGACGTGGGGCTGCGCCGGCCCACGCTCGACGACGTGTTCCTGTCCCTGACCGGCCACACCGCCGAGGAGGAGAAGTGAGCGTGCTCAGCTCGTTGGGCGACGGCCTCGTCGTCGCCCAGCGCAACCTCATCAAGATCAAGCGGGTGCCGGAGCTGCTGGTCTTCACCACCCTGTCGCCGATCATGTTCGTGCTGCTCTTCGCCTACGTCTTCGGCGGGGCGATCTCCGGCGGCGACCCGCAGCAGTACCGCGAGTTCCTCATCGCCGGGATCTTCGCCCAGACCGTGATCTTCGGGGCGACGACGACGGGCGCGGGGCTGGCCGACGACGTGCAGAAGGGCATCATCGACCGGTTCCGCTCGCTGCCGATGTCACGGACGGCGGTGCTGACCGGGCGGACGCTCTCGGACGTGGTCAACAACGTCATCGTGCTGGTGGTGATGTCGCTGACCGGCCTGCTGGTGGGCTGGCGGATCCGCAGCTCGTTCCTCGACGCCCTCGCCGGCTACCTCGTGCTGCTGGTCTTCGCCTACGCCATCTCCTGGGTGATGGCCTTCGTCGGCCTGCTGGTGCCCAGCGTCGAGGTGGTCAACCAGGCCTCGTTCATCGTGATCTTCCCGATCACCTTCATCGCCAACACCTTCGTGCCCCTGGAGTCGCTGCCCGGACCGCTCGAGGTGTTCGCGCAATGGAACCCGGTCTCGGCCATCACCGCGGCCGCGCGGGAGCTCTTTGGCAACGACGCCCTGACCGCCCCCGCCACGGTGTGGCCGCTGCAGCACCCGGTCGTCTACACCCTGATCTGGTCGGCGCTGGTCCTGGTCGTGTTCGTCCCCCTCACCACCTGGCAGTTCCGGCGCGCCGCCAGCCGGTGACGGCAGCCCTCCCTCCTCCGTTCGGGCCACACCTCCCGCTGCCCCTCGACCTCGACCTCGACCCTCGACCCCAGATCCCTCTGCCCCCGACCCCTCGACCCCTCGACCCCTCGGCCCCTCGGCCCCCGACCCCCGACCCTCGACGCCGCTCTCTCCGCCGCGGTCGAGGCCTGTCCCCCACTTCACACCCCTCCGGTGGACTTCACACCCCGTGCAGAGGGTGCCTCGACCACCGCAGGGGTGTGAAGTGGGGGACCTGACAAGACGGCAGCGTCCGGGCGGCGCGAGCGGGCGCGGCGATGGCGGCGGGATGGCTCCCGGGGCGCCAGGTCGGGCGGCAGCGGGACCGCCCCGGGTGCCGCGCTGGCCGGCGGCCGGGCTAGAGCGGGCGACCGGCGCGGGCGAAGGCGCGCAGCAGGCGCTGCTGGATCAGCAGCGGGCGGGCGAGGTCGGCCCAGATCCACCGGACGACCTGCCAGCCGGCGTCGCGGAGGGCGTCCTCGCGCAGCTTCTCCGCGAAGACGACGTCCTCGGGTCGCTGACCCGGTCGGAGCAGGGCGCCGTACTTGACCCGGCCGTCGAACTCCCCGATCGTGCGCCGGTCGGGCCAGGCGAAGTCGACGCGGGCGATCATCGTCCCCTCGGCGTCGTAGACCTCGTACTGCGGGATCGGCGAGGGCAGGCCGAGCTCGCCGATCCGGACGCGGCTGACCGACTCGCCCGCCGTCTCCGCCCGGCCGTCGAGGAAGTCGGCCACCCGGCGCGCCTGTCGCACTCCCGGCCACTGCTCCATCGTGCTCAGCACGTCCTCGAGGTGACCGAAGTCGAGGTCCTGCGCGGCGGCCCGGTCGCCGGCGGCGACGGCCTGGTCGAACGGCAGCAGCCGGGCCAGGTCGGCCACGGTGCGGGGCAGGGTGGTGACCGCCAGTCCGTCCAGCTCGGCGACGTGGGCCGTCGGCAGCGTCGCCCCGTGCACCTCGACGTCGCGTCGACGCTTCGCGCCGGTGCTGCGGTTGCGGGTGAGGTGCACCCGCTCGATCGACGCCGGCCAGACCGGCAGCCCGTGCAGCACCGCGGCCGAGCCGTGGCTGACGACCGCGCCCGGCTGCACCTGGGCGGCGACCGCCTCCAGCTGCAGCCGGTGCCGGACTTCCGCCGTGACCTCGGCCGGCGAGCCGTCCGCGGCGGCCCAGGCTCCCCGGCGGACGTGGACCAGCCGGCCGTCGCGCTGCATGCGGCGCAGCTCGTCGGGTGCGTAGCCGTCCTGCAGCAGGTCGCGGGTGAGGCGGATCTTCGACATCTGCCCACCCCACCGCAGAATCGGGCGCGCGGACCGGGTGCCGACCCGATCTGTGGACAACGTCTGACCGGCCTGACGACCCGGGAGACGCCGCAGCCACCCTGCGTCCGCCGACTTCACACCCCTGCGGTGGGCTTCACACCCCGTGCACGGGGTGTGAAGTGCCCCGCAGGGGTGTGAAGTGGGGGCCCGAGGGAGACCCGAGGGTCCGAGGGGCGGGTGCCCGGGGACGCCGAAGGGCGGGCCGGGTGTCCCCGGCCCGCCCTCCGACGGTCTTGCTGGCTAGCTCAGCGGTAGTCGCCGAGGTCGAACTCCTCGAGCGGCACGGCCGCGCCCGAACCCTGACCGAAGTCGTAGTCGAACGAGTCGTAGCCGACCATCGAGTAGGCCTGCGCCTTCGCCTCCTCGGTCGCCTCCACCTTGATGTTGCGGTAGCGGTCGAGACCGGTACCCGCCGGGATCAGCTTGCCGAGGATGACGTTCTCCTTGAGGCCGATGAGGCTGTCCGACTTGCCGTTGATGGCCGCGTCGGTCAGGACCTTCGTCGTCTCCTGGAAGGACGCCGCCGACAGCCACGACTCAGTGGCCAGCGAGGCCTTGGTGATGCCCATCAGCACCGCACGGCCCGACGCCGGCGTCCCGCCCTCGGCCACGACCTTGCGGTTCTGGGCCTCGTAGGTGAGCCGGTCGACCAGGTCACCGGCCAGCAGCTCGGCGTCCCCGGACTCGATCACCGTCACCCGGCGCAGCATCTGCCGGATGATGATCTCGATGTGCTTGTCGTGGATCGGCGCACCCTGCGTGCGGTACACCGACTGCACCTCGTCGACCAGGTGCTCCTGCACCCGACGGACACCGAGCACCCGGAGCACGTCGTGCGGGTCGGGGGTACCAGCGGTGAGCTGCTGGCCGACCTCGACGTGGCTGCCGTCCTCCACCAGCAGACGGGCACGGCGGGACACCGAGAACTCGGCGGCCTCCAAACCGTCGTCGGGGGTGATGGTGATCTTGCGGAGCCGGTCGCTGTCCTCGATCTGCACGCGGCCGGCGGCCTCGGAGATCGGCGACTTGCCCTTGGGCTGACGGGCCTCGAAGAGCTCGACCACGCGGGGCAGACCCTGCGTGATGTCGTCACCGGCCACACCACCGGTGTGGAAGGTGCGCATCGTCAGCTGGGTACCGGGCTCACCGATCGACTGCGCGGCCACGATGCCCACGGCCTCGCCGACGTCGACCAGCTTGCCGCTGGCCAGCGAGCGGCCGTAGCACATGGCGCAGGTGCCGGTGACGGCCTCGCAGGTGAGGACGCTGCGGACCTTGACGGTGCGGACACCGTTCGCGACCAGCAGCCCGATGTTGACGTCGCCCAGGTCGGTCCCGGCCGGCAGCAGCACCTCGCCGTCCGCGCCGCGGACGTCGGTGGCGAGCGTCCGGGCGTAGACCGCGGTCTCGACGTGCTCGTCGAGGCCGAGGGCGCCGTCGTCGCCGAGGGCGATGGTCTTGGTCAGACCACGCTCGGTGCCGCAGTCCTCCTCGCGGATGATGACGTCCTGGCTGACGTCGACGAGTCGACGCGTCAGGTAACCCGAGTCGGCCGTCCGCAGCGCGGTGTCGGCCTGGCCCTTGCGACCACCGTGGGTGGAGATGAAGTACTCCAGGACCGACAGGCCCTCACGGAAGTTCGACTTGATGGGCCGGGCGATGATCTCGCCCTTCGGGTTCACCACGAGGCCACGCATGGCGGCGATCTGGCGCATCTGCACCATGTTCCCGCGGGCCCCCGAGTGGACCATCATGTAGATCGGGTTGGTCTTGGAGAAGTTGGCCTCCATGGCCGCGCCGAGCTTGGACGTCGCGTCGGTCCAGATCTCGATGAGCTCCTGGCGACGCTCGTCCTCGGTGATCAGACCGCGCTCGTACTGCTTGTCGATCTTGGACGCCCGGTCCTCGTAGCCCGCCAGCAGCTCGGCCTTGTTGGCCGGGGTGGTGACGTCGCCGATGGACACGGTCACCCCCGAGCGGGTGGCCCAGTGGAAGCCCAGGTCCTTCAGGGCGTCCAGGCAGAAGGCCACGTCGACCTTGGGGTAGCGCTCGGCCAGGTCGTTGACGATCTGCCCGAGCTGCTTCTTGCCCACCTCGTAGTCGCAGTAGGCGTAGTCGGCCGGCAGCGCCTCGTTGAAGAGGGCGCGACCCAGCGTCGTCTCCAGGATGATCGAGCCGTTGGCCGCCAGCGCGTGGCCGGCGGGCGGGACGATGTCGGTGAGCCGCAGCTTGATCTTCGCCTGCACCGACAGCTGCTTGCGGTCGAAGGCCATCAGGGCCTCGGCCACCGAGCCGAACGCACGCCCCTCGCCCGCTGCTCCGTCGACCTGCATGGTCAAGAAGTAGTGGCCGATGATCATGTCCTGGGTGGGCATGGTCACGGGACGGCCGTCGGCGGGCTTGAGGATGTTGTTGGTCGACAGCATGAGGATGCGGGCCTCGGCCTGCGCCTCCGCGCTCAGCGGGAGGTGCACGGCCATCTGGTCACCGTCGAAGTCCGCGTTGAAGGCGGTGCAGACGAGCGGGTGGATCTGGATGGCCTTGCCCTCGATGAGCTGCGGCTCGAACGCCTGGATGCCCAGCCGGTGCAGGGTGGGCGCCCGGTTCAGCAGCACGGGGTGCTCGGAGATGACCTCCTCGAGCACGTCCCACACCACCGGGCGCTGACGCTCGACCATGCGCTTGGCGGACTTGATGTTCTGCGCGTGGTTGAGGTCGTCGAGCCGCTTCATGACGAACGGCTTGAACAGCTCCAGCGCCATCGCCTTGGGCAGGCCGCACTGGTGCAGCTTGAGCTGCGGGCCGACGACGATGACCGAACGGCCCGAGTAGTCGACGCGCTTGCCCAGCAGGTTCTGCCGGAACCGGCCCTGCTTGCCCTTCAGCATGTCCGAGATGGACTTCAGCGGCCGGTTGCCCGGGCCGGTGACCGGACGGCCACGACGACCGTTGTCGAACAGCGAGTCCACGGCCTCCTGGAGCATCCGCTTCTCGTTGTTGACGATGATCTCGGGCGCGCCGAGGTCGAGGAGCCGCTTGAGGCGGTTGTTCCGGTTGATGACGCGGCGGTACAGGTCATTGAGGTCGGAGGTCGCGAAGCGGCCACCGTCCAGCTGCACCATCGGACGCAGGTCCGGCGGGATGACCGGGACGCAGTCCAGCACCATGCCGGCCGGGGAGTTCTGCGTCGAGAGGAAGGCCGAGACGACCTTGAGCCGCTTCAGGGCGCGGGTCTTGCGCTGCCCCTTGCCGGTCTGGATGGTCTCGCGCAGGGACTCCGACTCGGCGTTCAGGTCGAAGGTCTGCAGCCGCTTCTGGATGGCGTCCGCGCCCATGGAGCCGGCGAAGTACTTGCCGAAGCGGTTCTTCATCTCGCGGTAGAGGATCTCGTCGCCCTCGAGGTCTTGGACCTTGAGGTTCTTGAACCGGTTCCAGACGGCGTCGAGGCGGTCCAGCTCGCGCTGGGAGCGGTCACGCAGCTGCTTGACCTCGCGCTCGGCCCCCTCGCGCACCTTGCGCTTGGCGTCGGCCTTGGCACCCTCGGCCTCGAGGCCGGCGGTGTCCTCCTCGAGCTTCTTCATCCGGTTCTCGATGTCGGCGTCGCGCCGACCCTCGAGCTGCTTGCGCTCCACGTCGATCTTGCCCTCGAGCGAGGACAGGTCGCGGTGACGCGCCTCGTCGTCGACGGACGTGATCATGTAGGCCGCGAAGTAGATGACCTTCTCGAGGTCCTTCGGCGCGATGTCGAGCAGGTAGCCCAGCCGCGACGGGACGCCCTTGAAGTACCAGATGTGGGTCACTGGGGCGGCGAGCTCGATGTGGCCCATCCGCTCGCGGCGGACCTTGGAGCGCGTGACCTCGACGCCACAGCGCTCGCAGATGATGCCCTTGAAGCGCACGCGCTTGTACTTGCCGCAGTAGCACTCCCAGTCCCGGGTGGGGCCGAAGATCTTCTCGCAGAACAGGCCGTCGCGCTCAGGCTTGAGCGTGCGGTAGTTGATCGTCTCCGGCTTCTTCACCTCACCGTGGGACCAACCACGGATCTCGTCGGCCGTGGCCAGGCCGATGCGGATCTGGTCGAAGAAGTTCACGTCGAGCACGTTGTCTGTCTCTTCTCTTTAGTACGCGATCTCAGATGCTGTGGACCGATCCCCGCGGCCCGAGCCTGTCGAAGAACCTCCGACAGGCTCAGGCAGCGGTGGGGATCAGACTTCTTCGACGCCGAGCGACTCACCCGGACGGCGGGACAGGTCGATGCCGAAGTCCTCGCCGCCGCGGTAGTCGTCCTCGGAGTCCCGCAGCTCCACCTCGGTGCCGTCGGAGGACAGCACCTCGACGTTCAGGCAGAGCGACTTCATCTCCTTGACGAGCACCTTGAAGGACTCGGGGATGCCCGGCTCCGGGATGTTCTCGCCCTTGACGATGGCCTCGTACACCTTCACGCGGCCGGGGACGTCGTCGGACTTGATCGTCAGCAGCTCCTGCAGGGCCCAGGCGGCACCGTAGGCCTCGAGGGCCCACACCTCCATCTCGCCGAACCGCTGGCCGCCGAACTGGGCCTTACCGCCCAGCGGCTGCTGCGTGATCATCGAGTACGGACCCGTGGAACGTGCGTGGATCTTGTCGTCGACCAGGTGGTGGAGCTTCAGCATGTAGATGTAGCCCACCCCCACCGGCATCGGGAACGGCTCACCGGACCGGCCGTCGAACAGGTTGGCCTTGCCGTCGGCGTTGACCAGCCGGACACCGTCACGCGTCGGCAGGGTGTTGCCCAGCAGACCCGTGATCTCCTCCTCGGTCGCCCCGTCGAAGACCGGGGTGGCGAGGTTGGTGTTGCCGTCGACGTGCTCGAGCCCGACGTCGCGCAGGCGCTCGGCCCAGGCCTCCTGCACGCCCGAGACGTCCCAGCCCTGGCTGGCGACCCAGCCCAGGTGGGTCTCGAGGACCTGGCCGACGTTCATCCGGCTCGGCACGCCGAGCGGGTTGAGCACGATGTCGACCGGCGTCCCGTCCTCCATGAACGGCATGTCCTCGACCGGCAGGATCTTGGAGATGACGCCCTTGTTGCCGTGCCGGCCGGCGAGCTTGTCGCCGTCCTGGATCTTGCGCTTCTGGGCGACGTAGACCCGGACCAGCTGGTTCACGCCGGGGGGCAGCTCGTCGTCGGACTCGCGGTCGAAGACGCGGACGCCGATGACCGTCCCGGACTCGCCGTGGGGCACCTTGAGCGAGGTGTCGCGCACCTCGCGCGCCTTCTCACCGAAGATCGCGCGCAGCAGCCGCTCCTCGGGGGTGAGCTCGGTCTCGCCCTTGGGCGTGACCTTGCCGACCAGCACGTCGCCGGTGGAGACCTCGGCGCCGATGCGGATGATCCCGCGCTCGTCGAGGTCGGCCAGCATCTCCTCGGAGACGTTCGGGATGTCCCGGGTGATCTCCTCGGCGCCCAGCTTGGTGTCGCGGGCGTCGACCTCGTGCTCCTCGATGTGGATCGAGGTCAGCAGGTCGTCCTGGACGACGCGCTGGCTGAGGATGATGGCGTCCTCGTAGTTGTGGCCCTCCCACGGCATGAAGGAGACGAGCAGGTTGCGCCCGAGCGCCATCTCGCCACCGTCGGTGCAGGGACCGTCGGCCAGCGGCGTGCCGGCCTCGACCCGCTGCCCGTCGCGGACCAGGGGGCGCTGGTTGATGGCGGTGCCCTGGTTGGAACGCTTGAACTTGCTGAGCCGGTAGCTGCGGTAGCTGCCGTCGTCGTAGGCGATCTCGATCAGGTCGGCGCTCACCGCGGTGACCACGCCGCCCTGGGCCGCCGTCGTGACGTCACCGGCGTCGACCGCGCCGCGGTACTCCATGCCGGTGCCCACGAACGGGGCCTCGGAACGGATCAGCGGGACGGCCTGGCGCTGCATGTTCGCGCCCATCAGGGCACGCGACGCGTCGTCGTGCTCGAGGAACGGGATCATCGCGGTGGCGACGGAGACCATCTGGCGGGGGCTGACGTCCATGTACTGGATGTCGTTCGCCGGGACGGTGTCCGGGTCGGCCTTGCGTCGACGGGCCAGCACGCGCTCCTCGGCGAAGTGCAGGTCGTCGGTCAGCTTCGCGTTCGCCTGGGCGATGGTGTAGCGGTCCTCGACGTCGGCGGTCAGGTAGTCGATCTGGTCGGTCACCTGGCCGTTCTCGACCTTGCGGTACGGCGTCTCGACGAAGCCGAATGCGTTGACCCGGGCGAACGAGGCGAGCGAGCCGATCAGGCCGATGTTCGGGCCCTCGGGGGTCTCGATCGGGCACATCCGGCCGTAGTGCGACGGGTGGACGTCACGGACCTCCATGCCGGCGCGGTCACGGGACAGACCCCCCGGGCCGAGGGCCGAGAGGCGCCGCTTGTGCGTCAGGCCCGCGATCGGGTTCGTCTGGTCCATGAACTGGCTCAGCTGGGAGGTGCCGAAGAACTCCTTGAGCGCCGCCACGACGGGCCGGATGTTGATCAGGGTCTGCGGCGTGATGGCCTCGACGTCCTGGGTCGTCATCCGGTCGCGCACCACGCGCTCCATCCGGCCGAGGCCGGTGCGCAGCTGGTTCTGGATCAGCTCGCCCACGGTGCGCAGGCGACGGTTGCCGAAGTGGTCGATGTCGTCCTCCTCGACCAGCAGCTCGCCACGCGGGGCGTCGAGCACCTCCTTGCCGTCGTGCAGCGCGACGATGAAGCGGATGGCCGCCACGATGTCGTCGGTGGTGAGGACCTGCTTGTCGAAGGGCTCGTCGAGGCCCAGCTTCTTGTTGATCTTGTACCGGCCGACCTTGGCGAGGTCGTAGCGCTTCGGGTTGAAGTAGTAGTTCTCCAGCAGCGCCTGCGCGGCCTCACGGGTCGGCGGCTCGCCGGGGCGCAGCTTGCGGTAGATGTCGAGCAGCGCCTCGTCCTGGGTGGAGGTGTGGTCCTTCTCCAGGGTGAGCCGCATGGACTCGTACTGGCCGAACTCCTCGAGGATCTGCGCGTCGGTCCAGCCGAGCGCCTTGAGCAGCACGGTGACGTTCTGCTTGCGCTTGCGGTCGAGGCGGACCCCGACCATGTCGCGCTTGTCGATCTCGAACTCCAGCCACGCACCGCGGCTCGGGATCATCTTGCAGGTGAAGATGTCCTTGTCCGAGGTCTTGTCGGTGGTCTGCTCGAAGTAGACGCCGGGGCTGCGGACCAGCTGGGAGACGACGACGCGCTCGGTGCCGTTGATGACGAAGGTGCCCTTGTCCGTCATCAGCGGGAAGTCGCCCATGAAGACGGTCTGGCTCTTGATCTCGCCGGTCTCGTTGTTCATGAACTCGGCGGTGACGAACAGCGGCGCCGCGTAGGTGACGTCGCGGTCCTTGCACTCCTCGACGCTGTTCTTCGGCGGCTCGAAGCGGTGGTCGCGGAACGACAGCGACATCGTGCCGGAGAAGTCCTCGATCGGGGAGATCTCCTCGAAGATCTCCTCCAGACCGGACTTGGTGTTGACGTCGGTCCGGCCCTCAGCGAGCGCGGAGTCGACCCGCGTGCGCCAGGCGTCGTTGCCGACGAGCCAGTCGAAGGAGTCGACCTGCAGGTCGAGGAGATCGGGAACCTCCATCGGCTCGGCGATCTTCGCGAACGAGATGCGGCCGGTGGATGAGACGACTTTGGTGTTCGAGGCGGTGCGCGAGGCGGCCAACAGTGGGTCCTTCCGAGACTCTCGGGCGGGTGGAGCTATGAAGTTGGATGAGTTCACGTGTCAGGTCCGGGCGCCCGGGGGGACGGACCAGACCGGCCTCCGCGCACGCGAAACGGCCCGCGTCAAGCGAAACGGGTCGACGAATGCGGAGGGCAAGGTTCTAGTCTAGGGAGCAGTCCCCGGTTTGACAAGTCCGCGGGCAGGGCGGACCAGGGCGGTCAAATCGGACCGGGGGCGCGGGAGTGCAGGGCACTCGAACCGCGACGGTCTCGCCGAACGCTTGCCGGAAGCATACCCGCCGGACCGGCCCTCGCAAGCACCTCCGACGGACGGGTCCCTCGGGTCGACGCCGCTCCCCCGCGCCGCCCCGCGACCCCCGCCGGGAGGGCCGCCGCCCTAGACTCGGCCCGTCGCCCGAGGACAGGAGAGCCATGCAGCGCGTCGCCCAGGTCGTCGGTCTCGCACCGGAGGCCGTGACCCGCTACAAGGAGCTGCACGCCTCCGTCTGGCCGGACGTGCTGCGCACGATCCACGCCTGCGGCATCCGGAACTACTCCATCTTCCTGCGCGAGCCCGAGCTGCTGCTGTTCGCCTACTTCGAGTACATCGGCGAGGACTACGAGGCCGACCAGGCGGCCATGGCGGCCGACCCGGTCACCCAGGAGTGGTGGGCGCTGACCATGCCGATGCAGCGACCGCTGGAGGGCCGCGCCGACGGCGCGTGGTGGGCCGTCGTCCCCGAGGTCTTCCACGTCGACTGACCCCCGCCGCCGGGTCGACCCGGGACGGCCCCGCGTCAGCGGGCCAGCCAGCCGCCGTCGACGGGCAGCACCACGCCGTGCACGTAGGCCGCCGCGTCGGAGCTGAGGAAGACGACGGCGCCCGCCAGGTCCTCCCCCCGCCCCCAGCGGCCGGCGGGGATCCGCGCGGAGATCGCGGCGTTCCGCTCGCCGTCGGCCAGCAGGGCCTCGTTCAGGTCGGTGTCGACGTAGCCGGGCGCGACCGCGTTGACCGCCACCCCCCGGCCCGCCCACTCGTTGCACAGCGCCTTGGTGAGCTGCGCGACGGCACCCTTGGACGCGGCGTAGGCCGGCACCCGGATACCGCCCTGGAAGCTGAGCAGCGAGGCGACGTTGACCACCCGGCCCCAGCCCCGCTCCAGCATGGGCCGGCCGAACGCCTGGCAGAGCTGGAACACCGCACGGGTGTTGACCGCCAGCACGGCGTCGAAGTCGGCCAGCGGGAAGTCCGTGGCCGCGTGCCGCACCTGGGTGCCGGCGTTGTTGACGAGGATGTCGACCGGCCCGAGGTCGAGCGCGGCCGCCACCGCGGCGTCGACCGAGGCCGCGTCGGCGAGGTCGACCGGCACCCGGTGCAGCCAGCGACCGCAGGCCTGCGCCAGCCGCTGCAGCTCGTCCGGGACCTCCCCGCGCTGCAGGCCGACCACGTCCGCCCCGGCCCGCAGCAGACCCGCCGCGACCGCCGCCCCGATCCCCCGGGAGGCGCCGGTCACCACGGCGGTCCGGCCGGTCAGGTCGAAGGGGCTGCGGTCCGCCGCCGTCACGACCGGCACCCGCCGAGCGCGGCGAGCCGGCCCGGGTCGATCCCGTAGACCCGGACGGCGGTGCCGCCGAGCACGGCGGCCGCCGCCTCGACACCCAGCTCGGTGACGAGCGGGTGCAGGCCCTCCCACACCGCGGTGTAGCCGCCGGCCAGCACCGAGACCGGCCAGTCCCCGCCGTACATCAGCCGGTCGGGCCCGAACACGTCGACGGCGTGCGCGACCACCGGGCGCAGGGCCTCCGTCGACCACGCCGTCGGGTCGGCGGCGGGGTAGAGCCCGGACACCTTCGCGTGCACGTTGGGCGGTTCCGCCGCCCGCGCCAGCAGGGTCCGCCAGGGCTCGAGGTCGACCGAGCCGATCGGCGGGGCCGCGAGGTGGTCGACGACCAGGCGCAGCCCGGGGTGCTCGGCGGCCAGGACGGGCACGTGCTCCAGGTGCCGGGGCAGCACCGCCACCACGTCGAAGGCCAGGCCTGCGGCGGCGAGCAGGCCCAGGCTCTCGCGCACCTCCGGCCGCACCAGGAAGTCGGGGTCGGGCCGGTCGTGGATGAGGGTGCGGATCCCGACGACCAGCGGGTCGGCGGCCAGACCGGGCAGCAGGGCCGCCGTCGCGTCCGGGTTCTCCAGCGGCAGGAACGCGACGACGGCCACGACCTCCGGGTGCGCGGCGGCCGTCGCGAGCATGAGCGCGGTGTCCTCGGCGTTGTCCGCCGCCTGCACCAGCACCACGGCGTCGACCCCGCAGGCGCGCAGCTCGGGCAGCACCTCGTCCTCGGCGATGCTGCGGAAGATCGGCCCGTGCTGCGGCCCGAGCCAGGGGTAGGTCGCCCGGTCGAGGTCCCAGACGTGCTGGTGGGCGTCGATGATCACAGCTCTCCTGGGGCGGGTGCGGGGTCGGTGGTCAGGTGGCGGTCAGCGTGGCGCGGCGGTGGACTCGCGGAGCACCAGCCGCGGCGGCGGGTCCGCCACGACCTCGTCCCGCCCCGGGCCCCCGCCCAGCCGCTCGTGCAGGGCCCGGACCGCGGCCCGGCCCAGCTCGTAGGTGGGCATCTTGACGGTCGTGAGCGGGGGCCAGGTGTTCTCGGCGGTCCAGGCGTCGTGGACGGAGACCACCGCGAGGTCGGCCGGCACGGCGATCCCCAGGGTGCGGGCCTCGGCCAGCACTCCGAGGGCGGCGTTGACGTTGGCCACCACCAGGGCCGTCGGCGGCGGGTCGGCCGCCATCAGCCGGCGGAGCGCCGCGCGGCCGTCGGCCGGGACGTAGCCCAGCCGGCTGACGGCCGTCCCGGGCACGGGCAGCCCGGCAGCCGCCATCGCCGCCTCGAAGCCGGCCAGCCGGCGGCGGGCCGTGAACGACTGCGGCAGCCCGCCGACGTGGGCGATCCGGCGGTGCCCCAGGGCGATCAGGTGCTCGGTGGCCAGCCGGGCGCCGGCCTCGTCGTCCAGCACGGCCCCCCCGAGGTGGCCCGGCTGGAAGGAGTTGAGGAAGACCAGCGGGTGGCCCGCCTGCACCAGGGGCGCCAGCTCGGCGGGCAGGCGGTGGTCGGCGACCTGGACGAGCACCCCGTCCACCCGGCCCTCCCCCACCAGCCGGCTCACCATCTCACCGTCGGGCTCGAGGTCCTCGCTGCGGCCGAGCAGCACCATGTGGTCGCGGGCGGCCGCCTCGTCCTCGACACCGAGCATCAGGTCCGTGGCGAAGGCGTTGGTGAGGTCGGGCACCACGAGGGCGATGACGTCGGTGCGGGCGAACTTGAGCGCGCGGCCGGCGAAGTTGGGCCGGTAGGCGAGGTCGGCGGCGGCCTGCTTGATCCGGGCCCGGGTCGCGACGCTCACCCGCGCGCCGGGCGCGTCGCTGAGCACCCGGGAGACCGCGGAGATCGACACGCCGGCCCGCCGGGCGACGTCGCCCAGGGTCGCCACGCGGCGATCCTAGGCGTCCGAGCACCGTTGCGCAATCGTTTGTGCAGGGACTAGGGTCGGGTCGCCCGACCGACCTGCCAGGAGTCCCGCGTGCCGCTCATCACCGCCGTCGACGTCGTGGACGTCCGGTTCCCGACGTCGTTGACCGCGGACGGGTCCGACGCGATGAACAAGGACGGCGACTACTCCGCCGCCTACGTCGTGCTGCGCACCGACGCCGACGGGGTGGAGGGCTACGGGCTGACCTTCACGATCGGCCGGGGCAACGACCTGGTGGCGATCGCGGCCCGGCAGCGGGGTGAGCCGCTGGTCGGGCTCGACGTCGACCAGCTCGTCGGCGACCTCGGCGGGACCTACCGCCGGCTGCAGTCGGACTCGCAGCTGCGCTGGCTGGGACCGGAGAAGGGCGTCGTGCACCTGGCGCTGGCCGCGGTGATGAACGCCGTCTGGGACCTGGCCGCGCGCCGGGCGCAGCAGCCGCTGTGGCGCTTCGTCGCGGACCTGGAGCCCGAGGCCCTCGTCGACACGATGGACCTCAGCTACCTGTCCGACGTGCTGCCCCGGCACGAGGCCGTCGCGATGCTGACCGCTCTGCGGCCCACGCTGGACGACCGGCTCGCGGTGCTCGACGCGTCGGGCTACCCCTGTTACACGACCTCGGCCGGCTGGCTGGGCTACTCCGACGAGAAGCTCCGCCGACTCTGCCAGGAGGCCGTCGACGAGGGCTACCGCTACCTCAAGCTCAAGATCGGGGCGTCGCTCGAGGACGACCTGCGGCGCTGCGCCATCGCCCGCGAGGTGATCGGCCCGGACCGCCACCTGATGATCGACGCCAACCAGGTGTGGGACGTCGGCACGGCCATCACGTGGACCCGCGCGCTGAGCCACTTCGACCCGCTCTGGATCGAGGAGCCGACCAGCCCCGACGACGTCCTCGGCCACGCCACCATCCGCCGGGCCGTCGCCCCGGTCGGCGTCGCGACCGGCGAGCACGGGATGAACCGGGTGCTGTTCAAGCAGCTGTTCCAGGCGGAGGCGATCGACTTCTGCCAGCTGGACTCCTGCCGGCTGGGCAGCCTCAACGAGATCCTGCCCGTGATGCTGATGGCCGCGAAGTTCGGCGTCCCGGTCTGCCCGCACGCCGGCGGCGTCGGCCTCTGCGAGCTGGTCCAGCACCTGTCGATCATCGACTTCCTCGTCGTCTCCGGCAGCACCGAGGGCCGGGTCGCGGAGTACGTCGACCACCTGCACGAGCACTTCGTCGACCCGTGCGTGGTGAAGGACGCGGCCTACGTGCTGCCCACGCAACCCGGCTACAGCGCGCAGATGCACCCCGCCTCGCTCGACGTCTACGCCTATCCGGCCGGGAGCTACTGGGCCGGACGCCCTAGCGTGGCCTGACCCACCCCCACCGAAGGAGAAGGAGCCCCGATGAAGCTGGCTCGACTGGGCCCCGTCGGCCACGAGACCCCCGTCGTCATCACCGACCACGGCACCTACGACCTCAGCAGCGTCGTCTACGACCTGACCGGGGAGTTCTTCGCCAGCGGCGGCCTCGACCGGGTGCGGGACGCCGTCGCCGCGGACGAGCTGCCCCTGTTCCCCAGCGCCGGGGTGCGGGTGGGCGCGCCCGTCGCCCGGCCGAGCGCCGTCATCTGCATCGGCATGAACTACGCCGCCCACGCGGCCGAGTCGGGGGCCAGCCCCCCCGAGCGGCCGGTGCTGTTCCTCAAGACCCCGAACACGGTCGGCGGTCCCGACGACCCGGTGCAGATCCCCCGGGGCAGCGAGAAGACCGACTGGGAGGTGGAGCTGGCGCTGGTCATCGGCCGCCGGACCGCCTACCTCGACTCCCCCGCGCAGAGCCTGGACCACGTCGCCGGCTTCACGATCTGCGACGACCTCTCCGAGCGTGCCTTCCAGCTGGAGGTCTCGGGCGGGCAGTGGAGCAAGGGCAAGTCCTGCCGCGGCTTCACCCCGACGGGGCCGTGGCTGGTCACCCCGGACGAGGTCGACCACACCGGCCTGCGGCTGCGGAGCTGGGTGAACGGCGAGCCGCGGCAGGACTCGAGCACCGCGGACCTGATCTTCGGCGTCGAGGAGATCGTCTACCAGCTGAGCCAGTACCTGGTCCTGGAGCCGGGCGACCTGGTGCTGACCGGCACCCCCGAGGGCGTCGCGCTCTCGGGCCGCTTCCCCTACCTCCGGGAGGGTGACGTCGTGGAGGTCGAGATCGAGGGGCTGGGCCGCCAGCGGCACGCGTTCACCGGCTGGGCGCCGCTGGAGGACGGGCGGTGAGCGGCGAGCTCGACGGCCTGGTCGCCCTGGTCACCGGCGGGGCGTCCGGCATCGGCGCCGCGGTCGCGGCCCGCCTGCAGGCCGACGGCGCCCGGGTGGCGGTGCTCGACCTCGACGCGGACGCCGCGGCGGAGGGTCAGCTCGGGGTCGTCTGCGACGTGGCGGACGACGCGTCCGTCCGGGCCGCCGTCGCGCGGGTCGTCGAGGAGCTCGGCGGCCTGGACGTGGTGGTCAACAACGCCGGCATCGGCGCCGCCGGCACCGTCGCGGACAACAGCGACGAGGAGTGGCACCGGGTGCTCGACGTCAACGTGCTCGGCATGGTGCGGGTGACGCGGGCGGCGCTGCCCCACCTGCGGGCGTCGTCGGCACCGGCGGTGGTCAACACCTCCTCGATCGCCGCGACGGCGGGCCTGCCGCAGCGGGCGCTCTACAGCGCGTCCAAGGGTGCGGTGCTGGCGCTGACCCGGGCGATGGCGGCGGACCACGTCCGCGAGGGGATCCGGGTGAACTGCGTGAGCCCGGGGACCGCTGACACCCCCTGGGTGCAGCGGCTGCTCGACGCGGCCGACGACCCGGTGGCCGAGCGGACGGCGCTGGAGGCCCGGCAGCCCCACGGCCGGCTCGTCTCCGCCGCGGAGGTGGCCGACGCCGTCGCCTACCTGGCCAGCCCCCGCTCGCGCTCCACGACGGGCACCTCGCTCGCCGTCGACGGCGGCATGCAGGAGCTGCGGCTCCGCCCGCGCAGCTAGCCCTTCGACAGGCTCAGGGTGCGGGGTCGACAGGCTCAGGGCGCGGATCCGTGCCCTGAGCCTGTCGAAGGGCCTGGAGAGACGACGAAGCCCCGACCTCGAGGAGGTCGGGGCTTCGCGCGTCGTGCGGGGTGGGTCGCCTAGGCGACCCGGGAGGTCACTTGACGGTGACCTTGGCGCCGGCGCCCTCGAGGGCCTCCTTGGCCTTCTCGGCCTGCTCCTTGGTGACCTTCTCCAGGACGGCCTTGGGGGCGGCCTCGACCAGGTCCTTGGCCTCCTTGAGGCCCAGGCTGGTGAGGGTGCGCACCTCCTTGATGACCTGGATCTTCTTGTCGCCGGCCGCCTCGAGGATGACGTCGACCTCGTCCGAGGCCTCCTCCTCCTCGACAGCGGCACCGCCACCGGCACCGGCCGGGGCAGCCGCGGCCACGGGGGCAGCAGCGGTGACGTTGAAGGTGGTCTCGAACTCCTTGACGAACTCGGAGAGCTCGATCAGGGTCAGCTCCTTGAAGGCGTCAAGGAGCTCTGCGGTGCTGAGCTTCGCCATGATGGGCGTCCTTCCTTAGTTTTCTTCCGCAGCGTCAGCCGCGACGGGGTTGGTGTCCGGGACGGCGGTGGCCGTCTCGGTGTCCGCAGCGGGTGCTGCCGCGATGTCTGCCTCGGCGGCCGGGGCCGCGTCGGTGGTGTCGTCCGTGCTGGGCTCCTGGTCGACCGCCGCCGGGGTGCCGGCGCCGCCGATGATCGAGGGGTCCTCCTGCGCCGCCTGCTCCAGGGCCGCGGCGAGCCGCGCGACCTGGGACAGCGGAGCGGCGACGAGCGAGACGGCCTGCTGCAGGACTCCCTGCATGCCGCCGGCGACCTTGGCGAGGAGGACCTCACGGGACTCCAGGTCGGCCAGCGTGCGCACCTCGTCGGAGTTCAGGAACTTGCCGTCCAGAACCCCGCCCTTGATGACCAGAAGCGGGTTGGTCCGTGCGAAGTCACGCAGACCCTTCGCGACGACGACGGGGTCGCCGTCCACGAAGGTGATCGCCGTGGGTCCGACGAGGTGCTCGTCGAGACCCTCGACACCCGCCTCGCGGGCGGCGATCGTGGTCAGGGTGTTCTTCGACACGGCGTAGGTGGCGTTCTCACCGAGTGAGCGGCGCAGGTCCTTCAGCGCCTTCACGGTGAGACCGCGGTACTCGGTCAGGACGACCGCCGAGGAGCTGGAGAACTTGTCCTTCAGCTCGGCGACCGCAGCTGCCTTGTCCGGCCTCGCCATAGTCTCCTCCACTTCGTCACGTGCTACGGGTGTAGCGCTTCCGAAGGGCTGGCCCTGACGTGCGGGCACGGACCGGGGACGAGAAAAGCCCCCGACGCGCAGGCGTCCAGGGGGCGGTGCTGACGTGACGGACCCGGTCCACCCACGCGGGGCGGCATCGGGGCTGACAGCTCAGCGACGATCCTTGATCAACCTGCGCGGGCCATCCGTGACGAGCACGACGTCTTCGGACCTCACCCCGAGGGGTTCGGCCGACCAGCGGTCTTCGGCGTCCGCCACAGTACCCCCGCCCGCGGGAGGAGACCAAATCGTGACCGGTCGTCGCTGCCTCCCTGAGAGAGCCGCCACCAACCCTGAGAACCGGGCCCGTCAACCCGCCGCGCCCTGAGGATCCCTCAGAGTTTTGGCGAATTGATCTCGTTTGGATAACGTGTGCCCGCCAGTCCGCGTCGACACCGTTGTCGAACCCACCGAGGGCCGGCCCGTCGACTCGAGGGAGACCCACCCCATGGGCAAGATCCTGATGAGAGCAGCGTCGCTGGCGACCGGACTGGCCCTGGCCGTCTCCGTCACCGCGACCGCCGAGCTCCCCGCCAGCGCCGCCTCGACCTGCAGCGCCTCGTTCAGCAGGTACCAGGTGATCAGCAAGGGCAGCAAGGGCTCGCAGGCGAAGGCGATGGAGTGCCTCCTGCGCAAGGCCGGCTACAGCGCCACCGTCAACGGCAGCTTCTCGGTGCACGACGCCGCCAAGCTCGCTCGGTTCCGCCGTTCGGTCGGCCTCAGCCCGCTCAAGGTCGCGGGCCCCCGCCCCTGGAGCGCCCTGCTCTCCCAGGGCTCCCGTCCCGCGCTCGAGCGCGGCGACAAGGGTGCCGACGTCCTCCGGCTGCAGCGCTCGCTGCGCGCACTCGGCTACACCAAGGTCACGCTGACCTCCTACTTCGGGGCCAATACGGTCGCGGCCGTCAAGTCGGCTCAGAAGAAGCGCGGTCAGAAGCAGACCGGCCGGGCCACCACCGCCGTGTGGTCCGCCCTGCAGCACGGTCGGGTCGCCGCGGTCCCCGCGCCGAAGAAGGCCGTCGCGAAGAAGACCGCCTCCAGGGCCAGCTCCTCCAGCAAGGGCGCGAAGGCCCTCGCCTTCGCCAAGAGGCAGATCGGCGACTCCTACCGCTACGGTGCCACGGGCCCGAACAGCTGGGACTGCTCCGGGCTGACGGGCGGCGCCTGGAAGGCGGCCGGGGTCAAGATCCCCCGCACGTCGCAGGCCCAGTACCGCGCGGGCAAGAAGGTCGCCAAGTCGGACCTGAAGCCGGGTGACCTCGTCTTCTTCTACTCCGGGATCAGCCACGTCGGCATCTACGCGGGCAGCGGCAACGTCATCCACGCCTCGCGCCCCGGCCAACCGGTCGCGAAGATCAAGATGAAGTACATGCCCTACCAGGGCGCCCGTCGCTACAGCTGAGCCACCCGCTCGTCCACCACGTCCGCAGCCCCCGGCCCGCCGGGGGTCTGCGGACGTCGTGCGTCCGGGACCGTCGCGTCGCCGGCGCGGTCAGGGACGCGGCATGACGTCCCGCCCGGCCCAGGCCCGGCGGCGCTCGGCATCGGGGTCGTCCACGAGGTGGTCCCCCGCCGGGTCCAGCACCAGGGTGCGCCGCTCGTCGAGCGTGAACGCGGGCCAGTCGGGACCCGGGTCGAGGTCGCGGGCGAACGCGAGCCAGCGGCGCCGCATCCGTCCGGCCAGGGCCTGGCGCTGAGGGGTGCGGCGGCCGCGCAGCACCACCGCCGGGTACCCGCGCCAGTCCCACAGGTACGGCAGCTCGGCGGCGTGCGTCGCGCCCAGCAGGGGCACCGCGGCGTCGAAGCGGTAGCACCAGGTCCGGCCGCCCGCCGCGGCGTGCCGCTCGGCGAAGTGCCGCGTCGGGAAGGCGAAGTTGAGGTCGGTGCCCAGCGCCCGCGTGCCGGCGGCCGTGTCCGGGTAGTGCGCGAGCAGCCGCTGGGCCTCCGTCCAGCCCAGCGCGGCCTGCAGCCGCGCGACCAGCGTGGGCCGGGTCGTGGGCATGATGTCGCTCCGCTGCGCCTGGAACAGCGTGACCTCGTCCCGGTTGTGGCCGGCCAGCAGGGCCACCTCGGGCCGCACCGACCTCTGCGCCTCCTCCAGCGACGCCGGCACCAGGTCGCCGTCGAACCAGGGGGCGGCCGGCAGGGTGCCGGGGAACTGCGCGTCGACGGCCTCCTGGGCCCTGAGCAGCTCCTGCGGGGTCAGCTGCCACAGCCGGTCGCCGTCGCGCCGGCCGAGCCCGAGGTTGCGCGCGTAGGCCCGGGCGACCTCCTCGCGGGCCTCGTCGCCGTGGATGAGGCTGTAGGAGCCGCTCTGCAGGACGGCGCCGCGGAACAGGCCGACCGCCGACGGCGCGGTGAGCAGCAGGGCCACCGAGATCGACCCGGCCGACTCCCCCGCCACCGCGACCTGGTCCGGGTCCCCCCCGAACGCGGCGATGTTCTCCTGGACCCACCGCAGCGCCGCCAGCTGGTCGCGCAGGCCCAGCAGGCTGGGCACCTCGGCGTCGACCGCCGACGCCAGGTCGACGAAGCCGAGGACGCCCAGCCGGTAGTTCACGCTGACGACGACCACGTCCCCCTGCCCGGCGAGGGGCCCGCCCGGGTAGAGCGCGCCGCTGCCGCTGCGGAAGGCGCCGCCGTGCAGCCAGACCAGCACGGGGCGGGGCCGGCCGTCGGTGCGGGCCGCGGTCGGGGCGTGCACGTTCAGGTAGAGGCAGTCCTCCCCCACGGGCCCACCCAGCCCTCGGGTCGGACCGCCCTGCAGCGACGCCCCGGCGGGCCGGGTGGCCGGCCGGACCCCGTCCCAGGGCACGACGGGAGCGGCGGCGCGGAACCGGCGGGGGCCGACCGGAGGGGCGGCGTACGGCACGCCCGACCAGGCCGTGACCCCGTCCCGCTCGACCCCCCGCAGCCGTCCGCCGGTCACCCTCACCACCGCGTCGTGCTCGACCGTCATCCGTCGTCCCCTCCGTCGCCCGTTCCGTCGCCCGATCCTGCCACCGCGCCGCCCCGGCGGGAGACGGCGGCGCTGTGCTTGGCTGGGCCGGTGCACCCCGCCCTCCGCCCCGCCCGGCCCGACGACGTCGACCGGATCCACCAGCTGGTCGTGGACCTGGCGACCTACGAGCGGGCGGCCGACCAGGTCCGGGCGACCCCGGAGCAGCTCCGCGCCGCCCTCTTCGCGCCCGCTTCGGCCGTCCACGCGCTGGTGGCCGAGGACGGCACCGGCACCGTCGTCGGCTTCGCGCTCTGGTTCCTGAACTTCTCCACCTGGGAGGGCGTGCACGGCCTCTACCTCGAGGACCTCTACGTGGAGCCCGGGCACCGCGGGTCCGGGCTGGGCCGGGCCCTGCTGCAGGCGCTGGCGGAGATCGCGGTCGAGCGCGGGCACGCCCGCGTCGAGTGGTCCGTGCTGGACTGGAACGCCCCCTCGATCGGGTTCTACCGACGGCTGGGCGCCCGGCCGATGGACGGCTGGACGGTGTTCCGGCTGACCGGCGACGCCCTGCACGCCGTCGCGGGCGCGCAGGGCTAGCCGTCGGGGTCAGCTCACCTCGCGGTGCAGCAGCCGGTGGGTGCCCACGGCGAGCGGCAGCAGCACCCAGAGCGCGACCGAGGTCGCCAGCCGCGCCCAGTCGACGCCAGCCATGCTGCCCTCGAGCAGCGGCGTGCTGGTGACGGCCAGGTCGAGCCAGCGAGCCGGCGTCTCCAGCCACCCGACCATCGCGCCGAGCACCGTCCACAGGGTCGGCAGGACCAGGAAGGCGACGATCGCCGGCGCGCTGGCGCCGATCGCGGCGCCGAAGCCGACCCCCTGCGCCACCCCGACCAGCTGGAGCAGCACCGCGCCGCCGACCTCGCCCGCGTCGAGGGACCACGACCCGTCGCCGTCGAGCCAGATGATGCCGACCACGTTCGCCAGCGCACCGACCACGAGGGCCACCCCGACCGCCGCCAGGCCGACCAGGCTCGCCGCCACCAGCTTGGCCACCCCGACCCGGAGCCGGCGGGGCTCCAGCGTGAACGTCACCAGGCCGGTGCGGTGGATCCACTCGGCGGTGGCGGTGAGGATGCCGAGCACGGGCAGCAGGAAGGCCTGCGGCAGGGCCGACGCGAGCGCGAGCGAGCTCCAGGTGAGGGTGTCGGCGTCGGACGTGAGCAGCACCAGGGCCACCGTGGCCGCGGTCACCAGCGCGATGACGAGCAACAGCCCGCGGCCCGCGCGGGTGTCGACCAGCTTCCGCGTCTCGACGACGAGGAGGCGGCCGAAGGGCACCCCGGTGGGCGTCGACCGGCGGTCCTGCGCGGCCGGGACGCCGGTGGTCGACGTCGTGGACGTGGTGGCGGTCATGCCCCCACCGCCTCGCGTGCGTCGTCGGCGGTGAGCTCGAGGAACATCTGCTCGAGCCCCCCGCCCTCGCTGGCCCGCAGCTCGGTGAGGGCCAGCCGCTCCGCGGCGGCGAGCCGGCCGACGCGGTCGAGCGGCGCGGCGGCGACCAGCGTCCGGCCGCCCGTCCGGGTGACCGTGATGCCGGCCGCCTCCAGGGCGTCCGCCAGCACGTCGAGGTCGTCGGACCCGACGACGGTGCTCGTGCTGGCCAGCAGCTCCGTCTTGGCGCCCTGCGCCACGATGCGGCCGCGGCCGATCAGCACCAGCTCGTCGGCGACGACCTCGACCTCGTGCAGCAAGTGCGAGGACAGCAGCACCGTGCCACCGCGGGCGGCGAAGTCCCGGAGCAGGCCCCGCATCCAGTGGATGCCCGCCGGGTCGAGCCCGTTGGCCGGCTCGTCCAGGATGAGCACCTGCGGGTCCCCGAGCAGGGCGTGGGCGATCCCGAGCCGCTGCCGCATCCCCAGCGAGTAGTGCTTGACCCGGCGCCGCGCCTCGGTGGGCGACAGGCCGACCAGGGCCAGCATCGCGTCGACCCGGGCGCGGCCGACGCCCATCAGGACGGCGGCCAGGGTGAGCACCTCGCGACCCGTGCGGCCGCCGTGCTGCGCGCCGGCGTCCAGCAGGACGCCGACCTCGCGGCCGGGGTTGGGCAGCGAGCGGTAGGGCCGGCCGAGGACGGTGGCCGCACCGCTGCTCGGCGGGGTGAGCCCCACCATCATGCGCATGGCGGTGGACTTGCCCGCGCCGTTGGGTCCGAGGAAGCCCGTCACGCTGCCCGGGCGGACCTCGAAGCTGATGTCGTCGACGGCGGTGAACGACCCGTACCGCCGGCTGAGCCTGTCGATGGTGATCATGGGCCCAGCCTTCCCAGGCCATCCGGTCGCCCGCATCGGTCGCGCGGCCGTCCCACCCCCGACCTTGGTCGGCGCAGGTCGAGCCCGAGGTCGGTGGTGGGCCGACGCCGGTCGCCCTAGCCTGAGCGGGTGCCCGACCGCCCCGCCCCGCCGCCGCTGACCCGGTTCCAGGAGGGCTGGCGGCTCACGGTGGCGGCGCTGGGCGGCCTGCTGCTCTGGGTCGGCCAGTTCGGTACCAACGACCAGCCGGTCGTCTGGTTCGCCGGGCTGGACCTGCTGCTCGGCAGCGCCAGCGTCGTCGCGGTGCACTGGCGGCGACGGTGGCCGGCCACCGTCGCGTGGCTGACCACGCTGACGACGGCGTTCTCGTCGACGGCGGGGGTCGCCGGGGCCCTCGCCTACGTCTCCCTCGTCACGACCCGACGCTGGAAGGCGATCGTCCCGGTGTCGGTGGCCGGACTCGGGACCGGGTCCCTCTACGAGCTGGTCGCGCCCGGGTCCGGGCTGCCGGGCGACGAGCTGCCGTGGTGGACGACGCTGGTCTTCCTCGCCCTGTTCACCGCCGTCGCCCTCGTGGCCGGTCTCTACATCGGGGCGCGGCGCGACCTCGTGCAGTCCTACCGCGACCGGGCGGAGACGGCCGAGCGGGAGCAGGCGGCCCGGGTGGAGCAGGCCCGGATGGGCGAGCGCGCCCGGATCGCCCGGGAGATGCACGACGTGCTGGCGCACCGGATCTCCCTCGTCGCCCTGCACGCCGGGGCGATGACCTACCGCACCGACCTGGGCGCCGAGGAGCTGCGCTCCTCGGCCCGCGTGGTGCAGGAGAACGCACACCTGGCCCTGAGCGAGCTGCGCGACGTGCTGGGCGTCCTGCGGGACCGGACGCCGGGGCCCGCGGCGGTCGGCCCCGGGCCCTCGCCGCCGCAGCCGCAGCCGACGCTCGCCGACCTGCCGGCGCTGGTCCGCGAGACCCGTGAGGCCGGCACGCCCGTCCAGGTCGCCGGCCGGCTGGCCGATCCGGCAGCGCTGCCCGACGCCGTCGGCCGGACCGCCTTCCGGGTGGTCCAGGAGGCCCTCACCAACGCCCGCAAGCACGCTCCGGGCTGCCCGGTGGTCCTGCGGCTCGACGGCACCCCGGGCGCCCGGCTGGAGGTCGAGGTCAGCAACCCGCTGCTGCGCTCCCCGGTCCCGGCCGGCGACCGGGCGTGGGGTCCGGCCGGGCTGGGGGCGGCCTCCCCGGTCCCCGGGGCGGGGCTGGGCCTGGTCGGCCTGGCCGAGCGCGTCGGGCTGGCCGGAGGCGGGCTGGTGCACGGGCCGGCCGCCGGTCGCTACGAGGTCCGCGCCTGGTTGCCGTGGCCCGCGTGAGCGAGGGGACCGGGCCGGACGGCGTGGTGCGCGTGCTGCTGGCCGACGACGACGCCCTGGTCCGGGCGGGACTGCGGATGATCCTCGGCGGCCATCCCGACCTCGAGGTCGTCGGCGAGGCCCGCGACGGGGTCGAGGCCGTGGAGCTCGCGGGGGCGCTGGCCGCGGACGTGGTGCTGATGGACATCCGGATGCCGCGCCAGGACGGCCTGGCCGCCACCGAGGTGCTGCTGCGGTCGGGGTCGCCGCCGGCGGTGCTGGTGCTGACCACCTTCGACACCGACGACAGCGTGCTGACCGCCCTGCGGATCGGGGCCAGCGGCTTCCTGCTGAAGGACACCCCGCCCGACCGGATCGTCGACGCCGTCCGGCGGGTGGCCACCGGGGAGCCGATGCTCTCCCCCAGCGTCACCGCCCAGCTGATCGCCGCGGTCGCCGGCGGCCAGCAGCCCGACCGGGCTGCCGCGGCCCGCTCCCGGCTGGCGGGCCTCACCGAGCGGGAGCGGGAGGTGGCCCTGGCCGTCGGCGCCGGACGCACCAACGCCGAGATCGGGGCCGCGCTGTACATGAGCGTCGCCACGGTGAAGGCCCACGTGTCACGGGTGATGGCCAAGCTGGGCGTCGAGAACCGGGTCCAGGTGGCGATCCAGGTCCACGACGCCGGGCTCGGCTGACGGGACGGCTCAGGCCAGCAGATGCCGGCCGGCCCGGCCCAGGCCGGCCCAGGACACCACCGCGCCCACGGCGAGCAACCCCGCGCCGATCAGCATGGCCACGACGAAGCCCCGGCCGAGTGCGGCGGCGTCGTCCACCCCGGCCCCACCCAGCCCGGCCACAGCGGGCACGACGGCGATGGCGAGCAGCCCGGCAGAGCGGGCGGTGGCGTTGTTGATGCCGGAGGCGGCCCCCGCGAGGTGGTCGGGCGCGGCGGCGAGCACGGCGGCGAGCACGGCGGCGGTGAGCGGGGCGACGGCACAGGACAGGCCGAGGCCGAGCAGCAGGACCGAGGGCAGCACGTCGGTCAAGAAGTCCGCGCCCGGGCCGATCCGCAGGGCGGCGACGAAGCCCGCCCCGGCCAGCAGGCAGCCCAGGGTCATCAGCGTCCGCGGTCCGTGCCGCTGCGCGGCCGCCCCGGCCCGGGCGGAGAGCAGCAGCATGCAGGCGGTGACGGGGAGGACGGCGGTGCCGGCGGCGAGCGGACCCCAGCCGCTGACCACCTGCAGCTGGAGCACGATGAGGAAGAAGTAGACCGCCAGGGCGGCGTAGACGAACACCGTCACCAGGTTGGTCGCCGCGAAGACGCGGTCGGTGAACATGTCGAGCCGGACCAGGGGCTGGGCGGCCCGCCGCTCGACGACGACGAAGGCCGCGCCCGCCACCAGACCCAGCAGTCCGGCGCCGACCAGCACCGGGTGCCAACCGCTGCGGCCGGCCTCGGTCAGCGCGTAGGTGAGCCCGCCGAGGGCGAGGACCACCAGCACGGTGCCGGGCAGGTCGACGTGGCCGGTCCCGGCCACGACCTCCTCGTCACGGCTCTCCGGGACGTGCCGCAGCGTCACCACGACGATCAGCGCGGCGACCGGGAGGTTCACCAGGAACACCCAGCGCCAGTCGAGGCCGACCAGCCAGCCGCCGAGGAACGGACCGACCGCGCCGGCGATGCCCCCGAGGCCGGACCAGGCGCCGACGGCGCGGGCGCGGTCCTGCGGCACGAAGCTGGCGGAGATGATGGCGAGGCTGCCCGGGGTCAGCAGGGCGCCGCCGACCCCCTGCAGGGCGCGGGCGGCGATGAGCACCTCCTCGCCGGGCGCGAGGGCGCAGAGGGCGGACGCGACGGCGAACCAGACCACCCCGACCAGGAAGACCCGGCGGCGGCCGTAGAGGTCGCCCAGCACGCCGCCCAGCAGGATCAGTGCCGCCAGCGTGAGGGTGTAGGCGTTGACCACCCACTGCAGGGCGGTGAAGCCGGCGTCGAGGTCCCGGCCGATGGCGGCCAGCGCCACGTTGACGACGGTGCCGTCCAGCTGGGCCAGGCCGGAACCGGCGATGGTGGCCAGCAGCACCCAGCGACCCTGCCGGGTGCCGGCCCGGACGAGTCCGGTCGGGGCGACGGTCACGCCGTCCCCCCGGACCGGCTCCGGGCGTGCGGACGGGCCGCGCACACCGTGCGCGGCCCGTCCGTCGAGCTGGTCACCGAGAGGTGAGGAGTGGGGTCACTCCGCCTCGGGCTTGGTGCGGTTCGGGTCCAGCGGGACGCCGGGGCCCATCGTGGTGGAGAGCGTGATCTTCCGCAGGTACCGACCCTTGGAGGCGCTGGGCTTGAGCCGCAGGATCTCGTCGAGGGCGGCGAAGTAGTTCTGCTCCAGCTGCTCCCGGGTGAAGGACGCCTTGCCGATGATGAAGTGCAGGTTCGCGTGCCGGTCGACCCGGAACTCGATCTTGCCCCCCTTGATGTCGGTCACGGCCTTGGCCACGTCGACGGTCACCGTGCCGGTCTTGGGGTTCGGCATCAGACCACGCGGGCCGAGCACACGGCCGAGGCGGCCGACCTTGCCCATCAGGTCCGGGGTGGCGACGACGGCGTCGAAGTCGAGGTAGCCGCCGGCCACCTTCTCGATCAGCTCGTCGGAACCGACCTCGTCGGCCCCGGCCGCCTCGGCGGCCGCCGCCCGGTCGCCAGTGGCGAACACGAGGACGCGCGCCGTCTTGCCGGTGCCGTTGGGCAGGTTGACCGTGCCGCGGACCATCTGGTCGGCCTTGCGGGGGTCGACCCCCAGCCGCATGGACACGTCGACGGTCTCGTCGAACTTCGCCTTGGTGTTCGCCTTGGCGAACTCCATCGCCTCGCCCGGCGCGTAGAACTTCTCGGCGTCGATCTTCTCGGCGACGCTGGTGTAACCCTTGCTGCGCTTCATCTTCTGGTTCCTTCCAGGAGTGGTGACGAGCCGCGCTCGGCTCTCCCACAGATCAGTCGTGCCCGCCCCCCGAGAGGTTCGAGGAGCAGTGGTGCGGTGGTGCAGGTGCGCCCTTCGACGAGCTCAGGGAGCGTGGTGACCGGCGCCGAGGATCGCGCCTCCGTCGAGGGGTGCAACCAGCGGAACACGCTTTTCGTTCCCTGAGTGCGACGTCGACGGAGGTTGCAGCGATGCGAGCGACCGAGCGGAGCGAGGTCCGACTAACCCGAGACCGTGACGCCCATGCTCCGCGCGGTGCCCTCGACGATCTTCATCGCGGCGTCGACGTCGTTGGCGTTGAGGTCCGGGAGCTTGGTCTCGGCGATCTCGCGCACCTGGGCCCGGGTGATCTTGCCGACCTTGGTGGTCTGCGGGACGCCGGAGCCCTTGGTGACACCCGCGGCCTTCTTGATCAGCTCAGCGGCCGGCGGGGTCTTCGTGATGAAGGTGAACGTGCGGTCCTCGTAGATGGTGATCTCGACGGGGATGACGTTCCCGCGCTGCGACTCGGTCGCGGCGTTGTAGGCCTTGCAGAACTCCATGATGTTGACGCCGTGCGGACCGAGGGCGGTACCGACCGGCGGCGCCGGGGTGGCGGCGCCCGCGTTCAGAGCGACCTTGACGAGGGCCGCGACCTTCTTCTTGGGAGGCATTGCGTGTGGGTCCTTCTGGGTGTGCGGCAGGCGAGCGCCCGCCGCGGTCGTGGTGCCGGGTCGTGCGACCCGGCGTGGGTGGTGGTCGGGCCGTGCGGCCCGGCCGGCCTCAGACCTTCTGGATCTGAGGGAAGGTCAGGTCGACCGGGGTCTCGCGACCCAGGATCTCGACCAGGGCCTTCAGCCGCTGGTTGTTCACGTTGATCTCGGTGATGGTCGCGTGGACCCCGGCGAAGGGGCCGTCCACCACCATGACGGAGTCGCCCACCGCGAAGTCGGCCACCTCGACCTTCTTCTTGCGGCGGCTCGGGGTCTCGCTGGCGGCGTTGGCGGCCGCGACGACGGCCGGGGCCAGCATCTTCTCGACCTCCTCCAGGCTCAGCGGCACAGGCGAGTTCGAGTGGCCGACGAAGCCGGTCACCGACGGCGTGTGCCGCACGGTCGACCAGGACTCGTCGGTCAGGTCCATCCGGACCAGGACGTAGCCGGGGAGCACGGTGCGCCGGATCTGCTTGCGCTGACCGTTGCGGATCTCGGTGACCTCTTCGGTCGGCACGATGATCTCGTAGATGAAGTCCTCCATGTTGAGCGAGGACACCCGGTTCTCCAGGTTCTGCAGCACCCGGTTCTCCATCCCGGAGTAGGTGTGCACGACGTACCAGTCGCCCAGCTTGGCGCGGAGCTCGCTGCGGAAGGCCTCGAGGGCGTTCGTGCCGGCCTCGGACTCCTCCTCGTCGTCCTCGTCGTCCTCCTCCTCGGGCTCCGGCTCGCCGAAGTTGAGGTCGATGCCGTCACCCTCGCCGGCCACGGCGCCCCCGGTGGAACCGGCGCCGAAGTCCAGGTCGATGCCGAGGTCGTCGTCGGCGCTGCGGTGGTACTCGCCCTCGCCGAAGTTGATGTCGAAGTCGGTCTGCTGGACCGCGGTGTCGTCGTCGGAGGTGCGCGGGAGCGCGTCGCTCACCGGGGTGCTCTCGGCAGCGCCTTCCAGCGGCTCCGCGTTCTTCTGCGGCTCGTCGGCTGAGAAGGTGTCTGACACGTGGATATCTCCGTCACTAGTGGGGGTGTGGGTCATCAGGCGAAGACCCGGAAGATCGCCCAGCCCAGGCCGAGGTCCAGCAGGCTGACGTAGGCGATCACGAACAGGACGAAGACCAGCACGACGACGAAGTAGTTGAGCAGCTGCTGGCCGGTCGGGTAGACGACCTTGCGCAGCTCGCCCACGGACTCCTTGACGAACCCGCGGGGGCCGGTGCGGCGCACCTTCTCGGGCCGGTTGCGCGACGGCGTCGCGACGCCCTTGGACCGCGGGGCGGGGCGGCGGTCGCGCGCCGGGACGACGTCGCGGCCGACGGCGCCGGCCGCGACGGGCTCCAGCTGGTCGACGTGGGCGTCCACGTCGTCGTCGTCGACCTTCTCGTCGTGGGCGCTGCCGGACCCGGAGTGGTCGAGGTCGGCGACGTCGGACCGGCCGGCGGTGTCGTACCCCGACGCGGCGAGCTCGGCGCCGGTGGGCTCGCGGCCCTCCTCGACCTCGCGGTCGGCGTCGCCGTCCGCGGCGTCGGCCCGCAGGGCGTGCGACCCGGACGAGCCCGTGAGAGGCGCGGAGAGGTCATCGGAGGTCGGCTCGCCGGCCGTCCCCTCCTCGTCCTTGTCTGCCACGGTGTGACCTTCCCTCGCGTTGACGCTGGCCTGCTGGTCCGACCTCGGACCGCGCCGGCCCCGGACCTGGCCTTCGCAGGGCAAGAGGGACTTGAACCCCCAACCTTCGGTTTTGGAGACCGATGCTCTGCCAGTTGAGCTATTGCCCTTCGGTGCTTCCCGCCGGCGACCCCGTCCGCCCTGAGGGCGCACGAAGACGCTGGTGTTCGTCACCAAGAGGTCGAGTGTACAGAGGTCCCGAGCCCGAGTCGAACCGGACCGGAGGGGCTCCGCACCCGTCCTGCGGGTCCGAGGTTACCCGAAACCGGCCCCGGGGTCCGCACCCGAGAACCCGGTTGCCGTCTCGTCCCCACGGCGGCGATCCTGCCCGGATGAGCCCGGGTCCGCGCTGGTGAGCGTCGTCGACGCGCTGGCCGCCGGTGCCCTCGTCGGGCTGGCGGTGGCCCTGCCGCTGGGGCCGGTGGGCTGCCACCTCGTCGGCCTGGCGGCACGGAGCCCGCGCCGGACCGCGGTCGCCGCGGCCCTCGGCGTCGCCGTCGTCGACCTCGGCTACGCCCTGGCCGCGGCGACCGGGGGGCTGGTCCTCGGCCGGGCCGTCGCCCGGGTCGCCCCGGTCCTGGAGCTCGTGGCCACGGCCGTGCTCGTGGCGGTCGGGGTGCACGCAGCGGTCCAGGCCGTGCGGCGGTTCCGCTCCCCCGTGCCGGTCGGGCGGCGCACCCCACCGTCGGCGCTGCGCGCGTTCGCGACCACGGTGGCGATGACCGCGGTGAACCCGGCGACGCTGCTCACCTTCGTGGCCGTCGTGGTCGGCGGCGCGGGACCGACCACCGCCCGCGGCGCCGCGGCGGCCGCCTTCGCGGTGGCCGCCGGTGCCGCCTCCGCCGCCTGGCAGCTGGTGCTCGTCGGCGGCGGGGCGCTGCTCGGGCGGCTGCTGACCGGGCGCACCGGTCAGCTGGCCGTCGGGCTGGCCTCGGCGCTGCTGCTGCTCGGCCTGGCCGTCGGGCTGCGGGTCAGCGGCTAGGCCTGCCCGCCGAGCTGCTGCTCGAGGGCCGCGAGCAGGACGCAGACGGCGAGGCCCTCGATGGCCTGGGCCACCGCGTCCGGGCTGGGCATCGTGGGGGCGATCCGGATGTTGCGGTCCCGCGGGTCGCGGCCGTACGGGAAGGCAGCGCCGGCGCCGGTCATCGCGATGCCGGCGTCCTTGGCCAGGGCCACCACCCGGGTGGCGGTGCCGTCGGCGACGTCGAGGCTGATGAAGTAGCCGCCGTCGGGGTCGGTCCACGTCGCCGCGCCGTGCCCGCCGAGGCGGTCGGACAGGATCTGGTCGACCAGGGCGAACTTGGGCGCGATGATCGCGCGGTGCGCCCGCATCAGCGCCCGGACCCCGTCGGCGTCCCGCAGGAAGCGCGCGTGCCGCAGGTGGTTCACCTTGTCGGGGCCGATGGTCCGCTTGCCGAGGTGCCCGAGGTACCAGGCGACGTTGGCCGCGGACGAGGCGAAGAACGAGACGCCGGCCCCCGCGAAGGTGATCTTCGAGGTGGAGGCGAAGAGGAAGACCCGGTCGGGGTTCCCGGCCTCCGCGGCCAGGCCGAGCACGTCGAGCGCCGGCGTCTCCACGTCGGTGAGGTGGTGGACCGCGTAGGCGTTGTCCCAGAAGATGCGGAAGTCCGGTGCGGCCGTGGGCATGGCCAGCAGCGCGCGGGTGACGTCCTCGCTGTAGACGGCGCCGGTCGGGTTGGCGTAGGTCGGCACGACCCAGATCCCCTTGACCGCCGGGTCGTCGGCGACGAGGGCGCGGACGGCGTCCAGGTCGGGTCCGTGCTCGCCGAGCGGCACGGGCACCATCTCGATGCCGAACTGCTCGCAGAGCGCGAAGTGGCGGTCGTAGCCGGGGACGGGGCAGAGGAACTTCACCGTCTCCTCCTGCGCCCAGGGCCGCGGCGAGCCGACGGTGCCCTTGAGGAGGGAGAAGACGATCGAGTCGTGCATGACGGCGAGGCTGGCGTTGTCCCCGGCGACCAGCTGGGCCACCGGCACGTTGAGCAGCGGGGCGAAGATCTCCCGGAGCTCGGGGAGGCCCTGCAGGCCGCCGTAGTTGCGGACGTCGACGCCGGCCGCGTCGGTGCGGTCGTCCTCGCCGGGCAGGGAGAGCAGGGCGTTCGACAGGTCCAGCTGCGCCGACGACGGCTTGCCCCGCGTCAGGTCCAGGGCCAGCCCCTGCGCCACCAGGGCGTCGTAGGCGGCGGACTGCTCGGCGTGCAGCGCGACGAGCTCGTCGCGGCTGAGCTCGGACAACGACATGGGTGCACCACTCCTGCAGGGGTTTCGGGCCGCCGGCCACTCTAGTGGCACGAGCCGGGCCACCCCGCGGCGCGCGGTGCTCGCGCCGCGGGGTGGACGACCGGTCAGCGTCGGGTCAGCGGGCGCCCATCAGGTGCTCGAGCATCAGCTGCTGCAGCCGGACGAAGCCGAAGCCACGGCCGTTGTAGTAGGGCGCCGGGTCGAAGTCCTCGTAGGCGGACCGGTCGGCCCGCAGGGCGTCGTAGCCCTCCCCCGGGTTCAGCGTCGGCTGGCCCAGCTCGGCGACCTTGGCCGCGGCCAGCGCCTCCTGCACCTCCGGGTCGGCCCGGAAGGACTGGGCGCGCTCCTTGAGCAGCAGGTACATCGCCATGTTGGCCCGCGCCGACTCCCACACGCCGTCGTAGTCCTCCGTGCGCGAGGGCTTGTAGTCGAAGTGCCGGGGGCCGTCGTAGGCCGGGCCGCCGTTCGGGCCGCCGTGCTCGAGCAGGTCCACCAGGGAGAACGCGTTCTGCAGGTCGCCGTGGCCGAACACCAGGTCCTGGTCGAACTTGATGGAGCGCTGGCCGTTCAGGTCGATGTGGAACAGCTTGCCGGCGTCGAGGGCCTGGGCGACACCGTGGGTGAAGTTCAGCCCGGCCATCTGCTCGTGGCCGACCTCGGGGTTGATGCCGAACAGCTCGGACCGGTCCAGGGTCTCGATGAAGGCGAGCGCGTGGCCGAGGGTCGGCAGCAGGATGTCCCCGCGCGGCTCGTTCGGCTTCGGCTCGATGGCGAAGCGGAGCCCGTAGCCCCGGTCGGTGACGTACTCGGCGAGCAGGTTGACGGCCTCCCGGTAGCGGGCCAGCGCGGCCTGGACGTCCTTGGCGGCGTCGAACTCGCTGCCCTCCCGGCCGCCCCACATGACGAAGGTCTCGGCGCCCAGCTCGGCGGCGAGGTCGATGTTCTCGAGCACCTTGCGCAGCGCGTAGCGGCGGACGGAGCGGTCGTTCGAGGTGAAGCCGCCGTCCTTGAAGACCGGGTGGCTGAACAGGTTGGTGGTGACCATCGGGACGACGACGCCGGTGCTGGCCAGCACGCCCTTGAGCCGGTCGATCTGGCCGGTGCGCTCGGCGGCGGTCGCCTCCAGCGGGAACAGGTCGTTGTCGTGGAAGGTCAGCCCGTAGGCGCCCAGCTCGCTCAGCTTCTCCACCGCCTCGACGACGTCGAGGGGCTCACGGCTGGCGCCACCGAACTGGTCCTGGCCGACCCAGCCGATGGTCCACAGGCCGAAGGAGAACTTGTCGTCGCGGGTGGGGGTGGGGGTCATCGTCGATCCTTCACGTTCGGAGGTGGTGGGGCGGGCGCGCAGGCGCGGTCCCGCCGGGTGCTCGTCTCGATCCTGCCGTCCGGCACGGCCGCTGTCAATCGTTATCGATAACGTTCTACACGCTAGGCTGGGCCCGTGCCGAGCAGCCGAGCGACCATCCGCGACGTGGCCGCCCAGGCGGGTGTCTCGGTCGCGACCGTCTCCAAGGTGCTGAACGCCCGCTACGGGGTGAGCGCGGCCACGCACGAGCGCGTGCAGCGGGTCATCGACGAGCTGGGCTACCAGTCGAGCATCGTGGCGAGCAGCCTGCGGAGCCACCGCACCGGCGTGCTGGGCGTGCTGGTCGCCGACCTGGAGCCGTTCAGCACGGAGCTGCTCAAGGGCATCGCGACCGCGGTCCGCGGCACCGGCTACGAGCTCGTCATCTACTCCGCCGGTGGCCGCTCGGGCGACCGGGTGGGCTGGGAGCGGCGCTACCTGTCCCGGCTGGGCGGCACCCTGATCGACGCCGCCGTGCTGGTCACCCCCACGACGGTCGACGCCGACAACGCGCTGCCCGTCGTGGCCGTCGACCCGCACGCCGGGGCCGCCTCCGTCCCCACCGTGAGCGCGGACAACACGCGCGGCGCCCGGCTCGCCGTCGACCACCTGCTGGGCCTCGGCCACCGGCGGATCGCCTTCATCTCCGGCTGGCCGGGCCTGGAGTCGACCCGGCTGCGGCAGGAGGGCTTCCGGTCCTCGCTGGAGGCCGCGGGGGTGACGCCGGACCCTGCGCTGGTGGTGGAGGGGGACGCCACGCAGGAGCGCGCGCACACCCTGGCCCGGGCGCTGCTGCGGCTCGACGACCCGCCGACCGCCGTCTTCGCGGGCAACGACATGGCCGCGCTCGGCGTGCTGGCCGCGGCGCGCGAGCTGGGCGTCGCCGTCCCTGCGCAGCTCTCGGTCGTCGGCTTCGACAACGTCCCGGAGGCGGTGATGGCCTCGCCGGCCCTGACCACGGTCGAGCAGCCCATGCAGGCGATGGGCGAGCAGGCGCTCCGGATGCTGCTCGAGCTGCTCGGGGGCGGCACGCCCGCGTCGCGCGTGGTGCTCGACACCCGGCTGGTGGTCCGGCACTCCACCGCCCCGCCGCCACCCGAGGTCGCCGCCCGGCCCTGATCGGGCGATCCGGACCCTTGGGTGACGCGCCCGTCTACGCTCGGGCCATGACCGGGAACTCCAACATCGCCGTTTGGGTCGCCGACCGGGCGCTCTCCGACCCGCACCTGCCCGCGATCAAGCAGGGCGAGACCATCCTCAGCTACGCCGCCCTCGACGGGGCCGCCTCGCGGTTCGCCACCCAGCTGGCCGAGCGCGGGGTCCGCGCGGGTGACCGGGTGGCGCTGATCATGCCGAACGTCGCCTACTTCCCGATCGCCTACTACGCCATCCTGCGGCTGGGCGCGGTCGTGGTGCCGATGAACCCGCTGCTCAAGGCCGGCGAGATCGCCTACACCTGGGACGACGCCGGGGCCCGTGTCGCCGTGGTGTTCCCGCTGTTCGCCGAGGAGGCGTCGAAGGCCGCGGCCAGCACCGGCACCGAGGTGCTGGTGACGGTGCCGCAGGAGTTCGAGCAGGGCCTGTCCGCCACCGAGCCGACCGACGCGGTCGCCGTCGTCCACGCCGGCGACACCGCGGTCATCCTCTACACCTCCGGCACCACCGGCCAGCCCAAGGGTGCCGAGCTCAGCCACGCCAACCTCGGCAGCAACGCCACGACCACCCGCGAGACGCTGATGCCGAACGGGCCGGGCGACGTGCTGTTCGGCGGGCTGCCGCTGTTCCACTCCTTCGGGCAGACCTGCGGCCTGAATGCGGCGATGGCCGGCGGCGCCTGCCTGACCCTGCTGCCCAAGTTCGACGGCGAGCAGGCGCTGGAGGTGATCCAGCGCGACCGGGTGACGATCTTCCTCGGCGTGCCGACCATGTACATGGGTCTGCTCGCGGTCAAGGACCCCGGTCGCTTCGACGTGAGCAGCGTCAAGGTCGGCGCCTCCGGTGGGGCTTCCCTGCCGGTGGAGGTGCTGCACGGTGTCGAGCGGGCCTTCGGCTTCAGCGTCATCGAGGGCTACGGCCTCTCCGAGACCTCCCCGGTCGCCTCGTTCAACCACCCGGACCGCCCGACGAAGCCGGGCTCGGTCGGCACCCCGATCCGCGGCGTCGAGTTCGCGCTGCACGACGAGGACGGGAACGAGGTCGGCGAGGGCGAGATCGGCGAGATCGTCATCCGGGGCGAGAACATCATGAAGGGCTACTGGCAGCGGCCGGAGGAGACCGCCGAGGCGCTGCGCGGCGGGTGGTTCCACTCCGGCGACCTGGCGACGCGGGACGCCGACGGCTTCTACTTCATCGTCGACCGCAAGAAGGACCTGATCATCCGCAACGGCTTCAACGTGTACCCGCGGGAGGTCGAGGAGGTCCTCTACACCCACCCCGCGGTGGCCGAGGCCGCGGTCTTCGGCATCCCGGACGCCACCCACGGGGAGGAGGTCGCGGCCCTGGTGACGCTGAAGGACGGCGCGAGCGCCACGCCGGAGGAGCTCCGCGACTTCGTCGCCGACCAGATCGCGGCCTACAAGTACCCGCGCGTGGTCCGGCTCGGCACGCTCCCCAAGGGCCCGACGGGCAAGATCCTCAAGCGCGAGATCAAGTTCTGAACCTCCTGGCCTCGCTCCGCTCCCCGCACCCTCAGCCCGTCGAAGGGCCTTCGACAGGCTCAGGCAGCGGTGGTCGGCTCGGGCCGGCTCAACCCTCCTGGCGGAGGAGGACGACGGCCGAGTGGCCGGCGAGCCGGACGAGGTCGCCCTCGGTGCTCACGTCGCCGACGGTGACCAGGGTCTCGAGCGCACCGCCGCCCGCCTCGACCTCGCTCGGGGTGGCGCTGAAGTTGGCCACGACCACCACGGCCCCGCGCTCCAGCTTGAGCCAGCCGCCGTCGTCGTCCGACGTCGCCCGGCCGTGGTCGAAGCGGGGGTCGGTGAGGTCCGGGTGGCTCCGCCGGATCCGCAGCAGCTCGGTGGTGAGCTCCAGCAGCCGGGCGTGGTCACCCGTCGTCGTCTCGGCCCAGTCGAGCTTGGAGCGGGTGAACGTCTCCGGGTCCTGGGGGTTCGGGACGTCGGAGGTGTCCCACTCCATGTCCGCGAACTCCTCGAGGCGGCCCTTGGCCACGGCCTCGCCGAGCTCGTGCTCGGGGTGGGAGGTGAAGAACTGCCACGGCGTCGAGGCGCCCCACTCGTCGCCCATGAAGATCATCGGCGTGAACGGGCTGAGCAGGGTCAGCACCGCGGCGATGCCCAGCTGCTCGGTGCTGAGGGTGGCTGACAGCCGCTGGCCGGTCGCCCGGTTGCCGATCTGGTCGTGGTTGTCCCAGCAGACCACCAGCCGCCAGGTCGGCGTGCGGAACGTGTCGATCGGCTGCCCGTGCGAGCGGTGCCGGAAGCTCGACCGGGTGCCGTCGTGGAAGTAGCCGGCCTCGAACACCTTGCCGAGGGCGGCCAGGGAGTCGAAGTCGGCGTAGTAGCCGCTGGTGTCCCCGGTCAGGCTGACGTAGAGGGCGTGGTGGAAGTCGTCGCTCCACTGGGCCGTCAGGCCGTACCCGCCGCCCTCGCGCGCGGTGATGAGCCGCGGGTCGTTGAGGTCCGACTCGGCGATCAGCGGCAGCGGCCGGCCGACGAAGGCGCTCAGCGCGTCGACCTCGACGGCCATCTCCTCGAGGATGTGCATGGCCCGGTGGTCGGCCAGGGCGTGCACCGCGTCGAGCCGGAGGCCGTCGACGTGGAAGTCGCGCAGCCACATCAAGACGTTGTCGATGATGTAGCGGCGGACCTCGTCGGACTCCGGTCCGTCCAGGTTGGGCGACTCGCCCCAGGTGTTGGCGCCGGCGGCGTTCAGGTAGGGCCCGAACTCCGGCAGGTAGTTCCCGCTGGGGCCCATGTGGTTGTAGACGACGTCCTGGAGGACGCCCAGTCCGCGCTCGTGGCAGGCGTCGACGAAGCGCTGGTAGCCCTCGGGGCCGCCGTAGGCCTCGTGCACGGTGTACCAGAGCACGCCGTCGTAGCCCCAGTTGTGCACGCCGTTGAAGTCGTTGACCGGCATGACCTCGACGAAGTCGACGCCCAGGGCCACGAGGTGGTCGAGCTTGCCGATCGCGGCGTCGAGGGTGCCCTCGGGGGTGAAGGTGCCGACGTGCATCTCGTAGATGACGCCGCCGGCCAGCTGGCGACCGGTCCACTTGTCGTCGGTCCAGCCGAAGGCCGTCGCGTCGTAGGTGCGCGACCAGCCGTGCACCCCCTCGGGCTGCCGCTGCGAGCGGGGGTCGGCGAGGACGGTGCCGGAGTCGCCGAGCACGTAGCCGTAGTCGAACTCCCCCTGCCCGTCCTGGGGCAGCGGCGCCGCGGGGCGCCACCAGCCCTCCTCGTCGCGCTCCATCGGGATCCGGCTCTGCTCGCCCGGGCCCTCGGACCCGACCGGGCGGATCCGCAGCTCGACGGACTCCGGCAACGGAGCCCAGACGGCGAAGTCGAAGGTTGTCACAGTTCACACCCCACAAGGACTGGTTCAGGCACCAAGGTGATGCCGTACGTGCTCTCCACCCCGGCGCGGATCTGCCGGGCGAGGCGGAGGAGGTCGCTCGCCCTCGCCGACCCGCGGTTGGTCAGGGCGAGCGAGTGCTTGTCCGATACCCGCGCGGGCCCCTCCCCGAAACCCCGGCCGTAGCCGGCGCGCTCGATCAGCCAGGCGGCGCTGGTCTTGACCCGGCCGTCGGGCTGGGGGAAGCGCGGGGCGTCGGCGGGCAGGGCGTCGGCCTGCGCGGGCGCGAGGACCGGGTTGGTGAAGAAGGAGCCGGCGCTCCAGGTGTCGGGGTCGGCGTCGTCGAGCACCATCCCCTTGCCGCGGCGCAGCGCGAGCACCGCCTCCGCGACGTCGCGGGCCGGCGCGCGCTCCCCCACCGCGATGCCGAGCGCGCGCGCCAGCTCCGGGTAGCGGACGGGCGCCGACAGCGAGCCGAGCTTCAGCTGGAACGTCACGGCCAGGACGAGGTGGCGACCGGGCTCGCTCTTGAACCGCGAGGACCGGTAGCCGAACTGGCACTCGACGGCGAAGAACGTGCGGATCGCGCCGGTGCTGCGGTCCAGCGTCCGCACGGTGGTGATCAGCTGACCGACCTCGGTGCCGTAGGCGCCGACGTTCTGGATCGGCGTGCCGCCGACCGAGCCGGGGATGCCGGCGAGGGTCTCCAGACCGGCGTACTCGTGCTCGAGGGTGTGGCGGACCAGGTCCTCCCACGGCTCGCCGGCGGCGACGGTGAGCACCGCACCCGAGCAGGCGGCGACGTCCTCGGCCACGCCCCGGGTCGCGACCTTGACGACGGTGCCGTCGAAGCCCTCGTCGCCGACCAGGACGTTGGAGCCGCCCCCGAGCACCAGCACCGGTTCGCCGGCGGCGTCGAGCTCGCGGACCGTCTGCACCAGGGCGGCCTCGTCGGCCCGCACGAGCACCCGGCGCGCGGGCCCCCCGACCCGCAGCGTGGTGTGCGCCGCCAGCGAGGTGGAGACCGCCTCGACCGACGCCTCAGCCACCGAGCTCGACCTGGACGCGGGCGGCGCCCAGCACCTTCTGACCGGCGCTGACGACCTCGAGGCCGACGGTGGCCAGGGTGCCCTCGAGCGCGACGACCGTGCCGGTGACGACCACCTCGGCCCCGACCCCGTCGTCGGGCACGACGACGGGCTTGGTGAAGCGGGCGGCGTAGGACCGGACGCGGCCGGGGTCGCCCACCCAGGCGGTGACGACGCGGAGCGCGGTGCCCATCGTCAGCAGGCCGTGCGCGACGACGCCGGGCAGCCCGACGGCCGCCGCGAAGTGCTCGGAGTGGTGGATCGGGTTGAAGTCGCCCGAGGCGCCGGCGTAGCGGACCAGGTCGGTGCGGCTCAGCCGGACCGTCAGCGGCGGCAGGACGTCGCCGACGGCGACGCCGGCCGGCAGAGCGCTCATGCGCCGGGCTCGCGGCTGTGGAAGAAGGTGGCGACGGCGGTGGCGACCGGCTCGTCGTCGAGGGTCCGGACGGCGACCGACGCGCCGATGATGTCGGCGGAGTCGCGGACGCGGACCTTGTCGATGGTCAGGGTCCCGGTCACCCGGTCGCCGACGCGCAGGGCCCGGTGCAGGTCGAAGCGCTGGTCCCCGTGCACGATCCGGCGCAGGGCCAGGTCGAGCTCCGGGTCGTCGAACAGGGCCTGCCAGGCGGTGGCCGCGATGACGGCGACGAAGGTCGGCGGGGCGACGGCGGTGGCCCCGGCGTAGCGGGGGTCGTCGTCGCCCAGGGCCGCGGCGAACTCGGCGACCTTGGCCACGGTCACCTCGTACGGCTCGGTCGGCGGGTAGGTCCGCCCGACGTGCTCCTGCGCGATGGCCATGGCACCACGCTAACGGAGTCCCGCGCGCTGCCGCGCCTGCGCGTGGCGCCGCAAGACCAGGGGCGCGGCCAGGTCGCCCAGCGGCGGCAGCAGGACCCAGCCGCGCTCGCGGGCCAGCGTGGCCAACGGGGCGAGCAGCAGGCCCGGCGCGAGGAACAGGGGCACCAGGGCCACCCGGTCCCCGAGCTCGGGCAGCACCGCGGCCGGGCGGGGGTCGGTGGTGGCGAAGGCCGCGCGGGCCCGGCCACCCCGGTGCCGGGCGAGGCGCTCGGCGAGGTCGTGCACGGCCTCGTTGGCCGCGGCGGTGGAGGACCCGACGGCGTAGAGGAGGACGTCGTGGTCCCCGGGCACGGCTGCCTGCGCCAGGCTCGCCCGGACCAGCTCCAGGGTGTCCTCGCCGGTGCCGAGGACGTCGGCGAGGACCAGCTCGAGACCGGTGGCCGCGGACGCCGCCGCCACCGCCTCGGGGACGTCGACGGTGGCGTGGAAGGCGACGGTGAACAGCAGGGGGACGACGACGGCGCTGCGGTGGCCGGTGGCCACCAGCGCGGCGGCGGTGGTCGTCAGGTCGGGGGCGGCGAGGTCGAGGAAGGCCGGCCGGGCGTCGACGCCGCCGTTCGCGGAGACCAGGCCCATCAGCTGCTCGACGGCGCGGGTGCCCTCGGCGTGCCGGCTGCCGTGCGCCAGCCCCACCAGGGCGGGTCCGGCCCCGGAAACGGACGAGCCGCCCGCGTCAGCGGACGGCTCGGTCGTGGGTCGGTGACCCGGCATGCGCGTGGCGCTCAGCGGGTCTCGCGGTGCGCGGTGTGGGTGTGGCAGCGCGGGCAGAACTTCTTCAGCTCCATCCGGTCGGGGTCGTTCCGCCGGTTCTTCTTGGTGATGTAGTTCCGCTCCTTGCACACCGTGCAGGCCATCGTGATCTTCGGCCGGACGTCGGAGGACTTCGCCATCTCGTGATCCTTCGTTCTTCTCGGTTGCTCGAACCTACTGGGTGATGCTCGAGCGGGTCGTCCCGCAGGACGGGTCGTGCTGGTCCCTCGTGGTGGGCCACCTGGTAGCGGGAGCGGGACTCGAACCCGCGACACAGCGATTATGAGCCGCTTGCTCTACCACCTGAGCTATCCCGCTCTGGGTCCACCCCAGGTCGCCGGCAGGTCAACGGCCCGGACCGGGCACGTATTCCTGCCGGGCGCGAGGCCGTGGAGCGGCCTCACCGGAGGAGTCTCCGAGCCCCCATGCGGATTCGAACCGCAGACCTTCTCCTTACCATGGAGATGCTCTACCGACTGAGCTATAGGGGCGCACCGGGCCGGCCCCGAGGGGCTGGACCGACAACCGAAGATACACACCCACCCCAGGTGGGCGCCAATCCTCGCGTGGCAGGTGTTGGGTTCGAACCAACGTAGGCGATGCCGGCAGATTTACAGTCTGCTCCCTTTGGCCACTCGGGCAACCTGCCGTGCCGGCGATCCAGGATCGGTCGGCGGGAAGGAACAATAGCAACTCCGGTCCCGGTGGGCGAACTGGTCACCGGGCTCGTGCGGCCGGCGGGCGTCGTCGGCCATGATGAGGACGAGCGGCGGGCCCACCCGCGCGGCAGCACGAGCCGCCTCCCCGTCGCACGCACCTGAGGAGGACCGGCCGTGGCATCGGAGAGCTCGATGGACGTCGTCAGCAAGGTCGACCGCCAGGAGGTCGACAACGCGCTCAACCAGGCGGCGAAGGAGGTGCACCAGCGCTTCGACTTCAAGAACACCGACGCCTCGATCCGCTGGTCGGGCGAGACGATCGAGATCGAGGCCGTCTCCGAGGAGCGGGCCAAGGCCGTCCTCGACGTCTTCCAGTCCAAGCTGGTCAAGCGCGGCATCAGCCTCAAGTCCCTGGACGCCGGTGAGCCCCGCTCCTCCGGCAAGCTCTACAAGATCACCGCGACCACCACCGAGGGCATCAGCCAGGAGAACGCCAAGAAGGTCACCAAGCTCATCCGCGACGAGGGCCCCAAGGGCGTCAAGGCGCAGATCCAGGGGGACGAGCTGCGGGTGAGCAGCAAGAGCCGTGACGACCTGCAGGCCGTCCAGGCCCTGGTCAAGGCCCAGGACTACGACTTCGCGGTGCAGTTCACGAACTACCGCTAGCCGTCAGGGCCGCGCGCCGCACGGCCGGGCGCGGGCGCTCCGGGCGGGGCCCGCCGTCCTAGGATGAGCGGGCCCCGGCCCCCGTGCCGGTCGCCCGCCAGCGAAGGAGCCGGTATGAGCAGCGCCCCCCTCACCCCGCCCGGGCCGATGCACGACCACCGGCCCGACCCGGTCGTCAGCATCGACTACGAGGAGCGGGCGCGCGGGCTGCTGCCGCCGCACATCAGCGCCTACATCGGCGCGGCCGCCGGCTCGGGCGGCGGCTCGGCCGAGGGCACCGCCGACTGGTCGGCGGTGCGGTTCCGGCCCCGCGCCCTGCAGGACCTCCGGACCATCGACACCCGGACGACGGTCCTCGGCACCCCGGTGGAGACGCCGGTGCTCGTCGCCCCGATGGCCCAGCAGCTGGGGGCCCACCCCGAGGGCGAGGCGGTGATGGCCCGCGCGGCCGCCGCCGCCGGCAGCCTGCTCGGCGTCTCGACCAACGTCGCCGTCCCCTTCTCCACCATCGCGGCCGCCGGGGCGCCGTGGTGGTTCCAGGTCTACGTGATGCGCGACCACGGGCTGACCGAGCTGCTGGTCCGCCGCGCCGTCGAGCACGGCGCCCGGGCGCTGCTGCTGACCGTCGACATGGTGGCGCTGCTGCCGGCGACGGTGAACCCGCGGCAGTGGCCGGAGGGCCCGGCCAAGTCCCGGCTCACCAACCTCACCGCCGCCGAGCTGGCCGCGGCGGGCCCCGGCGCCGTCGACATGGACGCCGGGATCAGCCTCGCCACCATCGGCTGGCTGCGGGAGATGAGCGGGTTGCCCGTGCTGGTCAAGGGCGTGCTCCGCGGTGACGACGCCGCGGCCTGCGTCGACGCGGGGGCAGCCGGCGTCATCGTGTCCACCCACGGCGGCCGCCGTCTGGGTCCGTCGGTGACCGCGGCCCGGGCGCTGCCGGAGGTGGTCGCCGCCGTCGGGGACGCCGGCGAGGTCTACGCCGACAGCGGCCTCCGGTCCGCCGAGCACGTCGCGGCGGCGCTGGCCCTGGGGGCCCGGGCGGTCTTCGTCGGCCGGCCCGCCCTGTGGGCGCTCGCCGCGGACGGCGAGACCGGCGTGCAGACCGTGCTGGACGGGCTGACCGGGGAGCTCCGCCAGGTGATGACCCAGCTCGGCGCGCCGTCGCTCGACCGGCTGACGCGCGATCTGGTCGCCTGAGAGGCTGGGCCGGTGAGCTCCCCCGCGCCGCACGCCAGCTGCCCCGTCCGCAAGCTCGACCCGGAGGCCTCGGCCGGCGGGCCGCCGCTGGAGCACGTCCGCGGCGACGGCCCGGAACGCTTCGTCGTCCGCTCCTTCGACGTCGCCCGGCAGGTGCTGCGGGAGCCGGAGGCCACCACCCAGGCCGGGTTCGGCGCCGAGGGGGTGCTGGCGGGCAGCCAGACGCCGCGGAAGGTGCGCGCGGGCCGGACCCGGAGCGCGATGCGGCCGCCGATCCTGTTCCTCGAGGGCGCGCAGCACCGCGACCAGCGCAAGGCGGCCGCCCGCTTCTTCGCACCCAAGGTGACCGAGGGCTACCGGCCGATGATGGAGACGCTGGCCGCGGAGCTGGTGGACGGGATCCGGGCCGAGCGCGCCGTCGACCTCAGCCGGCTGTCGATGGGGATGGCCGTGGAGGTGGTCGCGCGGGTCGTCGGGCTCACCGCCTCGTCCCGGCGCGGCATGAGCCGCCGGCTCAGCAGCCTCTTCGACGGCGACCCCCTGGCCGCCGGGAGCGGGCTGGCGGGGCGGCTGCGCGCCGTCCGCGCCGGGACCGCCACGGCCCGCTTCTACTGGCAGGACGTGAAGCCCGCGATCCGGGCCCGGCGGCGCAAGCCGCAGGAGGACGTCATCAGCCAGCTGCTGTCCGACGGCTTCCGCGACCTGGACGTGCTCACCGAGTGCCTCACCTACGGCGCGGCCGGCATGGTGACGACCCGCGAGTTCATCTGCGTCGCCGCCTGGCACCTGTTCGACGACCCGGCGCTGCTGGCCCGCTACCGGGCCGGCGACCGCGAGGCGCGGCAGGCGCTGCTGCAGGAGACGCTGCGGCTGGAGCCCGTCGTCGGGCACCTCTACCGCCGGCTGCGGGAGCCGCTGGTGGTGGCGGTCGAGGGCGTCGAGCAGACCCTGCCGGCCGGGGCCCTCGTCGACCTCGACCTGCGCGCCGCGAACGCCGACGGGGCCACCGTCGGCGAGGAGCCGCTGAGCCTCTGCCCGGCCCGGCCGCTGCCGCGGGCGGTGCCGCCCGCGCTGATGAGCTTCGGCGACGGCCACCACCGCTGCCCCGGCGCCCCGATCGCCATCATGGAGAGCGAGATCTTCCTCAGCGCGCTGTTCGCCCACGACGTCGTCGCCGAGGGCCCGCCCCGGGTGGCCTGGAACCCCGTCTCCCAGGGTTACGACCTGGACCGGCTGATGGTGCGGCGGGCGGCATGACGTCCCGGATCAGCCACACCAGCGTCGACAGCCGGGACGCCTGCGCCCAGTCGCGCTGGTGGGGTGACGTGCTCGGCTTCACCGAGGACCCGCGCGACCCCAACGAGCCGGGTCACGAGGAGTGCATGGTCTTCTCCCCCGACGGCCGGACACGGCTGCTGTTCATCGAGGTGCCGGAGGGCAAGTCGGTCAAGAACCGCCTGCACCTGGACCTGCGGCCGACCGACGGCACCCGCGAGCAGGAGGTCGAGCGGCTGCTCGGTCTCGGCGCCACCCTGGTGGCCGACCTGCGCCGGCCCGACGGCGGCGGCTGGGTCACCCTGGCCGACCCGGAGGGCAACGAGTTCTGCGTGCTGCGCGGCGTCACGGAGGCCACGGACCCGTACGCGCACCTGGTGAGCGACGGCAAGCCCTTTCCGTCCTAGGCTGACGTCCGTGCTGCTGCCCCGACCGCGCTCGGTCTCCCGCCGTCCCGACGTCTCGTTCACGCTGACGCCCGACCTCGCCGTCGACGGCCCGCCCGGCTGGGCCGGGATCGCCCGTCGGCTGCTGTCCCCCGGGACCGGGCTGGAGCTGCCCCGGGCCGAGGGCGGGGCCCTGCGGCTGCGGGCGGACGAGGAGCTCCCCGTCGAGGCCTACCGCCTCGTGGTGGACGCCGACGGCATCACCATCACCGCCGGGGACGACGCCGGGGTGAACTGGGCGGTGCAGACGCTCCGCCAGCTGCTGCCCGCGGCCGTGCTGCGGCCGGCGCCGAGCGGCGCGGCGCTGGTGGTCGAGGGGGTCGAGGTCGACGACGCCCCGGTCTACGCCTGGCGCGGCGTGCACCTCGACGTCGCCCGGCACTTCATGCCGCTGGCCGACGTCTTCCGGATGGTCGACCTGATCGCGCTGCACAAGTACAACGTGCTGCACCTGCACCTGACCGAGGACCAGGGCTGGCGCTTCGAGTCGAAGCGCTACCCGCGGCTGCAGGAGGTGGCCAGCTGGCGCCGGGAGACCCGCCGGCCGGCCGACGCGGAGGGCGACGGCACCCCGCACGGCGGCTTCTACACCCAGGACCAGCTGCGCGCGCTCGTCGCGTACGCCGGGCAGCGGGGCGTCACCGTCGTCCCCGAGCTGGAGTTCCCCGGTCACGTGTGCGGCGTGCTGGCCGCCTACCCCGAGCTGGGCAACCACCCGGAGACGGGCTACGCGACCGCGACCACCTTCGGCATCTTCGACGAGGTGCTCAACCTCGACGACGCCACCATGAAGGTGGTCTACGACCTGTTCGAGGAGCTGCTGGACGTCTTCCCCAGCCGCTACGTCCACGTCGGCGGCGACGAGTGCCCGCGGACCGAGTGGCTGGCCAGCGAGGACGCCGCGCGGCTCGCCGCGTCCCGCGGGCTGAGCGGCCCCGACCAGCTGCAGCGCTGGTTCACCACCGAGCTGGGCGCCTGGCTGGCCGAGCGGGGGCGGATCCTCGTGGGCTGGGACGAGATCGCCGACGACGGACCCGTCGCCGACTCCGTCGTCATGGCCTGGCGGGACTCCTCCTACGGCCGGGCCGCGACGGCCGCCGGGCTGCCGACGGTGATGGCGCCGATGACCCACCTGTACTTCGACTTCTACCCCAGCGACTCCGACGACGAGCAGTACGCCATCGGCGGCCTGAGCACGGTCGAGAACGTCTACGGCTTCGACCCGCTGGACGGCATCCCGGTGGAGTCGCACCCGCTGGTGCTGGGCACCCAGTGCCAGCTGTGGACCGAGTACATGCCGACCACGCGGCGCGTCGACTACATGCTCTTCCCCCGGGCGTGCGCGCACGCGGAGGTCGCCTGGTCGACGCCGGAGGGCCGGTCCTGGGACGAGTTCGAGCCCCGGCTGACCGCCCACCTCGAGCGGCTCGACGCCCTCGGGGTGGACTACCGGCCCCTCACCGGACCGCGGCCCTGGCAGCAGGGCGGCACCGGCCGGCTGCGTCGTCCCGACGCGCACCGCCAGGGCGTCCGGGCCTAGCGGCGCAGCCCGGTGAGTGCTGAGGACCTGCAGCTCTGACGGCCGCCAGGACGCCACTCCTCAGCACTCGCTCGACCCACCGCTCCCCGAGCCGGTCAGCTCGTCGATCCCGTGCCGCAGGAGCAGGGCGCTGGAGGCGGCGGCGGTGTGCTGGGGCTCCCAGGCCAGGGCGTCGAAGGGGCACTCGTCGACGCAGATGCCGCAGTACATGCACAGGCTCCAGTCGATCTCGAAGCGGTCCAGGACGTTGCGGGTCCGCTCGCGGGCGCCGGCCGGCAGGTCGGGGACGGGCTCGGTGTGGGAGTCGATGGTGATGCACCAGGCGGGGCACTCCCGCGCGCAGACCATGCAGGAGGTGCAGGCCGGCTCGACCAGCCGGATGGAGCCGTGGTCGCTCACCCGTCCGTTCCCGTCCCGCGCCGAGCGCCTCCGGTCCGGCGGCGCACCCGCCCGCCGACGGCCGACCCGGCCACCTCGTCCGGGTTCGCCGGTCCCGCCTCGGGGTCGCGGTCGCCCCAGACGGCCGGGTCGGGCACACCGGGTGGGACCATCCGGCGTCGGCTCGGGGACGCGGCGCTCTCCCCCGGCTCCTTGGCGCCGGGCCAGGCCAGCGCGGTCCGCGCGCCGAGCACCGCGTCCTTGCGCAGCGGCGCCCCCGCGAACTCCGCCCCCAGCAGCAGCCGGCGCGGGTCGCCGCCGGTGAACGTGAGCCCGAACATCTCGGCGGCCTCCCGCTCGTGCCAGGCCGCCCCGGCGACGAGGTCGCGGAGGGTGTCCAGCGCGCCGCCGTCGCGGGGCACCTCGGTGCTGAGCCGCCGTGTCTCCGCCGGCCGGTCGAGGGCCCGCAGCACGACGACGACGCGGAGCACGTCCGCGCGGCCGACCTCGTCCACCACGCCCAGCCACTCGAAGAAGGTGAAGCCCGCGGCCAGCGCCTCGGCGACGGACACCGACCACGCCTCCGGCGGCACCGCGACGACGCTCACGCCGCGAGCCGGAGGTCGTCGAGCACCGACTGCAGCGCCTCGGGCGGCGGCGGGCAGCCGGGGACGTAGACGTCCACCGGCACCAGGGCGTCGACCCCCTTGGTGACGGCGTAGGAGTCCCAGTACGGGCCGCCCGAGGACGCGCAGACCCCGAGGGCGACGACGGTCGGCGGGGTGCCGGTCAGGGTGGCGCACGCGTCGACCAGGGCGGCGACCGCGGGCGCCAGCCGGTCGGTGACGGTGCCGGAGACGACCACGACGACCCGGGCGCCGGCGGGCAGGACCGTCGGCAGGGCGGCGGCCGAGAGGCTGGCCGCCTCGAGCTCGAGGCTGCAGCACGCGAGGCCGATCTCCAGCACGTGCAGCGTCGCGTCGCCGTACCAGTCCAGCCACCGCATGGGGAACACGCTAACCCGATCCGCTGTTGCGTCTGCGGCAGGAGTTCCCAGCCGATGGATGGTCGGGTGCGCGGGTTAGGGCTGCCTTATCATGGATCGCTGGGCTGGTGGCCGCGACGGCCGTCGGTACCGAGCATCCGTGGGCGGCCTCTGCTCCGAACCACCTCTGGCCCTCGGCCGTGCCCCGCGTCCTGCGGGGCACCACACGTCAAGACTCCGTCCGACACAGAAGGGCACGTAGCTGTGAAGCAGGTCCACACCCTCGACCGCGTCGTCATCCGGTTCGCCGGGGACTCCGGGGACGGGATGCAGCTGACCGGCGACCGGTTCACCGCTGACTCCGCCGTCTTCGGCAACGACATCTCGACGCTGCCGAACTTCCCGGCCGAGATCCGGGCGCCCCAGGGCACGCTGCCCGGCGTCTCCAGCTTCCAGCTGCACTTCGCGAACTACGACATCATGACGCCGGGCGACCGGCCGGACGTGCTCGTGGCCATGAACCCCGCGGCGCTCAAGGCCAACATGGCCGACCTCCCGCGCGGCGCCGTGATCATCGCCGACACCGCCGACTTCACCAAGCGCAACCTCGCCAAGGTCGGCTACGCGGAGAACCCGCTCGAGGACGACAGCCTCGCGGACTACCAGGTGCACGCCCTGGACCTGACGGGCATGACCGTCGCCGCCGTCAAGCCGTTCGGGCTGAGCCGCAAGGACGCCTCGCGGGCCAAGAACATGTTCGCGCTGGGGCTGCTGTCCTGGCTGTACCACCGCCCCACCGAGGGCACCCTGGCGTTCCTGACCCGCAAGTTCGCCACCAAGCCGGACATCCGCGACGCCAACGTCACCGCCTTCAAGACCGGCTACGCCTTCGGCGAGACGACCGAGGTGTTCGCCGTCCGCTACGAGGTCGCCCCGGCCCCGATGCCGGCCGGCCGCTACCGCCAGATCAACGGCAACACCGCGCTCGCGCTGGGCCTGGTGACGGCGGCCCGCAAGGCGGACCTGCCGCTGTTCCTCGGCGCCTACCCGATCACGCCGGCGTCGGACGTGCTGCACGAGCTGAGCAAGCACAAGCGCTTCGGCGTCACGACCTTCCAGGCCGAGGACGAGATCGCGGGCGTCGGCGCGGCCCTGGGGGCCAGCTTCGCCGGGCACCTCGGCGTCACCACCAGCTCCGGCCCGGGCATCGCCCTCAAGGCCGAGACGATCGGCCTCGCCGTGATGACCGAGCTGCCGCTCGTCGTCGTCGACGTGCAGCGCGCCGGTCCCAGCACCGGGATGCCCACCAAGACCGAGCAGTCGGACCTGCTGCAGGTGATGTACGGCCGCAACGGCGAGGCGCCGGTGCCCGTGCTCGCGGCGCAGTCGCCCTCCGACTGCTTCGACACCGCGGTGGAGGCCGTGCGGATCGCGGTGAAGTACCGCACCCCGGTGATGCTGCTGTCCGACGGCTACATCGCCAACGGGGCCGAGCCGTGGCACGTGCCCGACCTGGCCGCCATCCCGCCGATCGACCCGGGTTTCGCCACCGAGGCCAACAGCACCGACGTCAAGGGCGAGCCGGCGTTCCTGCCCTACCTGCGCGACCCCGAGACGCTGGCCCGGCCGTGGGCCAAGCCGGGCACCGACGGCCTGCAGCACCGGATCGGCGGCATCGAGAAGGCGAAGGACACCGGCGCCGTCTCCTACGACCCCGCCAACCACGACGAGATGGTCCGCACCCGCCAGGCCAAGATCGACGGCATCGTCCGTGACATCCCCGACCTCGTGGTCGACGACCCGGCCGACGCCGAGGGCCGCACCGCGCGCGTCCTCGTGCTGGGCTGGGGCTCGACCTACGGGCCGGTGACCGCGGCCGTCCGCCGGGTCCGCAACGGCGGCCGTCAGGTCGCGCAGACCCACCTGCGCCACCTCAACCCGTTCCCGGGCAACCTCGGTGAGGTGCTGCGCCGCTACGACCGCGTGATCGTGCCCGAGATGAACCTCGGCCAGCTCGCCATGATGCTGCGCGCCAGGTACCTGGTGGACGTGCACAGCTACTCCCGCGTCCGCGGACTGCCGATCTCGCTCAGCGAGCTGGCCCGCGACCTCGAGTCCGAGATCGACGCCCTGCCCGGCGGGCACCCGGACCTCGGCCCCTCCCCCGACCCGGCCGACGAGCTCGCGACCCCCACCCTCAGCACTGAAGGAGTCCCCGCGTGACCACGCTCGACCGCCCCTCGACCGCCCCCGGCAGCAGCCCCCGATCGGGCCTCGCCGGCGTGCCGCTGTCGCTGGAGCCGCTCACCCGCAAGGACTTCACCTCCGACCAGGAGGTGCGCTGGTGCCCGGGCTGCGGCGACTACGCCGTGCTCGCCGCGTTCCAGGGCTTCATGCCCGAGCTGGGCATCAAGAAGGAGAACACGGTCATCGTGTCGGGCATCGGCTGCTCGTCGCGGTTCCCGTACTACGTCGACTCCTACGGCATGCACTCGATCCACGGCCGGGCGACGGCGATCGCCACCGGCGTGGCCACCGCCCGCGAGGACGCCGCGGTGTTCGTGATCACCGGGGACGGCGACGCGCTGTCCATCGGCGGGAACCACCTGATCCACATCCTCCGCCGCAACGTCAACGTGACGATCCTGCTGTTCAACAACCGGATCTACGGCCTGACCAAGGGCCAGTACTCCCCCACCTCCGAGATCGGCAAGGTCACCAAGTCGACGCCGCTGGGGTCGCTGGACAACCCGTTCAACCCGGTGTCGCTCGCCCTGGGGGCCGAGGCGACCTTCGTCGCCCGGACGATCGACTCCGACCGGAAGCACCTCACCTCGGTGCTGCGGGCGGCGGCGGCGCACCGCGGCACCTCACTGGTGGAGATCTACCAGAACTGCCCGATCTTCAACGACAACGCCTTCGACGCGCTGAAGGACCCGAGCACGTCGGCCGACGCGATCATCCCGCTGGTGCACGGCGAGCCGATCCGCTTCGGCACCGACGACCGGCTGGGCGTCGTCCGCGACCCCGCCACCGGGGAGTTCCGCGTCGTCGAGGTGGCCCCGCCGGGCGAAGCCCCGGCTCCCGGGAGCCAGCAGGTCGGCGCCGAGGCGCTGGTCGTGCACGACGCGCACCTCCAGGACCCGTCCTACGCGTTCGGGCTCTCCCGGCTCACCGATGCCGGGGTGCTGCACCGCGCGCCGATCGGCATCTTCCGTGACGTGGCCGCACCGGCCTACGACGACCTCGCGCGGGAGCAGGTGGCCCTGGCGGCCACCGGCGGCGGCAGCGACGACGACGCCCTCCAGTCGCTCATCAACGGTGGGGACACCTGGGTGGTCAGCTGAGGCGGTCCTGCCTCAGCCTGCCCGGTGCGCGCGCACCGGGCTGAGAGCGGTGTATTTTGACCCGCAGGGGCCAGGTCGGCGCGCAGGCAGCGCCGGGTTCGGCCCTCGTGCGAGTCCGCGGTGCGCCGGGTGTCGGGGGATGCCACCAGATCGTCGATCCCCCAACCTCTCGAGGACACCGTGCGCAGCACTTCCCTCCCGATCGGCGCCCTCCTGTGGTGGGGATGCCTCCTCTTCGCCGTGGTCGCGCTCGGAGTCGGCGCGGTCGGCGTCTCCAGCGTCCGGGGCACGGCCGCGACCGCCCAGCACCTGGCCGATGACGAGCTCGCCACCCTGGAGGTCACCACCCAGCTGGGCCACAGCTCCAAGAACCTGCAGCTGGGCCTGCAGGCCCTCGCCCTCAGCCCGGATCGCGGGCGGCGTGTGCAGCTCGCCGGGACGATCTACAACGAGCTGATGCCTGCCACGGAGAGCGCCCTGGTCGAGCTCGAACGGGTCCACGGGGCCGACCACCCGACGGCCCGGGCCGAGCTCACGCTCCTCGGGCAGCGGTGGGCGGGAGTGCGGAGCCTCATCAACTCCAGCCGACGACCGGCCGGTCAACCGGTCGACAGCGCCGTGGCGGACGAGCTCGCCGACGCCTTCGCACCCTTCGACGCCCAGATCGAGGAGCTGGCGGCGGGCGAGCAGGAGGACGCGGCGGTGGACGAGGCCGTCGCCGGCCGGCGGCAGAGGCGGGCCGAGTCGGTGATCGCGGGCGCCGTGGCCGCGGCGCTGCTGGCCATCGGCGGCTTCGGGTGGTTCGCGCGCTGGCGCTTCCGGCGCGCGGCCGAGCCGGCCCACAAGCAGGCGCAGTTCAGCGGCGCGCTCCAGCTCGCGGAGAGCGAGGAGGAGGCGCACGGCCTGCTGCGCCGCCACCTCCAGCGGATGGTCCGGGGGTCCGAGGTCACCGTCCTCAACCGCAACAACAGTGCCGACCGCCTGCAGGCCGTCACGCCCCTCGCCCCGGACTCGGCCCTGCGGGCCGGCCTGGAGCACGCTGAGCCGCGATCCTGCCTCGCCGTCCGCTCCGGAGCGGCTCACGAGGAGGACCACCAGGGCCTGCTCGCCTGCGCCGTCTGCGGTGGAGGTGCTGCCCGCTCTCTCTGCACCCCTCTCACCGTGGGTGGCGAGGTCATCGGGGCGGTGCTCGTCGGGCAGGTGGCCGCCTTCGACGCGGCGACCCGCGAACGGGTCCGCGACTCCGTCGGCCAGGCCGCCCCGGTCCTGGCCAACCTCCGCAACCTGGCGCTGGCGGAGCAGAGGGCCGCGACGGACTCGCTCACCGGGCTGCCGAACAAGCGGATGGTCGGGGACGCGCTCAAGCGCCTGCTGGCCGCCGCCACCCGCAGCTCCACGCCCCTCACCCTGCTGATGCTGGACCTGGACCACTTCCGCGCGATCAACGAGCGCTTCGGCCACCCCGTCGGGGACCAGGCGCTGGCCAACGTGGGCGCCGCTCTGCGGTCCACCCTCCGCGAGGGCGACTTCGCCGGACGGAACGGCGGCGAGGAGTTCATGATCGCGCTGCCCGACACCGACCTGGAGGGCGGGGTCGTGGCGGCCGAGAAGATCCGTGCGGCGGTGGCGCAGGTCACCATGCCGGGCGTCGACCTGAAGGTCACGGCCAGCATCGGGGTGGCGGCCTACCCCCAGCACGCGACCAGCGCCGACCGGCTGGAGCGGTCGGCCGACTCCGCCCTCTACGTCGCCAAGCGGTCCGGTCGCAACCGGGTGGAGGTGGCCACGCGTCCGGTCGAGAGGACCGTGCCCGACGACGCCCGCGAGCTGGCCTCCGACGGCCGCGAGCCGGCCCTCGTCGTCGCGCCGTCACGCGGCACGTCGTCGTAGCGGCTCGCCCCGCTCGAGGACCTGCCCGCGCTCGAGCGGCGTCCAGCTCAGCCGACGGTGACCCGGCCGGCCTCGACCGACCAGCTCTGGTCGAGGCTGACGTTGCCGAGCAGCCGGCGGTCGTGGCTGACCAGCAGCAGGGCCCCGTCGTAGGAGGCGAGGGCCTGCTCCAGCTGCTCGATGGCCGGCAGGTCGAGGTGGTTGGTGGGCTCGTCGAGCACGAGCAGGTTCACCCCGCGCGCCTGCAGCAGGGCCAGCGCGGCCCGCGTCCGCTCCCCCGGCGACAGCCGGCCGACGAGCCGGGTGACCTGGTCGGCCTTGAGGCCGAACTTGGCCAGCAGGGTGCGGATCGCGCCCGCGTCCATCGACGGCACCACGGCCTCGAACGCGGTGCCGAGCGGCAGGTCCTCCGCCAGCCCGGTGCGGGCCTGGTCGATCTCGCCGACGGCGACCGAGGCCCCGAGCGCCGCCCGCCCCTCGTCGGGCCGCAGCCGGCCGAGCAGCAGCTCCAGCAGCGTCGTCTTGCCCGCCCCGTTGGGTCCGGTGATGCCGATCCGGTCGCGCGCGTCCACCTGCAGCGACACCGGCCCGAAGGTGAAGTCCCCGCGGCGCAGCACGGCGCCGTCCAGGACGGCGACCACGGAGCTCGACCGCGGGGCGGCGCCGACGGTGAACCGCAGCGCCCACTCCTTGCGGGGCTCCTCGACCTCCTCCAGCCGGGCGATCCGCGACTCCATCTGGCGGACCTTCTGGCCCTGCTTCTCCGAGGACTCCACGCTGGCCTTGCGGCGGATCTTGTCGTTGTCCGGGTTCTTCCTGATCGCGTTGCGGACGCCCTGGGAGCTCCACTCGCGCTGCGTGCGCATCCGCGACACCAGGTCGGACTTCTTGTCGGCGAACTCCTCGTAGGCCTCGCGGGCGTGCCGGCGGGCGACCTCGCGCTCGTGCAGGTAGGCGTCGTAGCCGCCGTCGTGCACCGCCACCTGGTGCTGCGCGAGGTCCAGCTCGACGACGCGGGTGACCACGCGGGACAGGAACTCCCGGTCGTGGCTGACCAGCACCACCCCGCTGCGCAGCCCGCGGACGAACGACTCGAGCGTCTCCAGCCCGGCCAGGTCCAGGTCGTTGGTCGGCTCGTCCAGCAGCACGAGGTCGAAGCGGCTGAGCAGCAGCGCGGCCAGGCCGGCGCGGGCGGCCTGGCCGCCCGACAGGCTGGTCATCAGGGCGTCGGGTCCGGCGTCCAGGCCGAGGTCGGCGAGCACCGCCGGGAAGCGGTCGTCGAGGTCGGGAGCGCCGCTGGCCAGCCAGCGGTCCAGCGCGAGCGCGTACGCGTCGTCGGCGCCCGGGACGTCCGAGCCGAGCGCGGCGGCGGTCGCCTCCATGGCCGCGGTCGCCTCGGCGGCCCCGGTCCGGCGGGCGAGGTAGCCGGCGACCGTCTCGCCGGGCACCCGCTCGTGCTCCTGCGGCAACCAGCCGACGAAGGCGTCGCCCGGCGCGGTGCTCACCGTCCCGGCCAGCGGCTCCAGGGCCCCGGAGAGGATCCGGAGCAGGGTCGACTTGCCCGCCCCGTTCGCCCCCACGACGCCGACGACGTCCCCGGGCCCGACGCTGAGGTCGAGCTCCTCGAACAGCGTCTGGTGCGCGTAGCCACCCGCCAGGCCCTTCGCCACCAGAGATGCGCTCACCGGCCCATCGTAGGGAGGGCGGCCACGGCGGCCGCACCCTCTCCGCCGGAACCCACCCGGTGGGCCCGGCCCGGCGGCGCCCGCGGGGTGCGCGAGACTGAGCGGATGCCGGAGAACTCCCTGCCCGCCTCCCTGCCCTGGATCGAGCGGCTGGTCGCGATCGACACCACCAGCCGCAACTCCAACCTCGAGCTGGTCGAGGTGCTGGAGGAGGAGATGGCCCGGCTGGGCCTGGCCCCGGAGCGGATCCCGGACGCCACGGGCACGAAGGCCAACCTGGTGCTCACCCTGCCCGCGGCGGACGGCAGCACCGGCGGCGGGGTCGTGCTGTCGGGGCACACCGACGTCGTCCCCGTGGACGGCCAGACCTGGAGCAGCGACCCGTTCGTGCCCGAGGTGCGCGACGGGCGGCTCTACGGCCGCGGCACCGCCGACATGAAGTCGTTCATCGCGGTGATCATGCACAAGCTGCCGGAGCTGGCGGCCGCGGCGCTCGCGGAGCCGGTGCACCTGGCCTTCTCCTACGACGAGGAGGTCGGCTGCCTCGGCGGCGCCCAGATCGCGGCGGCGCTCGGCGCCCGGCCGGAGCCGCCGCGGGTCTGCGTCGTCGGCGAGCCGTCCAGCATGCGGGTGATCGCGGGCCACAAGTCCAGCAACCTCGTCGAGCTGGCCTTCCACGGCCGCTCCGCGCACTCCTCCCTCACCCCGCAGGGCGTCAACGCGATCGAGTACGCGGCCCGCCTGGTCACCGCCGTCCGCGACCTGGCCGACCAGCGCCGCACGGAGGGCCCGTACGACGAGGCCTACGTCGTCCCCTTCACCACGGCGGGCGTCAACGTCGTCAGCGGCGGCATCGCGACCAACACCGTCCCCGAGCTGTGCACCGTCCGCTACGAGTTCCGGACCGTGGCCGAGGACGACCCGGAGGCGGTCATCGCGGAGATCACCGCCGTGGCCCGCCGGCTGGAGGCCGAGATGCGGGCGGAGCACCCGTCCGCCTCCGTGGAGGTCCGGGTGATGGCCCAGGTGCCCAGCCTCGACGCGAGCCCCGACGGCCCGGCCGCGCAGCTGGCCGTCGAGCTCGGTGGCACGGCCTCGACCGACAAGGTCACCTACGGCACCGAGGCCGGCCAGTTCGCGCAGGCCGGCATCGACGCCGTCGTCTGCGGTCCGGGCGACATCGCGCAGGCGCACGCCGCCGACGAGTACATCGAGCTCGACCAGGTGGTGGCGTGCGAGCAGTTCGTCGACGCGCTGCTCGCCCGACTGACCCGCACCGACGGCTGAGGAGCACCCATGAGCCAGACCACCGCCACCGCGACCACGCTGACGCCGGAGCAGCGGAGCACCGCCCGCCGCGCCGTCGTCGCCTCGTCCATGGGCAACGCCCTGGAGTGGTTCGACATCATCGTGTACGCCTCGTTCGCGGTGGTGATCAGCCGGCTGTTCTTCCCGGAGGCGGGCGGCGCGACCGGGCTGCTCTTCACCTTCGGCGCCTTCGCCACGTCGTACCTGATCCGGCCGCTCGGCGCGCTGGTGCTCGGCTCCTACGCCGACCGCTCGGGCCGCAAGGCGGCGCTGACGGTGACCATCGCGATCATGACCGTCGGCACGGCGATCATGGCCTTCGCCCCGACCGCCGCCACCATCGGCGCGGCGGCGGGCCTGGTCATCCTGCTGTCCCGGTTGCTGCAGGGCTTCTCGGCCGGTGGCGAGTTCGGCACGGCGACCACCTTCCTGGTGGAGAACGCCCCGCACCGCAAGGCCTTCTACGCCTCCTGGCAGGTGGCGACCCAGGGGCTGGCCATGCTGCTGGCCTCGCTCTTCGGGTTCGGGCTCAACTACTTGCTCACGACCGCCCAGCTCGACGCCTGGGGCTGGCGGATCCCCTTCTTCTTCGGCCTGCTGGTGGGCCCGGTGGGCTTGTACATCCGGCTCAAGATGGACGAGACCCCGGAGTTCGCCGCGGCGGAGAAGGTGAAGTCCCCGGTGGTGCGCACCCTCGTCGACCACACCGGCCGCGTGCTCAGCGCCGCCGCCGCCGTCGGGTTGGCCTCGATCTCGGTGTACCTGATCCTCTACATGCCCACCTTCGCCGTCAGCAACCTCGAGCTCCCCCGCTACGCCGGCTTCCTCGGCGGCATCATCAGCGGCCTCGTCAGCTTCGTGGGCGTGCCGTTCGTGGGCCGGCTGGCCGACCGCGTCGGGCCGCTGCGGATCATGCTGCCGGCGGCGCTCGTCTCGCTGGTCCTCGCGCTGCCGCTCTTCCTCCTCCTGGTGGCGAACCCGTCGGTGCTGGTCCTGACGCTCGTGCAGGTGGTGCTGGGCATCCAGATGGCGTTCTACTTCGGCCCCCTGCCGGCGCTGCTGTCCTTCATGTACCCGACGGCGATCCGCACCACCGGGCTCTCGATCTCCTACAACCTGGGCGTGACGCTGTTCGGCGGCTTCGCGCCCATCATCCTGACGTGGCTGATCGACGCCAGCGGCAGCCTGCTGTCCCCCAGCTACTACTTCATGGCCGTGGCCGTCGTGTCGATCACCGGCCTGCTGGTCATCCGGAGCCGGGGCTACGTGCACCGCTGAGCCCCGCGCGGAGGCGGCGCGTAGGGTTCGGCGCATGCCTGATGAGCCGCTCGAAGACGTCGACGTCCGCAACAACCGGGAGTCGCGCGCCGCCTCCGCCTCCCACGCCAGCCCGGTCGCCCGGGCCAGCGACGGCGGGGCCGTGCCCCGCGAGGCCCCCGGGGCCGGTGACCTGCCCGAGCCCGTGCTCGACGGCACGGCGGACGGCAACCCGATCTCCGGCGTGACGATCAGCGAGGCCGACCTCGACGACGCCGTGCAGGCCGACACCGGCCCCGAGGAGCCGGGCGGCCGGGGACGTCAGGGACGCTGAGCCGGTCGTCCGCCCGGGCCTCACCGCAGCACCGGGGCCCGCAGCTCACCAGGGGGCCGCGACCCCCAGCTCGGCCGCGGCCGCCCCGAGCAGGGCGCGGTGCTCCTCCCCGACCGGGATGCCGGCAGCGCGGGCGGCCCGCTCGCGCTCGGCCTCGATGCCGCCCGGCAGGTAGGTGCCCTGGCCGGCGGTGACGGGGCGGAGCGTCCACACGGCGCGGACGTAGGCGTCCATCTCGGCCCTGAAGTGCTCCGGCTCGGCGAACAGCGCGATCTTGAGCAGGACCACCATCGACCCCTGGTTGGCCCCGGGCCAGCGGCGCTCGGCGCGAACCGGGTCGAGGGGGACGCCGGCCAGCAGCCCGCCCCAGGCCTGGCAGACCGCGCCCAGCCCGATCGCCCGGTGCACGAGCCCCGGCGCGAGCCTCGCGATCTCGTCCCGGTGCGGTGAGTCGGCGTAGAGGTCGTGCATCGCCCCGAAGTCCAGGACCAGCGGGTCCTCCTCGCCCGTCGGCGCGGTGAAGGCCATCGGCGAGCCGCCGGCGGCGCTGTGGACCGGGTCGCCGGGGCGCAGGTCGAGCTGGTGGCCGGACGTGACGAAGCAGAGGACGTCGTGGCCGAGCGTCATGCGGGCGTACAGCCCGGCCGCCCCGAAGTGCCCGTGCTGCCGGGTGACCAGGACGGCGACGTCGCTGTCGGCGACCTTGTCGAGCAGCCGTCGGGTGCCCTCCGCGGCGGCGAAGTAGCCGAGTCCGCCGTCGCCGTCGACGAGCAGGCTGTTCGCGGTCTCGCGGACGACGGCCGGCTCCGGTGCCGGGTTGAGCGAGCCGTCCCGGACCAGCCGGACGTAGGTGGCCAGCTGCTGGGTCCCGTGGCTGAGCACACCGCGCAGGTCGTTCGCGGTCAGCAGCTCGGCGAGCAGCGTCGCCCGCTGCGCCGGCATGCCCGCCGCCACCCCGAGCTCGGCGGCGAAGCGCTCCATCGCCGCAGCCTCGACCCGGACGAACGCCTCCGGCGGGATGTTCACGGGGCTCCTCGGGGTGGTCGGGTGGGCGGTCCGGAGGAGTCTGGCAGGCGTGCCTCGGCCACGCCACGGCGCTCCCTCGTCGCCGCGGCGTCTGCCCGCGCCGCGGGGACCAGCAGGCGCCTTGGGGTGGGGTTCGGGGTGCGGGGAGGCGCGTCACCCCGACCGGTGCCGGTCGACGGAGGAGGCGTCGCCCGCCCCTCGCGGTCCACCCACTGCTGCCCCGTCATCGTCCTCGGCCGTCCCGTCGTGAGCCGTCCGCGCCCTCAGCGCAGGTAGCTCGCCCCGTTGAAGTCGACGACGGCGCCGGACACCCACTCGGCTCCGGGCTCGGCGAGCGCCAGCACGGCGCCGGCGACCTCCTCCGGCGTCGCGACCCGGCCGAAGGGGCTCTGCGCGCGGATGGCGTCGCCCTCGGGCGCGTCGAGCAGGCCGGAGGCCATGTCGGTGGCGATGAACCCGGGCGCCAGGCTGACGACGGCGATGCCCTCCGGCGCCAGGGCGATGGCCATCGACTGGCCGAAGGCGTGCAGGCCGGCCTTGCTGGCGCCGTAGGCGGGGACGTCGGGCTCGCCCCGGTAGGCGCCCCGGGAGCCGACGTTGACGATCCGGCCGCGCGGGGCGCCGGCGGCCGGCGCGACGTCGATCATGTGCCGGGCGACGCACCAGGTCAGGTTCGCGGCGCCGAGCAGGTTGGTGGCCAGCGTGACCTGCCACGCCCGCACCCAGGCGTCGTAGTCGACGTCGGTGATCCGGTGGTCGCCGCGCCGGCTGCCGCCGTCCGCCGGGTCGAGGAACAGCGCTGCGTTGTTGACCAGGACGTCCACCCGCCCGACGGCGTCGAACGCCTCCGCCGCGAGCCGCTGCACCTGGGCCGGGTCGGCGAGGTCGGCGCGGACCAGCGCGTGGCCCTCGCCGGGCAGGGAGTCGAGGAGCTCCCGGGCCCGGTCCTCCGCCGCCCGGTAGTGGACGACGACGCGGTCGCCGCGGGCGGCGAACGCCTGCGCGGTCGCCGCGCCGACGCCCCGTGAGGAGCCGGTGACCAGCACGCCGCGCCCGCTCACCCGAGCACCTCCGCCACCGTCGTCAGGGTGATCAGCGGCGCGTAGAGGCCCATCGTCTCCAGCGCGCGGTGGTGGTCGGCGTCGGTGGCGCCGGCGCACCCGTCGGTCACCACCCGGACGGCCACCCCGGCGTCGGCGGCGGCCAGCGCCGTCGAGAGCACGCAGCAGTCGGTGGAGACCCCGGTCAGGACGAGCGTGCCGGCGCCGTGGACCGCGGCGGCGAGCGCCGGGCCCCACTTGCCGAACGTCGGAGCGCTCACCACGGGCACGTCGAGGTCGGCGAGCTCCGGGGCCAGCGCGTAGAGCGGGTCGTCGTCGGGGACGAGGGCGAACGGCCAGTCGGCGTAGTAGGGCACCCAGGCGCCGCGCGGCTCGGCCGGGGCGACGAAGCGGGTCAGCACGGTCCGGCCGGCGAAGGCCGGCAGCAGCCGCTGGGTCGCGGCGACCGCCCGGGGGTACTGGGCCGACGCCCAGGGGCTGGCCGGGTCACCGAAGACGTGCTGCAGGTCCACCCCCACGAGCCAGGCGTCGTCGAGGGTCACCGCGCCTCCTGCGCCCGCACCTGGCCACGGGTCAGCAGCAGGGTCCCGACGAAGCCGACCAGCAGCGCCAGCAGGACGCCCAGGTTGGCGAACGCCCAGCCGCCCTCGCGGCCCCCGATCGGACCCAGCAGGTAGCCCTGCCAGCCGAGCCAGCCGGCGTAGGTGTTGGTGACCAGGCCCCAGCCGAGCAGCGTGGCCACCACCATGAGCACGATCGGGACGACCCGGACGTCGCCGTAGCGGCCCCCGCCGTCGTAGAGCGCCGGCTCGTCGTAGTCGCGGTGGCGGAGCGCGACGTCGGCCAGCATGATCCCGCACCAGGCCGCGACGGGGACACCGAGCGTGATGAGGAAGCCCTGGAAGGTGATGAGGAAGCTGTCGCTGAAGAAGACGACGTAGACCGCGCCCAGGACCATCAGGACGCCGTCGACGCCGGCCGCGACGGGCCGCGGGATGCGGACCCCGGCGCTCAGCAGGGCCAGGCCGGAGGAGTAGATGTCCAGCACCGCGCCGCCGACCAGGCCGAGCACCGCGACGAGGGCGAACGGGACGAGGAACCAGGTGGGCAGCAGGGTGGTGAGGGCGCCGATCGGGTCGGCGGCGATGCCCTCGCTGAGCTCGGTCGACGAGCCCGCCAGCAGCACGCCGAAGAACACCAGCAGCACCGGGGCCACCGAGCCGCCGAGCGTGGTCCAGAGCGTGACGCCGGTCCCGGAGGTGGTGCGCGGGAGGTAGCGGGAGTAGTCGGCGGCCGCGTTCACCCAGCCCAGGCCGAAGCCCGTCATCATGAAGACCAGGGCGCCGACCACGGCGGCCGCGGACCCCGACGGCAGGGCGGCGACCGCCCCGAGGTCGATGTCGTCGAGCACCAGCAGCACGTAGGCGACGGTGAGCACGCCGGTGATGATCGTGATCCAGCGCTGCAGCCGCATGATCGCGGTGAACCCGGCGACGCCGGCGGCCACCACGAGCGCGGCCACCACGACGAGGGCGACGACCTTGGTGCCCGTGCCGCCGCCCGCAGCCAGCCGGTCGAGGACGGTCGCGGTGCTCAGCACCGCGAGCGAGGTGAGGACGGTCTCCCAGCCCACCGTCAGCACCCAGGAGAGCAGCGACGGCAGCCGGTTCCCGCGGACGCCGAAGGCCGCCCGGCTGAGCACCATGGTGGGCGCGGAGCCGCGCTTGCCCGCCAGGGCCACGAAGCCGCAGAGCAGGAACGAGACGACGATGCCGACGACGGCGACGACGGTGGCCTGGGCGAACGAGACGCCGAAGCCGAGCAGGAAGGCGCCGTAGCTGATGCCGAACACGGAGACGTTGGCCCCGAACCAGGGCCAGAACAGGTCGCGGGCGGCGCCCTTCCGCTCGCTCTCGTCGATCGTGTCGAGGCCGTTGACCTCGATGCCGCCGCGGGTGACCCCCGGCGTCGGAGTGCTGGCGTGGGAGCCGCCCGGGCCCGTGCCCGTGGAGGTGCTGGTCATGCCTCGATCCTAGAGAGGCGTTGGTGGTTCGTTCGGCTAATCTTCCGGGGGCGACCGCCACAGCGCGAGGGAGAGGGTCACCGGTGAGCGAGCAGGACCGTCAGCGTCGAGGCGTCCTCTACGGGCTGGGGGCCTACGGGCTCTGGGGCGCGGTGCCGCTGTTCTGGCCGCTCGTCGCCCGTGCGGGGTCGCTGGAGCTGCTGGCGCACCGGGTCGTCTGGTCCCTGGTCATCTCGGGTCTGCTGGCGCTGGTGCTGCTGCCGCGGGGCTGGTTCGGGCGGCTGGCGAACCGGCGGACGCTGCTCATGCTGGGGCTGGCGGCCGCCGTCGTCTCGGTCAACTGGGGCCTCTACATCTGGGCCGTCAACCACGGGCACGTGCTCGAGACCTCGCTGGGCTACTACATCAACCCGATCCTCTCGATCCTCGTCGGTGTCGTCGTGCTCGGCGAGCGGATGGCCGCGCTGCAGTGGGTGAGCGTCGGGCTGGCCGCGGTGGCGGTCGTCGTGCTGACGGTGGAGTACGGCCGGCTGCCCTGGATCTCGCTGGTGCTGGCCGCGAGCTTCGCCACCTACGGGGTGATGAAGAAGCAGGTGAACGGCGGTGCGGTCGAGACCCTGACCGTGGAGTCGGCCCTGCTGGTGCCGGTGGCGCTCGGCTACCTGGTCCACCTGCAGGCCCGCGGGGGCAGCACGTTCATCACGCTCGGCTGGAGCCACAGCCTGCTGCTGGTCGCCACCGGTGTGGTCACGGTGGTGCCGCTGCTGTTCTTCGCCGCCTCGGCGACGCGGCTGCCGTTGAGCACGCTGGGGCTGCTGCAGTACCTCGCGCCCACGCTGCAGTTCCTGCTGGGCGTCAGCTACTTCGGCGAGCAGATGTCGACGGGACGCTGGGTCGGCTTCGGGCTGGTCTGGCTGGCGCTGATGCTGATGAGCGGCCACGGCCTGCACCGGGCGAACGCGAACCGCCGCGAGCGGCTGGTGGCCGAGCCGGTCTGACCGGGCTCGGCGGACCGGCTCGGTGGTCAGGTCTGGGCGGTCAGGGCTGGGCGAGCGCGGGACCGGGAGCACCGGTCGGCCGCACCGTCGGCTGGGCCTCGGCGATCTTGCGGATCCCGGCGGGCGTCGGCCGCTGGAGCGAGTCGTTGACGCGCACGAGCAGTCGAGCGCGCTGCACGTCGGCACTGGTCACCTTCACGACCTTGGCCATCAGGGTGCTCCTTCTCCTCGGTCTGCTCCTCCAGTATCGCCCGTCCCGTCAAGCCCGCCCGGGACGAGGTCGCCCGCCCCGACCTCGAGGGCGACGACGGCGTCGGGGTCGGCCTCCATCTCCTCCTGCAGCCGGCGCAGGCCCGCGGTGATCGCCTCCGACACCGCGTTCAGCTGCGACTGCGACAGGTCGCCGGCGTTCAGCAGGTACTGCAGCTGGGCGATGCCCAGCCGGCAGGTGACGGCGTCGGGTTCCAGGGCGAAGGAGATGTAGCGGTCGACGTCGGACTGCAGCCGGGTGGCGGCGGCCGTCCCGGTCACGCTGCGGTAGGCGACGAGCGGGCCGAGGAAGGTGCCCAGGGCCGCCACCGCCGCCGCCCCGAAGGTGGCCCACTCAAGCATCGCGACGCCCCGCCGCCCGTCCGCTCGTCATGGCTCCACGCTAGCGGCGGGCAGCGGGCCGGTGAGGTAGCGCTGCAGGGTCGGGCCGAGGGCGCCCACGAGGGCCGGGTGGCGCGCCGAGGCCAGCGGCTCCAGCCCCAGCACGTAGCGCGTCATCAGCAGGCCGACGACCTGGCTGGCCACCAGGTCGACCCGCCAGCGCCGCTCCTCCTCCGGCCCCGTCAGCGCCGCGGCCAGCGGTCGCAGCACCTGGCTGAGGGCGAGGTCGCGCAGCAGCGCGGTGCCGTCCTCGTCCTGCAGGGCCGTCCGGACGGCGGCGATGGTCGCGGCCCCGGCCGGGGAGTCCCAGAGCACCAGCAGCCGGGTCAGCAGCCGCTCCGCCACCGTGTCCAGCGGCCCGGTCAGGACCGCGGCGAGCTCGGCCGCCGGGTCCAGCCGGACGTCGAGGACCGCCCGGAAGAGGCCGCTCTTCGACCCGAAGTGGTGGGTGACCATGGCCGGGTCGACGCCCGCCCTCGCGGCGACCCGGCGCAGCGTCACGGCGTCGTAGCCCCGGGCGGCGAACTCGGCCCGGGCGGCGTCCAGCACCGCCTCCCGGGTCCGGCTGGGGCCCGGGCGGCGTCCGGCCGGCGGCACTCAGGCGGCCCGGCGGGCGAAGGCCGGGGCGTGCTCGGGCCGGGGACCGAAGGCGATCAGCCGGGCGGGCACCACCGTCACCGCCGGCACCCGTCGGGCGACCGCCGAGACCACCCGGAACGCCAGCGGCGTCCGGCCGGCCAGGGCGGGCTCGAAGACCAGCCGGTGCAGACCGCGCTGGGCGAGCTGGATCGCCGCCGTCGGCCACCAGCGCCGGCGCTGCACCGCCGCCAGGTGCGACTCGAGCAGCCGCCGCTCCCGCAGCGGTCCCGCCAGCAGCGTCGCCGCGGCGACGGCGTCCTGGACGGCGAGGTTGATCCCGACGCCGCCGGCCGGCGACATGGCGTGCGCGGCGTCGCCCAGCAGCAGCAGGCCCGGGCGGTGCCAGCGCCGCAGCCGGTCCAGCCGGACGTCGAGATGGTGCAGGTCGTCGGTGGAGGTGAGGGCGTCGAGCCGGTCGGCGAACCCGGGCCGCAGCCGGGCCACGCGCGCCCGGAACCGCTCCACGCCCTCGGCCCGCAGCTGGGCGTCCAGGCCCTTGCGGTTGAAGTAGGCGACCTGGAAGTAGTCGGTGCGGGGGAAGCTCAGCAGGATCTCCCGCCCCACGAGGGTCGGCACCAGCGACGCCTGCTCGCGCTGCTCGGCCTCGGTCCGGGGCAGCCGGAACCACCAGGTGTCGAAGGGGACCGGGTACTCGCGCGGCCGGAGCCCGGCCGCCCGGCGGAGCACGGAGCCACGGCCGTCGCAGGCGACGACGAGGTCGGCGCGCACCTCGTCCTCGACGCCGTCAGCGGTCCGGGTCCGCACCCCGACCACCCGGCGGCCCTCGCGCAGCAGGTCCGTGGCCGCGGTGCTCATCAGCAGGGTGAACCGAGGCTCCTGGCGACCGGCGTCGGCCAGCAGGTCGAGGAAGTCCCACTGCGGGACCATGGCGACGTGGTCGTACGGCGGCCGGAGCCGTCGGAAGTCGCCGAGGGTGAGCAGGGTCCCGTCCGGCTGCGGCAGCTCGAAGTTCTGCAGCCGGCTCTGCGGCAGCGCGGCGAACCGCTCCCCCAGCCCCAGCTCGTCCAGCAGCCGCAGCGTCGAGGCGTGCACGGTGTCGCCGCGGAAGTCCCGGAGGAAGTCGGCGTGCTTCTCCAGCACCACCACGTCGACGCCGCCCCGCGCCAGCAGCAGGCCCAGCACCATCCCGGCCGGTCCACCGCCGGCCACCACGCACCTCGTCCTCATCGTCGACCCCCGATTTCATCGCTTGGTGAATTCCAGCATGCACCCGGGCGGGCGCCGTGTCCAGAGGCGGTCCGGCCACCTCGAGCCGCGGACGCGGACGCGACGTAGGCTCGGGCGGGTGAGCGAGACCACTGCTGCCCCTGCCTTCCAGTTCGACGACTTCGACCGGTCCGTCCGCGTCCAGGACGACCTGTTCCGCCACGTCAACGGCGGCTGGGCCGCCCGCACCGAGATCCCCGACGACAAGCCGCTGATCGGGTCCTTCATCGACCTGCGGGACCGCGCCGAGGCCGCCGTCCGCGACATCATCACCAGCTCGGACGGCGGCGCCCCGGGCAGCGACGAGGCCAAGATCGCCGACCTCTTCGCCAGCTTCATGGACACCGAGACGATCGAGGCCGCCGGCGCCGAGCCGCTGACCGGGCCGCTGGCCGAGGTCGACGCGGTGAGCACGCCCGAGGAGCTCGTCCGTCTGGTCGGCCGGTTCGCCCGCCGCGGCGTCGCCGGCCTGATCGGCCTGGAGGCCGAGTCCGACCCGGGCGACCCGACCCGCTACGTCATGTTCGTCGAGCAGTCCGGTCTCGGCCTGCCCGACGAGGAGTACTACCGCGCGGACACCTACGCCGAGATCCGGACCGCCTACCAGGCGCACGTCGCCGCCTCGCTGGCCCTGGCCGGCACGGCCGACAGCGAGGCGCTGGCCGCGGACGTGATGGCGCTGGAGACCGACATCGCGGCGGTGCACTGGGACAAGGTCAAGACCCGCGACCTGCGGCTGATGTACAACCTGACACCGTTCGAGACCTTCCTGGCCGACGCGCCCGGGCTGCACGTGCGGGCGTTCCTCGACGGTGCGGGCGTCCCCGAGTCGGCGACGCAGGAGCTCGTCGTCGCGCAGCCGTCCTTCTTCCCCGGGGTCGCCGCCCTGCTCACCGACGAGCGGCTGCCCGCCTGGCGTGCCTGGGCCCGCTGGAAGCTCATCTCCTCGCTGTCGCCCTACCTGTCGAGCGCCTTCGTCGACGAGCGGTTCCGCTTCTACGGCACCGTGCTCTCGGGCACGCCCCAGATCAAGGAGCGCTGGAAGCGCGGCGTCGCCCTCGTCGAGGGCGCGCTCGGCGAGGCGGTCGGCAAGGTCTACGTGGAACGGCACTTCTCCCCCACCGCCAAGGCGCGGATGGACACCCTGGTCGCCAACCTCATCGAGGCCTACCGCCGCTCGATCACCGAGCTGGAGTGGATGACCGAGGAGACCAAGCAGGAGGCGCTCGAGAAGCTCGCCAAGTTCCGGCCCCACATCGGGTACCCGACGAAGTGGCGCGACTACTCCGCGCTGCAGATCGAGGCCGGCGACCTGCTGGGGAACGTCCTGCGCGCGAACGCCTTCGAGGTCGAGCGCTCGGTCGCCAAGATCGGGGCGCCGATGGACCGCGAGGAGTGGCTGATGACGCCGCAGACGGTCAACGCCTACTACCACCCGCTGAAGAACGAGATCGTCTTCCCGGCCGCCATCCTGCAGCCGCCGTTCTTCAACGAGACGGCCGACGACGCCGTCAACTACGGCGGGATCGGTGCGGTCATCGGCCACGAGATCGGCCACGGCTTCGACGACCAGGGCTCGACCTGCGACGGTGACGGCGCGCTGCGGGACTGGTGGACGACCAAGGACCGGGAGGCGTTCGAGACCCGGACCGCGGCGCTCGTCGAGCAGTACGACGCGCTGGCGCCCGAGGGCGGCGCCGGCCAGCACGTCAACGGCCGGCTGACCATCGGGGAGAACATCGGCGACCTCGGCGGGCTGAGCATCGCCCACCTGGCCCACCGGATCGCCAGCGAGGGCTCCGCCGCCGAGCCGGTCGACGACTACACGCCCGAGCAGCGGCTGTTCCTCAGCTGGGGCGCCATCTGGCAGTCCAAGGCCCGCCCCGAGACGGTGCAGCAGCGGCTGGCCACCGACCCGCACTCGCCGAACGAGTTCCGCTGCAACCAGATCGTGAAGAACGTCGACGCCTTCCACACGGCGTTCGGCGTCACCGAGCAGGACGGCCTGTGGATGCCCCCCGAGCAGCGCGTGAAGATCTGGTGAGCACCGAGGGGCGGCAGCGCGAGGTGGGCGTCGTCCACCTCGCCGAGCTGCTGCCCCCGCCTCCCGTGGACCGACCGCTGCTGGTCGCGGTCGACGGACCGTCCTCGACCGGCACGAGTCAGACGGCGCGGCTGACGACCGAGTCGCAGAGCTCGACCAGCGCGAGCCGGGCGGGCCCGGGCGGCAGGTCGTCGAGCAGGGCCCGGGCGACCGCGGCCCGCCGCTCGACCTCGGCGCGGGCCTGGTCGACGGCCGGGTGGACGCGGAGCAGGGCCAGCGCCTCGCCGAGCGCGGCGTCGTCGCCGAGGTCGGAGTCGAGGAGCTCGAGCAGGCGCGCGTCGGCCGGGTCGGTGGAGCGGCGGGCCAGCAGGGTCGGCAGCGTCGCGATCCCCTCGCGCAGGTCCGTGCCCGGGGTCTTGCCGGTGACGTCGGAGGTGATGTCGATGATGTCGTCGCTGAGCTGGAAGACGAGGCCGATCTGCTCGCCGAACTCCGCCACCCGCTGCTGCAGGGCCGGTGAGCAGCCGGACAGCTTGGCCCCGAACAGGGCCGAGGTGGCGATCAGCGCGCCGGTCTTGTCGGCCAGCACCCGCAGGTAGTGGTCCAGCGGGTCGCGGCCCGGCGGCGGGCCGACGGTCTCGGCGATCTGGCCCTGCACCAGCCGGGCGAAGGTCCGGGCCTGGATGGACACGTACTCGGAGCCGAGCTCGGACACCAGGTCGGAGGCGCGGGCGAACAGGAAGTCGCCGACCAGGATGGCCACCGTGTTGCCCCAGCGGGAGTTGGCGCTGGCCGAGCCGCGCCGCATCCGGGCCTCGTCCATGACGTCGTCGTGGTACAGGCTGGCGACGTGGGTGAGCTCGACGACGACGGCCGCCTTGACGACGTCCTCGTCGACCGCTGCCGGGCCCAGCTGGGCCGTCAGGGCCACGAGCAGCGGCCGGAAACGCTTCCCACCGGCGGCGATGATGTGCTGCGCCGCCTCGGTGATCATCGGGGTGTCGGCCTCGGCCGCTTGCAGCAGGGCCGCCTCGATGGCGTCCAGCTGGCCGCGCAGGCCCAGCTCGAAGACGTCGTCCCGCGTTCCCTCTGCTAGCACTTCGCTCCTTCGGCGGCGCCCCACTGGCCCGGCCAGCCTATCCGGACGCGACAACGGACCGGACCGTCACCGGGGTGACCCTGGACTCACCGGATGAACTCCCCGGCCTGCTGCGCGAGGTCCAGGACCGGGCCCGGGAACACGCCCAGGGCGACCGTGGCGACGACGGCGACGCCGACCGCGAGCAGGGTCACCGCCTGGGGCCGGGCCACCACGACGTCGGACCCGTCGGAGCGCTCCGGCTCGGGGTCGGTGAAGAACATCAGCACGATCACCCGGATGTAGAAGAACGCGGCGACGACGCTGATGACCACGGCGACGACGACCAGCCAGCGCGCTCCCCCGGTCCAGGCGGCGGCGAAGACCGCCCACTTGCCGATGAAGCCGCTGGTCAGCGGGATGCCGGCGAAGCTCAGCAGGAAGACGGCGAAGACGAGGGCCGTCAGCGGCGACCGGCGGCCGAGGCCGGCCCAGCTGGACAGCAGGGTCGCCTCCCCGCTGGTGTCGCGGACCATGGTGACGACGGCGAAGGCGCCGATCGTCGCCGCGCCGTAGGCCACGAGGTAGAACAGGATGGACGAGACGCTGGTCAGCGAGCCGGCCGGGGCACCGTTGGCCGCCTGCGAGGCACCGACGAACGCGGTCATGATGAAGCCGGCGTGCGCGATCGAGGAGTAGGCCAGCATCCGCTTGACGTCGGTCTGGGTGATGGCCAGGAGCGACCCGAGGGCCATCGTCGCGACCGCGACGATGGACATCAACGGCTGCCAGTCCCAGCGGTCGGCGCCGAGTCCGACGTAGAACACGCGCAGCAGGGCGCCGATGGCGGCGATCTTGGTGCACGCGGCCATGAAGCCGGTGACCGGCGTCGGTGCGCCCGCGTAGACGTCGGGGGTCCAGGAGTGGAACGGCACCGCACCGAACTTGAACAGCAGCCCGATCGCCAGCAGTCCCATGCCGGCGAGCAGCAGGCCCACGCTGCCGGTGTCGGCGGTCAGGGCGGCGTCGATCGCCGCCAGCTCGAAGGAGCCGGCGTAGCCGTAGAGCAGGGCGACGCCGTAGAGGAAGATCGCCGAGGACAGGGCCCCCAGCAGGAAGTACTTGAGGGCCGCCTCCTGCGACAGCAGCCGCCGGCGCCGGGCCAGCCCGCACAGCAGGTACAGCGGGAGGGACAGCACCTCGAGCGCGACGAACATGGCGAGCAGGTCGTTGGAGGCGGGGAACATCATCATCCCGGCCAGCGCGAACAGGGCCAGCGGGAACACCTCGGTGTGCTCGACCCGTCGCTCGATCGCCTCCCGCTCGGCGTCGGTGCCGGGCACCGTCGCGGCCTGGGCCGCGAACGCGCTGCCGACGGCCCGTTCGCCGAAGGTGAGGATGGACACCAGGCCGAGGACCAGCAGCAGGGCCCACATGAACGCGGTGGGCCCGTCGACGGCCAGCGAACCGACCGCGGCGACCGCCACCCGGTCAGCGGCCCAGTTCAGCGCGTTGACGGCGAACGCGGCGCCGAGGGTCAGCACCGTCAGCGCGAGCTGGACCGAGCGGCGCAGCGGGCGGGGCACCAGGGCCTCGACGAGGATGCCGAGGCAGGCGCCGGCGAAGACCAGGAGGAAGGGCATCAGCAGCCCGTACTCGAGGTCGGGTGCGGGGATGGCCTGCAGCACCCCGGCGGTCGTCGTCATCAGCGGCCTCCCTCTGCGCTCACCCGCGGCTGCGGGTCACTCACGCCGACGAGGCTCATGGTCGCCTCGACCGCCGGGTTGATCGCGTCCAGCATCGGCCGCGGGAAGACCCCGAGCGCGATGATCAGCAGCACCAGCGGCGCCATGGCCAGCCGCTCGCGGCCGCTCAGGTCGCGGACGGGCTCGGTCTGCAGCCGCGGGTTCAGCGGCCCGGTCATGGTGCGCTGGTACATGATCAGGATGTAGAGCGCGGCCAGCACGATCGCGAGCGTGCAGACGATCGCCACACCCGGGTAGCGGGTGAAGGTGCCGGCCAGCACCATGAACTCCGAGACGAAGCTGGAGAGCCCCGGCAGCGACAGGGTCGAGAGGCCGGCGAACAGCATCAGCCCGGCCAGCACCGGCGCCACCTTCTGCACCCCGCCGTAGGCCTGGATGTCGCGGGAGCCGCCGCGGCGGACCAGGTAGCCGGCCGCGATGAACAGCGCCGCCGTCGACAGCCCGTGGTTCAGCATGTACAGGGTGGAGCCGGCCAGGCTCTGCGTGGTGAGCGCGAAGATGCCCAGCACGATGAAGCCGAAGTGGCTGATCGAGGTGTAGGCGATGAAGCGCATCAGGTCGCGGCTGCCGATGGCCAGCACGGCGCCGTAGAGGATCGAGATCGTGGCCAGGACCAGGACGACCGGGGTCGCCCACTGGCTGGCCTCGGGGAACAGGCCCAGGCAGAAGCGGATCATCCCGAAGGTGCCGATCTTGTCCATGACGCCGACCATCATGGTCGCGCCGCCCGGGCTGGACTCCTCGGCGGCGTCCGGCAGCCAGGTGTGCAGCGGGACCAGCGGGGCCTTGATGGCGAAGGCGAACATGAAGCCCAGGAAGAGCCACCGGCCGGTGGCGGTGCCCACGTCGAGCTGCGTCAGGTCGCTCAGCAGGTAGCTGGGCGAGCCGTCGGCGGCGGACAGCACGTACAGGCCGATCACCGAGGCCAGCATCACGAAGCCGCCGAGCAGGCCGAAGATCAGGAACTTCGCCGCCGCCGCCGAGCGCTTCGCCGTCGGCCCGAAGCCGCCGATCAGGAAGTACATCGGGATGAGGATGACCTCGAAGAAGACGTAGAACAGGAACACGTCCGTGGCCAGGAAGAGGTACAGCGCGCAGCTCTCCACGGCCAGCACGAGGGCGAAGAAGATCCGGCTGTCGTACTTGGGCGCCAGCGGGGCCGCGATGCCCGGGAACGTGCGGACCGGGTCGTCGAAGTCGCGCCAGCTGGCCAGCACCACCACCGGGGTCACGATGACCACCAGCAGCACCAGCGTCAGTCCGATGCCGTCGAGGCCCAGCGCGTAGAAGGCGCCCAGCGGCTTGATCCAGGCCACCTGCTCGGTGAGCTGCATCCCGCCGCCGGGTGCGTAGCCGGCGGCGACGACGAGGGCCAGCACGAGGGTGAGCAGGGACGCGGCGAGCGCGATCTGCTTGGCGGCGCGGGAGCCGACCAGCAGCACCACCACCCCGCCGAGGGCGGGCAGGACGGCGAGGAGCGTGAGCCAGGGCAGGTTCATGGTCATCTCTTCCTCAGCCCAGCCGGCCGAGCACGAGGACGGCACCGACGACGGCCGCGCCGGCCATCATGGTCAAGGCGTAGGAGCGGACGAAGCCGTTCTGCACCCGGCGCAGCCGGCTGGAGAAGTCCGCGAGGGCGATCCCGGTCCCCCGGACGACGCCGTCGACGGCGTTGGCGTCGAAGCGGCCCAGCCCGGCGGTCATCTTCTGGCCGGGTCGCATGAAGACGGCCTCGTTGACCGCGTCGCCGTAGAGGTCGCGCCGGCCGGCGACGGTCAGCGGGGACCGGCTCTGCGGCGCCTCGCGCGGGATGGCGCGACGCGGTCCGAACAGGACGACGCTGACCACGACCCCGGCGGCGACGACCAGCAGCGTCACGACCCCGACGAGCGACACGTGGAACAGCCCGGTCGGCGCGTGCGCCCCCTCGGGGGCACCGCCGGTCGCCGGGTGGAGCCAGCCCTCGATCCAGCCGTTCAGCAGCAGGCCGCCGACGACCGACGCGGCACCGAGGACGACCAGCGGCACCGTCATCACCAGCGGCGACTCGTGCGGGTGCACACCGCGCTCCCAGCGCTTCGCGCCGACGAAGGTCATCAGCATCAGCCGGGTCATGTAGAACGCGGTGACGCCGGCGCCGAGCAGGGCCAGCGCCCCGATCACCGCGTTGTGCTCGAAGGCCGCCTCGATGATGTGGTCCTTGGAGTAGTAGCCGGCGAAGAACGGGAAGCCGATGATCGCCAGGTAGCCGGCGGCGAACGTCACGAAGGTGATCCGCATCGGCTTGGCCAGGCCGCCGTAGTGGCGCATGTTCACGTCGTCAGCCATCCCGTGCATGACCGAACCGGCGCCGAGGAACATGTTCGCCTTGAAGAACCCGTGGGTCAGCAGGTGGAAGATCGCGAACGCGTAGCCCGCCGGGCCGATGCCCGCGGCCAGCATCATGTAGCCGATCTGGCTCATCGTGGAGCCGGCCAGCACCTTCTTGATGTCGTCCTTGGCGCAGCCGATCCAGGCGCCGAAGAGCAGCGTCACGGTGCCGACCACGACCACCGCCGTGCTGGCGGCCTCGGACTCGGCGAAGACGGCGTGGCTGCGGGTGACCAGGTAGACGCCGGCGGTGACCATCGTCGCCGCGTGGATCAGGGCCGACACCGGGGTGGGGCCCTCCATGGCGTCCAGCAGCCAGGACTGCAGCGGCACCTGCGCCGACTTGCCGCAGGCCCCGAGGAGCAGCAGCAGACCGAGGACGGTGGCGACCAGCGACGGCATCGCCGCGGCCCCGGCGTTCACGTCGGCGAACGCCGAGGAGCCGAAGAGGTAGAGCATGAACATGATCGCCAGGCTCATGCCGAGGTCACCGACGCGGTTGACCACGAAGGCCTTCTTCGCCGCCGTGGCAGCGCTCGGCTTGTGCTGCCAGAAGCCGATCAGCAGGTAGGACGCCAGGCCCACGCCCTCCCAGCCGACGAACAGCACGAGGTAGTTGTCGGCCAGCACCAGCAGCAGCATGGCGGCGACGAAGAGGTTGAGGTAGCCGAAGAAGCGGCGACGGCGCTCGTCGTGGGCCATGTAGCCGATGGAGTAGACGTGGATCAGCCCGCCGACCCCGGTGATGAGGAGGACGAACACGATCGAGAGCTGGTCGACCAGCAGGCCGACGCCGATGCTCCAGCGGCCGCTGCCGAACCACTCGTAGAGCGGCACGCCCACCGAGCGCGCCGCCTCGTCGCGGCCGAGGAGCTGGACGAACAGCAGCAGCCCGACCACGAAGGACGCGAACGGGGCCAGCGTGCCCAGCAGGTGGCCCCACCGGTCCCCCGCCCGGCCGACGAGCAGCAGGAGGGCGGCGCTGGCGGCCGGGACGGCGATCATCAGCCAGGCCCACGAGAACAGACCCGTGGCGGCGACGGGGGTGACGACTTCCAGTGCGAGCATCGACGTCCCCTAGAACTTCAACAGGTTCGCGTCGTCGACCGAGGCCGAGCGGCGGGTGCGGAAGATCGTGATGATGATGGCCAGCCCGACCACGACCTCGGCCGCGGCCACCACCATGACGAAGAACGCGGCGATCTGGCCGTCCAGGGTGCCGTGCACCCGGGAGAAGGTGACCAGCGCGAGGTTGGACGCGTTGAGCATCAGCTCGACGCACATGAACGCCACGATGGCGTTGCGGCGCGTCATGAAGCCGACCGTGCCGATGGTGAACAGGATCGCCGACAGCACGATGTAGTGGTCCGGGTTCACCGGGAGCCCTCCCCGGGCAGTGGTTGCGACCGGTGAGGAGGCCGGTCGTCGTCCCCGTCCGCGGTGAGCGCGCGCAGGGTGGTGTCGATGGGCTGGACGAGGTCCTGCCCGTCGAGGATCTCGCCGCGGGCCCGGAGGGTGGCCGACACGCTGAGCTCGCTGACGCTGCCGTCGGGCAGCAGGGCGGGGGTGTCCACGGCGTTGTGCCGGGCGAAGACGCCGGGGGTGGGCAGCGGGCCCGGGTGCTCACCGTGCTCGGCGTAGCGGCGGAGCCGGTCGGCCGCGAGGTCGCCCTGGGTCAGCTTCTTGGTGAGGCGCTCGCGGTGCGCCAGCACCATCGCGCCGACGGCGGCGGTGATCAGCAGCGCCGAGGTCGCCTCGAAGATGAAGACGTACCGGTTGAACAGCAGCGCGGCGATGCCCTGGACGTTCCCGCCGTTCTCGGCGTTGGCCGCGCCCAGACCGGCGGGCGGGTCGACCACGGCGTTCCCGACGGCCAGCACCAGCAGCACACCGAACGCGAGGCCGGCCAGGATCGCCAGCGGACGCTGGCCCTTGATCGTCTCCACCAGGGAGTCGGCGGCGTCGACGCCCACCAGCATCAGCACGAACAGGAAGAGCATGAGGATCGCGCCGGTGTAGACGATGATCTGCACCGCGAACAGGAACGGGGCGTTCTGGGCGGCGTACTGGACGGCCAGCGAGATCATCACCGTCGCCAGGCACAGCGCCGAGTGCACCGGCTTGCGGGACAGGATCATCCCCAGCGCCGCGAGCACCATCACCGGGGCCAGCAGCCAGAAGGCCACCTCGGCTCCCGTGACCATCGGGACCAGCACCATCGGGACCAGCTCGGGGGTCACGCCGCTCACCTCCCCTCGCCGGACGCCACGGCGGCCTCCGTGCCGGAGGCCGTCTCGGCCGTGCGCTTCTTGTTCAGGTAGCCCTGGTTCATGGGCTGCGGGACGGCGCCGCTGATGTCGCCGGCCCGGTCGTCGGGCCGGCCGGAGCCGGGCAGCCCGAGGAAGTATGCCTGCTCGTCGTCGCCCAGTCGACGATCGTGGGGCGGCGCGTCCATGCCGGGCAGCAGCGGCGCCAGCAGGTCCGCCTTCTCGTAGATCAGCGCCGCGCGGCTGTCGTCGGCGAGCTCGAACTCGTTGGTCATCGTGAGCGCCCGGGTGGGGCACGCCTCGATGCACAGGCCGCAGAGGATGCAGCGCAGGTAGTTGATCTGGTAGACGCGGCCGTAGCGCTCACCGGGGGAGAACCGCTCGTCGTCGGTGTTCTGGGCGCCCTCGACGTAGATCGCGTCGGCGGGGCAGGCCCAGGCGCAGAGCTCGCAGCCGACGCACTTCTCCAGGCCGTCCGGCCAGCGGTTGAGCTGGTGCCGGCCGTGGAAGCGCGGGGCCGTCACCTTCGGCTTCGTCGGGTAGTCCTCGGTGAACGTCTTGCGGAACATGGTGCGGAAGGTGACGCCGAAGCCGGCGACCGGGTCGAACAGGCCCATCAGGCCTCTCCCCTCTCGGGTGCGGGTGCGGGCGGTCGTTCGGTGTCACCCGGAAGCACCTGGGCGAGCTCGGGCAGCTCCTGCCCGCCCATCGGCGGCACCGGGTAGCCGCCGGCGAAGGCGTCGAACTCGCCGGCCGGCTGGGCAGGTGGGGCCGGCTCGTCCTTGTCGCCCCCGAAGAACGACGCCGCGAGCAGGGCCACGAAGACGACGACGGCGACCACCCAGAAGACCGGCGTGTCGAACCAGGCCTCGCTGCGGGCCACCCGGAAGGTCGCGACCAGCAGGATCCAGGCCAGCGAGATCGGGATCAGCCACTTCCAGCCGAACCGCATGAACTGGTCGTAGCGGAGCCGGGGCAGGGTGCCGCGCAGCCAGACGAAGACCGACAGCACCAGCACGACCTTGAGCAGGAACCAGAGCAGGCCCCACCAGCCGGCGTCGAGGCCCGGGATCAGGTTGAAGGGCAGCGGCGCGTGCCAGCCGCCGAGGAACAGCGTGGTGGCCAGGGCGGACACCGTGATCATGTTCATGTACTCCGCCATGAAGAACATGGCGAAGCGCATCGAGGAGTACTCGGTGTGGAAGCCGCCGACCAGCTCGCCCTCGGCCTCGGGGAGGTCGAAGGGCGCCCGGTTGGTCTCCCCCACCATGGCGACCAGGTAGATGAGGAACGACGGGATCAGCTGCACGGCGAACCAGACCGGCAGGTCCTGGCCGAGGATGGTGACGGCCGGTTCGGCCTGCTTGGCCACGATCTCCGAGGTGGACAGCGAGCCCGCGTAGAGGAACACCGCGACGAGCGCCAGGCCCATCGCGACCTCGTAGCTGATCACCTGGGCGCTGGAGCGCAGGGCCCCGAGCAGCGCGTAGGTGGAGCCTGACGACCAGCCGGCCAGCACGATCCCGTAGACGCCGATCGAGGCGACGGCGACGATGAAGAGCACCGAGACGGGGAGGTCGGTGACCTGCAGCGGCGTGGTGATGTCGGTGAAGGGGATCCGCACCTCGCCGGCGACCGGGATGACCGCGAAGGCCGTGATGGCGGGGACCGCGGTCACGAAGGGCGCCAGCATGAAGACGACCCTGTCGGCCGCCTTCGGCGTGAAGTCCTCCTTGAACATGAGCTTCATGCCGTCGGCGAGGGACTGCAGCAACCCGAAGGGGCCGTTCATGTTCGGCCCCTTGCGGTGCTGCATGAAGGCCACCAGCCGGCGCTCGTACCAGATGGTGAAGAGCGTCAGGACGAGCAGCAGCACCAGGGCCAGCAGCGCCTTGACCGCCACCAGCCACCAGCGGTCGGCCAGGAACGGGCCGAGGTCCAGCGGGACGAGGTCCAGCGGTGTCGGGGTCATGCGTCGCTCCCCTGCGGGTTCGGGTCGCCGGACACCGAGGTGGGCACCGGGACGGACACGTCGACCAGGGCACCGGACCCGGCGCCGAGGTGCTGGGCCAGCCCGAGGCCCGGCGCCCGGGCGGGCAGCCAGACCACGCCCTCGACCATGGCGGCGTCGACCTCGAGCGGGAAGGTCAGCGCGCCGCGCGGGCCGCGGACGGTCACCGCGGTGGTGAGGCCCGCGGCCACGGCGGTCGCCGCGTTCATCCGGGCCACCGGGGGCCGTGCCGTGGCGAGCAGGAACGGCTCGCCGTCCACCGCCCGGCTGTCGTCGAGGGCGAGCCGCCAGGTGGCCAGCACCAGGGTGGTGACGTCGGGGCGGGCGGGCCGGGCGGGTCCGAGGTCGGGTCGCGAGGCCCGGGCGCCTTCCCAGGCGCCCAGGTCGGCGAGGTCGGCGCGGGCGCCCTCGGCGGTGCGGAAGCCGAGGTCGGTCCCCAGTCCCTCGGCGAGCGCGGCGAGCACCCGCAGGTCGGACATGGCGTTCGGCTGGGTGAGCACCGCGCCGAAGGGCCGCTCGCGGCCCTCCCAGGTGACGAAGGTGCCGCTCCGCTCGCTGACCAGCGAGACCGGGAAGACGACGTCGGCCCGTTCGGTGACCGCGGAGACGCGGGTCTCGAGGCTGACGAGGAAGCCCACCTCCTCCAGCGCCCGGCGGGCGAGGTGCGGGTCGGGCAGGTCGTCCAGCTCGACGCCGGCCACCACCAGGGCGCCGAGCCGACCCTCCAGGGCCGCCGACAGCATCTGGCCGGCGTCGCGGCCGGGCTCGGCGGGGAGCGGGCCGACGCCCCAGGCGGCCTGGGTGTCGACGCGGGCGGAGGCGTCCAGCACCGGACGCCCACCCGGCAGCAGGTTGGGCAGGCAGCCGGCGTCGACCGCGCCGCGGTCCCCCGCCCGGCGGGGTACCCAGGCCAGCCGGGCCCCGGTGCGCGCAGCGAGCCGCAGGCAGGCGCTGAGCGTGCCGTGGGACGCGGCCGCCCGCTCGCCCACGAGGACGACGGAACCGGCGTCCAGCGGGAGGTCGAGGGCGTCCAGCACGGCGGCCTCGCGGCCCGGCGCCGCCGGCACGAGGGTCGCCCCCAGCTTGGTCGCGCCACGGCTGAGCAGCGGTGCGACCGTCCAGGAGGTCAGGCTCGTCTTCCGGAAGGCCTTGCGCAGCCGGAGGAACAGCGTGCCGGCCTCCTCCTCGGGCTCGAGGCAGACCAGCAGCACCGAGGACGCCGCCTCGACGTCGGCGAACGTGACGCCCCGCCCGGTGCCGGCGACGGCGGCGGCCAGGAAGCGCGCCTCCTCCTCCGAGTGCGGCCGGGCGCGGAAGTCGATGTCGTTGGTGCCGAGCACGGCGCGGGCGAACTTGGCGTAGCCGTAGGCGTCCTCCCGCGTCAGCCGGCCGCCGGTCAGCACGCCGACCCCGGCGGGCGCCGGGGAGCCGTCCTCGCGCAGGCCGGGCTCGGTCCGGCGGGCGCGGCGCAGTCCCTCGACGGCGACGTCGATCGCCTCGGGCCACGACGCGGCGCGCAGCGTGCCCGCCTCGTGGTCGCGGACCAGCGGCCGGAGCAGCCGGTCCTCGCCCCGTCCGGAGGCGAAGGCGAAGCGGTCCCTGTCGGTGATCCACTCCTCGTTCACCTCGGGGTCGTCACCGGCCAGCCGCCGGACGACGACGCCGCGCCGGTGGTCGACCCGGATGGCCGAGCCGCAGGCGTCGTGCTCGGCGACCGACGGCGTCGAGGTCAGGTCGAACGGCCGGGACCGGAAGCGGTAGGCCGCGTTGGTCAGCGCCCCGACGGGGCAGATCTGGATCGTGTTGCCGGAGAAGTAGGACTGGAACGGCTCGCGCTCGTAGATGCCCACCTGCTGCAGCGCACCCCGCTCGACCAGCGCGATGAACGGGTCCCCCGCGATCTGCTCGGAGAACCGGGTGCAGCGGGCGCAGAGGACGCACCGCTCCCGGTCCAGCAGGATGTTCGCCGAGATGTTGACGGGCTTCGGGTAGGTCCGCTTGACCTCGTGGAACCGGCTCTCCGCGTACCCGTGGGACATCGCCTGGTTCTGCAGCGGGCACTCCCCGCCCTTGTCGCAGATCGGGCAGTCGAGCGGGTGGTTGACCAGCAGGAACTCCATGTTCCCGTGCTGGGCCTTGTCGGCGACGGGCGAGGTCACCTGGGTCTTGACCACCATGCCGGCGGCGACCTCGAGGGTGCAGGAGGCCTGCGGCTTGGGGATGCCCCGGCCGTTGCCGGCGTCGGGCACCTCGACCAGGCACTGGCGGCAGGCGCCGACCGGGTCGAGCAGCGGGTGGTCGCAGAACCGCGGGATGTCGACGCCGATGAGCTCGGCCGCCCGGATGACCAGGGTGCCCTTGGGCACCGAGACCTCGACGTCGTCGATGGTCAGGGTGACGAGGTCCTCGCGCTGGGCGAGCTCGCCCCCGACCGCTGCGCCGGTCGACGGACGGGTGACGGTCATGCCTGGCCCTCCTCGGCTGCGCGTCGCGGAGCCCCGGCCAGGGCCGGCTCGCGGACGAAGATGGTGCTCCGCTCGTAGGGGAAGAGCTCCCAGGCGGGGGTGTGCATGGCGGCCTCGAACTCGTCGCGGAAGTACTGGATGGCCGAGCTGATCGGCGAGGTGGCCCCGTCGCCGAGGGCGCAGAACGAGCGCCCGAGGATGTTCTCGCAGAGGTCGAGCAGCTTCTCGATGTCGCCCTCCTCGCCGTGGCCGGCCTCCATCCGCTTGAGGATCTGGACCAGCCACCAGGTGCCCTCGCGGCAGGGCGTGCACTTGCCGCAGGACTCGTGCTTGTAGAACTCGGTCCAGCGCAGCACCGTGCGGACCACCGAGGTGGTCTCGTCGAAGCACTGCAGCGCCTTGGTGCCCAGCATCGACTTCACGCTGGCGACGCCCTCGTAGTCCAGCGGCACGTCGAGGTGCTCGGGGGTGAGGATCGGCGTGGAGGAGCCGCCCGGCGTCCAGAACTTCAGCTCGTGGCCCGCCCGGATGCCCCCGGCGAGGTCGAGCAGCTGGCGCAGGGTGATGCCCAACGGGGCCTCGAACTGGCCGGGCCGGGTGACGTGACCGGAGAGGGAGTAGATGGTCATGCCCTTGGACTTCTCCGTGCCCATGGAGGAGAACCACTCCGCGCCGCGGGCGAGGATCGAGGGCACCGAGGCGATCGACTCGACGTTGTTGATCACGGTCGGGCTGGCGTAGAGCCCGGCCACGGCGGGGAACGGGGGCCGGAGCCGCGGCTGGCCGCGGCGGCCCTCGAGGGAGTCGAGCAGCGCGGTCTCCTCACCGCAGATGTAGGCGCCGGCGCCCGCGTGCACGATGATCTCGAGGTCGTAGCCGGTGCCCAGGATGTTCTTGCCCGCGTAGCCGGCCGAGTAGGCCTCCCGGACCGCCTGCTGCAGCCGCCGGACGACGTGCACGACCTCGCCCCGGACGTAGATGAACGCCGTGTGGGACCGGATGGCGTAGGAGGAGATGATCACGCCCTCGACGAGCGTGTGCGGCGAGGCCATCATCAGCGGGATGTCCTTGCAGGTGCCCGGTTCGGACTCGTCGGCGTTCACCACCAGGTACTTCGGCTTCGGGTTGTCCTGCGGGATGAAGCCCCACTTCATGCCCGTCGGGAAGCCCGCGCCGCCGCGGCCGCGCAGGCCGGCGTCCTTGACCTGGGCGACGACGTCGGCCGGGTCCAGGGCGAGCGCGGCGCGCAGGCCCTGGTAGCCGCCCGTCCGCTCGTAGTTCACCAGCTTCCAGGCGCGCTCGTCACCCCAGTTCGCGGTCAGCACAGGGGTCAGCAGGTCGGTCATGACTTCTCCGTCGGCTCGTCGTCGTGCTGCTCGGGAGGCGGGGTGGTCGGGGCGTGCCAGCCGCGCTCCCGCGCGATCTGCAGGCCGAGCCGGGACGCCGGCCCGGAGGTGGGACCCTCGTCGGCGCGCCCGTCCGGGAAGCCGGCGAGCACGCGCTCGGTCTCCTTCCAGGTGACCACCTGGGCGCCGCGGGTGGCCTGCACCGGGACGCCGGCCCGCAGGGCGTCGACGACCTCGACGGCCCGCTCGGGCGTGGTGTCGTCGAAGAACTCCCAGTTGACCATCATCACCGGGGCGTAGTCGCAGGCCGCGTTGCACTCGAGGTGCTCCAGCGTGATCTGGCCGTCCTCGGTGGTCTCGTCGTTGCCGACGCCGAGGTGGTCCTGCAGCCGGGCGTAGACCTCGTCACCGCCCATGATCGCGCAGAGCGCGGTGGTGCAGACCCCGACGTGGTACTTCCCGACGGGGCGGCGCTTGTACATCGTGTAGAAGGTCGCGACCCCGCTGACGTCGGCGGTGCTGATCCCGAGGATCGCGGCGCAGGCCTCGATCCCGGCCGGCGTCACCCGGCCCTCGACGCTCTGCACCAGGTGCAGCATCGGCAGCAGCGCGGACCGCGACTGCGGGTACCGCCCGGCGATCAGCCGCAGCTCCTCCAGCACGCCGTCGTCGATCAGGCTGGCCGGCCCGTCGAAGTCCAGGCTGGGTTCGTCGAAGTGCGTGACGAAGTGCCCGTGCCCGGCGAGCTCCTCGCGGGCGTTGGTCCCCGCCGGCACCCCGGCCCGCGCCCCCGGCCCCTGCGGCTCGATGAGGTTGCTCATGCCCTCCCCCTCCACCGTGAACGTGCGCCCCAGGGGGCGATGGTGACCGACGTGCTGGTCGCACCCGCGACCCTCGACCCGGCGCCGGGCGGGGTGGAGAAGGTGCGCACCGACCCCGACCGCTCGTGACCGGACGGAGCGGCACCCGGCCCGAACGGTCGGACGTGACCCGACCCGGCAGGACCCGGCCCGAACGGTCGGACGTGACCCGACCCAGCGGCACCCGACCCGAACGGTCGGGCGTGACCGGACCGAGCGGCGCCTGGCCGGGTGGGTCGGGCGTTTGGCGCGGAGCGGAGCGCTCGCGGAGCGCAGCGCCGAGGGCGGGCCAGGCGCCGCTCGGTCCGGTCACCCCCGACGAGCCGGAGCCCTTCGACGAGCTCAGGGAACGAGGACGTCACCGGTCCACCCCGCCCATCACCGGGTCGAGGCTCGCGACCGCGACCACCACGTCGGACACCATCGACCCCTCGCACATCGCGGGCATGGCCTGGAGGTTCGTGAAGCTCGGGTCCCGGTAGTGGGTCCGGAACGGACGGGTCCCGCCGTCGGAGACGACGTGCGCGCCGAGCTCGCCACGCGGGCTCTCGACCGGCACGTAGGCCTGGCCGGGCGGCACGGAGAAGCCCTCGGTCACGAGCTTGAAGTGGTGGATCAGGGACTCCATCGACTCGCCCATGATGTGCTTGATGTGCTCGTTGGAGTTGCCCATGCCGTCGGAGCCGACGGAGAGCTGGGACGGCCAGGCGATCTTCTTGTCGGCGACCATCACCGGGGCTCCGGTCATCTTCTCCAGCCGGGCGACGCACTGCTCGACGATCTTCAGGCTCTCCCACATCTCGTTGAGCCGGATCCGGAAGCGCCCGTAGGCGTCCATCGTGTCCCAGGTCTGGACCTCGAAGTCGTAGGTCTCGTAGCCGCAGTACGGCTGCTTCTTCCGCAGGTCCCAGTCGTAGCCGGTGGCCCGCAGCGGCGGCCCGGTGATCCCGAGGGCCAGGCAGCCGGCCAGGTCGAGGTGGCCCACGCCGGAGAGCCGGCCCTTGAAGATCGGGTTCTCGTTGCAGAAGGCGGCGTACTCGGGCAGGTGCTTGCGCATCCAGGTGACCAGGTCGCGGACGTGCTCGAGCGCGTTGTCGGGCAGGTCCTGCGCGACGCCGCCGGGACGGATGTAGGCGTGGTTCATCCGGAGCCCGGTGATCAGCTCGAAGGCGTCGAGCACCTTCTCCCGCTCGCGGAAGCCGATCGTCATGACGGTCAGCGCGCCGATCTCCATGCCGCCGGTGGCGATGCAGACCAGGTGGGACGAGATCCGGTTGAGCTCCATCATCATCACCCGGATGACGCTGGCCTTCTCGGGGATCTCCGCCTCGATGCCGAGCAGCCGCTCGACGCCGAGGCAGTAGGTGGTCTCGTTGTGCAGCGGGGCCAGGTAGTCCATCCGGGTGACGAAGGTGGTGCCCTGGGTCCAGCTGCGGAACTCGAGGTTCTTCTCGATGCCGGTGTGCAGGTAGCCGATGCCGCAGCGGGCCTCGGTCACCGACTCGCCCTCCATCTCGAGGATGAGCCGCAGCACGCCGTGGGTCGAGGGGTGCTGGGGGCCCATGTTGACGACGATCCGCTCGTCGCCGCGCTCGGCCTGCTCGGCGGCGATCGAGTCCCAGTCCTGACCGGTGACGGTGTAGACGTGCCCCTCGGCGGCGTCGGCCGCCGCGCCGTAGGCGTCCTCGGGCTGGTCGCCGTCGGCGGCCGTGGTGGCGTCGTGGTGGTGGGTGTCGGCCATGCTGCTCATCAGGTGTAGCTCCTCCGCTGGTCGGGGGGCGGCACCGCGGCCCCCTTGTACTCCACGGGAATCCCGCCGAGCGGGTAGTCCTTGCGCTGCGGGTGGCCCGGCCAGTCGTCGGGCATCAGGATGCGGGTCAGCGCGGGGTGGCCGTCGAAGACCACGCCGAACATGTCCCAGGTCTCGCGCTCGTGCCAGTCCGCCGTCGGGTAGGTCGCCACGACCGACGGGACGTGCGGGTCGGCGTCGGGCAGCGAGACCTCGAGCCGGATCCGCCGGTTGTGGGTCATCGACTGCAGGTGGTAGACGACGTGCAGCTCGGCTCCGGCGTCGGCCGGGTAGTGCACGCCCGAGACGCTGCTGCAGAACTCGAAGCGCAGCTGGGCGTCGTCCCGCAGGTGCCGCACCAGGGCGGGCAGGTGCTGCCGGGCGACGTGGAAGGTGATCTCGCCCTGGTGGACGACGACCTTGGTGATGACGTCGGACAGGTTGGGCATCAGCGCGCCCACCCGGTCGTGGACGCTGTCCCACCAGCCGCCGAACGGCGGCTGGACGGCGGAGGGGAACTCGATCGTCCGGCTCAGGCCGCCGTAGCCGGAGGTGTCGCCCGTGCCGCGGACGCCGAACATCCCGCGCCGGGTCTCCAGCACCTCGGCGGCCGGCTGGCTCGACGTGGCGAGCTCGGAGCGGTCCTCGCCGGCCTCGGTGTCGTCGCTGGCGACGTCGGGCGCGGGTCCGGTCAGCGAGCCGGCGCGGGTGCCGGCGTCGGGTGCCGACTCGCCCTCGGCCACCGCGCCCTTGACGCGGGCCTTGGCGTCGGACTCGGCGCTGATCGGCTCGCCGCCGGCCGTCCGGTCGCCGCGGTTGTCGCCGCTCACCGCAGCAGCCCCTTCAGCTCCCGCGTCGACGGCGTCTCGAGCTGCGCCTGCTCGGCGGCGGCCGCGACCTCGGCCGCGTGGGTGCCGATCGGGGTGTGGGCGACCTTGTCCTTGAGCTTGAACATGGCGTCGATCAGCATCTCCGGCCGCGGCGGGCAGCCCGGCAGGTACATGTCGACGGGGACGACGTGGTCGACGCCCTGCACGATCGCGTAGTTGTTGAACATGCCGCCCGTGCTGGCGCAGACGCCCATCGCCAGCACCCACTTCGGGTTGGGCATCTGGTCGTAGATCTGGCGCAGCACCGGGGCCATCTTCTGGCTGACCCGGCCGGCCACGATCATCAGGTCGGCCTGCCGCGGCGACGCCCGGAAGACCTCCTGGCCCCAGCGGCCGGAGTCGTAGCGGGGCGCGCCGTAGGTCATCATCTCGATGGCGCAGCAGGCCAGCCCGAAGGTCGCCGGCCAGAACGCGGCGCTGCGCATGTAGCCGAACAGGCCCTCGACCGTGGTCAGCAGGACCCCGCTGGGCAGCTTCTCCTCGACACCCATCTCAGTTCTTCCCTCGTGCAGTGGCGGTGGCGGTGCGGCGGGTGGTGCGGGTGGCGGGCCCGGGGGTCAGTCCCATTCCAGGCCGCCCCGTCGCAGGACGTAGATGTAGGCGACGAACACCGTGACGATGAACAGCACCATCTCGACCAGCGCGAACGTGCCCATCAGGTCGAACGAGGCGGCCCACGGGTAGAGGAAGACGATCTCGATGTCGAAGACGATGAAGAGCATCGCGGTGATGTAGTACTTCACCGGGAAGCGGCCGCCGCCCACCGGCTGCGGGGTGGGCTCGATGCCGCACTCGTAGGAGTCGTACTTGGCCCGGTTGTAGCGCCCGGGCCCGACCAGCAGGCTCGTGACGATCGTCAGCGCGACGAAACCGGCCGCGAGGGCCAGCAGGATCACGATGCCCAGATAGGGGTTCATGTCCGCCCTTCCACCGTCGTCGTCGACGTGCTCGTCAGGAGTTCTCGAGGGGCTCGTGAATGTCTTCACGAGGTCCGTGCTCGCTCACTGTACGACGCTCCGGCGACAGTTCCGGCACCCGGATGCGACGCCGTGCCCGGCGGTTCGCGGCAGGAATTACGCAAGGATCCGTGCGCGGAATTGAGCGGTGGTGCCCGGTGGCAGGATGGCTGCGGTCGGCAGGCGGCCGAGACGGACGAGCGGGGGCGGATGACGGTCGCAGAGCAGGCCGACGTGCTGGTGGTGGGTGCCGGGCCGGCGGGGTCCTCGGCGGCGGCGTGGGCGGCCCGGACGGGCGCCGAGGTGGTGCTGGCCGACGCCGCGACCTTCCCCCGCGACAAGACCTGCGGCGACGGGCTCACCCCGCGCGCCGTGGCGGAGCTGGACCGGCTGGAGCTGGGCGACTGGAGCCGCGCGCGGGCCACCAACCGCGGGCTGCGGGCTCACGGCTTCGGCCAGGTCCTCGAGCTGCCGTGGCCGGGCGGCTCGCTGCCGGACCACGGCTCGGCCGTGCCCCGGTCCGACCTCGACGACCGGATCCGGACGGCCGCCCTCGACGCCGGCGCCACGGCGCTGGCCGGGGCGCGGGCGGTGGACGTCGTGCGCGACGGCGACCGGGTCCGCGCGGTGGTCTTCGCCACGGCGGACGGGCCGCGGACGGTCGCCTGCCGGCGGCTGGTGGTCGCCGACGGCGTCCGCTCACCGCTGGGCCGGCTGCTGGGCCGGACCTGGCACCGGGACACCGTCTACGGGGTGGCCGGGCGCTGCTACGTCGACACCGAGCGCGACGACGACTGGATCTCCTCCCACCTCGAGCTGCGCGGCGAGCAGGGCGAGCTGCTGTCCGGGTACGGCTGGATCTTCCCGCTCGGGGGCGGCGAGGTGAACCTCGGCGTCGGCACCCTGGCCACCGCCCGGCGGCCGGCCGACGTGGCCCTGCGGCCGCTGATGCGCCTCTACGCCGACCAGCGCCGCGACGCCTTCGCGCTGGGGGACGCGCTGCGCACCCCGACCTCCGCGCTGCTGCCCATGGGCGGCGCGGTGAGCGGCGTGGCCGGTGCCAACTGGGCGCTGGTCGGGGACGCCGCGGCCTGCGTCAACCCGCTGAACGGGGAGGGCATCGACTACGGCCTGGAGACCGGCCGGCTGCTGGCGGACCTGCTGCCCGGCGACGGAGACCTCAGCCGGGCCTGGCCGGCGCTGCTGACCGCCCACTACGGGTCGACCTTCAGCATCGCGCGGCGGCTGGCCGGGCTGATCACGGTGCCCGGCCTGCTGGGCCTGCTCGGTCCGATCGGGATGCGCTCGACCCTGCTGATGACCCTCGCGCTGCGGGTGATGGGCAACCTCGTCACCGACGAGGACCGCGACCTCACCGCCCGGCTGTGGCGGACCGCGGGCCGGCTCAGCCGGATCGCCGACGCCCGCGCGCCCTTCAGCTGAGCCGAGGGCCCTCGCTCAGCCAGGCGTCGAGCTGGTCGTGGTCGTCCACGTCGAAGGTCGCCGCCGGCGGGAGCGCGCACGGGACGGGCGGCGGGTCCAGCCGGTGGACGAGCCGGCGTGCCGACTCCCCCGCCCCGGCGTCCGGGCCGGCCAGCTCCACGAGCCGCTGCGCCGCGGCGGGCCGCAGGGCCAGCTGCAGGGGCTGCTCGCGGCCGCCCGTGTCGACGCCCAGCACCGCCGCGTGGCCCGTGCTCAGCAGGGCGTCGCGCAGCACGAGGGCCCCCGCCCCGGCCCCGGGGGCGTCCCCCGGCAGCACCAGGACCAGGTCGGCTCCGTCCGCCAGCGCCCGCCGCAGCCCCGCCACCAGCGCCGCCGTCGGCCCGCCGCCGGGCGGGTCCTCGCGCAGCGCCGTCACCGCGCGGGCGGTGGGCCGCGGCGGCCCCACCAGCAGCACGTCGACGTCGTCCGGCAGGCCGGCCAGCGTGTGGTCGAGCAGGGGCCGGCCGTCGACGAGGTGGGCCAGCTTGTCGGTGCCGAACCGGCGCGAGGTCCCGCCGGCCAGCACCACGGCGGCGGTCCGGCCGGACCGGGGGCTCACGGGGGTGGCGGTCCCACCGCGCCGCCGAGCGCCTCGCGCATCGGCAGCAGCTTGGCCACCGACTCCGCGAGCTCGGCCTCGGGGTCGGAGCCGGCGACGATGCCGCAGCCGGCGAAGAGCCGGATCCGGCGCGGGTCGGTCTCTTCGACCTGCCCGCAGCGCAGCGCGATCGCCCACTCCCCGTCCCCGCGGCCGTCGACCCAGCCGACCGGTCCGGCGTAGCGCTCGCGGTCGAGGTGCTCCAGCGCCGGGATCAGGGCGCGGGCCACGTCCGTCGGCGTACCGCAGACCGCCGCGCTGGGGTGCAGCGCCGCGGCGAGGCCCAGGGCGCTGGCTCCCGGCCGGGCGACGGCGGTGACGTCGGTGGCGAGGTGCAGCACGTTCGGCAGCTCCAGCACGTACGGGGCGTCCGGGACGTGGATCCCGGAGCAGAACGGCGCGAGCGCCCGGGCCACCGAGGCGACGGCGTACTCGTGCTCCTCGAGGTCCTTGCTGGACCGGGCCAGCGCCGCCCCCAGCTGGAGGTCGGCGCCCCCGGCGGCGGAGCGGCGGATCGTGCCGGCGAGCACCCGGGAGGTGACCAGGCCGCCCTCACGACGGACGAGCATCTCCGGCGTGGCGCCGACCAGGCCGTCGACGAGGTAGGTCCAGCAGCTGGCGTAGCGGTCCGCGAGCCGGGCGACCAGCCAGCGGGGGTCGATCTCGTCGTCGGCGGTGGCCACGACGTCGCGCGCCAGCACCACCTTGTCGAGCGCCCCCGTGCCGATCCGTCGGACGGCCTGGCCGACGGCGTGCTGCCAGGCCGGCGGGGACAGCGCGCCCTCGCTCCAGCGCAGCCCGGTGGGCGCGCGGGGCGGCTCGGTGGGCGTCGGGACCGGCCCGGGTGCCGTCTCGGGGCCGGCGCTGATCCGGGTCAGCCAGGCGCGGCCGTCCCGACGACCGACGACCGTCCGCGGCACCACGAGCGCGGAGCGGCCGGCGGAGTCGGGGTCGAAGACGAAGCTGCCGAAGGCGACGAGCCCGGCCCCGACGGGGGCGTCGGCGAGCTCGGCGGAGACGACGACGTCGCGGCTCAGCCCGGACCACCACTCCTCGGCGTCGCTGATGCTGGTCGGCTTGTACCGGTCGACCTCGCCCCAGGCCACCATCCCGTCGCCGCGGCGCACCCACGCCAGCGCCCCGTCCCGGGGCAGCAGGGCCTCCAGGGGTCCGGGGTCCGCGATCTCGACGGTGCTGACGTGCAGCGGGGGCGGCGTCGGACCCGCGGAGCGCCCGTACCGCTCAGCGTCCGTCTCGATCACGTCGCCAGCGTAGTGCGGCTCCCACCGGCGACCCCCTCCACGGCAGCCGGGGTGGCCAAGGTCACGCGGGCCAATCCCCGGGGTCCCCCGCGACGAACCTCTCCCGTGACCACCACCCTCGAGCGTCCCCCCGCCGCGGCCCCGGAAGGCCCTCCGGCCCAGCCCCGGCCCGCGCTGCGCGCCCTGAGCGGCGTGCTCGCCGCCGGCGCCGCCGTGGGGGTCGGTCACCTGGTGGCCGCCCTCACCGACCCCGTCACCTCCCCGGTGCTGGCCGTCGGGTCGGCGCTGATCGACGCCGCGCCGACGCCGGCCAAGGAGTTCGCCGTCCGCACCTTCGGGACGGCGGACAAGCCGATCCTGGTCGGCAGCGTCGGCGTGGTGCTGCTGGTATTCGCGGCCGTCGTCGGGCTCGTGGCCTGGCGACGGCCGCGGACCGCCGCGGTGGCCATCGGCCTGCTCGGCGTCGCCGGGGCCGCCGCGGCGCTCACCCGGGGCCCGCTGACCGACGTCGTCCCCTCCGTGGTGGCCGGCGTCGTCGGGGTGCTCGCGCTCCAGCTGCTCCGCACCCGCACCCTCCCCGGTGCGGGCCCGGCCGCCGGCTCCCCGGCCTCGGCGACCGACGCCGCCGTCGGCCGCTCGCGCCGCGGCTTCCTCCTCGCCCTCGGGGGCACGGCCGCCGTCGCCGCCCTCGCCGGCGGTGGGGGCTTCGTCGTCGGCAAGGTCCGCGACGCCGGGTCCGCCGCCCGGCGGGCCCTCGGGCTGCCGGCGCCGGCCTCGGCCGCCGCCCCCCTCCCGGCCGGGGTCCAGCTGCCCGGGATGACGCCGTTCACCACCCCGGCCGACGCCTTCTACCGGGTCGACATCAGTCTGGTCACCCCGCGCATCGACGCGTCGTCCTGGTCGCTGACCGTGGACGGCATGGTCGACCGGCCGGTGACCCTGAGCTACGACGACCTGCTCGCCCTGCCGATGATCGAGCGCGACATCACGCTGACCTGCGTCTCCAACGAGGTCGGCGGGTCCTACGTCAGCACCGGCCGCTGGCTGGGGGTGCCGTTCTCGGCGATCATCGAGCGCGTCGGCGTCCAGGCCGGCGTCGACCAGGTGTACTCCTACTCCGCCGACTCCGGCTACACCTGCTCGACGCCCTTCCAGGCGGTCAGCGACGGCCGGGACGCGATGGTCGTGGTCGGCCTCAACGGCCAGCCGCTGGCCGACGAGCGCGGCTACCCCGCGCGGATGCTGGTGCCGGGGCTGTTCGGGTTCGTCTCGGCCACCAAGTGGCTGGAGCGGATCGAGTTCACCACCTACGCGAAGCGCACCGCCTACTGGACCGAGCGCGACTGGGCCACCGACGCCCCCGTCCTCACCCAGAGCCGGATCGACGTCCCGAAGAGCCTCGCCACGCTGGCGAAGGACAAGCCGGTGATCGCCGGCGTCGCCTGGGCCCAGCACCGCGGCATCGCCAAGGTCGAGATCCGCATCGACGACGGCGACTGGCAGGAGACCACGCTCGCCGACGACGGCGGGATCGACCTGTGGCGGCAGTGGTCGTTCCGCTACGACGGCCCGGCCGGCCTGCACAGCGCCCAGGTCCGGGCGACCGACCTGGACGGCGAGACCCAGCCCGAGGAGCGGACGAAGGTCTTCCCCGACGGCGCCCGTGGCTGGCACCAGATCCAGTTCACCGCGGAGTAGGCCCAGGTCCTCGGGACCGCAGCAGCCGCCGCAGCCGGCGGCGCGCCCGCTGCAGCCGCCGCACGGCGAGCGTGGCGGGTGACCGGAGGGTCGGACGGGACCAGCGGGCCCCGTCCCCGAGCAGCACCTGCCAGCTGGAGTTCTCCCAGACGAGGTCCAGCCGCAGCCGGACCCGGGTGGCGCGCCGGCCGAGGCCCCGGAACAGCTGCCGCGTGGTGCTGCGCAGCTCGACGGTGAACCCGTCGCGCTCGCGCGTCACCTGCAGCGGCAACCGGCGGTGGGTGCCGCCGACGTCGCCGAGCGCGGTCAGCGTCACGACGGCGTCCCCGAGGTCGGCGGACCCGCCCTCGCCCCGGCCGCGGACGGCGAGCCGGCCCGCGAACCGGACGGGGTGGTCGCCGAGCACCACCCGCAGCCGGCCTCCCGAGCGCGCGAGCGACACCCGCCGCCGACCCGACGGAACCGGAAGGGTCAAGGTGGTGACGTCGAGCCGCACCTCCTCCAGCCGCGTCCGCCGGGGGGCCAGCGCGACGACCCCCTCGAGCGCCCGCTGCCAGTCCCGCAGGAAGCGGTCCGGCCCGTGGTCGGCGGCCTTCTGCAGCGCGGCGTCGCTCATCCGGGCCACCAGCGCGGGGTCGTCCAGCAGCCGGACCGCCCGCTCGGCCAGCGCCGCGACGTCGCCGCTGCGGACGACGTAGCCGTCGACGCCGTCGCTGATCTGCTCCCGCGGGCCGTAGCGGATGTCGTAGGCGACCACCGGGCAGCCGTGGGCGAGGCTCTCCAGGGTGGCGAGCGGGTAGCCCTCGAACCGGCTGGTCAGCAGGAAGCCGGAGGCCCTCCACAGGTCCGCCTCGGCCAGCGGCCGGAAGCCGTGCAGGGTCACGGCGGCGGTCAGGTCGAGCTCGACCAGCAGGGCCTCCAGCACCGGCCGCTCGGGGCCGTCGCCGTAGACGTCCAGCCGGCTGCCGGGACGGGCGTCGAGGACGAGCCGGAAGGCGCGCAGCGCGTCGCCGAGGTTCTTCTGGGGTGCCATCCGGGACACCACGACCAGCCGTCGGGGGTCGCGCGCGGGCCGCGGCTCCGGGACGGCCACGGGGAGCACCGGGTTGGGCACGGCGAAGACGTGGCTCACCTCGCCGAAGCGCAGGCGGACGTCGTCGCGCTGCCGGTCGGTGAGGGTGACCAGCGCGCCGAGCTCCGGCAGCCGGTCGAGCGCCGCCCGGTAGCTGGCCGACATCGGGGAGTCCCAGCGGCGCGTCCGCGTCGTGTGCTGGTTGTGCAGCACGTAGACGGTGTGGAAGCGCGGGGCGGGCGCCGGCAGCACCAGCGGGACCGTCACCCGGCTGTCGAGGTAGACGAAGACCGGTCCGGGCGCCGGGAACAGCTGGTCGAGGTGGTGCCGGTGGAACGCCGGCATCGAGCGGAAGGTGCGCACCACCCGGCCGTCGGGGGCGACCAGCCGGGCCCGGGGGCCGCCGTCGGTGGTGGCCCCGATCGGCCCGGCCACCACCCGCAGGTGGACGGTGCCGTCGGGGCGCCGGTAGTCCCAGGCGGCGTCGTCGCCGGTACCGCGGTGGCGGTGCACGGTCCGGAAGGGCGACCCGTCGGCGTAGCTCTCCTCGATGGCTCTGGTGCCCGGCAGCGGGGCGAGGCCCGGGGCGTCGTCGGGGGCCACCCCGGGCGGGGCGACCCGGAGGTGGTCGAACACCGAGAGCACCGGGGTGGAGGCGGGCAGCAGGCCCTCCTCGACCAGCGCCGCCCTGCGTTCGGCGTAGTCGGGGTAGGGCCGCAGCACCAGCAGGGTGGGCTGCACGCCGGCCCGCTCGGCGAACAGCCGGTTGCGCAGCAGCACGGCCCGGATCAGCCCGCCCGAGCCGCTGCGGATCTCGTTCATGGCGAAGACGTGGCGTCCGGCGGGCAGCTCGACGTCCGGCATCCGGTCACCCTAGGGCGGCGGGTGGCACGGGCGGTGGGGGCGCGCCGCCGCCCCCCGGGGTCAGCCGCGCCGCGCGAACGCACCGCCCGGCCCGGAGGCCAGGGCCGCGAACCGCTCGCCGATGCGGCGGTGGGTCGGGGCGTCCGGGTGCAGCTGGTCGGGCCGCGGCAGCTCGGCCGCGTCCGCCTCCCGGTGGAGCGCGAGCCCGTCGAGCAGGTGCAGGTGCGGGTCGTCGGCCCGCTCGTCGACGCCCCTGGCCAGTCGTCCGACCCCGGGTCGCCCGGTCAGCGCTTGCGCTGCTTGCTCTGCGTCAGCGCCGCGTCGCGGAGCTTGCGCTGCTTCTCCAGCTCCTTGCGCTGCTCGGCCTGCCGGGCCCGCACCGACTCCGCGTCCATCGAGTTGAGCAGCACCGCGGCGGCGATGCCGGCGATCACCAACGACCAGACCGGGGAGAACCCGAGCAGCATGGGCGCGGTGACCAGGATGGCCACGTCGAAGCCGCGGAAGATGTTGGTCATCAGCCCGGCCGGGAACGCCCCGGCCTGGGTCGAGACCATCGGTGCGCTGAAGTCGACGCCCTTGGCCTGCGTCCAGCGCACGGCGGCGAGGAGCCCCGCCGCGGCCGTGGCGAGCGACATCAGGGACGCCTCGGGGATGCTGCGGTCCACCGCGCCGTCGCCGAAGCCGAGGTGGGCCGCGGTGGTCAGGACGGCCCAGACCGCGGCGAGCACCGCCGGCACCGTGATCGAGGCGATCTTGATCTGCGCCAGCGAGAAGGGCAGGCAGCGGGCGAGGCCGCCCGTGCGGGTCAGCACCCGCAGCCCGCCGAGGGTGGGGATCAGTGCCCCGAAGAGCGCCAGGGCGGCGAGGACCGGGGTCAGCACGCTCATCCCCAGCGCGTCCGCGGCGTAGGGCACGACGACGGTGGCCGCCAGCACCACCAGCGGCTGGGGGAAGCGGCGCAGCCGCTGCCACTCCCGCCAGGTCAGGGCCTGGACGCCGACGCCCTGCCCGCGCTGGGGCTTCACGTGGCCCTTCTCGACGGCCCGCCGCTCCACGACGATGTCGCGGGCCAGGCCGATGTCGAGGGCGAAGAAGGCGCCCGAGATCCCGCTGACCAGCGCCCCGCCGCTGAGCAGCCGGGTGCGCCGGATCTGCTTCAGCCGGACCTGGGCCAGCAGGTAGCTGGTCGCCAGGACCAGCACCGCGAAACCGCCGAGCACCAGGGCCAGCTCGGCCCCCACGTCGTCGCTGACGCCCAGCTGCACCCAGCCGGCGGCGACGGCGACGACGAGCAGCAGCGCGACCACCCCGACCAGTCCGAACAGGTAGCCGACCAGGTGCGTCAGCCGGGTCCGCTCGACGCCCTGCTGGGCGGCCGCGAAGGCGACGGCGGCCGCGGCGGAGAGCCCGGTGGCGGCGGCCCAGGCCACCACCTCGGGTGCGGGCGACCCGGTCAGCGCGGCGACGAGCGCCCCGAGCGCCGCACCGAGGCCGAAGGCGGCGGCGACCGCACCCAGCAGCCGGGCACGCAGCAGCTGCGTGCGCGAGATCGGGGCGTCGAGCAGCCAGAAGCCCTCGGCCGCCGACGCCAGCACCGGGCCGAAGAGCCGGCTCACGGCCAGGGCCACGGCCACGGCCGCGGCGAAGCCCGCCCAGGGCAGCACGGTCCGCGCCGAGAGGCAGGAGGCGGAGTCGCACTGGGCGACCGTGCGCTGCGCCTTGATGACGACGTTGACCAGCATCGCGCCGATCATCAGCGCGCCGATCAGGGCGATGTAGGCGTCGTGGAACACCTCGCCCAGCTTCTTGGTGGCCCGACCGCGCCGCCAGTCGCGGATCAGCCGCTTGAGGGCGCGCGGGGAGGCCGGCGTCAGCGCCGGCTCGGGGGCCCCGCCCGGTGGCAGGGCCTCGGTGGTGTCGAGGGTGCTCATCCGCGCGGGGCCCCGAGCTCGACCACCCGGGTCGCGACGGTCTCGACCAGCGCCGGCTCGTGGCTGGCGAAGACGATGGCCAGACCCTGCTGGCGCTCGGCCTTGAGCTTCGCGGCCAGCCAGCCGACCCCCTCGGTGTCGAGGCGCTGCTCGGGCTCGTCGAGGACCAGCAGCTTCCGGGGCCGGACGAAGGCGGTGGCCAGCGCGAGCCGGCGGCGCTGTCCGGAGGACAGGGTGCCCGGCAGCTGTCCCGACTGGGGCACCAGCTGCACCTCCTCCAGCACCTCGTCGACGAGGGCGTCGGGGTCGGTCATGCCGTGCGCCCGGGCGAGCAGGTCCAGGTGCTCCACGACGCTGAGGTCGGGGAAGAAGTCCAGGTCGTCGATGACGGTGGCGACGTCGCGGCGGATCTGCGGGGACGTCTCCGACATCGGGTTCCCCATCACCTCCACGGTGCCGTCGTCGGGCCGGTCGGCGCCGACGAGGCACCGCAGCAGGGTCGACTTGCCGGCGCCGTTGCGGCCGGTCAGCGCGATGGCCTCACCCGCGCGCACCTCGAGGGAGAAGGAGTCGATGATCGTCACCGGCCCGAAGGCCCGGCGGAGACCGGAGACCTTGAGGACAGCGCTGCGTTTGGCCATGAGGACGATTCTGCCTCTCCCCGCCCAGCCTCCCGACCAGCGAGACCGGCGCCGCCGGCGCCGCGGCGGCCGCCGACCAATCCGCTCGGCCTCCCGCGCCGAACCCTGGGACGAGAGACGGACCCGCCGGGGCCGTCCGCAGCTCCGGGAGGGACCTCCTCGTGCCCACCGCCACCCGACCCGCAACACCGGCCTCACGGCGACACCACCCTCGACGGCACCGACCTGGACGCGCCAGCGAGGTGCGGGACCGGTGGGCCGTCGCGTGAGACAGTGCGCACGAGGACCCCTCGTCCCTCGATGGAGGAACCGCTCGCGATGAACATCTCCGTCGTACCGACCGGATCGGGTCCCGACCCGTCCCGGCCGTCGACCGGCCCGACCGGGCGCGAGGCCGACGCCGCGCACCTGGTCGAGCTGATGGCCCGCTCGGCCCGCGGTCACGAGGACGCCTTCGCCGAGCTCTACGACCTGACGTCGGCCCGCATCTACGGGACCGTGCTGCGGGTCCTCCGCTCCGCCGACCACGCGGCCGAGGTGACCCAGGAGGTCTTCGTCGAGGTGTGGCGCCAGTCCGCGCGCTACGCTCCCGAGAAGGGCAGCGTGCTGGGCTGGATGACCACGATGGCCCACCGGCGCGCGGTCGACCGGGTCCGCTCGGTGACCAGCGAGGTGGCCCGCGACGAGCGCTACGCCGTCGCCGGAGCCGACCGCGAGGTCGACCACGTGTGGGAGGGCGTCGAGCAGAAGCTGGACGTCGAGCGCGTCCGCAAGGGGATGGCGAGCCTGACCGCGATCCAGCGGGAGGCGCTCACCCTGGCCTACTTCGGTGGCTACACCCAGAGCCAGGTGGCCTCGTTGTTGAAGCTGCCGCTGGGAACTGTGAAGACACGAATACGTGACGGCCTCATCGGCCTCCGTGACGCCCTGGGGGTAGAGGCATGAGCGAGATCCACGGAGCCACCGGCTCCTACGTGCTGAACGCGCTGGACGCCTCGGAGCTGGAGGAGTTCGAGGCGCACCTGGCGGTCTGCCCCACCTGCAGCCGGGAGGTCGTCGAGTTCTGCGAGACGGCGGCCGAGCTGTCGCTGCTGGCGGCGACCCCGCCACCGCCCGCCCTCAAGGGGTCGGTGCTGGCGGCGATCAGCGGGGTCCGGGTGCTGCCACCCGACGTCCCCGCCGAGGACCAGACCACGACGGTCGACGCGGTCGACGAGACCGCGCCGGTGGTCGCGGCCGCACCCGTCGACGAGCTGGCCCTGCGCCGGCAGCGCCGGATCACCCGGGTGCTGTCCCTCGCCGTCGCGGCGGCGCTGGTGGTCGCGCTGGGACTGGGCGGCTGGGTGGTCTCGCTGACCCAGCGCGAGACGCCGGTGGCGGCGTCGAACCTGGAGACCGAGCTGCTCAACGCGCCGGACGTGAAGGGCTACTCGATCCCGGTCGCCGGTGGCGGTCAGGCCACGTTCGTGGCGTCGAAGAGCCTCAACCGGGCGCTGTTCTCCAGCGGCGACCTGCCCGCCCTGCCGGCGGACAAGACCTACCAGCTGTGGACGCTGTCCGGTTCGCTGACCGAGCCGGGCGTCATCCGGGCGGACAACCTGGTCAGCGGCGGGGCCACGGCCAAGTCCTGGCTGCGGGGGCCGGTCGCGGAGTCGGGTGCCCTGGCCATCAGCGTCGAGCCGGCCGGGGGCTCCGCGCAGCCGACCGACATCCGGGGCGGCACGAACCTCTGACCCCGCAGGGCCCTGGCCCTGCACGTCACGCCGGCCCGGTCCCCCTCGGGGGCCGGCCCGGCGGGCGTCCGGGGGCGGTCGCGGCGGCGGAACTGTCAGGCCCGCGTGGGAGGCTCTGCGACGTGGTGGAGAACGCACGAGCGACGCTCGAGAAGCGCCGGGCCGACGTCGCGGCGATGTTCGACCGGGTCGCGGCCCGGTACGACCTGCTGAACGACGTGCTGTCGCTCGGCCAGGACCGGGCCTGGCGTCGGCGGGTGGTCGAGGCGGTGGGGCCCCAGCCAGGCGACAAGGTCCTCGACCTCGCGGCCGGGACCGGCACCTCCAGCGAGCCGTTCGACCACGCCGGCGCCACCGTCGTGCCCACCGACCTCTCCCTGGGGATGCTGCAGGTCGGCAAGCGTCGACGCCCGGCGCTCGGCTTCGTGGCCGGCGACGCCCTCGCCCTGCCCTACGCCGACGGCGCCTTCGACGCGGTCACCATCTCGTTCGGGCTGCGCAACGTCGAGGACACCCTCGGCGCGCTGCGCGAGCTGCGCCGCGTCACCCGGACCGGCGGCACCCTCGTGGTCTGCGAGTTCTCCACCCCCACCTGGGGCCCCTTCCGCGCCGTCTACTCCGACTACCTGGTGGCCGCGCTCCCCCGGATCGCCACGGCGCTGTCCTCCAACCCGGCCGCCTACCGCTACCTGGCCGAGTCCATCCAGGCCTGGCCCGACCAGGCGGCGCTCGCCGCGCTCCTGCAGCAGGCGGGCTGGCAGCAGGTGGAGTGGCGCGACCTGAGCGGCGGCGTCGTCGCCCTGCACCGGGCCCGGGCATGATCGAGGTGCGGTCCGAGGCCGCGCCCGGCCCGCGGACCCGCACCCTGCTGCTCGGCGCGTCGGCGGCCCGCAGCTGCCCGGTCAAGACCCACAACGCCTTCGACGCCACGGTCCCCGCCCCGCCCGACGGGCCGGCCGAGCTGCCCGCCCGGGTGCAGGCCGCGCGGACCTTCGAGGCCCAGCAGCTCGAGGCGCTCATCGAGGCCGTGCCCGGCCTGGTGGTCGACCTCCGGCTGCTCGACCTCGACGCCGCGGCGCAGGCCTGCCGGCAGGCCCTGGAGGTGGGCGCCCAGGTGGTCGTCGGCGGCCCGCTGCCGGTCGACGCCGCCGGCCACCGGCTGGGCCGGCCGGACCTGCTGATCCGCGGCGCCGACGCCCCGGACGGCCGCCCGACCTACCACCCCGGCGTCGTCAAGGCGCACAAGGTGCTGCTGCCCGCCAAGCGGCGGCCACCGGCCGAGGACAGCGCGGGGTCCCCGGCGGAGGACGCCGAGCCGCTGGGACCGGCCGTGCGCTGGTCGCCGCTGGCGTCACCGCGGCCGCTGGACCTCCAGCCCTGGGACGGGGTCGGTCCCCGGCTCGGCAGCCGCGAGGGCGACTTCCTGCAGCTGGCGCACTACCACCGGATGCTGGAGGCGGCGGGCTACGCCGGGACCGGGGCGCTGGGGGCGGTGCTCGGCACCGACACCCTCCGCGACGGCCCCGTGCTCGCCTGGGTCGACCTCGCGGCGCCGGTCGTCCGCACCTTCTCCCGCAGCGCCGAGCAGGGCTGGCGGCTGCGCAGCCTGCTGGAGCGCTACGACCACGAGCTGGGCCTGCGGGTCGACGTCGCCCGCACCGCGGCCCGGCGCACCGGCGACCCCGCCACCGACCCCGAACCGCTGGTCCGGCCGGTCGTGCAGCGGGAGTGCCAGACCTGCCGCTGGTGGCCGCACTGCCGTGCCGAGCTGCCCGACGACGAGATCAGCCTGCGCGTCGACAAGGGTGCGCTGGACGTCCGCGAGGTGCTGGCCCTGCGCCGCCGCGGCGTCCGCACCGTCCCGCAGCTGGCCACCGCCGACCTGGACGCCCTGCTGCCCGGCTACCTGCCCGAGGTCAGCCACCGCACCGGCACCGAGAACCGCCTGCGGGTCGCCTCCCGCCGCGCCCGGATGCTCCACGCCGGCGTCTCCTTCGACCGCGAGACCAGCGGACCCATCCTGGTGCCCGCCGCGGCGCTGGAGGTCGACCTGGACATCGAGAGCGCCGCCGACGGCCGGATCTACCTGTGGGGCTTCCTGCTGCACGACACGACGAGCCCGGAGCCCCCGCGCTACGTCGCGTTCAGCCGGTTCACCGCGCTCGACGACGAGGCCGAGGCCACCCTGGCCGACGAGGCCTTCCACTGGCTCCGCGGCCTGGTCGAGGGCTCGCGCGGCGTCCGCGTCTACCACTACAGCGCCTACGAGCCCTCCGCCATCAAGGCGCTCGCGGCCCGCGAGCCCGGGCACGCGGCGCTGGCCTGGGCGGCCGGCTACGCCGACGAGCTGGTCGACCTCTACGACGTGGTGAAGGCCCACTTCTTCGGGGCCGGCGGTCTCGGCCTGAAACCCATCGCCCAGCACGCCGGCTTCCGCTGGCGCGACGAGGACCCGGGCGGGCTCAACTCCCAGGCGTGGTTCGCCGACGCCGTGAGCGGACCCGACGACCGCGTCCGCGAGCAGGCCCGCGTCCGGGTGCTGGAGTACAACGAGGACGACGTCCGGGCGACCGCCGCGCTCAGAGCGTGGCTGCGATCGCGGTGACCGCCGTGCTGAGCGTCCGTCGCTGCGTCCGGTCGACGACGGCCTCCACCAGCTCCAGTCCCACCGGCGGCTCGTCGAGCACCGCCACCAGCGCGGCCGCGTCCTGGACCCGCTGGTAGCGGGCGCCCGAGACGGCGGCCAGCGCCTCGAAGGAGGAGCCGTGCGGCGTCCCGAAGATCCGCTCGAAGGCCGCCTGGTGCTCGGGCCGGCCCTGCTCCAGGGTGGCGAAGATGCTGCCGCCGTCGTCGTTGGCCACGACCACCCGCAGGTCGGGCCGGGGCTCGGACGGTCCGATGACCAGGCCGCCGGCGTCGTGCAGCAGGGTCAGGTCGCCCATCAGGGCGTGCGTCGGCCGGTCGCGGGTCAGGGCGACCCCGACGGCGGTGGACACCGTGCCGTCGATGCCCGCCAGCCCCCGGTTCGCGTAGACCGCGGCCGGGTCGTCGACGACCGGGGCCAGGTCGAGGTCGCGGACCGGGTTGGACGAGCCGACCACCAGCGCGTCGGCCCCGCCCAGCGCGGACCAGAGCGCGGCGGCCAGGGCGGGCCCGGTCAGCGTCGTCTGGGCCGCCAGCAGCTCCTCCAGCGCCGCCCGGGCCCGGACGTCGGCCTCCTGCCACGCGCGCAGCCAGTCGCCCGCCGCCCCGCCCCCCGGGCCCGTCCCCCCGCTCCCTGAGCCTGTCGAAGGGCGCCCGAACTCGACGGCGTCGACGACGGCGGAGGCGGTCCGGCCGGGGTCGGGCCAGTCGGCGTGCGCGGAGACGACGACGAGCTCGACGTCGGTGCGGGCCAGCAGCCGGCTGACGGGCCGCGACAGGGTCGGCCGGCCGAGCACGACGACCCGCTCGACGTCCTCGGCGAGCGACGAGCCGAGCAGCAGCCGGTAGGTGCCCAGCGCCGCGGGCCCGCGGCGGGCGTTGCTGGACGGCTCGGCGAGCAGCGGCACGCGCGCGGCGGCGGCCAGCTCGGCCACCGCCCGTCCAGCGGCGGGCGGCAGGTCACCCGCCACCAGCACCGTCTGCGGTCCGGCGGGCAGCACCAGCGGCTGGGCGCCCCGGGCGGCGCTGACGCCCACCGCCGGTCCGGTGGGCAGCGCCGCGACCGGCCCGGGGACCAGCGGCTCGGTGAACGCGACGTCGAGGTGCACCGGGCCGGGCAGCCGGGTGCGCAGTCCGGTCGCCGCGGTGAGCAGCCGGACCAGCTCGAAGCGCCAGCCGGCCACGTCCCCGCCGTCGGGACCCACCGGGGCGTCCGAGACCGCGCCGAACGCGCGGACGTGCCGGCCGAACAGGTGCGTCTGGTCGGTGGTCTGGTTGGCGCCGGTGTGGGTCATCGACGGCGGCCGGTCGGCCGTCAGGAGCACCAGCGGCAGGTGCGCGTGGAAGGCCTCGAGGACGGCGGGGTGCAGGTTGGCCACCGCCGTGCCCGAGGTGGTGACGACGCCGACGGGCAGGCCGGAGCCCTTGGCCAGGCCGACGGCCAGGAAGCCGGCGCTGCGCTCGTCGATGCGGACGTGCAGGGTGAGCAGGCCGATCCGGTCGGCCTCGAACAGCTCGTAGGCCAGCGGGGCGCTGCGCGAGCCGGGGGCGAGCACGACGTCGCGCACCCCGGCGGTCAGCAGACCCTCGACCAGGACCCGGGCCAGCCGGGTGGCCTCAGCCACGGCCGGCTCCGGCCGCGACGAGCGCCCGCGTCTGCGCGAGCCGGGCCTGCCAGGCGGCGTCGACCTCCGCGGGCGCGCGGTGCCGCTCGAGGGTCGCCGGCGCGAGGTCGAGGGCGGCGACCGGCAGCATCCCGTCCTCCGCGACCAGCGGGTCGGCGACCAGGTCGTCGGCCAGCAGCCGCACGGTGTTGAGACCGCAGGCGAAGGGCAGCTCCGGCAGCGCCGCGGCGAGCGCGAGGCCGGCCCGGATGCCGACGGAGGTCTCCAGCGCGCTGGAGACCACGACCGGCAGCCCGATCCGCTCCGCCACCTCCAGGCACGCCCGGACCCCCCCGAGCGGCTGCACCTTGAGCACGGCCACGTCGGCGGCCTCCATCGCCCGCACCCGGTACGGGTCCGTGGCGCGGCGGATCGACTCGTCGGCGGCGACCAGCACGTCGACGCCCGAGCGGGCGAGGCGGCGGCGCAGGTCGGCCAGCTCCTCCACCCCGGCGCAGGGCTGCTCGGCGTACTCCAGCCCGAACCGGGCGAGCGCGCGGAGGTTCCGCTCGGCGTCGTCGACCGACCAGCCGCCGTTGGCGTCGACGCGGACGCGCCCGTCCGGTCCCAGCGCGTCCCGGACGGCCTCCACCCGGTCCAGGTCGTCCGCCACGGTCTGGCCCGGCTCGGCGACCTTCACCTTGGCCGTCCGGCACCCGGCCTCGACGGCCAGCCGGTGCGCCGACTCGGGCCCGACGGCCGGGATCGTGCTGTTGACGGGCACCCGGTCGCGCAGCGGGGCCGGCCAGCCCTGCTCGGCCGCCTCGTCGGCGGCCGCCAGCCAGGGCACCAGCTCGGCACCCTCGTAGTCGAGGAAGGGGCTCCACTCGGCCCAGCCCGCCGGGCCGCGCCAGACCATCCCCTGCCGCTCGAGGATGCCGCGGAAGCGCACGCGCAGCGGCAGCGCGTAGGTGGTGGGCTGGGGCACCGGACCAGTCTCGCGCACGCCCGGGGAGCGCAGCGCCTAGCCTGGCGGGCGTGCAGCAGGAGGTCCGCGGTCCGGGGTCCGGGGGCTCGCGGCTCCGGCTGGTCGAGGCCCCCGACCTGCCGACGGCGCTGGCCGACGCCCTCGCCGGCGGGCGCCCCGTCGCCCCGCTGCCGCCCGCCCCGCTCGAGCAGCAGCAGGCCCGGGAGATGCTCGCGGCCGACCAGCCGCTGGAGGAGGGCGTGGCCGTCGTCGTCTCGACCTCCGGCTCCACCGGCCGGCCCAAGGGCGTGCTGCTGTCCGCCGCGGCCGTGGTGGCGTCGGCGCGCGCCACGGAGGAGCGGCTGGGCGGTCCGGGCGACTGGGCGCTGGCCCTGCCCCCGCACTACGTGGCCGGCCTCATGGTCCTCGCCCGCGCCCAGCTGGGCGGGACCCGGGCCCACCCCGCCGCAGGCGACCTGGCCGACCTGCCCGCCGTCGTCGCCCGGATGGAGGGCCGCCGCTACCTCTCGGTGGTGCCGACCCAGCTGGCCCGGGCCCTGCCGCAGCCCGCCGTGGCCGGCGCGCTGGCCGGGTTCGACGCGGTGCTGGTGGGTGGCGGCCCGCTGCCGCCGGCCCTGGCGGCGGCGGCCGGGGCGGCCGGGGTCCGGGTGGTCACCACCTACGGGATGAGCGAGACCTGCGGCGGCTGCGTCTACGACGGGGTCCCGCTGGCGGGGGTCGACGTCGCGCTCGCCGAGGACGGCCGGGTCAGCCTGGGCGGGCCGGTGCTGTTCGCCGGCTACCGCGGCCGGCCCGAGCTGACCGCCGAGGCCGTCGTCGACGGGCGGCTGCGGACCGCCGACCGGGCCCGCTGGCTGGACGGCCGGCTGGTGGTCCTCGGCCGGGTGGACGACGTGGTGGTCAGCGGCGGCCTGAACGTGGACCTCGCGGAGGTCGAGCGGCGGCTGCGCGGCTGGCCCGGTCTGGCCGGCTCCGACGTCGTGGTGGTCGGCGTCCCCGACCCCGACTGGGGCACCGCCGTCGTCGCCGTCGTCGAGCGGGCGGACTGGTCCGACGCCGACACCGCGGCGGTCCGGGCCCACCTCCGCGACGACCTGCCGGCCTACGCCACCCCCCGTCGGGTCCTCGGACGGGGCCGGCTGCCCCGCACCAGCAGTGGGAAGATCGACCGGCTCCGGCTCGTCGCCGGGCTGAGCGGGTCCGGGCACGCCGGCGCCCCGACGACAGGAGACGCGTGACCACCGAGACCGCCCGACCGACCGCCGGCCAGTGGCTGGAGGGGGCGCGTCCCCGGACCCTGCCGGCCGCGGCCGCGCCCGTGGTCGCCGCGAGCGGGCTGGCCGCGTTCGACGACGGCGCCGCCCCCCTCCGCGCCCTGCTGGCCCTGGTCGTGGCCCTCGCCCTGCAGGTGGGCGTCAACTACGCCAACGACTACTCCGACGGCATCCGCGGCACCGACGCCGTCCGGGTCGGCCCGCTCCGGCTCGTCGGCTCCGGGGTGGCCGCCCCGGCCGCGGTGAAGCGGGCGGCGTTCGCGTGCTTCGGGCTGGCCGGCGTGGCCGGGCTGGTCCTGGTCGTGCTGACGGGCCAGTGGTGGCTGCTGGCCGTGGGCGTCGCCTGCGTCGCCGCCGCCTGGTACTACACCGGAGGCGAGCGGCCCTACGGGTACCGCGGGCTCGGTGAGGTCTTCGTCTTCGTCTTCTTCGGCCTGGTCGCCGTCTGCGGCACCTACTACGTGCAGACCGGCCGCGTCTCCCTCGCCGCCCTGCTGACCGGGGTGTGGGTGGGCGCGCTCGCCTGCGCGCTGCTCGTCGCCAACAACCTGCGCGACCTCGACGGCGACCGCGCGGTCGGCAAGCGGACCCTCGCCACCCGGTTCGGCGACCGCGGGACGCGGATCTTCTACGTCAGCCTCGTCCGGGGCGCCGCACTGGTCGTCGTCGTGGTGGCCCTGCTCACCAGCAGCTGGGCGCTCGCCGGCCTGGCGGGCCTGCTGGTCGCCCTGCCCGCGTCCCGCCGGGTGCTCGAGGGCGCGGCGGGCCGCGACCTGGTCCCCGTCCTCAAGGCCACCGGGCTGGCGGAGCTGGTAGCCGCCGTCGCCTTCGCCGCCGGGCTGGCCCTCGTCGGCGCCGGGCTGCTCTAGGGCCGCGTCGTCCGAGCTCAGCTGAGCCCTGGGTCGACCCAGCTCTGACACCTCGGGCTCACGGCGTCCACGCAGCGGGGTCCTGGCCGCCCGTCCAGACCCCGGTGCGGAGCAGCTCGTCGAGGACCTCCCGGTGCGGGCGGAGGTCCCAGCCGTGGGCGGCCACCCAGTCGTCGTCGTAGTAGCTGCGGGCGTAGCGCCGGCCGTCGTCGCAGAGCAGGGTGACGACGCTGCCCCGCTGGCCGGCCGCGCGCATCTCGGCGACCAGCTGCAGGGCGCCCCACATGTTCGTGCCCGTCGAGCCGCCGACCCAGCGGTCGAGCTTCCCCGTCGTCCACCGCATGGCGGCCACGGAGGCCGCGTCGGGGACCGCCAGCATCCGGTCGACCACCTGCGGCACGAAGCTGGGCTCCACCCGCGGCCGGCCGATGCCCTCGATCCTCGAGCCGACGGCGGTGACGCCCGGATCACCGGTGGTCCAGGAGGCGTGGAAGGCCGACCCCTCCGGGTCGACGACGCAGAGACCGGTGTCCAGCTTCTTCAGCCGCAGGTAGCGGCCGATGGTCGCGCTGGTGCCGCCGGTCCCGGCCCCGACCACCACCCAGGTCGGGACGGGGTGCGGCTCGCGGCCCAGCTGGGCGAACATCGACTCGGCGATGTTGTTGTTGCCCCGCCAGTCGGTCGCCCGCTCCGCGTAGGTGAACTGGTCGAGGAAGTAGCCGCCGCACGACTCCGCCACCAGCTCGGCCTCGGCGTAGATCTGGCCCGGGTCGTCGACGAGGTGGCAGCGGCCGCCGTAGGACTCGATGAGCGTGCACTTCTCCCGCACGGTGGAGGCCGGCATGACGGCGACGAAGTCCAGCCCGATCAGCCGGGCGAAGTAGGCCTCGCTGACCGCCGTGGAACCCGACGACGCCTCGACCAGCGTGGTGCCCTCGGTGATCCAGCCGTTGCAGAGCCCGTACAGCACCAGCGAACGAGCCAGCCGGTGCTTGAGGCTGCCCGTGGGGTGCACCGACTCGTCCTTGAGGTACAGGTCGACGCCCCAGGCCGGCGGCAGCGGGAAGACGTGCAGGTGGGTGTCGGCGCTGCGGTTGGCGTCGGCCTCCACCTGGTCGATCGCCCAGGTCGACCAGGTCCGGTCCCGGCCCCGGGGTGCTCCGCCGCTCATGCCCGCCACGCTACCGAGCCTGCGGTGGCACGCTGACGGCGTGGAGTTCGTGTTCGACGCCGAGCTGTGGCGCTGGGAGGCGCGCACCGACGCGGGCTGGACCTTCGTCAGCGTGCCGGCGGAGGCCTCGGAGGAGATCGCGGACGCGCTGGCCGGCGGGACGCCCCGCGGCTTCGGCGCGGTCCGGGTGGAGGTGCAGGTGGGGTTGACCACCTGGCGCACGTCGGTGTTCCCGGACGCCGGACGTGGCGTCTACGTGCTGCCGGTCAAGCGCGCCGTCCGGCGGGCCCAGGACTGGGAGCTGGGCGGCGTCGCCACGGTGCACCTGCGCGTCCTGGAGCCCGACGCGTGACAGCCGGCCTGCTGAGCCGGTCCACGGCACCCGACGACAGGCCGATCCCGCTCAGATCACCGGTGGGTGGCCGGCCCGCAGCATCCGGCCGACGGTGCCCCAGCTCATCGGCCGCCGGCGCCCGCCCGGCTGGGTGAGCCCCAGCCAGTAGCCCCGCAGGGTCTCGGTGACGGCGACGCGGGAGCGCAGCCGGGAGCCGCCGACCAGCACCCACGACAAGACGTAGAGCACGCCGACCGGCAGCGGCAGGTTGCGCCGCGCCAGCCACACCCGGTTGCGGGCCTGGTAGCGGTAGAACTCGGCGTGCCGGGTGGGCTGGATGGCGGGGTGGTGGACCTCGATCTCGCCGTCGTAGCGGACGTGGAAGCCGGCGTCCCAGACGCGCCAGGCCAGCTCGATGCCCTCGTGGGCGTACCAGAACCGCTCCGGCCAGCCGTTGGCGTAGTCGAAGGCCTCGCGGCGGATGGCGACCGCGCCCTCCCACACCGACATCGCCGGACTGCTCCGACCGGGGTCACCCACCCGGAGCCGGGGCGTCCAGCGCCGGGGGGCGGGCCGGCCGTCGGGGTCGACGACGCGGGGCTGGATCAGCCCCAGCTCGGGGTCCTCCGCGAACTCCTGCGCCATGGTGGCCAGCACCCGGTCGTGCGGGAGCCGGGCGTCGTCGTCGAGGAAGAACAGCAGGTCGCCCTCGACCAGCGGCACGCCGGCGTTGCGGCCGGCGGGGATGCCGAGGTTCTCGGGCAGCCGGTGCCCGCGCACGCCCGGGGGCAGGCCGGTCGGCTGCCAGCCGTTTCCGACGACCACCACGTCGAGCTCGACGCCGGTCTGGCCGAGCAGCGAGGTCAGGGCCCGGTCGAGGTCGTCCGGCCGGTTGCCCATGGTGAGGACGACGGCTCCCAACCGGGATCGCTCCTGCGCAGCCCCTGCGGGCGACGGCGCGGTCACCGCAGCCGGGCCGAGGCGAGGACGGCGGCGAGGTGGCCGACCACGGTGACCAGCGCGGCGGCGACGAGCCCGGCGAGCAGGACGCGGGTGGCGGCGCCGTCGGTCACCAGGTCGACGAGGGCCGCGGCGAGCACCAGCAACGACAGCTCCACGGAGTGGAAGACGCGGTGGAACGGCACGAACCGGGCGACCCGGCGGGCGCGGCGGAGCAGGCCGCCGGTGGGCACGCGCACCTCCTCGGCGTCCCGCACCTGGGTGAGCCCGGCGTAGTGCCGGGCCACGTGGACGAGGTCGTTCTCCACCTTGTTCAGGGCGACGAGCAGCCCGAGCAGCAGCCCGGCGCTGATCCAGGGCCCGCTGGTCTGGAGGCCGCCGGTGGCGCGGACGCCGAGGGCGACCGCGATCCCGCACTCGGCGACGTAGTGCCCCACCCGGTCGAGGTAGACCCCGAGCGGTGAGGAGGTCGCCCGCCAGCGGGCGACCTCGCCGTCGCTGCAGTCGAGCAGCATCTGCAGCTGGACGAGGACGACGACCAGCACCGCCCCCGCCAGGCTCGGCCAGCCGGTCGCGACCGCGGCCAGCGCGGCGCAGAGGATCATCAGCCAGGTGACCCCGTTGGCGGTGAACCCCGCCCGCAGCAGCACCCGGGTGAGGTACGGCGAGATGTCCCGCAGGTAGGCGTGCGCGACCCAGTGCTCGGCCCCGGCCCGGGTGCGGACACTGGGGGGCTGGGTCACCTCGCGCAGCTGCGCGATCGTCGGGTCAGCCGGTCGCGGCGCCGCGGTCGTCGGGTCGGTCATCCGGCCGCCGCCCAGAGTTCATCCAGGGTTGGGGCGACAGGCATGGCGTCCACCCTATCCTCGGCGACGGCACCCACCCGGCTGCCCGCGCCCGCACGGTTGTACCGCCCAGCGCGGCGACGCATACTCGACCCATGGGGCGGTACCTGCCGATCATCATCGTGGCCCTGCTGATGATCTTCTGCGTGGTCGAGGTGGCGCAGGCGCCCCCGCTCGCCGTCCGCCGGATGCCCCGCTGGCTCTGGGCCGTGGCCATCATCTGCGTGCCGCTCGTCGGCGCGGTCGCCTGGCTCCTGCTGGGCCGGCCCAACGCCGAGAGCCTGGGCAAGGGTCGCCCCCGTCCCCGGCCGGCCGCCCCGGACGACGACATCGACTTCCTCCGCGGCCTCTGAGGTCCACCCCCCGGTCGGATCCGTCCCGCCGGGGCGCCGCCCGGCTCACCCGCTGAGCTCAGCCAGCCGTCGCCCCAGGTAGGCCCGTTCCGGTCCGCTGGTGGTGAGCTCCAGCGCCTCCCCGTACGCCACCGACGCCTCGGCCGTCCGGCCCAGCCGTCGCAGCAGGTCGGCCCGCGCCGCGGGCAGCGGTGGGTACCCCGACAGGGCCCCTCCCTCAGCCAGCGCCTCCACCAGCGGCAGCCCTGCACCGGGCCCGTCGCGGAAGGCCACCGCGACCGCCCGGTTCAGGGCGACGACCGGCGACGGGTCCAGAGCCAGCAGCACGTCGTAGAGCGCCACCACCTGGGGCCAGTCGGTGCTCTCCACCGACGGGGCCTCGGCGTGCAGCGCGGCGATGGCCGCCTGCACCGCGTAGGGGCCCCGCGCCCCGCCGGTCAGGGCCGCCACGACCAGGCCGCGGCCCTCCTCCACCTCCCCCGCGTCCCAGCGGGAGCGGTCCTGCTCCTCCAGCGGGACCGGGACCCCCGCGGCGTCGGTGCGGGTGGCCCGCCGGCTGTCGACCAGCAGCAGCAGCGCCAGCAGACCGGTCACCTCACGCTCCTGGGGCAGCAGCCGGTGCAGCAGGCGCGCCAGCCGCAGCGCCTCGCCGGTGAGGTCGGGCCGGAGCAGCGCGGGTCCGCGGCTGGCCCCGTAGCCCTCGGTGAAGACCAGGTAGAGCACGGCGAGCACCCCGGGCAGCCGGTCCGGCAGCTCGTCCACGTCCGGGACCCGGAACGGGATCCGCGCGTCCCGCACCTTGCGCTTGGCCCGGACGATCCGCTGCTGCATCGTCGTCGTCGGCACCAGGAAGGCGTCGGCCACCTCGGCCGTGGTCAGCCCGCCGAGGAACCGGAGGGTCAGGGCCGTCTGCGCCTCCAGCGGCAGCGCCGGGTGGCAGCAGGTGAAGAAGAGCTGCAGCTGCTCGTCCCCGAAGGGGCCGCCGGGCACGGCCCCGGCCGGTGGGCCGGCCCGCCCCGTCTCCAGCCGCAGCTCCGCCACCCGCTCGGCGTGCCGGTGGTCCCGGCGGATCCGGTCGACGGCCCGCCGGCGCGCCGTCGTGACCAGCCAGGCCAGCGGCTGGGTGGGCACGCCGTCGACGGGCCAGCGGCGCAGCGCGACCTCGACGGCCTCGGACGCGACCTCCTCGGCGAGGTCGAGGTCCCCGAGACGGGCGGCGAGGACGGCCAGCAACCGCCCGCGGTCCTCCCGGAAGACGGCCTCGACCGCAACGGAGGCCTCCTCCGCCGCCGTCACCTCAGAACTCGGCGAGCGGGCGGACCTCGACCCGCCCGTACCGGGCGCCGGGGCAGCGTGCCGCCCAGTCCAGGGCCGCGTCGAGGTCGGGGACGTCGACGATGTCGAAGCCGCCGAGGAACTCGCGCGTCTCGGGGTAGGGGCCGTTGGTGAGCAGCCGACGGCCGCCGCCGTCGACCTGGACGGTCGTCGCGACGTCGACCCCCGCGAGCGCGCTCCCGCTCACCCGCACCCCGGCGTCGAGCAGGGCCCGCTCGTAGGCCAGGAACTCCTCGACGCTCGGACCCTCGCCCGTCACCGGCGGCCCCTGCCCCTCCGGCTCGTCGGGGTGGAAGCCGATGACCAGCAGCATGTACTTCACGGTGTTCTCCTTCGTCGTGGTGGTCCGTGCGCTGAGGAGACGAACGGCGACGGCCAGGATCGACAGGGGTCGCGCTACACCTCGGCGCCGGGCAGGGCGTAGCAGGCCTCGACGGCGGCGAGGAAGCGCGCCGTGCTCGCCCGGCCCGCGGTCTCGCCGAAGTAGTGCCGGGTGAGCGCGGCGAGCAAGGCGGGGTCCTGCTCGGCCAGCCGCCCCAGCACCGCGCCGGCGTCGACGGCCGCCAGCAGCGGCAGCCGGTCCAGCAGCGCGGACGGCGGGCGGGACGCCGTGCGGACGGGCTCGGTGACGACGAGCGGCTTGCCCGTGGCGAGCCAGTCGTAGGCGATGGCCGACACGTCGGTGACGCACGCGTCGGCGAACGTCCACTGCCAGCCGTACGGGCCCGTGTCGACGAGGTGGTCCTCGCCGGCCCGGCCCAGCAGCTCGCGGACCCGCCGGTCGGCGGTCGCGTGCGCCGCCGACGCGGCCCCGGTGCGCGGGTGCGGCCGGTAGACCACCCGGGCGCCCCCCGCGAGCAGCGCCTCGACGAGCGGCACCCCGTGCGAGGCCAGCGAGCCGTAGGCGATGCTCGGCCGGTCGCCCTCCCAGGTGGGCGCGTAGAGCACCCGCCGCCGGCCGTCCGCCGGCCAGTCGGGCGCGCCCGGGTAGGCGTGGTCCAGCTGCGGGCGCCCGACCTGGACCGTCCGCTCGGCCGGGTCGAAGCCGCGGAGCGCCGCCCCGAGCCGCGCGCTGCCGGCCGGTCCGCCGACGAAGGTCAGGTCGTAGGCCTTGTGCTGGTTCGACACGCTCGAGGCCTTGTCGCTCTCCCCGTGCCCCAGCTGGACGTGCACGGGCGCCGCGAAGCGCAGCATCCGGAAGTTGGGCTCCACCTGGTTGAGGTACAGCACCACCCGCACGTCGCGCTCGGCGACGAGGGTCTCCAGCGCCGCGCTGCCCCGGGCCAGGGTCACCGGCAGCCGGCTGCGCCGGTGCACGGCCTCGCCGGTGTCGGCCCGGTCCACGACCACCAGGACCGGCCGCTGCTCCGCCAGCTCCTCCAGGGGCAGGCGCCACTGCTCGAACTGGTACAGGTTCTCCGGGCCGGTGGCGAAGAAGACCACCACCGCCCCGTTGGGCAGCATCGCCCGGCGCGCCGCCTGCCGCGCGAAGCGGGGAGCGTTGACCTCGTTCGCGGCCCGCGTCGCGGCGGCGTGCGCCAGCCGCGCCACCCGGCGCAGGGGCCGGGTCAGGGCGGGCGTCGGGAGGGCGGGCGCACGCATCCTCAGGCCGGCGTCGGGTCCGACTTCTCCGCCGGCTCCGGGGGCAGGGTCTGCGCCTCGTCGTCGTCGAGGGCGGTCTCGCTGCGGTCGGCGCTCCACTCGGTGTGGAAGGAGCCCGGCTTGTCGACGCGCCGGTAGGTGTGGGCGCCGAAGAAGTCGCGCTGGGCCTGGATCAGCGCCGCGGGCAGCCGCTCGGCGCGGACGCCGTCGTAGTAGGCCAGCGAGGAGGAGAAGGCCGGGGTCGGGATGCCGTTCTGCGCCGCCCCGGCGACCACCCGGCGCCACGCGGCGAGACTGCTGCCCACCGCGTCGGCGAAGTAGTCGTCGGCCAGCAGCAGCGGCAGGTCCGCCTCGCGCTCGTAGGCCTCGGTGATGCGGTTGAGGAACCGCGCGCGGATGATGCAGCCACCCCGCCAGATGCGGGCCATGGCGCCGCGGTCGATGTCCCACCCGTACTCCGCGCTGGCCGCCGCGATCTGGTCGAAGCCCTGGGAGTAGGCGACGACCTTGGACGCGTAGAGCGCCTGGCGGACGTCCTCGACGAACGCGTCCCGGTCCTGGACGTCCCAGGCCTGCGTGTGGGCGGCGAGCTTGCCGCGGGCCGCCTCGCGCTGCGGGAGCGACCCCGACAGCGCGCGGGCGAAGGTGGCCTCGGCGATCCCGGTGATCGGCACGCCCAGGTCGAGCGCGTTCTGCACCGTCCAGCGGCCGGTGCCCTTCTGCTCGGCCTGGTCGAGGATGAGGTCGACGAAGGCCTGGCCGCTCTCGGCGTCGGTGTGGGCCAGCACGTCGGCGGTGATCTCGATGAGGAAGCTCTCGAGGTCGCCCTCGTTCCAGGTGCGGAAGATCTCCGCGATCTCGGCGGCGCTCGCTCCGGTCCCCTGCTTGATGAGGTCGTAGGCCTCGGCGATGAGCTGCATGTCGGCGTACTCGATGCCGTTGTGCACCATCTTCACGAAGTGGCCGGCACCGTCGGGTCCGACGTAGGTGCAGCAGGGCTCGCCGTCCACCTTGGCCGCGATGTCCTCCAGCAGCGGGCCGAGCGACTCGTACGACTTGCGCGACCCGCCCGGCATGATCGACGGGCCCTTGAGCGCGCCCTCCTCGCCGCCGGACACGCCGCTGCCGACGAAGTGCAGGCCGTGCTCCTTGAGCTGCGCCTCGCGGCGGATGGTGTCCGGGAAGTGCGCGTTGCCGGCGTCGATGACGATGTCGTCGGTCTCCAGCAGCGGGATGAGCTCCTCGATCACCGCGTCGGTGGCGGGGCCGGCCTTGACCATGATGATCACGCGGCGCGGCCGCTCGAGCGACGCGACGAAGTCGGCCATCGACCTCGACGGCACGAAGGTGCCCTCGGAGCCCGCCTCGGCCAGCAGCGACTCGGTCTTGGCGTAGGTGCGGTTGTGGATCGCCACCCGGTGGCCGTGCCGCGCGAAGTTCCGGGCCAGGTTGCGACCCATGACCGCGAGGCCGGTCACACCGATCTGGGCGAGCTCAGGCATGCAGGGACTCCTCCGTGGCTGTGAGACGATCGGAGCGCGGTCCGGGCCGCGCGCGCCTCAGCGTATCCACACCGGCCCCCGCGGCAGCAGTGGCCACAGTCGCAGTCTCACCACGGGAAGCCGGAGGAAGCCCCCATGCTCCAGCCGCTGGGCATCAGCGCCGAGGCCGAGGCCATCTACCTCGTCCTCGCGCCGATCGGGAACGCCACGAGCGCCGAGCTGTCCGAGCTGAGCTCGGTCCCCGCCGACGAGCTCGACCGGCGCCTCGACGAGCTGCGCAAGCTGGGCCTGGCCACGGAGCTGTCCCGCGGCACCTGGCGCTCGCTCCCCCTTCCCGACGTGGCCAACGCGCTCAAGGCCCAGCGGCTGTCGGAGCTCGAGATGGCGAGCCTGGCCGCGGAGTCGCTGCACAGCCACCTGCTGGCGGCCACCCAGAACCAGAGCGACGACATCCGGATCGTGGTGGGCCGCGAGGCGATCTCGGCCAGCAACAAGGACCTGTGCTCCAAGGCGCAGAAAGAGATCTGCATGTTCGACAAGCCGCCCTACGCCGACGAGCGCGAGGCGGACGAGGAGATCCTCGAGGAGGCGGCCGAGGAGTGGAAGGCGCTGGACCGGGGCACCCGGCTGCGCTGCGTCTACCACCCGGGGTTCGACGCCGACCGGCTCAAGGAGCTGACCCTCTTCGCCGCCAAGGGCGAGGAGTCCCGCACGGCCCCGGTGCCGATGAAGCTGGTCATCGTCGACGCCTCGGTCGCGCTGATCCCGTCGATGCGGTCCTACCTCCCCGGCCACGAGCTGCGGATGTCCATCGTGCGGCACCCGCTGCTGGTGGAGGCGCTGCAGTGGCTGTTCGAGGCGGTCTGGGACACCGCGGTCCCGATCGTCGCCTCGACCTACACCGAGAACGACCCGCGGCGCCAGATGCTGATGTCGCTGCTGATGACCGGCTCGACCGACCAGGCCATCGCGAGCAACCTGGGCATCAACGTGCGCTCGGTGCGGCGCTGGATCTCCGAGCTGATGGACGAGCTCGGCGTCACCACCCGTCTCCAGCTCGGTGCGGCGATGGTCCGGGCCGAGTACATCCGCACGCAGACGTACGGCATGATGGGCGCCGCGGCCTCCTCGCGCCCGTAGCACGCAGCAGCGCCCGCGCTCCCTCCGGGGTGGCGCGGGCGCTGCTGGACGGGCGTGGCGGCCGGTTCCGCTGCGGGGAGCAGTGGGCCGGCTGACCGGTCGTCGCGTGAGCCTGTGCTGCTAGCCGTCTCCGGGACTGTCAGGGGTTCCGGCCTCCCGAAGGATTCCGAGGTTGGTCCTGACCTGCCCGACCCCTGCCCGGCGCGCCGGCCGTGAGCCGAGCGCGCCCAGCACGGGTGGAGTCAGCTCAGACGCCGCGACCGTCGAGGGTCGAGACCGTCTTGACGCCACGACCGGCGTCGTCGGTGGTGATGGTGGCAGCGGTGCCACCGACCAGGAGCAGCGAGACGACGGCCGCGCTGATGCCGGCGACGACCTTGCGAGCGGTACGGGAGGTGCGCATGGGGGGAATTCCTTCCGGTTTGTCCCGCCATCGGGGGGGAGGGGTTTTGATGGCGGGAACCCTGACGTTTCGAGAAGAAAGATATGCACGCAGGACAATGCGCGTCGACACCTGGCGGTGGCAACTAGGAGACATGTCATCAAGCGGACACGACAAAATCGCGTTAGGTGCTCCGGGTGGCACCTACGCGTGAGATCTCCGATCACCGCACCCGGTCCACAGGCCCCCGTGGTCGTGGAATCGCTCGCTCCTGCGTGGAGGAGCCGTCACCGTGTGCCGGCCATCTCGACCGGTGGAAGAACCGGGGCGCCTCTCGTCGGCGCTCCTTTCCGCCGATCAGACTTTCCCTAATGAGCACCGCCGTCAAGGGTGTCGGCCGTGGTTCCCCCAATTACTTGTAGCCGGTGGCCAAAATGCGGGCCGCCACGCAGGTCTGGTGCCGGTGTCAGTGGTCCGTGCCAGCATCGGCGCCACGACGAGACCCGGGAGAGCCCATGACCTGCTACTTCATCCCCCCGTACCTGCTGGACCACCTGGCCAGCACCGCGGCCGACACGGCGGCGGGGGCGTTCGGCCGCTCCACGCTGGCGCTGGACCAGCGGCTGCGCGAGCAGCGCACCCGGCCGACCCCGCTCCCCCGGGCACCGAGGGTGCGCGTGGACGCCAGCACCGAGCGCCGCGTCGTGCACAGCGCCGGCGGCACCGAGACCCTGCCGGGCACCCCCGTCCGCTCCGACGACGACCCGGCCAGCGGTGACGCCGCGGTGGACGAGGCCTTCGAGTCCTCCGGTCAGGTCTGGGACCTGTTCGCGGAGGTCTTCGACCGCCGCTCCGTGGACGGCGAGGGCACGACGCTGTCCGTCACCGTCCACTACGGCCAGCGCTACGACAACGCCTTCTGGGACGGGAGCCAGCTGGTCTTCGGCGACGGGGACGGCGAGGTGTTCGACCGGTTCACCAAGCCGATGGACGTGATGGCCCACGAGTTCACCCACGGCGTCACCCAGTTCAGCGCCGGGCTGACCTACCAGGGCCAGTCCGGGGCGCTCAACGAGAGCGTCAGCGACGTCTTCGCGGCCCTGACCAAGCAGCGGGTGCTGGGGCAGGACGCCGGGAACGCCGACTGGCTGATCGGCGAGGGGCTGTTCCGGCCGGGCGTCGCCGCCCGGGCGCTGCGGTCCATGCTCGAGCCGGGCACCGCCTACGACGACCCGCAGCTGGGCCGCGACCCGCAGGTCGGCTCGATGGCCGACTACGTCGACACCGAGGAGGACAACGGCGGGGTGCACCTCAACTCCGGCATCCCCAACCGGGCGTTCGCCCTGGCGGCGGTGGCCCTGGGCGGCCCCAGCTGGGAGCAGGCGGGTCGCGTCTGGTACGACACGCTGACCGGCGGCGCGATCGGTGCCGACGTGGACTTCACCGGCTTCGCCGAGGCCACCCTGGCGTCGGCGGGCCGGCTCTTCGCCGACGACGCCACCGTCGAGGCCCGGGTGCGGGCGGCCTGGGTCGAGGTCGGGGTGCTGGCGCCGGCGGCGGACGGCCCCACCGCCCCGCCGGTCGACGCCGTCCCGGCCGAGCCCGCCCCGCCCGCCCCCGGCGTGCCGGTGGGTGACGCCCGCACGGTCGCGGTCCGGCGCAGCGGCGGCTTCGCCGGCGGCGTCCGGGCCGGCGAGCTGGACCTCGACGGCGACCCGCAGGGTCCGGAAGTCCGTCAGCTGCTGCTCGCCACCGACCTCTCGCTGCTGGCCGGCAGCGCCCCCGCGCCCGACCGGTTCGTCTACACGGTCGCCGTCGGCGACTGGCACCTCACCGTGCCCGAGCAGGACCTGACGCCGGAGCTGGACCAGGTCGTCCGGATCGTGCTGGGCGGGTCCGGCCGGCTCGACCTGGGCTGAGCGGTCCCCGCGGGTGGCTCAGACCAGCCCCGGGTCCTCCCACGGCAGCGGTGTCCCGGCGCTGACCGGCTGCACCGGCACCACCACCACCGGCCGGTGCTGCCGGTGGGCCAGCTGGGCGGCGACGGAGCCCCCGAAGAACTCCTTCAGCCCTGAGCGCACACCGCGGCGGCGGCTGCCGACGACGATCATCTCGACGCCGCAGATGTCGGCGAGCCGGGCCAGGGCGTAGGCGCGGTCGCCGGCGAGCTCCCGGAAGGTGACGGGCAGGTCCCCCACCAGGCCGCGGACGTGGTCGGCGAGCGCCGGGTCGAAGTCGCTGTCGGACAGCTCCGGGAGGTCGGGGTCCAGCGGGCGGGAGACCACGGTGCCGTCCGGACGTTCCTCGACGACGTAGCGCCCGACGTCGACGTGCGCGCACACCAGCTCGGCCGACAGCGCCCGGCCGAGGCGGACGGCCTGCTCCAGGACGACGTCGGCCTGGCCGTGGTTGACGCCGACCAGGATGCGGTGCTGACCAGGGGTGACGACCATGGGTCCTCCTCGCGCGGGCTACCGGTGGTGCTGACGATAGCCCTCGACGCCGGCACCCGCCTCGAGCGCGAGCAGGCTCGTCTTGACCTCCAGCCCGCCGACGTAGCCGCCGAGCGAGCCGTCGGAGCGGAGCACCCGGTGGCAGGGCACGACGACGGGGACCGGGTTGGTCGCGCAGGCGGAGCCGACCGCGCGGACGGCGCGCGGGCTCGCCGTCGCCCGGGCCACCTCGGTGTAGGACTCGGTCCGGCCGTAGGGCAGGCCGCGCAGGTGGTCCAGCACCGTGCGGCGGTAGCCGCTGCTCAGCTGCAGGTCCACGTCGACGGCGAACTCCCGTCGGGTGCCGGCGAAGTACTCGTCGAGCTGGCGCCGGACACCGTCCAGCCGCCCCGGGGCCCGGAGCACCCGGGGGCTGACCCGCGCGGCGAGCCGGGCGAGGACCGCGTCGTGGTCCTCCCGGGCGAAGGCGAGCCGGACCAGCCCCTGCCGGGTGGCCGCCAGCAGCAGCGGCCCGTAGGGCGAGTCGGTCGTGGTGTAGCCGACGTCCAGCAGGTCGGCGGACGCGGCGGCGACGACCAGCCGGTCGCGGAGCCTCTCCAGCTCGGCGGGGGTGGGGGCGTCGACGCCGGCGGTGCTCGTCGGGTCGGTGGCCCCCGGGGTGGAGGTGGGGGTGGGGGTGCTCATGGTCGCTCCTCGTGCTCGGTGCGGTCGGGGGGTGATGAGCGCCCCGGGGTCGATTGCCGCAGCGCGGCGACCCCGTCGGCGGCGGCCCGGCGCGCGGCGGCGGCCGTCCCGCCGAGCAGGGCGGCGACCTCGCCGTAGGGCAGGCCGGCGACGTGGTGGTAGGCCACGGCCTGCCGCTGCTTGGGCGGCAGCGCCCGCAGCCGGTCCCACAGCTCGTCGTCGGGCGGCTGCCAGACGCCGAGGTCCGACGTCCCGGCCGGGACCTCCTCCACCGTGACGGGTCGCCGCCGGGCGGCGCGGAGCGCGTCGATCGCCTTGCGCTGCGCGATCCGCACCAGCCAGGCCTCGACGTTGGCCCCGGCCGGCAGGTCGGGGTAGGCGCGCAGGGCGGCCAGGAAGGTCTCCGACCACGCGTCGTCCGCGTCGTGGGCGGTCAGCACGGCGCGGCACACCCGCAGCACGGTGGCCCCGTGGCGGGTGACGACGTCGTCGAACGGTGGGGTGCTCATCACCGGGTAGACGCCGGCCGACGCCCGGATGTGAGGTCGGCGGCCGACTCAGTGCCTGCTGGTCGCGTCCCGCACCTCCCCGACGAGCTCCACCAGCGCGTTGGCGGTGCCGTTGAACAGCAGGATCAGCGGCCGGAAGACGGCGGTGGACATGGTCTGGAACGGCAGCACCAGCCGGGCGGTCCGCAGCGGCAGGGCCAGGGCGACGTCCTTGGGCACCAGCTCGCCGACCACCAGGGAGAACAGGGTGGCCAGCACCAGGCCGGTCACGGTCCCGATCACGGGCACGGCCCCCGCGGGCACCCCGAGCGCCGTCAGCGGGTCCTTGAGCAGCCGGCTCACGGCCGGCTCGAAGGTGAGGCCGGTCAGCAGCGTGGTCACCGTGATGCCCAGCCGGGCGCCCGACCGGTGCGGGGAGGTGATCCGCAGGGCGTTGGTGGTGGTGGTGGTGGTGGTCAGCCCGGGCTCGCCGTCGCGCTCAGGGGCCTCCAGCTCGCTGCGGTCGAGGTTCACCAGGGCGAACTCCGAGGCGACGAAGAGCCCCCTGCCGAGGGTCAGGACCAGGCCGACGACGACCAGGAGCCAGTCGAGCAGCATGGGCGACCTCTCCAGGGGTGAGGGGTCAGCCTAGCGAGGCGTCGTCCAGCCCGGCGTACGCGGCGCTCGGCACCTGGGTGGCCAGCTTGCCGCCGCTGACGTCGACGAGGGTGCCGGTGATGTAGCCCGCCAGGTCGCTGGCCAGGAAGCACAGCAGGTTCGCCACGTCCTGCGCCTCGCCCCAGCGGCGCAGGCTCAGGGTGTCCAGCTTCGCCGACTGCTGCGCCGGCGGCAGGTCGGCGAAGCCGTTCATCGCCGTCGGGATCATCCCGGGGGCGTAGGAGTTCGCGGTGATCCCCCACGGGCCGAGCTCGCCGGCGATGGTGCGGGTGAACTGGACGACGGCGGCCTTCGAGGCGGCGTAGGCCGAGGAGCCGACGCTGGGCACGATGGCCGCGAACGAGGCCGCGTTGAGGATGCGGCCGGAACGCTGCCGCTTCATCACCGGCGCCACCGCGCGGCAGGTGGTGAAGGTGCCGCGGACGTTGACCTCGAAGCAACGGTCCCAGGCGGCGGCGTCGAGGTCCTCGAGCCGGCCCTCGACGTTGATGCCGGCGTTGTTCACCAGCACGTCGAGCCGGCCGAAGCGGGCGACGGCGTCGTCGACGACCCGCTGCACCGCCGCACCGTCGCGGACGTCGGCGGTCGCGGGCACCACCGTCGCCCCCTCGGCGACCAGGGACGCGGCCACCTCCTCGACCTCGGCGAGCCCGAGGTCCAGCGCCACCACCCGGGCCCCGTCGCGGGCGAAGGTCTCGGCGATGGCGCGGCCGATCCCCCGGCCCGCCCCGGTGACGAGCACGACGCGGTCCTGCAGGTCGATGAGCACGAGGCCTCCTGGGGCGGGGCCGGCCGGGGCCGGGGGCGGTGTCGACGGAGCGGTGCGAGAAGGTGGGCCAAACCCTAGTCCCGCGCCGGAGGGTCGGCGTCGGCAGCGTCGAGGAGACTCCTGTGAGCACAGACCCCACCCCGTCCGGCGGCCGCGACGCCACCGTGCGCACCGTCTGGGTGACCGGCGCGGGGAGCGGCGTCGGCCGCGCCGTCGCCGTGTCGGCCGCCCGGGCCGGGGCCCGGGTGGTGCTGACCGGACGCCGGCCGGACGCCCTGGCCGGGACGGCGTCTCTGGTCCGGGACGCCGGCGGCGAGGTCCTGGAGCTGCCGGCCGACACCGGGCGGGACGACCAGCTGCAGGAGGCCTGGGCCACCCTGCAGCAGACCTGGGGCGACCCCACCGACCTGGTGCTGTCGGCCGGCCTCAACCACCCGCGGCGCTACTGGCGGGACCAGACGATGGCGGACTTCCGCGCCATCGTCGACACCAACCTGACCGCCGCCGCCCTGGTCGTCGACCTCGCCCTGCCGGCCCTGCGGGCGGCCGGGGGCGGTGTCGTCGTCTTCGTGTCCTCCGTCTCGGGCTGGCAGTTCTCCCCCGACGCCGGCGTGGCCTACAGCGCCAGCAAGACCGCCGTCGGGTCGCTGGCCGCCCACCTCAACGCCCAGGAGAACCGCCACGGGGTCCGGGCCTGCGCGGTCTGCCCGGGCGACATCGACAGCGACTTCCTGAGCCTGCGGCCGGTGGTGCCGGGCGCGGGCGACCGGGTGGCGATGCTCAGCCCGGACGACGTCGCCCGCACCGTCCAGTTCGTGCTGGACAGCCCGCCGCACGTCTGCGTCAACGAGCTCGTGGTCACCCCGACCAAGCGCGACCCGGCGCCGAGGTGACGGCGTAGTGGGGCTCGAACCCGCGGACTGGCTGCTCAGCGCGGAGGAGCGCGGCAACCCGCGCACCACCCTGGACGACGGGCACCCGGGCGGCACCGCCTGGTCGACCGGCAACCTCGTCCGGCCGCTGGTGCACGGCGCCCCCTACTTCGCCGAGCTGGCCGCGAAGATCGCCGCCACCGGGCCGGGCGACCTCATCTACTTCACCGACTGGCGCGGCGACCCCGACGAGCGGCTGACCGGGGAGGACGGCAGCGAGGTCGAGACGCTGCTGTCGGCGGCGGACCGGCGCGGCGTCGACGTCCGGGGGCTGGTCTGGCGCTCGCACTGGGACGCGCTCTCGTTCTCCGGCCGGGAGAACCGCAGCCTCGGCGAGCGGCTGCAGGCCAACGGCGCTGAGGTGCTGCTGGACATGCGGGTGCGCACCGGCGGGTCCCACCACCAGAAGCTGGTGGTCATCCGGCACGCCGACCGGCCCGCCGACGACGTCGCCTACGTCGGCGGCATCGACCTGTGCCACTCCCGCCGCGACACCGCCGACCACGGCGGCGACCCCCAGCCGCAGCCGATGGCCGCGGTCTACGGGCCCACCCCGGCCTGGCACGACGCCCAGGCGGCGATCAGCGGTCCCGGGGTCCACGACGTCGAGACGGTGTTCCGGGAGCGCTGGGAGGACCCCACCCCGCTCACCCGGCAGCCGCTCCGCCGGCTGCGGGACCGGCTGGCCGGCGACGACGTGAGCCCGGACCCGCTGCCCCCGCAGGCGCCGCCGCCCCCTGCGGTGCCCGGCGGCAGCCACGCGCTGCAGCTGCTGCGCACCTACCCGAACCTGCGGCACGGGCGCGACCACCCCTTCGCCCGCGGCGGCGAGCGCAGCGTGGCCCGGGGCTACGGCAAGGCGCTGGCCCGCACCGACGAGCTGGTCTACGTCGAGGACCAGTACCTGTGGTCCCGGGAGGTGGCCCAGGCCTTCGCCGACGCCCTCCGCCGGAGCCCCCGGCTGCGCGTCATCGCGGTGCTGCCGCAGCGACCCGACCAGTCCTCGCCGCTGTCCCGGGTCCCCCAGGACCTGGGACGGGAGACCGCCGTGCGGCTGATGACCGAGGCCGGCGGGGACCGCGTCTCGCTGTACGGTCTGGAGAACCACGCGGGGACGCCGGTCTACGTGCACGCCAAGGTCTGCGTGATGGACGACTGCTGGGCGACCATCGGCTCGGACAACTTCAACCGCCGCTCCTGGACCCACGACTCGGAGCTGTCCGCCGTCGTCGTCGACACCGAGGGCGGCGACCACTCGGCCTACGCCCGCCGGCTCCGCCTCACCCTGGCCGCCGAGCACCTGGACCGGGACGTCACGGCGGACAGCCTCGACGCCGTGATGGCGGACTGCCGCGGCGCCGACGGGATGGCAGACGCCTTCGCCGCCGCCGCCGCCCGGCTGCAGGCCTGGCACGACGGCGGGGAGCACGGCACCCGCCCGCCCGGTCGGCTGGTCCCGCTGGCCCGGCCCCGGATCAGCCGGCTCGCCCGGACCTGGGCCTGGCCGCTGTACCGCACGGTGCTCGACCCGGACGGACGACCCCGCGCGCTGCGCCGGAGCGGCCAGTTCTGACCCGTGACCGGTGCCGGGGCCGACGCCGCTGAACGCCGCCCTGCATAAGCGTTGACTTATACAACTCCTCCTGCTGCACTGGTGGACGTGCACGCACTCGACGTCCTCGGCGACCCCGTCCGTCGACGCCTGGTCGAGCTGCTGCGGGACGGCGAGCAGCCGGCCGGGGTCCTGGGCCACCAGGTGACCGCCGAGTTCGGCATCTCCCAGCCGGCCGTCTCGCAGCACCTGCGCGTGCTGCGGGACACGGGATTCGCCCGCGTCCGGGCGGTCGGCAACCGCCGGCTCTACGCCCTGGAGCCGGCGCCGCTGCAGCAGGTCGACGCGTGGCTCGAGCCGTACCGGGCGCACTGGGCACACCGCCTCGACGCCCTCGACACCGAGATCCGGCGCGGACGCCGGGACAGGAGCACGCCATGAACGAGACCACCACCACGCCCCTCGACCACCCCTTGGGCCGCCTGGGTGCGGTCGTCCGCGAGGACGGCGAGGTCCTGCTGCGCTTCGAGCGGCACTACGACGTCCCGGCCGCCGACGTCTGGTCGGCCCTCACCGACCCGGAGCGGACGGCGCGCTGGATCGGCCGCTGGAGCGGCGACCCGACCGAGGGCCACGTGCTGCTGACCATGACCGACGAGGAGGGCGCCGCGGCCGAGCCCGTCACCATCGACCGCTGCGAACCGCCCTCGCGGCTGGAGGTCACGGCGGGCACGCCGGACGGGCCCTGGCCGCTCACGGTGCTGCTGAGCGAGGAGGGCGGCCGCACCCGGCTGCTCTTCACCCACCGGCTCGCCGAGCCCTACGACGCCGGCGACATCGGGCCGGGCTGGCACTACTACCTCGACCGCCTCGACGCCGTGGTCGCGGGCGGTCCGGTGCCGTCGGACTTCACCGCCTACCACCCCCGGCTGGCCGGGAGCTACCCCGTCCCGGAGCCCTGACCGGCCGGACGCTCAGGCCTTGACCGCCATCACGGGGTGGTGGACGGTCAGCAGGATGCGACTGGCGGCGCTGCCCAGGATGAGCTTGCCGACGGGGGTGCGGCGGCGCAGCCCGATCACCACCAGCTCGGCGTCGACCTCGCCCGCGATCCGGTCGAGGTCCTCGGCGACGTCCTGGCCGTCGCTCGTCTGCCGCAGCTCGGCCTCCACGTCCAGCGCGTCCAGCTCGGCCTGCAGGGCCGCGACGGCGCTGTCCTGCAGGTAGCGCTCGTCCACCAGCGCGTCGCCCCGGGTGGTGTTCACCACCACCAGCCGGACACCGCGGAAGCGCGCCTCCTCGATCCCCTTGGCCAACGCCGCCCGACCCTCCGGGTTGGGCACGTAGCCCACCACGACTGCACTCACCCCAGCACCTCCTCGTGTCCGGTCACAGCCCGTCCTCGCGGGTCCGGCCCCTCACACCAGGGCCTCCTTCCGCCGTCGGGTCAGCTTGAGCAGCGGTGGCAGCACGACGGCGAGCAGGGCCACCAGCAGCACGACCCGGCTGAACCAGGAGTCCACCAGCGTCGAGAGGTCGCCGTCGCTGATGGCCAGCGCCCGCCGCAGGTTGGTCTCGGCGATCGGCCCGAGGATGAGCCCGATCACCGCGGGCGCCACCGGCCAGCCGAAGCGCCGCATGGCGAAGCCCAGCAGGCCGAGGACCAGCAGGATGACCAGGTCCAGCGGCTGCGCGTTGACCGCGTAGGAGCCGAGCGAGGCGAAGAGCAGGATGCCGGCGTACAGGTAGGGGCGCGGGATCTTCAGCAGCTTCACCCAGATGCCGACCAGCGGCAGGTTGAGCACCAGCAGCATGACGTTGCCGATGAACAGCGAGGCGATCAGGGTCCAGACCAGCGTCGACTCCGTGGTCAGCAGCGTGGGTCCGGGTTGGATCCCGTACCCCTGGAAGGCGGCGAGCAGGATGGCGGCGGTGGCCGAGGTGGGCAGGCCCAGCGTCAGCAGCGGCACCAGCACGCCGGCGGCCGCCGCGTTGTTCGCCGCCTCCGGCCCGGCGACGCCCTCGATGGCGCCGCGGCCGAACTCCTCCGGGTGCTTCGTCAGCCGGCGCTCGGTGGCGTAGGAGAGGAAGGTCGGGATCTCGGCGCCGCCGGCGGGGAGCGCCCCGAACGGGAAGCCCAGCGCCGTCCCCCGCAGCCACGGCTTCCACGACCGGCGGAAGTCCTGCCGGGTCAGGAAGGAGCCCTTCGAGCTCATCACCTCGACCGGTCCGTGCCGCAGCCGCGAGGCGACGTGCAGGGCCTCCCCCACGGCGAACAGGGCCACGGCGACGATGACGACGTCGATGCCGTCCGCGAGCTGCGGGAGTCCGAACGTGAACCGCTGCTGCCCGGTGAGCAGGTCGGTGCCGACCAGGCCGAGGAACAACCCGACGCACAACGACGCGAGGCCGCGCAACGGCGAGGAGCCGAGCACCGTGGCCACGGCCAGGAAGGCCAGCAGGGCCAGCGCGAAGTAGTCCGCCGGCCCGATGGAGATCGCCAGCTGCACGACGGTCGGGGCCACCAGGGCCAGCAGCAGCGTGGCGATGGTGCCGGCGACGAAGGAGCCGATCGCCGCCGTGCCGAGGGCCGCCGCGCCCCGTCCGGCCTTGGCCATCTTGTTGCCCTCGAGCGCGGTCATGATCGAGCTGGACTCACCGGGGGTGTTGAGCAGGATCGACGTCGTGGAGCCGCCGTACATGCCGCCGTAGTAGATGCCGGCGAACATGATGAAGGCCGCCGTCGGCTCCAGCACGTAGGTGATGGGCAGCAGCAGCGCGACCGTCATGGCCGGCCCGATCCCGGGCAGGACCCCGACCGCGGTGCCCAGCAGCACACCGAGCAGCGCGAAGAGCAGGTTGATCGGCGTCAGGGCCTCACCGAAGCCGTCGAGCAGCGCCACGAACGCGTCCATCAGGCCGCTCCGACCTCAGGGGGGCGACCCCTGAGGACCCCGGCGCCGGGCATCACATCCACTCCGTGGCGAGCTCGAGCAGGATCCCGCCCGGCAGCACCACGCCGAGCGCCTTGACGAACAGCAGCCAGATGATCACCGAGGTGATCCCGCCGGCGATGAGCGGCCGGACGACGCCCCGGGCCCCGAGCGCCCAGGCGACCACGCCGAACATCGACGTCACCGCGAGCGGCCAGCCGACCACGTTGATCAGCAGCGCGTGGGCGAGGAAGGCGACCGCGATGATGGCCACGGCCCGCCACGACGTCGGGGCGTCGGGGTCGATATCCTCCCCGTCCTCCTCGGGGCCGCGGTCGCCGCGCAGGATCCGGATGGCCAGGAGGGCGCCGACCAGGGCGGTCGCGCCGCCCACCAGGTAGGGGAAGAAGCGCGGCCCGACGGTGTTCGAGGAGCCCGGCACGGCGATCCCGCGGGCGTCCAGCACGAGGTAGGCCCCGAGGGCCACCAGCAGCACGCTGAGCACGAGCTCACCCCGGCGGGGCCGGCGCTCGGCGGGCAGCGCCGCGGCGGCGGGGGTTCTCCGCTCGCTGGTCGGCGGGGCGCTCACGTCAGCCCGATGTCGGACAGGATCGCTTGCACGCGGAGCTCCTCCTCGGACAGGAAGGTGGCGAACGGCTCCCCGGCGAGGAAGACGTCGTCGAACTCGTTCTTGGCCAGCACGTCCCTCCACTCGGGGGTGTCGTGCGCCCGGGTGACCAGATCGGTCAGGGCGGTGCGGGCCTCGGCGGTGAGGCCCGGGTGGGACATCAGCCCGCGCCAGTTGGAGAGGACGACGTCGTAGCCGGCCTCGGCGATCGTCGGGACGTCGGGAACCTGGCCGGAGCGCTTCTCGCTCGAGACCGCCAGACCCTTGAGGTCGCCCGACACCACCTGGGGCGCGTACTCCCCCACTCCCGAGATGCCGGCTGCCACCTTGCCGCCGAGCAGCGCCGCCAGCGACTCCCCGCCCCCGGAGTAGGCGATGTAGTTGATCAGCTTCGGGTCGACGCCGCCCTCGCCGGCCAGCAGGCCGGCCAGGATCTGGTCGGTGCCGCCCGCCGACCCCCCGGCCACCGGGAGACCGCGGGTGTCGTCCTTCCAGGCGGCGACGAAGTCCTCGAGGGTGTCATAGGGGGAGTCACCGGGGACCACGATGATCTCGGCCTCGCCGACCAGCCGTGCGATGGGGGTGACGTCGGTCAGCTTGACCGCCGACTTGTTGGTCTCGACGGCGCCCACCATCACCAGGCCCATCATCATCAGCAGCGCGTCGTCGGACTCGCGGCTGAGCTGGCCCAGGCCGATCGTGCCGCCGGCCCCCTCGACGTTGAACACCTGCACGTTGCGGGCCAGGCCCGTCGAGCGGATCACCCGCTGCAGCAGCCGGGCCGTGGTGTCCCAGCCGCCGCCGGGACTGGCCGGGGCCATGATGCGCAGCCGCGAGAGGTCCCCGGGCCGGGCGACCGTCCCGGCGCACCCCGTGAGCGCCAGCGCGGGCAACCCCAGCGCGCCGGCCAGCACGGTCCTGCGCGTCAGCGTCATCTCGTCCCGCCCCCCGACCTCGGTGTCGTCTCGGACGCTACACCGCCGCGCTGGCCGGGTGGAGGACCCGGGCCTCGCACAAATGTGCGCCCTCCCGGTCCGTTTCGCTCCGGCGAGGGCGCCGGCCCTCCTACGCTCGGCGCGCTCCCCACCACCCGCGCACCCGGCGCCGGTGACGTCCGGGGAAGCGCTTTCGAGGAGCTCACCTGTGCGCACGACCCTTGCTGCCCTGACCGCGGCCGCCGCCGGCCTGGTGCTGGCCGCCTCCGCCGTCCTCCCCGCCTCCGCGGCGGGAGCCGGCACCATCACCGTCCCCGACGACTTCGTGAAGACCCTGTCCGACACCCGGGCCACCGGCCACTACGAGGTCGTCGGCAGCGGCCTGCGGATCTGGACCGAGGGACGCACCAGCACCGACAAGGTGGCCGAGTACGTGGCCACGAGCACGCCGTTGGCGGCCGCCGGGGAGCCGTCGCTCGACTTCACCGACACCAGCAGTGGGGGCGTCCCCGGCGCGCAGCTCGTCGTCGACGTCGACGGCGACGGCACCTCGGACGGCATCCTGGTCGGCGAGAGGATCTACGGGAACGACTGGTGGCTGAACAACGCGGCGAAGCCGTTCGTCAAGGACGCCGCACCGTCCCACACCGGTGGTTCCGGCAGCCCGGACCACGGCACCCTCGACCAGTGGCGTGCCGCCTTCCCGAACGCGACCGTGCAGGCCTTCGGCTTCTCGCTGGGCTCGGGCGTCAAGGGTGACGGCGTGCTGAACGCCATCGACTTCGCCGGCACCCGTCACACCTTCGCCGAGGCCGTCGTGCTGACCAGCAAGGACCAGTGCAAGAACGGCGGCTGGACCACCAGCACGAAGCCGGTGTTCGCCAACCAGGGCGCCTGCGTCAGCTCCTTCGCCTCCGCGCAGTAGTCGCCCCGGACCGGGTTGTCAGCGCCGGTGGTCGTCCCGGCGACCACCGGCGCTGACAGCTGCTTCAACCAGCCACGCCCAGCGCGTCCAGCCGACGGGCCCGGCCCAGCAGCAGGACGGCGACGAGCATCACCACCCCGGCCAGCAGCAGGGCGTAGGCCCCGCCGAGGTACCGGGTGACCGCGGCGGCGGCCAGCGCGCCCAGCCCCATCGTCACGATCGCGCCCAGCCGGCGCAGCCACGCCTCGCCGCGGCCCCCGGCGGCCCGGCTGTCGGTCGAGAGGTTGACCATCGTCATCGTCACCACCACCGTCGACAGGTCGCGGATGCCGATCTGCTTGACCCCGGCCGCCTGGGCACCGAGCAGCAGGGCCAGCAGCCCGGTGATCGCCACCATCACGGGCGTGCCGATCCGGCCGAGCGCGACCCAGGCGGCCCCCAGGGCCAGCACCAGGACCGTGTTGGCCAGCAGCATCAGCAGCGTCCGCCGACGCAGCCGGGCCCGCGCACCCGCCGGGCCCGCCAGCCGCCCGCCGAGGACGGCGCCCAGCATGAACGCGAGCAGCGCGACCAGGTTGTTGAGCACCGGGATGTCGGCCACCCCGACGAGCCCGAACCCGATGAACAAGACGTTGCCGGTCATGTTGCCGGTGAAGACGCGGTCCAGGGCCAGGTAGCTGACGCCGTCGATCGCGCCGGTCGCCGCGGTCAGCACCAGCAGGGCCCCCTCGTACGCGCGCTCGGGCCAGGGTCGGTCGGGCATGCCGCGGGCTCTCCTCGGGACGGGGGCAGGTCGCGCTCACCCTACGGGCGGCCGGCGGACCCAGGTCCGACCTCTCACCGCCGGCGTTCCTAGACTCCGGCCATGGACTACCGCCAGCTCGGCCGCTCCGGCCTCCGTGTCTCGACCATCACCCTCGGCACCATGGGCTTCGGGGGCAGCGGCTGGGCCGCTGCCGTCGGCCAGATCGACGTCGAGGGCGCCCGGCGCCAGATCGGCCTCGCCCGCGACGCCGGCGTCAACCTCTTCGACACCGCCGACGTGTACTCCAGCGGCACGTCCGAGGAGATCCTCGGCGCCGCCCTGGGGTCCGCCCGCGACGAGGTGCTCGTGGCCACCAAGGTGCGGATGCCGATGGGCGAGGGGCCGAACGACGCCGGCCTCTCCCGGCACCACATCATCCGCGGCGCGGAGGCCAGCCTGCGCCGGCTCGGCACGGACTACATCGACCTCTACCAGGTCCACGAGTGGGACGGCCACACCCCGCTCGAGGAGACGCTGCACGCCCTCGACACCCTGGTCCAGTCCGGCAAGGTGCGCTACGTCGGGTGCTCCAACTACGCGGCCTGGCAGCTGACCAAGGCGCTGTGGACCGCGGACCGGCACGGGTACCAGCCGTTCGTCAGCCAGCAGGTCTACTACTCGCTGCAGGCGCGCGACATCGAGAACGAGCTGGTGCCGCTGGCCGTCGACCAGGGCCTCGGCATCCTCGTCTGGAGCCCCATCGCCGGCGGCCTGCTGTCCGGCAAGTACCGCCGCGGCGTGGACGCGCCCGAGGGCAGCCGGCATCTCGGGGAGTGGAGCGAGCCGCCCGTGCACGACGAGGACAAGCTCTACGCCACCATCGAGGAGCTCGTCGCCATCGGCGAGGCGCACGGCGTCTCCGCGGCCCAGGTGGCCCTGGCCTACACGATCGCCAAGCCGGCCATCACCTCGGTGATCGTCGGCGCCCGGACCGAGGCGCAGCTGAGCGACAACCTCGCCGCGGCCGAGCTGGCCCTCACCTCCGAGGAGATGGACCGGCTGGACGCCGTCAGCGCGCAACCGCTGATGTACCCCTACTGGCACCAGGCGAACACCTCGGGCGACCGGCTCAGCCCGGCCGACCTGACGCTGCTGCAGCGGCACCTGGGCTGAGGAACGGCGCTCCCGTCCTTGCCGGGCCGCCCGGCCACTGCTAGGACGGGAGCGTGAGCACCACCGCGACCCCCGGCCTGCGGCCCGCCACGCACCCCACCGTGACCGACGGCGGGCTGGAGACCGACCTGATCTTCCACGCCGGGGTCGACCTGCCGGAGTTCGCCGCCTTCCCGCTGCTCGACGACGAGCGCGGGCGCGAGCTGCTGCGCTTCTACTACCGCGGCTACGCCGAGGTCGCGGTCCGGGCCGGGGTCGGCCTGCTGCTCGAGACGCCGACGTGGCGGGCCAACCCGGACTGGGGCGCCCGGCTCGGCCGCGACGCGGCCGGCCTCGCCCGGACCAACCGGGCGGCGGTGGCCTTCCTCTCCGACCTCGGCGGCAGCTACGCCGGCCGGGTCCCCGCCGTCACCGTCAGCGGCGTGGTCGGACCTCGCGGTGACGGCTACCGCGCCGACGGCGGCGTCGACGCGGGCGAGGCGGCGGCCTACCACCGCCCCCAGCTGGACGCGTTCGCCGAGGCCGGCGCCGACCTGGCCACCGCGTACACCCTGACCACGGCCGGCGAGGCGGTCGGCGTCGTCCGGGCGGCCCGGGCCGCCGGCCTGCCGGTCGCGGTGTCGTTCACCCTGGAGACCGACGGCCGGCTGCCCGACGGCACACTGCTGGCCGATGCCGTCGAGCAGGTCGACGCGGACGGCGGACCGGACTTCTTCCTGCTCAACTGCGCCCACCCCCGGCACGTGCTCCGTGCCCTCGACGAGCCCGGCGGCTGGCAGTCGCGGATCCGCGGGCTGCGGTGCAACGCCTCCACCGCCAGCCACGCCGAGCTGGACGCGGCCGAGCAGCTGGACGAGGGCGACCTCGACGTCTTCGCCGACGGCCACAGCGCCCTCCGGGCGCGGCTGCCCTGGCTGACCGTGCTCGGGGGCTGCTGCGGGACCGACGTCCGCCACGTCGCCCGCATCTGGGGTGTGGACCCACCCCGCTGAGCGGGCGGACGGCGGGACGGACGGCCGGACGGGCCCGGCGCTTCACCCACCCGTCGTCGGAAGTTAGCGAACCGTCACCTGCTGCGGTCAGGCTGCCTGGCGTCCTGCCCCTCGGCGACGGTGTCGCCGGCGACCCGACGGAGATCCATGCAGACCCTGCCCATGCTCGGCCAGACCCACGCCAACCGCAGTGCCGTGACCTGCCACCTCAAGTGCGACAGCGCGTGCGCCCACCCAGCTCCCAACACCTCCGACGCGCCGAGCTTCCGCGAGGTCGCCAGCGGCCAGCTGGACCGCCGCACCCTGCTGGCCGGGGCCAGCGCCCTGGCGCTGTCCGCGACGGTGCCGGCCCTCACGCCGCAGCGGGCCGCCGCCGCCCCGACGGGCGCCACGGCCGCGGCCCGCCGGGCCCCGCGCACCCCGCTGGCCTTCGACCCGATCGCCTCGGTGGCCGACACCGTCGACGCGGTCACCGTCCCCGACGGCTACCGCTGGAACACGATCCTGCGGTGGGGCGACCCGCTGTTCCACACCTCGCCGGCCTTCGACCCGGAGCACCCGGACGCGGAGGCGCAGGAGGAGCAGTTCGGCTACAACAACGACTACCTCGACGTCATGGTCACCGACCGCCGCGGCCGCGAGGCGCTCCTGGTCTGCAACCACGAGTACACCAACCGCGCCATCATGTTCCCGCCGACCGAGGACGACGCGGCCGAGGCCGAGGTGCTGCGCACCCTGATGGCGGCGCACGGCATGAGCGTCGTGGACCTGCGCCGGGGCGGCAAGGGCCGACCGTGGCGCTACGTCCGCGGCGGCGAGCACAACCGCCGGATCACCGCGAACACCCTGTTCCGGCTGACCGGCCCCGCCGCCGGCAGCGCGCTGGTCCGCACCGCCGCCGACCCCACCGGCACCCGGGTCAAGGGCACCTTCGGCAACTGCGCCGGGGGCACCACCCCGTGGGGCACGGTCCTGTCCGGGGAGGAGAACTTCAACGGCTACTTCCGGGCCGACCCCGCCGCCAGGGGGTCGAAGCGCTACGGGCTGACCGACGCCGCGAGCGTCTACGGCTGGGAGGCGGTCGACCCGCGCTTCGACGCACGGCAGGGCGACCACGTCAACGAGCCTCACCGGTTCGGCTACGTCGTGGAGGTCGACCCGACCGACCCGACGTCGACGCCGCGCAAGCACACGGCGATGGGCCGCTTCAAGCACGAGGGCGCGAACGTGCACATCGGCCGCGACGGCACCGTCGCCGCCTACATGGGCGACGACGAGCGCTTCGACTACCTCTACAAGTTCGTCAGCCGCCGCAAGTACCGGCCCGGCACCAGCAAGGCGGCGCGGCGCCACAACCTCGAGCTGCTCACCGAGGGCGACCTCTACGTGGCCCGGTTCAGCGGCAGCCAGAAGCCGACGAACGACAACCTGGGTCAGGGCGCGTGGATCCCGCTGACCCTGGACGGGAGGTCGATGGTCCCGGGCTTCACCGTCGAGGAGGTGCTGGTCTACACCCGGCTCGCCGCCGACGTCGTCAAGCCGACCCCGATGGACCGCTGCGAGGACGTGCAGCCGAACCCGCGGACGGGCAAGGTCTACGTCGCCTGCACCAACAACGACCGCCGCGGGACCGGGACCAACCCGGCCACCGACGCCGCCAACCCGCGGCCCGCCAACAAGAACGGGCACGTCATCGAGATCACCGAGCGGCACGGCGACCCGGGCGCCACCTCCTTCGCCTGGGACCTGTTCCTGGTCTGCGGCGACACCGACCAGGCCGGCACCTACTTCGGCGGCTACGAGGGCCCGGTGGCTCCGATCTCCTGCCCGGACAACGTCGCCTTCGACTCGGGCGGCAACCTGTGGATCTCCACCGACGGCCAGCCCAGCTCGATCGGCAAGAACGACGGCCTGTTCCGGGTGCCGCTGGTGGGCGACGAGCGCGGGCACGTCGTGCAGTTCCTGGCCGTGCCCACCGGGGCGGAGACCTGCGGGCCCGTCATCCACGACCGGGACGGGTCGGTGTTCGTCGCCGTCCAGCACCCGGGCGAGGACGGCAGCTGGGAGGAGCAGGTCTCCTTCTTCCCGGACTACGTCGCCGAGGGCTCCCGGGCCCGCCGGGGCGCCTGGCGCGGTCCGCGTCCGTCGGTCATCCAGGTCACCCAGGACTGACCCCGCGTGCTGCGGTCCCGCTCACCCGCGGGGCCGCAGCCGCCGCTCGGCGCAGGACCGGAGCCGGCCGCATCCTCAAGATCGACTCAGGGTGCGCGCCCCGCCCCTCCGGCGAGCACCACCGGTGCTACGTTCCGGGCATGAACAGAGGAATCATCGGAACCATCGTCGGTGTGCTCGTCGTGATCATCCTCGTGCTGGTGATCATGCGCCTGGCCTGAGCCAGGGCACTCACCGCTCGACGACGAGCACCTCCAACGTGCGCGGACCGTGCACGCCCTCCACCCGGTTCAGCTCGATGTCACTGGTCGCACTCGGGCCGCTGATCATCGTGGTGGGCCGGGTGAGGTCGAGGGCGAGCACGGCCTGCGGCACGTCGGCCACCACCTGGCCGGGCAGCACCACGCAGAGGTGGTAGTCGGGGATCAGGCTGATCACCCGCCGCCCCTGCCCGGCACTGCCGTCGAGGACCAGCGTGCCCGTCTCGGCCACCGCCAGGGCGCAGCCGGAGACGACGCCGTCCAGCACGTCCAGCTCGGCCACCGGGAGCGCCGCGCCGACGTCCGGGTCGTCGGTGCGCACGTCGACACCCGTGTCCACCGCGGCGAGCCAGGACGGGTCCAGCCCCGCCGGCGCCACCAGCCGCCGGACCCCCCGCTCCCGCAGCGCCGTGGCCAGCGCGGCCGGGAGGTCGGCGACCGAGCAGCGCCGCACCAGCGCCTTGTAGTCGAGCAACCGGTCCACCAGCCGCTCGACGAGCGCCTCGACGTCCAGGGCCGAGCTCGTCCGGTAGTCCCGGCTGAGCGCGGCGTAGGGCAGGTCGGGCGGCGGGGCGGCCGCGTGCGCCGCCCGGATGCGGGCGAGCACCTCCTCGCGGGCGCTCACCGCGGGCCCTCCGCCGACGACGTGTGCTCGGCGGCCCACCAGTCGCGGAAGGTCTGCTCCGGCGGCCGGCTGAGGTCCCGGGTCGCGGTCCACTGCGCCGCGACGGGCAGCGGCACCTCCCCGATCACCCCGCGCCGTCGGCCCAGGAGCCGGCCCAGCCGGCCGCTGCGCAGCGCGAGCGTCCAGCGGGTGGGGTTGCTCATCACCCAGGCGGCGGCCTTCATCGCGCTCGCCTCGGCGCTCGGCAGCCGGTGCTCGGCGGCGTAGGTCTCGGTGTGCTCCGCGCGCAGGTGCACCAGGATGCTCGGGATGTCGATCTTGACCGGGCAGACGTCGTAGCACGCCCCGCACAGCGACGACGCGTACGGCAGCGAGGCGTTGTCCTCGACGCCCGTCAGCTGCGGCGAGAGGATCGCGCCGATCGGGCCGGGGTAGACCGAGCCGTAGGCGTGCCCGCCGGCCCGCTCGTAGACGGGGCAGACGTTGAGGCAGGCGCTGCAGCGGATGCAGTTGAGCGCGTCCCGGCCCTGGGCGTCGGAGAGCACCGCCGTCCGGCCGTTGTCGAGCAGCACGAGGTGGAACGCCTGCGGCCCGTCGCCCGGGGTGACGCCGGTCCACAGGGAGGTGTAGGGGTTCATCCGCTCCCCCGTGGAGGAGCGCGGCAGCAGCTGCAGGAACACCTCGAGGTCCTGCTCGCGGGGGACGAGCTTCTCGATGCCCATGACGGTGATCAGGGTGTCCGGCAGCGTCAGGCACATCCGGCCGTTGCCCTCGGACTCGACGACGGCGAGCGTCCCCGTCTCGGCGATCGCGAAGTTGGCGCCGCTGACCGCCACCCTCGCGGACAGGAACTTGCGGCGCAGGTGCTGCCGCGCGGCCGCGGCCAGCGCGGCGGGCTCGTCGCTCAGCTCCGGGTCGACGTCGGCCATCTCGCGCAGGAAGATCTCCCGGATCTCCGCCCGGTTGCGGTGGATGGCGGGCACCAGGATGTGCGACGGCTTGTCGTGGCCCAGCTGCACGATCAGCTCGGCGAGGTCGGTCTCGAAGGCGGCGATGCCGGCCTCCTCGAGCGCCTCGTTGAGGGCGATCTCCTGCGTGGCCATCGACTTGACCTTGACGACCTCGTCGGCCCCGGTGGCCCGCACCAGGTCGACGACGATCCGGTTGGCCTCCTCGGCGTCGCGCGCCCAGTGCACGACGCCGCCGCGGGCGGTGACGGCCTCCTCCAGCTGGACCAGGTACGCGGGCAGCTGCGCCATGGTGTGCACCTTGAGCTGCCGGCCCGCCTCCCGCAGCTCCTCCCAGTCCGGCAGCTCGGCGACCACGGCCGCCCGTTTGGCGCGGATCGTGGCGGTCGCCTTGCCGAGGTTGCGGCGCAACTGGGTGTCGGTGAGCGAGTGGCGTGCGGCGTCGGGGAAGCTCGCGTCGCCGCGGAGGTGGCCGACACCGCGCGGTGAGGTCGCCGGCCGGCCGGGCATACCGAGGTCGACCGCGCTCACGCGACGGCCTCCGGTCCGGCGTGCACGCCCGCGTCCTGGCCGCCCGCGGCCAGCACCATCGGCTCGTCCCGGGTCGCGGCGAGGATCTGGGCGAGGTGGACCGTCTTGACCCCGGTCCGCAGCCGGGACAGCCCTCCCCCGATGTGCATCAGGCACGAGCTGTCGCCCGCGGTGCAGATCTCGGCCCCCGTGCCGGTGACGTGCCGCATCTTGTCGGCCAGCATGGCGCTGGAGGTGTCGACGTTCTTGATCGCGAAGGTGCCGCCGAACCCGCAGCACTGGTCGGCGGCGGGCAGCTCCACCAGGTCGAGGGCCTGCACGGCGCGCAGCAGCTGCAGCGGCTTGTCCCCCACCCGCAGCATCCGCAGCGAGTGGCAGGTCGGGTGGTAGGTGACCCGGTGCGGGAAGTAGGCGCCCACGTCGGTGACGCCGAGCACGTCGACCAGCAGCTCCGACAGCTCGTGGGTCTTCGCCGCCACCGCCGCCACCTGCTGCCGCAGCACCGGGGTGCCGAAGCGGTCGGCCACGACGGCGTGCTGGTGCCGGACCGAGCCGACGCAGGAGCCCGACGGCGCGACGACGGCGTCGTACGGCGCGAAGGTGTCGGCGAAGCGCTGCACCAGGGGCAGGGCCTGCTCCTGGTAGCCGGTGTTGACGTGCATCTGGCCGCAGCAGGTCTGGTCCCGCGGGAACTCGACGGTGTGGCCGAGCCGCTCCAGCACGGTGACGGTCGCCCGCCCGACGTCGGGGAACAGGGCGTCGGCCAGGCAGGTGATGAACAGCGCGATCCTCATGCGGTCTGCGGTCAACCTCTCGTGGTGCGGACGGGTGCGAGCCTAGCCGCGGCACCGGGGCTGCCCGGTGCCGCGGACCGGGCTCAGCCCTTGACCGAGCCGGCCGCCATCCCCTCGACGATCTTGCGGTTGAAGAAGATGAACATGATCAGCGGTGGGATCGCCACCAGCAGGATGCCGGCGAAGAGCAGGTTGTACTGGGTGTTGAACTGGCTCTGGAAGTTGAACAGGGTCAGCTGCACCGTGGCGTTCTGGGTGCCCGGCAGGAAGTAGAGCGGGTTCTGGAAGTCGTTGTAGATGGCCACCGACTGCAGGATGATCACCGTCATGATCACGGACTTCAGCACCGGGAAGATCACCTGGAAGAAGGTGCGGATCGGGTTGGCGCCGTCCACCCGCGCCGCCTCGTCCAGCTCGCGCGGGATGCCGGCGATGAAGGCGCGGAAGAGCAGGATGCTGAAGGGCAGCCCGAAGGCGATCTCGACCAGGATCAGCCCCGGCATGGTCTTGAACAGCCCGACGCTCTGGAGCACCCAGATCGTCGGCACCACGGCCGGGGGCACGATCAGCCCGGCCAGCACCAGGAAGCTGACGGCGACGTTCAGCTTGCCGGTGCGCCGCTGCAGCACGTAGGCGATCATCGCGCCGAGGATGACCAGGACGGCCACGCTGACCACCGTCAGGATCACCGAGTTGATGAAGGCGATCACCATGATGAAGTCCCGCGCCTGGACGACCTGGACGAGGTTGTCGAGGAGCACGAAGCGGGTCGGCACGGAGAACTCCAGGTCCGCGGCCTCCCGCACGCTCTTGCTGGCGATGGAGATCACGAACAGGAACGGGATGATGAACACCACGAACGTGACGACGATCGACGCCGACCCGATCAGCTTCCCCCGCACGTTCTTCATCAGCCGACCTCGTTCTTGTTGAGCCAGTAGGTGAGGGGCACGACGATCAGGGTCACCAGCAGGAACAGCACGACGTTGCCCGCGGTCGACAGCCCGAAGAACCCGGCCTGGTACTGCTTGTAGATCACCGAGGCGATGACGTCGGAGGCGAAGCCGGGTCCGCCCCGCGTCATGGACCAGATGAGGTCGAAGGAGCGCAGCCCACCGATCAGCGACAGCGTGATCACGCTGGCCGTGGCCGGCTTGGCGAGCGGCAGGGTGATCTGGCGGAAGGACTGCCACCGGCTCGCCCCGTCCACCCGGGCCGCCTCGTAGTACTCCTGCGGGATGGAGACCAGCCCCGCGATGAAGATGACCGTGGCGAGGCCCACGCCCTTCCAGATGTCGACCAGACCGACCGAGTAGATGGCCAGGTCGGGGTTGGTCAGCCAGCCCGGACCGGCGATCCCCAGCGACGCCAGCCCCTGGTTGATGAGGCCCTGCTCGGGGTTCATCAGGACCGTGAAGGCGATCCCCACGCCGATGGTGCTGACGAGGACGGGGAAGAAGATCACCGAGCGCAGGTACCCCCGGGCGATGATCTGCGAGGTCAGCAGGACCGCCAGGGCCATGCCGATGACGACCTTCAGCCCGGAGGTCATGAACGCGTAGATGAGGGTGTTGCGCATCCCGATGAGGAGCGCCTGCTCCTGGAAGAAGGTGCGGTAGTTGTCCAGCCCGATCCAGGTGGAGGTGAACAGGTCCCACCGGGTGAACGAGTAGTAGAACGAGGCGAAGGTGGGGATCACGAAGAACAGCCCGTAGATCACCGCGCCGGGGAGGTAGAACCAGTAGGGGTAGGGACCCGTCCGCCCCCGGCGCGTGGGACTGGGCTGGGCGCCCGGACGGGCCGGCGCCAGCCGGGTCGCGTCCGAGGTGCTGAGCGTGCTGGCCATGCGTGGCCTTTCGGGTGGCGTCCTGCCGCCGGTCCCCGCGGGGGCCGACGGCAGGACCGGGCGGTCAGGACGGTGGCTGGTCCGGCCGGGGGGTCACTCCCAGCCGGGGAGGCCCAGCTGCAGGGCCTGCTTCTTCACGTCGGCGTCGTAGAGCGAGGCGCCCTTCGTGCCGCTCTCCTGCCCGGTGCCCACCTGGATGCAGATCTGCTCGAGGTTCGGGCCCTTGATCGGGGACTTGAACTCCAGCGCGGGACTGACGTCGCCGGCCTCGAAGTAGGCGCTGGTGTCCTTGGCCACCGTGATCACGTCGTCCGGCAGCGTGCAGGTCGTGTTGAGGTAGGGACCGGTCGGCAGCGCGGCACTGCTCACCGCGTCGCAGCCGGGCTGGGTCTGGGTGAACGCCACGAACTTCTTGGCCGCGTCCAGCTTGTCGCCCTCGGTCGTCTTGGGGATGTAGAAGCCCCCGGGCGACCAGACGGTGAGCGTGTTCTTGGAGGCGTCGTCGCCGGGCCAGGCGAACATGCCCACGTCGTTGGTCTTGCCGTCGGACAGGGCGTCGAGGCCGGCGGCCACCGACCCGATCTGCGGGTAGTGCGCCGCCTTGCCGCTCGCGATGTCCTTCAGGCCGTCGTTGAACTTGGCCGAGGCGAAGTTCTTGTTGAAGTACCCACCCTTGCTCAGCTCCTCGATGTGCTGGAACCCGGCGAGCGCCGCGGGAGTCGTCGCGTACTTGGCCTGGCCGGCGGTGTACTGCTCGGCGAAGTCCGGGTTCGCCGCCTCGACGTTGGCGTAGTCGGCGAGCACCGGCAGCTGCGAGGTCCAGGTGTCGCCGTAGGTCGCCTCGACCGGCGTGATCCCGGCCGCCTTGACCTTGTCGTTGTTGGCCATGAACTCGTCCCAGGTCTTCGGGATCTCCAGCCCCAGCTTCTCGTAGACCTTGGTGTTGTAGAGCATCCCGCCGCCGAAGGCGGTGCCGTTCGGGGCGCCGAAGAGCTGGCCGTCCACCGTCGTCGCGTCGACGAAGACCTTGTCCAGCGTGCCGGCCCACGGCTCGTCGGTCATCGGGACGAGGTTGGTGGTCGGCTTGAGGGCCGCCAGCAGTGAGCCGTTGTTGTAGGCGAAGACGTCCGACATGTCCTGGGTGGAGAGCTTGGTCTTGATGAGGTTGTCGCCGTCGGAACCACCGGGCCGGGACTCCGTCTCGACCTTGATGTTCGGGTTGGCCGCCTGGAACGCCTCGACGAGCTTCGCCGCGCTCGCCACCGTCGCGTCGTCGTTGCCGCCGAGCAGGTAGCTGATGGTGACGGCTCCGTCCCCGCCCCCGTCGTCGGTGCTGCTGCCCAGGCTGCCGGCACTGCAGCCGGTGGCGGTGAGGGCGCTGGCCGTGGCCAGGGCCACGAGCGCGAGACCGCGCCGGGCGGACATGCTGAACCTCATGGAACCTCCGTGTGTGTGACAGCGAGGAGCAGACGGGGCCATGAGGCCGATCGGCATCGTCGCCTGGATCGTTTCAAGCGGTGACGCTAGCGGATCGACCGGTCCCCGTCAACCAGTTCCGACGGCACGGGCGATCCAGATCGGCGACCGGCTCCCGAACCCGGCCCGACCGGCCTCGGCCCGGACCAGGGCCGACGATTGCGCTGGTCAGACCGGGGTTGACGGCCCCGGTTCGGATAGCGCTTACCGGTTCCCGTCGTCCGTGGGCCGGCAGGTGCTTCGAGGGCAGGAGGGGCGCGTCGCCGGCGCCGCGGCACCCGTCCTCACCGCCCGGACTCCAGGCCCGGCGCAGCAGAATGAAACGATCGAGATGAACCCGTGACCGCCCCGGCCACGGGTTCGTCCCGGTCGTCAGGCGGTGGCGGGCTCCCCCGCCAGGTGGTGCTCCCCGGCCCCGATCTCGCGCTCCGTGCCGTCCGGGAGCCGCACCAGGCCGCTGACACCCTCGGGCAGCTCGACGTCGAGGGAGAACCCGTCGGGCCCCTCGGTCGACCAGGAGACCGCGACGCGGCCGTGCCGGGTCTGCAGCGCGGTCCTCGCCCAGGTGATGCCACCGCCGGGCTGCGGGGCGACGAGCACCTTCGCGTACCCGGGCTCCAGGGGGGCCAGCCCGCCGAGGGTGCGGTGCATCCAGTCGACGACCGCCCCGAGCGCGTAGTGGTTGAAGCTCGTCATCTGGCCGGGGTTGATGCTGCCGTCGGGGAGCATCGAGTCCCAGCGCTCCCAGATGGTCGTCGCGCCCATCGTGACGGGGTAGAGCCAGGACGGGCACTCCTGCTGCAGCAGCAGCCGGTAGGCGTCGTCGAGGTGACCGGTCGTGGTCAGCGCGTCGGTGACGAAGGGCGTGCCGGCGAAACCGGTCAGGATGCGGTACCCGCCCTCGTCGACCAGCTCGACCAGCCGCTCGCCGGCCAGCCGGCGCTGCTCGCCCTCGACCAGGCCGAACACGATGGCCAGGGCGTAGACGGTCACGGCGTCGCTGGTGATGTGGCCGTCGGCCCCGACGTAGTGCTCGGCGAAGGCGGCGCGGGTGCGGGCGGCGACCTCCGTGAAGTGGGCCTGGTCCTCGGCGCGGCCGAGCAGCGCCGCCGTCTCGGCCACGATCGTGGCGCTCCGGAAGAGGCAGGCGGTGGCGACCACCCCGTGGTCGGCCTTGGCCAGGATCGGGTTCTCCGGCGGCGCGGTCGGGTCCAGCCAGTCGCCGAACTGGAAGCCGGTGTCCCACAGCCCGGTCGGCGACGTCAGCGTCTCGACCCGCCGCACGTGCGCGGCCATGGAGTCGAACTGGTCGACCAGCACCTGGCGGTCGCCGTAGGCCTGCCAGAGCGCCCACGGGACCCAGACCGCGGCGTCGCTCCAGACGGCCGTCGAGTCGGGGGCGGGGAAGGACGTGGCCTGGGCGTCGTCCTTCGTCACGTACTTGAGGACGTCGGGGATGACGAAGGCCACCATGCCGTCGGCCGCCTGCTGCTCGGCGGCGAGGTCGCGCAGCCAGTCCCGCAGGAAGGGCTCGACGTCGAAGAGGAACGCGGCCGACGGGGTGAAGGCGGCGATGTCACCGGTCCAGCCGAGCCGCTCGTCGCGCTGCGGGCAGTCGGTGGGGACGTCGAGGAAGTTGCCGACCGTGCCCCAGACCGCGTTGCTGTGCAGCTGGTTGAGCAGGTCGTCGGAGCAGGCGAACTGCCCGATCCGCTCGAGGTCGGAGGAGACGACGACGGCGGTGAGGTCGCCCTCGGCCGGCTCGCCGGGCCAGCCGTCGACCTCGGCGTAGCGGAACCCGTGGAACGTGAAGGTGGGCTCGAAGACGTCGTCCCCGCCGCTGAGCACGAACCGGTCGGTGGCCTGCGCGCTGCGCAGCGGCCGGACGCCCAGCTCGTCGTGCTCGAGCACCTCGGCGTGGCGGAGGGTGACCTCAGTGCCGGCCGGGCCGCTGACCCGGACCCGCACCCAGCCGACGAGGTTCTGGCCGAAGTCCACCAGCGTGCGGCCGGAAGGCGCGGTCCAGGTGCTCACCGGGGCGAGCTCGGCCTGCCGGCGCACGGGCGGGCCGATGTAGGGCGTGAGGGTGCCGAGGTCGAGCTCGCCGGCGTGGACGCCCGTCCAGCCCTCCCCGGTGAAGCCGGGCGCCAACCAGGCGTCCGACACCCGCCGGCCGTCGATCGTCTGGCCGTCGTACAGGTCGTTGGCGAGCACGGCCGAGGGGCCGGCCGTCCAGGAGCCGTCGCTCAGGACGCGCTGGACGTGGCCGTCGGCGAAGGTGATCTCGAGCTGCGCGACGACGCCGAGGTCGGAGCCGTAGTAGCCCCGGCCGCCGTTCCAGCCGAGGCGGCCGCCCCACCAGCCGTTGCCCAGCGCGAAGCCGAGCACCGACGTCGGGCGCAGCAGCGCGGTCACGTCGTAGCTGCGGTACCGGAGCCGCCACTCGTAGGCGCTCCAGCCGGGGCTGAGCACCTCGTCGGCGACCGGCTGCCCGTTGAGGAAGGCCTCGAAGACACCGTGGGCGCTCGCGTGCAGGGTGGCCGAGGCGACGTCGCCGTGGCCGGCCTCCAGCGCGAACTCCCGGCGGAGCAGGGGCGCCCCGGCGAAGTCCTGATCGGGCACGATGAGGGCGGCGGACCAGTCGGTCATGACACTCCTGTGGGTCGGGGTCGGCCGCGGACGGCCGTAATGAAACGATCTAGAGGAGGCAATCATCTGCGGCGCGGGCTTGTCAACGCCGACGACTGGGACACCTGCCGTTGCGGACCGGAGGCAGCAGGGCTAGCATGCTGCCCGACTTGAAACGTCTCATTGAGGAGTCGACCGTGGCATTCGCCGACATCGCCGACCAGCTGGCCGGCCAGGCCATCGAGCTCCCGTCCTGGGCCTTCGGCAACTCCGGGACCCGCTTCCGGGTGTTCGGCACCCCCGGCACCCCCCGCACCGTGCAGGAGAAGATCGCCGACGCCGCCAAGGTGCACGAGCTGACGGGGCTCGCGCCGACGGTGGCGCTGCACATCCCCTGGGACCAGGTCGACGACTACGCCGCCCTCGGACGCTTCGCGGGCGACCACGGGCTCCGGCTGGGGACCGTCAACTCCAACACCTTCCAGGACGACCTGTACAAGTTCGGCAGCCTGACCCACACCGACGAGGCCGTCCGGCGCAAGGCCGTGGAGCACCACTTCGAGTGCATCGAGATCATGCACCAGACGGGTTCGCAGGACCTCAAGATCTGGCTGGCGGACGGCACCAACTACCCGGGCCAGGGCGACCTCCGGGGCCGCCAGGACCGGCTGGCCGAGAGCCTGCAGACCATCTACGACCGCCTCGGCGACGGGCAGCGGCTGGTGCTGGAGTACAAGTTCTTCGAGCCGGCGTTCTACCACACCGACGTCCCGGACTGGGGCACCTCCTACGCCCACGTGAGCGCTCTGGGCGAGCGGGCGATGGTCTGCCTCGACACCGGCCACCACGCGCCCGGCACGAACATCGAGTTCATCGTCGCCCAGCTGCTGCGGCTCGGGAAGCTCGGCTCGTTCGACTTCAACTCCCGGTTCTACGCCGACGACGACCTGATCGTCGGCGCCGCCGACCCGTTCCAGCTGTTCCGGATCCTCCACGAGGTGGTCCGCGGCGGCGGCTTCGGCCCGGACTCCCCGGTGGCCTTCATGCTCGACCAGTGCCACAACGTCGAGGACAAGATCCCCGGCCAGATCCGCTCGGTGCTCAACGTCCAGGAGATGACGGCGCGCGCCCTGCTCGTCGACCGCGCGGCGCTGGCCACGGCCCAGGAGGCCGGGGACGTCCTGGGCGCCAACGGGATCCTGATGGACGCCTTCTACACCGACGTCCGGCCCGACCTCGCCGCCTGGCGGGAGAGCCGGGGGCTCCCCGCCGACCCCATGCGCAGCTACGCCGAGTCCGGCCACCAGCAGCGGCTCGCCGCCGAGCGCGTGGGCGGCGCCCAGTCGGGCTGGGGCGCGTGATGCCGTGGATCGACCTCCGCTCCGCTCCGACGCGTGCCGCGCGGCCCTCCTGCCTCCGCTCCGTTCCGTTCCGGCGCTGATGGTGCTCTGAGCCTCCCCCTCCGTCGTCGCTCGCCGACGGGAGGACGTGACTGCTCGCTCCTCCTCAGCACGGAGGCGCACCCTCTCGCGCTACTCACCCCCCGACCTGAGGAGGACCATGACCGACACCGTGGCCGACCTGATCGCCCGCTCCAACCGCCTGGGCGCTGACCCGAAGAACACCAACTACGCAGGCGGCAACACCTCGGCGAAGGGCACCGCGACCGATCCCGTGACGGGGCAGGAGGTCGAGCTGCTGTGGGTCAAGGGCTCCGGCGGTGACCTCGGCACCCTGACGGGGTCGGGCCTCGCCGTCCTCCGGCTGGACCGGGTGCGGGCGCTCACCGAGGTCTACCCCGGGCTCGAGCAGGAGGACGCCATGGTCGCGGCGTTCGACTACTGCCTGCACGGCAAGGGTGGCGCGGCGCCGAGCATCGACACCGCCATGCACGGCCTGGTCGACGCGGCGCACGTCGACCACCTGCACCCCGACGCCGGGATCGCCCTGGCCACCGCGGCCGACGGCGAGGCGCTCACCCGGGACATCTTCGGCGACACCGTCGTCTGGGTGCCGTGGCGGCGGCCGGGCTTCCAGCTCGGGCTCGACATCGCGGCGATCAAGGCCGCCCACCCCGACGCGATCGGCTGCATCCTGGGCGGGCACGGCATCACCGCCTGGGGCGACACGTCGGCGGAGTCCGAGCAGCGCAGCCTGCACATCATCGACACGGCCGCCGCCTGGATCGCCGAGCACAGCCGGCCGGAGCCCTTCGGGCCGCCCCTGCCGGGCTACGGCGCGCTGCCCCCGGACGAGCGCCGGGCGCGCGCCGCCGCGCTGGCCCCGACGCTGCGGTCCCTGGCCTCGCACGACCGGGCCGTCGTCGGGCACTTCACCGACAGCGACGTCGTGCTGGACTTCCTCGCCAGCAGCGAGCACCCCCGCCTCGCGGCGCTGGGCACGTCCTGCCCCGACCACTTCCTCCGCACCAAGGTCAAGCCGCTCGTGCTGGACCTGCCGGCGGACGCACCCCTGGAGGAGGCCGCGGCCCGGCTCCAGGAGCTGCACGCCGCCTACCGGGAGGACTACCAGGCCTACTACGACCGGCACGCGACGCCCGACTCCCCCGCGATCCGCGGCGCCGACCCGCTGGTGGTCCTGGTGCCCGGCGTGGGGATGTTCTCCTACGGCAAGGACAAGCAGACCGCCCGCGTCGCCGGGGAGTTCTACGTCAACGCCATCAACGTCATGCGCGGAGCCGAGGGCCTCTCCACCTACGCGCCGATCGACGAGGCGGAGAAGTTCCGGATCGAGTACTGGGCACTGGAGGAGGCGAAGCTGCAGCGGATGCCCGCGCCGAAGCCGCTGGCCACCCGCATCGCCCTGGTGACCGGGGCCGCCTCCGGCATCGGCAAGGCCATCGCCACCCGGCTCGCGGCCGAGGGCGCGTGCGTCGTCATCGCCGACCTGGACGCCGACAAGGCCCGGGCCGCGGCCGCCGAGCTGGGATCGACCGACGTGGCCGTCGGGCTCGCCGCCGACGTCACCGACGAGGCCGCCGTGCAGGCCGCCGTCGACGCCTGCGTGCTGGCCTTCGGTGGACTGGACCTCGTGGTCAACAACGCCGGGCTGTCGCTGTCGAAGTCCCTGCTCGACACCACCGTCGCCGACTGGGACCTGCAGCACGCGGTGATGGCCAAGGGGTCGTTCCTCGTCTCCCGGGCCGCGGCCAAGGTGCTGATCGCCCAGCAGCTGGGCGGGGACGTCGTCTACATCTCCTCGAAGAACTCCGTCTTCGCCGGACCCAACAACATCGCCTACTCCGCCACCAAGGCCGACCAGGCCCACCAGGTCCGCCTGCTGGCCGCCGAGCTGGGCGAGCACGGCGTCAAGGTCAACGGCATCAACCCCGACGGTGTCGTCCGCGGCTCCGGCATCTTCGCCGGCGGCTGGGGCGCGAAGCGGGCGGCCGTCTACGGCGTGCCCGAGTCCGAGCTGGGCGCCTACTACGCCCAGCGCACCCTGCTGAAGCGCGAGGTGCTGCCCGAGCACGTGGCCAACGCGGTCTTCGTGCTCTGCTCGGCCGACCTCAGCCACACCACCGGCCTGCACGTCCCCGTCGACGCCGGCGTCGCCGCCGCCTTCCTGCGGTGACCGTCGTCCCGCCCCCTGAGCCCGTCGCCCCGCGCCCTGAGCCCGTCGAAGGGCCGTCGACAGGCTCAGCCCACCGGCCGGCCGTCTTCGGCGCGATCGACATCGGTGCGTCCAGCGGCCGGGTGGTCGCGGGAGTGCTGGACGACGACGGGCTGCGGCTGGAGGTCGTGCACCGCTTCCCCAACGGGGCGACCGAGGTCGACGGCCACCTCCGCTGGGACCTGAGCGGGCTGTTCGCCGAGGTGCTGACCGGCCTGGCCGCGCTGGCCGCCCGCCACCCCGGGGTGCGCAGCGTCGGCATCGACACCTGGGCCGTCGACTACGGCCTGCTCGACGCCGACGGCCACCTGCTGGCCCAGCCGGTGGCCTACCGCGACGACCGGACCGACGCCGTCGTCGACCTCGTGCACCGCCGGGTCGACCCGGCCCGGCTCTACGCGGTCACGGGCCTGCAGTTCCTGCCCTTCAACACCCTCTACCAGCTCTCCGCCGAGCGGCAGGGGCCGCTCTGGCCGCGCGTGGCGCAGGCCCTGCTGCTGCCCGACCTGCTGGCGTACTGGCTCACCGGGGAGCGGCGGACCGAGGCGACCAACGCCTCCACCACCGGCCTCCTCGACGCCGGCACGCGCACCTGGTCCCGGGAGCTGCTCGAGGCGCTCGGGCTGCCGCTGGAGCTGTTCCCGCCGCTGGTCCAGCCGGGTGAGACCCTCGGTCCGCTGCTGCCCGAGGTCGCGGCCCGGACCGGCCTCGCCCCCGGCACCACCGTCGTCGCCGTCGGCTCCCACGACACCGCCTCGGCCGTCGTCGGGGTGCCGGCCGAGGGCCGTTCGTTCGCCTACGTCTCCTCGGGCACCTGGTCGCTGGTCGGCCTGGAGCTGGACGCCCCCGTGCTGACCCCCGCGAGCCGGGCCGCCAACTTCACCAACGAGGGCGGGGTGGACGGCCGCACCCGCTACCTGCGCAACGAGGGCGGCCTGTGGCTGCTGCAGGAGAGCCTGCGCAGCTGGGCCGGAGCGGGTGAGCCCGTCGACCAGGACGCCCTGCTCGCCGAGGCGGCCGCGCTGCCACCCGGGGGCCCGACCTTCGACGTCGACGCCCCCGACCTGATCGCGCCCGGGGACATGCCGGCGCGGATCCGGCGGGCCGTCGCGGCCTCCGGCCAGGAGCTGCCCGGGGCGCCAGCCGCGGTCGCCCGCAGCATCCTCGACTCCCTCGCCGTCGCCTACGCCCGGACCACCGCCGAGGCCGAGGCGCTCGCCGGGCAGACCGTCGACGTCGTGCACGTCGTCGGGGGCGGCAGCCGCAACGCGCTGCTCTGCCAGCTGACGGCCGACCTGTCCGGTCGCCTCGTGCTCTCCGGGCCGGTCGAGGCCACCGCGCTCGGCAACCTCGCCGTGCAGGCCCGGGCGGCCGGTCTGCTGCCCGCCGACCTGGAGTCGCTCCGTCGCACCCTCCGCCGCGGGCTCACCCTGGCGACCTACACCCCGACGACCACCGGCCGGGCCGCTAGATTGTCCTCTTCGGTGACCAGCAGTCCCGGCGGGCGGCCCGCCCCCGTGCACCGCGGAGGGTAGGAGGGTGTCCAGCGTGGCGCGCAAGGCCTCGATCAGCATGAAGGACGTGGCCGCCCTGGCGAAGGTCTCGCTGGGCACGGTCTCCAACGTCGTCAACTCCCCCGAGCTGGTCAGCCCGCCCACCCGGGAGCGCGTCGAGACGGCCATCGCCAAGCTGGGCTGGGTGCCGAACGCCTCGGCCCGGCAGCTGCGCGCGGGCCGCAGCAGCTCCGTCGGGCTGGTCGTCATGGACATCGCCAACCCCTTCTTCACCGACGTCCTGCTCGGGGTCGAGGACCACGTGCTGCAGCGCGGCTACTCCGTCCAGGTCGGCAACAGCGCCTCCCAGCCGCAGCGCGAGGACGACCAGCTGCGGCTCTTCGAGCAGCAGCGCGTCCGCGGCGTGCTGTGCGCGCCGATCTGGGGGGTCAACCAGCGGGTCGACGACCTCCGGCGGCGCGGCATCCCCGTCGTGGTCGTGGACCGGGCGCCCGAGGAGTCCGGCTTCTGCTCGGTGTCGGTCGACGACGTCGAGGGCGGGCGGCTGGCCGTGGACCACCTGATCCGCCTCGGGCACCGCAGCATCGCGCTCGTCGGCGGGCCCGGGCGGCTCCAGCAGATCCGCGACCGGCGCCTGGGCGCCGACCTGGCCCGGGCCGAGCACGGCGACGTCGTCGACCTGCTGGCCCTCTCCACCAGCAGCCTCGACACCACCGCCGGCGTCCTCGCGGCCGACGAGCTGGCGGCGATGCCCGACCGGGAGCGCCCGACGGCCGTCTTCGCGGCCAACGACCTGCTGGCGATCGGGCTGCTGCAGGGCTTCGTCACCCATGGCCTGCGGGTGCCCGAGGACATGGCGCTGATCGGCTACGACGACATCAGCTTCGCTGCGGCGGCGGCGGTCCCGCTCTCCTCGGTACGGCAGCCGCGCGTCGACCTCGGCCGGCGGGCCGCGGAGCTGCTCTTCGAGGAGATCGAGGCCCTGGACGACGACCGGCCGCACGAGCACCAGAGCGTCCGGTTCACCCCGACGCTGGTGGTCCGGCGCTCCACCGCGGGAGGCGGTCAGGGCCGGCGCGGCTGAGCCTCCCCGGTGCCCCCGTCGCGGCGCCCACCTGAGAAGATCCTGCCGTCGCCCCCGCGAACGCCGTCCCAGCGCCATCCACCCGAGGAGCACCCGTGTTCGCCCTGGTCGTCCGCTTCAACCTGACCGACGATGACGCCGCCGCCCGCTTCGACGCCCTGGTCGCCGACCTGCTGCCGCAGATCGCCGCGCACGAGCCCGGCACCCTCACCTACGCCGTCCACACCGTCCACGACGCCCCGCTCTCGCGGCTGTTCTACGAGTCCTACCGCGACCGCGACGCCCACGCCGAGCACGAGCGGCAGCCGCACACGGCGCACTTCCTGCAGGCCAAGGACGCGCTGCTGGTCGACGCGCGGGTGGAGTTCCTGACCCCGACCGGCAGCGGCACCTAGCCGACCGGCGCCGGTCCGGGGGCAGGGCGCCGCTCAGCGCCGACGACGGGCCACCCCACGGCCGGCCTGGCGCAGGGCGACCGCGACGCGGCGACGCCGGGACCGCTGGCGGTCGGTCACCGTGGGCAGCACCGCCGACGGCGGCAGCGCCACCTCGAACACCCGCGGGCCGCGCAGCGACCGGGCCAGCGCCCGTCGGGACAGCAGCTCGATCCGGCTGCTGCGGGTCGCGGGCCACTGCCACCAGGGCGCGTGGACACCGGCCCCGAGGCGGACCAGCGGTCCGTCGGGGCCCTGCACCAGCAGGGTGAGGCCCAGCTCGTCGAGCCGCTCGGCCAGCGGCCGCACCAGCGGCCGGGTCGACGTCCCGCCCAGGGACGGCATCGGCGTGAAGCTGACCGTGACGTCGTGACCGCCGTCGGCCTCCACCCGACCCGTGCACCGGGTCGGGCGGGCCGAGCGGTCGGGCACGTCGACGGAGAAGGTCAGGTCAGCCCGGACCCGGAGCCGGCCGCCCCGGGGCGTGGACGTCGTCGGCACCGCTCAGGACGCGTCGTCGCTGGTGGTGATCTGCAGGGTGCCGTCGAGCTTCCAGGTGGCCCGGGGCGCGTCGGCGCCGGTGTCCCGCGGCACCTCGACGGTCATGTCGATGAGCTTGTAGTTGATGGCCGCGCCGCGGCCGGTCAGGTAGGACCACATCTCCTTGCCCAGCTGGGTCCAGGACTGCGGCTCGGCACCACCCGTGCCCTCGGTCGGCTGGGCGTGGCCTTCGGTCGGCTGCGAGGTCATCGGAGACTCCTGTCGTCGGTGCGCCTGCCAGGTGCAGACGCCCGCGTTACAGATCCGGAGCGCGTCGTGGATGCAACGTCCGTCCGACGGGAGGCTCCGGAGCATCCGTTCGGGCCCGACCGACGTCAAGGTGCCGCCCACCACCACCGGACCGCGCACCTCCGTGGTGAGGAGGAGCCGGGCAGGGCACGCTCTTCGTCCTGCCCGGCGACGGACGAACCCCGGAGGCCAGGAGCGCGGTCCGCGTCCGAGCGGAGCGAGGACGGGAGACACAGCTCAGCCGGTGAGGGAGTCCTCGTACTCGACGATCTCGTCGACCTTGGGGCCGGAGGGGGTGCTCGGGTCGAAGACGTAGCCGAGCCACTCCTTGGCCAGCCGACGGGCGAGCTGCAGGCCGATGACCCGCTGCCCCAGCGTCAGCACCTGGCAGTCGTTGGACAGGATCGAGCGCTCGACGCTGAAGGAGTCGTGCGCGACGGTGGCGCGGATGCCCGGCACCTTGTTGGCGGCGATGGCCACCCCGATGCCCGTGCCGCAGAACAGGATGGCGCGGTCGGCCTCGCCGGCCCGGATCTTCTCGCCGGCCGCGATGGCCACGGAGGGGTAGGAGCCCCCGTCGAGGTCACCGGCGTAGACCCCGAGGTCGACGACCTCGACCCGGTCGTCGGCCTGCATGTCGGCGTAGATGGCGTCCTTGTAGTCGAAGCCGGCGCTGTCGCTGCCGACGAGCAGGCGGATCTTGTCACTCATGTGGGGATCTCTCTGTGGTGGGGGGACGAGGGTCAGCTCGCGGAGGGGGCTTCATCCAGCACAACGCCGACGGCGCTCACGATCATCCCCAGGGAGACCGCGCCCGGGTCGGGCGTGCCGACGCTGCGCTCGGCCAGCGGGCGGGCCCGGCCGATCCGCGGGGTCAGGGCGGCGGTCTCGTCGGCGGCCCGGACGGCCACCTCGGCGGCACGCCGCCAGGCCGGCCCCAGCGCAGCACCGCCCTGCACCTCCGCCTCGAGGGCGTCGACGAACGGGAACAGCGCGTCGAGCATGGTCTTGTCGCCCAGCTCGGCCTTGCTGAACGTCTGCAGCTTCTGCACCGCCGCGCGGACGGCCTCGACGGCGCGGGCGGTCGTGACCTCCTCGGTGTTGCCGAGGCCCTGGCCGATCCCGTCCAGCAGGACGCCCCAGAGGATGCCGCTGGTGCCGCCGGCCCGGTCGCCGAAGGCCGCGCCGGCCGCGCTGAGCACCGTCTGCACCCCGCCCCGGCTCTGCTCGGCCGCCTCGGCGGCGGCGGTCGCCCCGCGGGACATGCCGATGCCGTGGTCGCCGTCGCCGGCCACCGCGTCCAGCTGGCCCAGCTGCTCCTTGTGCTCCTCCACGACGGCCTGCAGGGCGGCGACGGCCCGCCGGGCCACGGCGGCCGCGGCGACGGAGGCCTCGCTGGCCTCCTCGGCGGCGTCGGCCTCGCTCTCCGGCACCGCCCGCCGGCGGGGGGTGCTGCGCTGGGTCCGGACGGCGTTGCCGCGCTTGAAGGCGGGGGTGTCGGCCGGGGCGGTCCAGTAGCCCTCGAGCTCGGCGTCGAGCCAGGTCACCGACAGCGAGCAGCCCGCCATGTCCAGGCTGGTGACCAGCTCGCCGACCTCCGGGGCCACCAGCTCGACCCCCGCGTCGGCGAGCAGGGCGGCCACGTCGCCGAAGAGCACGAACAGCTCCTCGTACTTGGTGGCGCCGAGACCGTTGAGCAGGACGGCGGCCCGGCCGCTCACGCCGTCGGGGCGCTCGGCCAGCACCTTCTCGACCAGCTGCGCGGCCAGCTCGCTCGCCGGCATCCACGGCGCCGAGCTGATCCCCGGCTCACCGTGGATCCCGAGCCCGAAGTCCATCTGGCCGGGCTCGACGTGGAAGAGCGGGGCGTCGGCACCCGGCATGGTGCAGCCGTCGAAGGCCACGCCGAACGACGAGGTGACGGCGTTGGCCGCCCGCATCACCCGCTCGACCCCGTCGAGGTCGAGGCCGGCCTCGGCGGCGGCGCCGCCGATCTTGTAGACGGTGAAAGTGCCGGCGATGCCACGACGCTGGTCGCGCTGGTCGGCCGGGCCGGAGGCGATGTCGTCGGTGACGTAGACGATCCGGGTGTCGATGCCGTCGGCCCGCAGCCGGTCCGCGGCGACGGCGAAGTTCAGCCGGTCGCCCGCGTAGTTGCCGAAGGACAGCACCACGCCGGCCCCGCCGTCGGCCGCACGCCCCACCCGGTAGACCTGCTCGGCCGACGGCGACGCGAAGAGGTCGCCCAGCACGGCGGCGTCGGCGAAGCCGGTGCCCACCACGCCGTTGTAGGACGGGTAGTGCCCCGAGCCGCCGCCGACCAGCAGGCTGACCTTGCCCTCCCCCGGCCCGCCGGCCCGGACGAAGCCGGACGCGCCCTCGACCCGTTCCACGTGCGCGGGGTACGCGGCCGCGAAGCCGCGGAGGATCTGGTCCTTGAAGTCGGCGGGGTCGTTGTGCACGTGGGTCATGGCGCCTCCCGGCAGTTCGGTCCGACGCTCACGAGGCGACGGCGTAGTCGATCCCGGCCGCGGCCCAGGCCGCGAGGACCTCCGGGTCCGCGCCGGCGTCGGTGATGATCAGGTCCAGCTCGGTCAGCGAGGCGATCTTGAGCAGCGCCAGGCGGCCCAGCTTGGTGTGGTCGACGAGCAGGTACTTCTTGCTGGCGGAGTTGAGCATCTCGCGCTTGAGGGCGACGATCTGCTCCTCCTGGTGGAACATGTCGGTGGCCGAGACCGCCGAGGTGGACATGAACACGGCGTCGACGTGCAGGCCGCGCACCTGCTCGTTGGTCTGCACCCCGACGAACGAGTCGTGGGCGACGTCGTAGCGCCCGCCGATGCCGATGACCGTGAGGTTGTGGTCGTGGGTCAGCTCGCTGAGCTGGCGCAGCCCGGCGACGAAGGTGGTGGCCACGTGCAGCGGCGCCCGGTCGGGCAGCCCGTCGACCATCTTGAGGGTGGTCGTGCTGTCGTCCAGCAGGATCGACATCCCGGGGTGGACGTGCTGCAGGGCCGTCTCCGCGATCGCCCGCTTCTCCGACGTCATGGTGGCCAGCCGGTAGGACATCTGCGACTCGAAGATGCCGGACGGCTGCGCGGTGACGCCGCCGTGGAACTTCCGGACCACGCCCCGGCGCTCCAGCTCGTCGAGGTCCCGGTGGATGGTGACGATGCTGACCCCGAAGCGGGTGGCCAGGTCCTGCGCGGTGGCCGAGCCGGAGTCCAGCACCGCCTCGGTGATCAGCCGCTTGCGGGTCTCGGTCTTCCGCTCGCGCGGGGAGCCCGTCTCAGCTGCCGTCATCGTCCACCGTTCCTCCTCGAAGGTGTCGCGGTCCTCGTCCGTGCGGGGCCGCCGGGCCCGGACCGGGAGGTACCCCGGGTCCGGTGCTGCGACGCGGGCGGCGGACCCAGGTCCGCCGCCCGCGTCTCAGGAGATCACTCGCTGAGGACGAAGTTGTCGAGCTTGTCGGCGTTGTCCTTGGTGATCAGGACGCAGTCGATGGCCTGCTTCTCGTCCGGCACGCCGGTCTGGCCGTTGGTGAGCACGCCGTTGAGCTGCTCGACGGCCTTCGTGGTGCCCTCGACGATGGGCTGCAGGACCGTGGCCACCATCTCGCCCTTGGCCACCGCGTCGGCGGCGTCCTGGTTGCCGTCGAAGCCGAGCACCTTCACCTGGTCGAGCTTCTTGGCCTCCTTGAGCGCGTTGATCGCGCCGAGGGCCATCTCGTCGTTGCCCGCGATGACGCCGTCGATGTCCGGGTTCTTGGACAGCAGCGACTCCATCTTCTCCTGGCCCTCCTGGCGGTCCCAGTTGGCGATCTCCTCGCCGACCTTCTTGAGGTCGGGGGACTGGGAGATGACCGACTTGTAGCCGTCGGAGCGGACCTGGGCGTTGTTGTCGCTCGGCTTGCCGAGCAGCTCGACGTAGGTGCCCTTGTAGTCCATCGCCTCGGCCCACGCCTCGGCGCCGGCGACGGCACCCTGGGCGTTGTTGGAGACGATCTGCGCCTTGGCCAGGCCGGTCTTGCTGATCTCGGCGTTGACGAGCACGACCGGGATCTGCGCGTCGACGAGCTTCTGCACGGCCGCGACGCTCTCGTCGGCCCCGGCCGGGTCGAGGACGACGCCCTTGACCTTGTCGTTGATCGCGGTCTCGATCAGGCTGTTCTGGGTCTCCGGGTCGTTCTCGTGCGCGTTGGTGGTGGTCTGGTAGCCCAGCTTCTCGGCCTCGGCCACGGCCGTGTCGGTCTCGGCCTTCCAGTACGGGTTCGAGGGGTCGACGGTGATGATCGCGATGGTGCCGCCGGCGGCACCGGCCGCGGAGGAGGAGGCGCCGGAGGCGGCGGGCTCGGCGGCGTCACCGCCACCGCCCCCGCAGGCGGCGAGGCTGAGCAGGACCGCGCTGGCGAGCGCGGTGCGGAGGACCAGGCGAGGTCGCATGGGTGTTCCTTTCAGGGTGGGGCACGGCGGTGTGGACGGGCCCTGGGACCGGCCGGGGATCTCCCCGGACGGGTGGTGCGGACGGCGTGCGCCGGCGGGTCGGACGGGTGCTGGGCCGGTGACCGGCTCAGGCGGGACTGGCCGCTGGGGGCGTGCTGCCCCGGTTGGCCGCCTTGGCGTTGACGACGGCGCGGCGGGCGCTCCGTCGTCGCTGGATGATCTGCTGGATCTGGTCGACGGCCACCGCCAGGATGATCACGGCGCCGGTGATGACCTGCTGCCAGAAGGGCGAGACGCCGACGATGACCAGGCCGTTGGCCAGGAAGCCGATGACGAAGGCCCCGATGATCGTGCCGCGCACTGTGCCGCGGCCGCCGGAGAGGGCCGCGCCGCCGATGACCACCGCGGCGATCGCGTTCAGCTCGTAGAACTGGCCGAGGTCGGCGGTGGAGGAGCTGATGTTGGCCATCTGCAGGATCCCCACCACGCCGGCGCAGAAGCCGGAGATGACGTAGATCCGCGTCTGCACCCGCTTGACCGGCACCCCGGAGAGCTGGGCGGCGCGCTCGTTGCTGCCGGTGGCGTAGAGCCAGCGGCCGAACGGGGTGCGGGTCAGCAGCAGCGAGAAGACGACGGCCAGGATGATCATCACCCAGGCCGAGATCGGCAGGCCCAGCGGCCGGCTGGCGAACACCTCGAAGAATCCGGTGTTGCCCAGGTAGGGCTGGCCGCTGAGCTCGTTGGTGATGTTCTGGCCGTTGAGCAGCACCTGGGTGAGGCCGCGGGCCACGTAGAGCATGCCGAGGGTCACGATGAACGGGGCCAGGTTGAGCTTGGCGATCAGCAACCCGTTCACCCAGCCCACGAGCATGCCGACCGCGACCGAGAGGACGACGATCACCCACACCTGCGGGAACATGATCGCCTGGGTCAGCGGGAGGTCGAGCCCCCGGAACAGGTTGCCGGCCACGGCGGCGGTGAGCCCCACGGTGGAGCCGACCGACAGGTCGATGCCGCCGTTGAGGATCACCATCAGCATGCCCAGCGCGACGATGGCGTTGAACGCGACCTGCTTGGTGATCGTGGTCAGGTTGCCCGTGGTCAGGTAGTTGTCGCTCATGATCGCGAAGATCGCCACGATGATCACCAGGGCGATCAGCGCGCGGCCCTCGATGAGGACGGCGTTGAGGTTGAAGGACCGGGCCGGCGCGCCGCCGCTCGTGGTGGGGCCGGCCCCCGAGGGCGCCGGGGCGGTGGTCGTGGTGCTCATCAGTGGGCTCCGTTCGGCTGCTGCTGGGGGTCGGGCTCGTGCTCGCCGGAGGCGGCCATGATGTCGTCACGGGTGCAGGTGCGCGGGTCGAACTCGCGCACGATCCGGCCCTTGCTCATCACGAGGACCCGGTGGGAGGCGGTCAGGGCCTCCCCGACCTCCGAGGTGACGTAGAGGACGCCGAGGCCGCGGGCGGCCTCGCGGAAGAGGAGCGAGAAGATCTCGCCCTTGGCGCCGACGTCGATCCCGCGGGTGGGCTCGTCGAGCAGCAGCACCTTGGGGTCGGTGAGCAGCATCTTGCCGATCACCACCTTCTGCTGGTTGCCCCCGGACAACGAGGTGATCAGCGCCCCGGGACCGGCGGTCTTGACGCGGACGTCGGAGATCTCGCGCTCGACGGCGGCGCGCTCGGCCGTGCGGCTGAGGAACCAGCGCTTCACGGTGGACAGCAGGCTGGGCAGCGACAGGTTGGCGCCGACGCTCATCATCTGCACCAGGCCGTCGCGCTGCCGGTCCTCCGGCACCAGGCCCAGACCGAGCTCGATCCGCTCGGCGATCCCGCGCCCGGCGAGGTCGGTGCCGCCCAGCAGCACGCGGCCGCCGGAGAGCGGGTCGCGACCGGCCAGGGCCTCCATCAGCTCGGTCCGGCCGGCACCCATCAGGCCGTAGAGGCAGACGATCTCGCCCTGGCGCACGTCGAGGGAGAGGTTGTTGACCGCCACCCGGCCGGTGTCCAGCTCGGCGACGGTGACGTTCTGGATGGACAGCGCGACCTCGCCGTACTCGCGCGGCTCGTCGCGGAAGTCGTAGTCCGCCTCCCGACCCACCATCTGGCGGACCACCCAGCTGAGGTCGATGTCCTCGGCCCTGGCGGTCGCGACGAGGTCGCCGTCGCGGAACACCACGGCGTGGTCGGCGATCTCGATCGCCTCCTCGAGGTGGTGGCTGATGTAGACGATGGCCACGCCGTTGGCGGTCAGGTCGCGGATGACCTTGAACAGCACGTCGACCTCGCTCGCGCTGAGCGCGGAGGTGGGCTCGTCCATGATCAGGATGCGGGTGTCGGCCGCCAGCGCCCGGGCGATCTCGATGATCTGCTGCTGCCCCACCCGGAGGTCCTGCACCAGGGTGGAGGCCTTGATCGGCTCCTCCAGCCGGCGCATCAGGTCCTCGGTGATCTCGCGCTCGCGGGCGTAGTCGATGCCGCCGGCGCGGGTCCGGAGCTCACGGCCGATGAAGATGTTGTCGCGGACGCTCAGGTTCGCGCAGAGGTTCAGCTCCTGGTGGATGATCGAGATGCCGCGCTCGACGGCGTCGGTCGTCCCGGCCAGGGTCACCGGCTCGCCGTCCAGCAGCAGCTGGCCCGCCGAGGGCTGCTCGACGCCGGAGAGGATCTTCATCAGCGTCGACTTGCCGGCGCCGTTCTCCCCGAACAGGACGGTCACCTGGCCGCGGCGGACCTCGAAGTTGACGCCCTTGAGGGCCCGGGTCACCCCGTAGGTCTTGGCGATGTCGACGGCCCGGAGGACGACCTCGCCGGCCTCGTCCGCGGCCGGTGCCGGGACCTCGACGGTGCCGGCGGTCACGAACCCACCTCGATGGTGACCGGCTGCACGTTGAGCGGCTTCGCCCGCGGGACGGTGCTGCCCGTGGCCTGGACGCCCAGCGCCCCCACCACGGTGACCTGCTTGCCCTCGAGGCTGGCCGGGTCGGGCACGCTGGACTCGATCGAGGCGAGCATCAGCTTCTTGATCTCATCGCCCACGTACTGGTAGCCGGTCTGGCCGGGGGCGTCGGCGAACTTGAAGCCCATCAGGTCGCGGATGACGCTGCCGTTGACCGCGTTGCTCAGCGGCACGATGACCGGGGTCTGCGCGGGCACGCCGTCGACCTCCAGGCGCAGCGAGGCGTCGGTGGCCTCGGCCACGGTGCCCGTCAGCTCGACCGGGAACACGTAGGACTTCTCGGCCGGTGAGGTGGCCTCGTACTTGTCAGCGGCGGCCGCGACGTCGGCCTGCAGGGCCGGCACGACCTCGCCCAGCGGCTGGGCCCGGTCCGGCAGCTCCTCGCCGGCCTTCGCGTACAGGTCCGCGGCGATCGCGGCCGGGTCGAAGGGCTTCGGGGCGATGGCCGCCACCTCGGCCGGGGTGAGGAACTTGGTGTTCAGCGCCATGGCGACCACCAGGACCACGAGGGCCACGGCCCCGATGATGCGGTTGCGGGTGCGATGCGTTCGTTGCATCAGGTGCTCCTTCAAGCTGGCGGACGAGCAGCGGCGCGGCGTCCGGTGGCCCGGCGTGGCCGGACGCCGAGAACCTACCGGAGTCGTCGGAAGTATTGCAATCGGTTCTGAAAAGTTTTCGGTTCCTGGTGCAGAAGCGTGACCTGCAGATGCGCAGATGAGCACCGGGGGCCGAGTCGGCCGTCGAGAGGGCGCGTCAGAAGCGCGGGCGGGCGAACGGGGCGCAGAGCTGGAGCAGCCGCAGGTAGCCCTGGACGTCCCAGCCGGCCCGGCCGACGAAGAGACCGTCGGTGCTGGGGTCGGTGAGGAGCTCCTCCGCGTTGTCGGGGTGCACGCCACCGCCGTACAGCAGCGCCAGCAGCGACCCGCCGCCCGCGCACGCGGCGACCACCTCGACGATCAGGGCCATCACCGGGGCGATCTGGTCCTGGGTGGCGGGACGGCCGTGCTCGCCGATCGCCCAGATCGGCTCGTAGGCCACCAGCACGCGGCCCACGTCGTCCGGTCCCACCTCCGCCAGGGCGGCACGCACCTGGCCGGCGACGAAGTCGGCCGCTCCCCCCGCCTCGCGCACCTCGAGCGGCTCCCCGACGCAGATCAGCGGCAGCAGCCCGTGCCGCAGGGCGGCGGCCGCCTTGAGAGCGACGGTGCGGTCGGTCTCGCCGAAGTCGGCCCGGCGCTCGGAGTGGCCCATCTCGACCAGCCGGGCGCCGGCGTCGGCCGCCATCCGCATCGAGATCTCCCCGGTGCCGGCCCCCTCGGGACCCCAGTGCGCGTTCTGCGCCCCCAGCAGCACCGGCGAGCCGGCGGGCAGCCGGTCCCGGACGTGGGCGAGCGCCGTGTGGGCCGGCAGCACGAAGGGCTGCACGCCAGGGGGCAGCTCCGCCGCGACCAGCGCGTCGACGAAGGCCGCCGCCTCGCCGAGGGTCTTGTTCATCTTCCAGCTGGTGCCCACCCAGAGCGTCCCGGCGGGCGGGACCGCGGGGTACGGCGAGCCGGAGGGCGCCGCTGCGGCGACGCCCCCGGCGACCGTGGAGGTCACGGGATCAGCGAGACCTTGATCGACTCCTTGCCGCTGGCGACGAGGTCCAGGCCCTTCTGGAAGTCGGCGAGCGGCAGCTGGTGCGTGCAGATCTTGTCCATCGGCAGCCGGCCGGACTCGATCATCCGGATGGCGGCGGGCCAGCAGTGCGGACCGAGGTGCGCACCGCGGACGTCGAGCTCCTTGTCGTCGCTGATGATCGACCAGTCGACCGTGACGTCGCTGCCGAAGACGCTGTACTCGACGTAGGTGCCCAGCTTGCGCAGCAGGTTGAGGCCCTGGCCCACCGCCGAGGGGTGGCCGGTCCCCTCGATGTAGACGTCCGCGCCGTAGCCGTCGGTCAGCTCCTTGACCCGGGCGACGGCGTCCTCCTGACCGATGTTGATCACGAGGTCGGCCCCGCACTCGAGCGCGAGGTCCAGCTTCTCCTGCGCCATGTCCAGACCGATGACCAGCTTCGGGTTCTTCGACTTCGCGCCGGCGATCATGCCCAGCCCGATCGGCCCGCAGCCGGCGACCACGACGACGTCGTCGAAGTGGATGTCGGCCCGCTCGACGGCGTGCAGCGCGCAGGACAGCGGCTCGGCGAAGGCGGCGTGGGCGGGCGGCAGGTCGGCCGAGACCTGGTGCACCAGGGCGTCCTTGGAGAACAGCATGTACTCCGCCATGGCCCCCGGCGTGCGCCGCTTGAAGCCGAACATGTCGTGCGGCTGGCACATCCAGTACTTGCCGTCGAGGCAGTACCGGCACTTCCAGCAGGGGACGATCTGCTCGGCGACGACGCGGTCGCCCACGGCGACGCCCCAGCGCTGCGCGGCCTCGTCGTCGAGCTGGACGATGGTCCCGACGAACTCGTGGCCGGGGATGACCTCGGTCTCGGCCCAGGCCGGACGGTTCGCGTCGCCCCAGAACTTCGGGGCGCCGTGGTAGCACTTCAGGTCGCTGGCGCAGATGCCGACGCCCTCGACCTTGACCAGGGCCTCGCCGGGCCCCGGGCGCGGCACGGCGACCGTCTCCAGCTGGTAGTTCTCGGGGCCGTGCACGATGACGGCCTGCATCGTCTCGGGCAACCGGGGGCCGCTGACGGCCGACTCGGGGGTGGTGGTGTTCTCGGCCGGTGCTGCGGACATCGTTCAGCCTCCATGCTGTTCGGTCGTACGGGCCCTGGGCCGCCGGGTGCGGCGGCCGGAGCGGCGCGCGGCGCGGCCGCACGTCGGGAGAACGCTAGCCACTGGCCCCGGTTCTGTCCAGAATCAGTGCATTGTTGTCATCCACTCCTGAAATAGTCTCTGCGCGGAGCGACAAGATGGAGCGGGACGGCGGTCCGCCGGCGGGCGGCGCTGGACGGCGGTCGCCGCAGCGCGGACCATGGCGGGATGGCCGGCGAGCGGACCCACCCGGTGCTGACGGTGCCGGACCTCGACGCCGCCCTCGCCTTCTACGCCGCCCTCGGCTTCCGCCGGACCTACCGGCAGCTGCGGCCGAACCCCTACGCCGTCGTGGAGCGGGGGGACATCGCCCTGCACCTGTCCGGCGTCGACGGGGTCGACCCGGCCACGTCGCTGGGCAGCGTCATCGTGGTGGTGCCCGACACCGAGCAGCTCTACGCCGCGTTCGCGGCGGGCCTGCGCACGGCCTACGGGCGGCTGCCCTCCGCCGGCATCCCGCGCATCCTCCGGCCCCGCCGCAAGCAGGGCACCGCGGCCGGGTTCTCGGTGGTGGACGTCGGCGGCAACTGGCTGCGCTTCTACCGGGCCGGTGACGTCGAGGAGGAGGCGGGCACGCGGTCCACCGGTCTCGCCCGGGTGCTGGAGGTCGCCGCGCGGCAGGGCGACGCCCGCGGCGACGACGCCCAGGCCCTCGACGTGCTGGACCGCGGGCTGGCCCGGCACGGCGGGGCCGGACCGGCGGAGAGGGTCCCCGCTCTGCTCTACCGGGTGGAGCTGCTGGTCCGGCTGGGCCGTCGGCCGGAGGCGGCGCGGGTCCTCACCGAGCTCCGGGCCGGCCTCGACGCCGCGGGCGCCGTCGCCTTCGCCGACGGGCTGGAGCACGCCCGGCAGGTGCTGGGTCCCGAGCCCACCGGCGGTCCGGGGTGACCGGGTCCTCGTGGGGGCGGACGCCCCGGCAGAGCATCGAGGAGGAGTGCGCCCGGCGCGGGCGCCGCCACGCGCGCCCTGGTCCGGCTCGCGCGCGCGGAGGCCTGACGGCGCCGAGCGCCCGCGCTGCGCGCCGGCGGGACACCGGCTACCGTCGTCCGGTGCCGCGCTTCGACGAGCTCGTGACTCCCCGGCTGCGGATGCGCCGGTGGCGGGAGGCCGACCGGGAGCCCTTCGCGGCGATGAACGCCGACCCGGCGGTGATGCTGCACTTCCCGGCCCCGCTGGACCGCGCGGCGAGCGACGCCCTCGTCGACCGGATCGAGGAGCGGTTCACGACGCAGGGCTTCGGCCTCTGGGCCCTGGAGCGGCGGGACGACCAGGCCTTCCTCGGCTTCGCCGGCCTCAACCCGATGCCGGACGGGACGCCGGGCGCCGGGGGGATGGAGGTCGGCTGGCGGCTGGCTCGCGCCGCGTGGGGTCACGGCTACGCGACCGAGGCCGGCGCCGAGGCCCTGCGGGTGGCCTTCGGCCCGGTCGGGCTGACCACGGTCTGGTCCATCACCGCGGTGGGCAACGTCCGCTCGCAGGCGGTGATGCGGCGACTCGGTCTCGTCGAGCACTCCCGCTACCAGCACCCCACCCTGCCGGCCGCGCACCCGCTCGCCGACCACGTGGCCTTCTGGTCCCCGCCGGGCTTCCGGCCACCTCCGGCCTGAGGAGCCGGACGGAGAACTGTCAGGGCCCGGCCCCACCCTGAGGACATGGCGCGCGCGACGGGTCCGGACGGCAGTGGCTGACCCCCCTGCACCCGCGACGCCGGAGGCCCGGGTCGCGGGCGACCTCGCCGCGCTCGGCCGCCCGGAGCCGACGGCGCCGGTGGTGCTGCTCTCCGGTGGCCGGTCCGGCGCCCGGGTGTCCCTGGTCGAGACCGGTGGCCGGCCGGCCGTGCTGAAGGTGACGGCGGACGCCGCCTGGCGGGAGCGTGCGCGGCGCGAGCTCGCCCTCTACCGGGTGGGTGGGGAGCGGGCGCGCTCCCACCCCGACCTGCTCGCCGCGCGGGACGACGGCACGGTCGTCCGACTGCTGCTCGCCGCCCACGACCCCTACCCGCCCGCGCCGGCGCTGTCCGACGACGACTGGTCCGCCGTGGCCGCTGACCTGGGGCGCCTGCACCGGCTGCCCGTCCCGCCCGGGCGATGGCCCGGACCGCCCACCCCGGCCGGTCCGGCCGAGATCGCCGCCGCCCGCCGCGGGTGGGAGCGCCACGGCGGGGCCGCGGTCGCCGACCGTGCCGCGCGGCGGCTGACGTGGGCGACCCCCGGCGGGCCCGGCCCGGTGCTCGTCCACGGGGACTGCCACCGGGGCAACCTCGTGCGCGGACCCGCGGACCGACCCCTCTGGGTGGACTGGCAGGAGACCGGGCTGGGCGACGGCCTGGGCGACCTGGTCTTCCTCTGGCAGCGGGCGGAGTTCGACGGCGCCCGTCCCCCGAGGGCGGTCATGACGGCCGCCTACGCCGACGCCCGCGGGCTCCGGCTCGACGACGGTCTGCGGGCGGCCCTCGACGCCGCGGAGCTCCGGCTGCTGCTCCTCGCCTGGCCCCCTTTCCTCGGCTACGGGAGCGACGCGGGCCGCCAGGTGATGGCCGCACGGCTGGCCGAGCTGGGGTCGGCGGGCGTCGCCGGGCGAGGGGCCGGCGGCACGCTAGGGTCGCCGCATGCCGCTCTCCCCCGCCCGGTCTTTGTCCACCGCACCCGTGGTCGCCCTCGGTCTGCTCGGCGGCTACCTGACGGCACGGGAGACGGGCCTCCGGCCGCTCGGTGGCGTCGTCCTGGGGGCGGCGGGCGTCTTCGCCGGCCGCACCTGGCTGGCCAAGCGGGGTCCGGCGGTCACCGCGGCGCTGGCCGCGGTGTACGTCCTCGGCTTCGGGGCCTCGCACCCCCTGGCGAAGAAGGTCGGCGCCTGGCCCTCCGTGCTCGCCGTCACCGCCGTCAGCGCCGGCGCCTCCTGGGCCCTGGTCGACCGCGACTGAACCCGCGGCCCGAGCCTGCCACCCGCGGCCCGAGCCTGCCACCCGCGGCCTGAGCCTGCCACCCGCGGCCTGAGCCGCGCCCCGCGGCCTGAGCCTGTCGAAGGCCCTTCGACGAACTCAGGGCGCCGCGGCAGGCTCAGGGCGCGGGGACGATCAGCGGCGGTCGACGCGCTTCAGGGTGAACGGCGGGGCCTCGCGCTCGCCGAGGGTGTAGTAGGCCGAGCCGTCGGGCGCGTACTCGACCGCCTCGCCCTGGCTCTCGCCGGAGGGGGCCGTCAGCGTGACGGGGGCGGCGTCGAAGGCCGACTCGAAGGAGCTGCCGGCCGGGGCGCGGTACTCGTACACGCGGTAGGGCGTGCGGAGCAGGAAGCGGTCACCGCCCGGGTGGATGGACGCGGCCGTCACCTGCGCGAACCAGGTGGCCGCGTGGGTGTCGCCGGGGTCGCCGCCCCAGGTCGGGACGTCGAGCGTGGCCACCCTGCTCAGGGTGGTCACCGTGGTCGAGGACGGCGCGGGCAGCGTCGCCGGGAAGGCGTAGACCCCGCTGTGGCCGTCCTCCTCCTTGGTGATGACGTAGATGCGTCCGGTGACCGGGTGCACCATCATCGCCTCGGCGTTGTGCGGCGCGTCGGGGTAGCGGAACCGGAACCAGTCGCCCCGGAGCGTGCCGCGGGTCTCCCCGGCCGCCAGGTCCGGCTCGGCCACCCGGTACACGGCGAAGGTCGACGGCGGGTTGGGCTTGCCGTTGGCGCGGCCGATGTCCCCGGCGAAGATGCAGCTGCCGGCGGGGCAGGGCCCGGTGGCGATGTCCTCCCAGTCCCACTGGTCGGGGATGGCGACGTCGTACCGGCCAAGGACGCGGGCGGTCCTGGTGCTGACCGCCACCATGCCCGGCACGTCGGACTCGCTGTGCACGTACTGCACGTCCTCGTTGACCCGGCTCGCCGCGAGACCGGAGGGCTCGTGCAGGGTGGCGTCGCTCAGCGCGGTGTCACGGTTGCCGAGCAGGTCGTAGCCCTCCCAGAGCTTGCCGACGTCGACGGAGCTGCCGGCGTACCGGCTGGCGGTCTGCACCTTCGCCGCGGGCCGGAGGGTGAGCACCTGGGTGACGTTGGTGCGCAGGAAGTCCGAGCTGCCGACCCAGCCGGAGCGGGTGGCGGCGGCACCCAGCTGGCGCTGCGCCCCGTCGATGGCCAGGCCACTGCCGCCGGGGGCCAGGCAGTCGTCGAGGACCTCGGTCAGGCCGGACGGCGGCGTGATCGCGTCGGCCACGCAGTCGGTGCCGGAGTAGAGCTGGGTGCCGAACCAGACCGCCATGGCGTTGCCCACGGTGCTGGTGACGCCCGGGGTGGTGAAGAGGTCGAGGTTGCCGTTGACCCGGCCCGCGAAGGAGTCGACCGGGTCGGCGTTGTCCACGTTGTCGTACGCCGTGACGCTGGCGGCGAGGTTGCTGGGCTCGCTGACGTCGAAGGTGTAGCTGGCCGGCTCGCCCGCGCGGGCCACCCGCACCAGCACGACCGACTTCAGCAGGGCCGCGCTCTGGGTGGAGCCGACCGTGCTCCAGCCGGCGGAGGTCATCGCGGCCGAGACGTCACCGCGGTTCGCGACGCGCGCGACCAGGACGTCGCCCGCCACGGTGCCCGCGGGCTTGGCGACCGTGACCGACTGGCCCGTGGTGCTGCTCGCGCTGCTGCTGCCGCGGAGGGTGATGGCGGGGCCGCTGGTGACGGCCGCCGTGGCCGGTACGGCGGTGGCGAGGACCACGGCGGCGGTCGCGGTGCCCACCAGCAGGGCGGTGGTGCGTGGGCGTGGGACGAGCATGGGAGCTCCCTCCGATGGTTCGCGACGCCGTCGTCGAGAGCGCGCTGGTCCGGGGGTGCCAGCGACGAGCACCAGTCTCGCACCCCGGCCGCGGTCCGCCGAGCCCCGCGCGACGCGCCGGAGCGGGACCGCTCAGGCCTCGGCCAGCACGTGGGCGAGCGGGAGCAGCCCCGCCTCCCGGAGCGGGACCACGGGGTCGGCGGTCGCGTGCCGGCGGCGGTAGGTGCCCGGGGGGACCCGGTAGGCGGTGCGGAAGCGGCGGGACAGGTGGTAGGCGTTGGCGAAGCCGGTCGCGGCCGCGACCTCGGCCAGGGAAGCGTTGCTGCGCTGCAGCAGCACCGCCGCCCGGGACAGCCGGACCAGCTCGAGCACCCGCGCGGGGCCGCAGCCGTAGTGCTGCCGGAACACCCGGAACAGGTGACCGGTGGAGACGCAGGCCGCCGCCGCCAGCTCCTCCACCCCGACCAGCCGGACGCCGTCGGCCGCCCAGGTCCGGCGCACGGCCTCGACGGCCGCGGCCACCGGCTCCGGCACCGCGGCGGACGGCTCCTCGAAGGGACCCCGGACGAACAGGTCGAGCAGCAGGCCGAGGAGCTGGTCGCTGCGGGCGCGGGCGGCCGCCGACTGCTGGGCGCCCAGGTCCTCCAGGTAGCGGCAGAGCCCCGCCAGCACCGGCGCGCCCGCCAGGTCGCGGACCACCGGCCAGCCGGCCGGGTCGGGCAGCGAGCCCGGGTCCTCGACGCGGAAGTGCGCCCAGGCGTGGCGGGAGACCACGTCGCGGTCCCAGCGGAACGAGTCGACGGCGCCGGCCGGGGCGAGCAGCAGCGTGCCCGGCCGCAGCGTGAGCGACCGGCCGGGCCGGGCGGCGACGGTGGTGCAGCCCTGGTGCACCGTCCAGGCCGCGGAGCCCTGCAGCAGCCAGAAGAACTCGAAGTCGGCCAGCTCGCGCGGCCCGTAGCTGGAGCCGGGCTGGTAGTCGACCACCTGCACGACGCCGGCCCCGTCGACCGACACCGTCGGCAGGGCGACCTCCCGTGCCGGGTCGGCCGGAGCCGGCCCGGGCCCGGCGGGCTCCGCCTCGCTGGTCACGATCAGATAGTAATCGGCGCGTTCCGGGCATCGACTCCAGCCGGGGCCGCTGCGAGGGTGAGGTAGTACCCGTTCCCGACCCGAGAGCCTGCCATGACCGACCTGCTGACCTCCCGCCCCGCGACCGACCGCCCGGCCCTGCCGCTCTTCGACGTCGTCGACGAGGCCTTCGTCGCCCACTATGCCGAGCACGGCTTCGCCCTGCTGGCGAACGCCCTCACCGCCGAGGAGGTCGCGGCCGTCAACGCCGACGCCCTGCGGCTGTGCCGCGGCGACTACGGCGACATCGGCTACGGCTGGAACGAGCAGCAGGGCGACGCGACCGTCACCGACCTCAACGACGAGGAGGTCCTCCGCAAGTACCTCTGCATCCACTACCCGCACAAGGTGTCGCCGCCCGCGCTGGCGGCGCTCAGCACGCCCCGGGTCGTCGACGCCCTCGTCGCGGTGGTCGGCCCCAACGTCAAGGCCATGCAGTCCATGCTCTTCGTGAAGTCCGAGGGCAAGCCGGGCCAGGCCTGGCACCAGGACGAGTACTTCATCCCCACCCGCGACCGCTCGCTGACCGCGGTCTGGATCGCCCTCGACGACGCCACCGTCGAGAACGGCTGCCTGTGGGTGCTGCCCGGCTCGCACCGCCGCGGCGTCATCTACCCCGAGCGCGAGCAGGACGACCCGCGCTTCGACTGCAGCAGCGAGGCCTACGACTTCCCCTACACCGACGAGCAGTCGGTGCCGGTGGAGATCCCGGCCGGCACGGCGCTGGTCTTCAACGGCTACCTGCTGCATCGCTCGCTGGAGAACTCGGGGCGGCACGGCTACCGCCGGGCGCTCGCCAACCACTACATGAGCGCGGAGTCGCTACTGCCCTGGCGCCCCCCGGGCGCCGGCGAGCACATGGCGATGGCGGACTACCGCGACATCGTGATGGTCGCCGGTGAGGACCCCTACGCCTGGAAGGGCACCGCCGACGTGGCCAAGCCCTACTCCCGCCCCGACAAGGACGGCGGCTGCGACCGCTGACCCTGCTCCCCCACCCCGCATCCGTTCAAGGAGGAACCATGCCCCGTCCGTCCGCCCCGGTCCCGTTCTCCGCTCCCCCGGCCGGGCCACCCGGCTGGGCGCCCAGCCGACGCTCGTTCCTGTCCCTCGCCGGCCTGGCCGTGGGGGGCGCGGCCCTCGGGCTGGGGGCGGCGGGCTGCGGCACGGCCCAGACGGGCAGCAGCACCGGGGACGGCGCGGCGCAGGGCCGGCCGGGGGCCGCCGGCGACACCCTCTTCGTCTCGGGCTTCCAGTGGGGCCCGCCGGGCAACTTCAACCCGTTCGGCGCGGCCCCGGCCTGGCCGGCCGGCGGCGGGCAGAGCCAGCTCGTCTACGAGACGCTGCTGCGCTTCAACCTCATCGACGGCTCCCTGCAGCCTGGACTCGGGCGCGAGCTGCAGGAGACCGACCGGCAGACCTTCACGGTCCCGCTGCAGGACGGCACCACCTGGTCCGACGGCAGCGAGCTGACCGCGGCCGACGTCGTCTTCACCTTCGAGCTGTCCCGCAAGATCAGCACCTCCAGCTCGAGCGTGTGGACCTACCTGGACGCCGTCACCGCCCCGGACCCGCGCACCGTGCAGTTCACCCTGAAGAGCTCGCCGTACAACCCGGGCTCCGTGCGGGACGCCATCGCCAAGGTGCTGATCGTGCCCGAGGCGGTGTGGAGCGCGATCAGCGAGGACGAGATCAGCGCCGAGACCAACCTCGAACCGGTCGGCAGCGGGCCCTACCGGATCGGCAAGGCCGACCAGACCCAGGTCACGCTGGAGCGCCGCGACGACTACTGGGGCACGACGGCCTTCGGCACGCCGGCCCCGCTGGCGATCGTGCACCCGATCTTCAAGACCGGCAACGACGGCGACATCAAGCTGCAGAGCGGCGAGATCGACGCCAGCCAGCAGTTCACGCCGCAGATCTGGAAGATGTGGGAGGAGAAGCAGCGGCCGGTCGCCACGTGGCTGAAGGAGAAGCCCTACTACCTGCCCGGGAACCTGCCGCTGCTGATCTTCAACCTGGACAGGAAAGGCCTCGACGACGTGCGCGTCCGGCGGGCGATCGCGCACGCCGTCGACTACCCGAACATCGCGGCGACGGCCATGTCGAGCTACTCCGACCCCGCCCGGGCCAGCCTGGTGGTGCCGAGCGGGTTCGAGGAGAAGTTCTTCGACGCGGCCGCCGTCGACGCCGACGGCTGGTCGTACGACGCCGACGAGGCGGTGCGGATCCTCGAGGAGGAGGTGGGCGCCGAGAAGGGCTCCGACGGGATCTACGTCCTGCCGGACGGCACGAGGCTGGGCGGCTGGGAGCTGATCACCCCGACGGGGTGGACCGACTGGAACACCGCCTGCGAGATCGTCGCCAAGTCCGCGAAGGCGGTGGGGATCGGGATCGAGACGAAGTTCCCCCAGGCGCCGACGATGCAGAAGGCCATGCAGAACGGCGACTTCGACCTCTGCATGTACTCCTACTCGGGCGTCAGCCCGGCGAGCCCGTGGGTGCGGTTCCGCGACGCCCTCGACGACCGCGGGGTGGCCGACCGCGGCAAGACCGCCTTCTACAACTACAACCGGTTCTCCCACCCCGACGTGCCGGGCCTGCTCGACGCCGCGGCCGGCGCGACCAGCGAGGAGGAGGCGAAGACCGCCTACGCCGCGCTCGACACCATCTACCGCGAGCAGATCCCCGTCGTGCCGCTGATGTACCGCCCACTGGAGTTCTACGAGTTCCAGACCTCGAACTGGACGAACTTCCCCACCGCGGAGAACCCGTACGCCCCGCCGATGTGGCAGGGCGCCGGCATCAGCTGGCTGTTCAAGATCACCAAGGTCGGCACCTAGGCCCGGGAGGGCCCGGACGGGCGGACGACCAGGAGGCACGGCTGGTCGTCCGTCAGCTCGGCCGCGTCCAGGACCGTCCGGCAGCCGGCCGCGACGGCGGCCTCGACGAGCCGCTGCGCGAGCCCGTCGTAGCCGCGGTCGGGCACGAGCAGGACCAGCGCGTCCGGGCTCCCCCGGCGCAGGGTCCGGGCGACCGGGTCCGGGCGGTAGCCGAGCTCCTCGACCGCCGCCAGCACCCGCCGCCGCGTCTCGGCGCGGACGTGCGGGTGACCCGCGAGGACGTTGACGACGGTCCGCGTCGACACCCCGGCCGCGCCGGCGACCTCGACCAGCGTGCTCATCCGCCGAGCACCCGGGCCCAGGCGCAGGCCTGGGCCAGCTCGACGAGCAGCCGTCCGGTGGCGGCCCCTCGACGGCGGCCCGGTCGGCTGGACCCGACGCGGCGCCGCGCGGCGGGCTGGGCGTCCTCCCGCGCTCGTCGGGCGGGACGCAGCGCGTCCCGCTCCCAGGTGGTGATGACCATCGTGCGCTCCTCTCACACCGGCCAACCAACTTGGCTGGTGTGACCAACGTGGCACGAGCTCTTACACCGGTCAAGGGGTTACGCTGGAGTGACTTATCAGCGCGTGGGAGGGGACGAGGTGGACGAGGACGTGGTGCCGGCGGCCGTCCGCCTGGTGCGGGACTTCGTGAACACCCGCGAGCCGCAGGTGGACGCCGAGTCGCTGACCGGCCCGGGAGCGCTGCGCGACTGGCTGGCCGAGCACGGGCTGCTGCCGGCCGGCGCGCGGCTGGACGAGGCCGACCTGGTGAGCGCCGTCGCGGTCCGGGAGGGTCTCCGCGGCGTCCTGCTGCAGAACGCCGGGCACGAGGCGGAGCCCGGAGCGCTGGACGCGCTCAACGCGGTCCTGGCCCGGGTGCCCGTGCGGGTCAGGTTCGAGGGAGCCGGCTACCGCTTCGGCGCCGGCGGGGACGCGGCCTTCGGCGCCGCCCTGGGCGGCCTGCTCGACGCCGTCCGGCAGGCCCGGGAGGACGGCACGTGGCCGCGGCTCAAGGTGTGCGCCCGGGACTCCTGCCGCTGGGCCTACTACGACGCGTCCCGCAACCAGGTGCGGCGCTGGTGCTCGATGGCCGGCTGCGGGAACCACGTCAAGATGCAGCGCGCCTACGCGACGCGCAAGAACCGGTCGACCGGCTGAGGGTCAGGCGAGGTTGGACAGCGCGGCGGCGACGGCGAAGCCCAGCACCGTGGCCAGCCCGGCCCGGTTCCCAGCCTTGTCCCGGGCCTCCGGCACCATCTGGTCGACCAGCATCACCAGCAGCGCGCCGGCGGCGAAGCCGTCGATGCCCGCCTTGAGGTCACCGCTCACGACGCCGGCCAGCGCGTGACCGCCCACCGTCGCCAGCACGCAGACGACCGCGACCGCGCTCCACAGGGCGAGGATCCGGCGCTTGGCGGTGCCCGCCTGCCGCATGTCGCTGGCCGAGCCGATCGCCTCCGGCAGGTTCGACACGAAGACGGCGACCAGCAGGGCGATGCTGATGCCCTCGCCCGTGGCCAGCCCGATGCCCAGCACCGCCTGCTCGGGGATGCCGTCCAGCAGGGCGCCCAGCGCGAGCGGCAGGCCACCGGTGCCGGCGCCGTTCCGGCCCCCGATCCGTTCCACCGCCCGGTCGGCGAAGAAGAAGGCCAGCGCGCCCGCCGCCACCCCCACCGCGACGGCGACGGGGCCGCCGACCTCGAGCCCGGCTCCCGCCAGCTCGAAGGAGACCGAGGAGATGAGCGCCCCCGCCCCGAAGGCCAGCACGCCCCCCACCAGCCCCGGCGACCAGCGGCGGCCGAGGGCGAGGAGGGTTCCGAGGAGCAGGGAGGCGGCCGCGACCGCGCCCCAGCCGAGCGCTGCAAGCATGCGGTGACGCTAGCCGCGGGGCCGACGAGCGCGGCGGGGGGTGGCCAGCGGGGCGGACGCGGTGACCGGGGGCCGCCCGGCGGCGAGCTCCCGCGTCGCGACGGCGACCGCGGCCAGCGACACCGCCCCGCTGAGCAGGGCCGGTCGGCGGCGGGCCGGGTCGGCCGCCGCGAGCGCGACCATCGACGCGGCGTGGGCGAGGTCGGTGGCGCGCCAGAGCCGCGGCAGCCGCGTCGGGGCCAGGGTCTGCAGCAGACCCTGACCGAGGTGCCGGACGGCGAGCACGGTGACGACGCCGCGCTCGCTCGCCGACGGGGCCCGTCCGGTGAGGGCCCGCCACAGCCCGTCGCCCCGCGCCAGGAGCAGGGCGCCCCAGCCCACGCCAGCCAGTCCGACCGCCCGGCTGCTCACCGGCGGCGGGCCGCGGCCAGGGCCGCGAGGCCGCCCGCCACCAGGACGCCCGCCCCCGCGGCCAGCGGACCAGCACGGTGCGACAGCCACTGCTGGACGCTGACGTCCTTCGCCCGGTCGTCGAAGGTGCCGTGCGCACCGAAGTCGCGGCCGCCGGCGCCGTCCAGCGGCGCGAACAGGTTGTCGGGGCGACCCTCCTCCTCCGGTTCGTCGACCTGCTGGTCGGCGAAGCCCGTCCGGGCGAGGTAGCGGTCGAGGAGGGCGGGGGCGACGGCGTTGCCCAGCAGCGTGCCGACGGTGCTGCCGCCCACCCACCACTCGCGGCGGCCCGGGTGGTCGATCGCGTGCACGATGCCCCGGGCGGCGACCTCCGGCTGGTAGATCGGCGGCACGGGCTGCGCCTTCTGCGGCAGTCGGGAGCGGACCCAGCCGAACTGCGGGGTGTTCACCGCCGGCAGCTGGACCATCGTGACCTGGATGCCGCTGCCGTCGTGCAGCAGCTCGGTGCGCAGCGACTCGTGGAAGCCCTGGATGGCGTGCTTGGCCCCGCAGTACGCGGTCTGCAGCGGGACGCCGCGGTAGGCGAGCGCCGATCCGACGTGCACGATCGTGCCGCGGTCGCGCAGCTTCATCCGGCGCAGCGCCGCCATGGTGCCGTAGACGTAGCCCAGGTAGGTGACCTCGGTGACCCGCCGGTACTCCTCGGCCGTGATGTCGCCGAAGCGGGCGAACACCGACGTGAACGCCACGTTCACCCAGACGTCGATGGGACCGAGCCGGTTCTCCACCTGCTCGGCGGCGGCGTCCACCGCCTCGGCGTCGCTGACGTCGACCGGGATCACCAGCGCCTCGCCGCCGAGCTCCGCGATGTCGCGGGCGCCGGCCGCCAGGCCGGTCTCGCCGCGGGCCAGCAGGGCCAGCCGGTCACCGCGCCGGGCCAGCTCGCGCACCACCGCACGGCCGATCCCCCCGCTCGCCCCGGTCACGACGACGACACGTCCAGCCATCCAGCTCCTCCTCGGTGCTCCGGCCGGCGGTGCGCGCGACCTGGTCCCTTGTATAGCCACGGCGCCCGCACCTCACGCGCTGCCAGCGGGGCCCCTCCCGCCGACTTCTGGCGGCTGGGCCACCGCTGAGGTGGTCCAGCCGCCAGAAGAGGCGGATCAGCCGCGGCGGCGACGGACGGCGAGGGCCGAGACGCCGCCGACGACGGCCAGCCAGCCGAGGACCAGCACCCAGAGCACCGGCCCACCCGTCCGCGGCAGCAGCGGGATGCCGGGACCCGGCGGGCCATCCTGGGCCGGCTGCCCCGGCTGCCCCGGCTGGCCCGGCTGGTCCGGGTCGCCCGGGTCAGCCGGGGGGTCCACGGTGAGCGTCGCGTCGGCGACCCCGTCGTCCGGCTCGGGGTCGACCGTGCCGTCGCCGCCGCTGACCGCGACCGCGTTGGTCACGACCCCGGTCCCGCTCACCCGGGCCGCCAGCCGCAGCTCCGCGGACGCCCCGGCGGCGAGCGTGCCGACCGCCCAGGTCATCGTCGCCGGGTCGAAGCGGCCGGTGCCCGGCTCGGCGCCGACGAGGGCCAGCCCGTCCGGCCAGCGCTCGTCGACCATGACGCCGGAGGCGTCGGACGGACCCCGGTTGGTGACGGTGACGACGTAGCCCACCTCGTCCCCGACGCTGGCCTCCGTCGCGTCCGCCACCTTGGCGACGCCGAGGTCCGCGAGGTGGCGGAGCGGTGCGGGCGGGGTGGTCGCGGTGTTGTCGGCCAGGTCGAGGTCGGGCGACGTGGCCGTCACCGTCGCGCTGTTGGACAGCGTCCCGGTGGCCCCGGACTCGACCGTCCCGACCAGCTCCACGCTGCCGGACGCCCCGACCTCGAGGTCGCCGAGCCCGCAGCTGACCGTCCGGTCCACGGCCGTGCAGCCCGTCGGGAGCTCGGCCACGACCGGGACCGCCGGCAGGGTGTCGGTGAGGACCACCCCGCGCGCCGTCGACGGACCCCGGTTGGTCGCCGTCAGCGTCCACCGCGCCTCCTCGCCCGCGCCCGGCGACACCGTGTCCAGCACCTTGGTGAGCGCGACGTCGGCCTCCCCCGTCAGCGGCGTCGTCACCTGCGCCGCGTTGTCGTCGGTCTCCGGGTCCCGGCTGGCGGAACTCGCGATCGTGACGCTGTTGGTGAGGGCCGACAGCTCGCTGCCGGAGGCGACCGTGCCGCGGACCACGACCGCGGCCAACTCCCCGTCCCGGAGGACGTCCAGCGTGCAGGTCAGGACCCGGTCGACGACCGCAGCGCAGGCCCCGGCCGGCCCCTCGACGGCCAGGTCGGTCAGGTCGTCGGGCAGGACGTCCCGGATCGTCACGTCGCGGGCCGCGGAGGGACCGGCGTTGCGGGCCGTCACCGTCCAGCTCACGCGCTCGCCCGGCGCCGCCGCCTCGCGGTCGGCGACCTTGGTGACCGCGAGGTCCGCCACCGCGACCCCGCCGCCGGCGACCACGGAGGTGTTGTCATCGAGCTGCGGGTCCGGATCGGACCCCTGCACCGTCGCCGTGTTGACGAGGGTGGCCGGGTCGACGTCGTCGGCCACGGCCACCGGGATCGTGACGACCACCGGCTCGTCCCCGGTGGGGCCCAGCTCGGCGATGCGGCAGGTGACCGTCTGCCCCTCGACCGCACAGGCGGCTCCGCTCACCTCGCCGATGCCCAGGCCCGCCGGCAGCACGTCGGTGACCACCACGCCGCGCGCGGTGGACGGCCCGGCGTTGCGCACCGTGAGGGTGAACACCGCGTCCTCACCCGCCACCACGTCGTCGACGGTCTTGACGATCGACAGGTCCGCCGAGCGGGTCACGGTGGTCGACACCGGGTCGCTGGTGCCGTTCGCCGGCTCCGGGTCGGCCGTGTCGCTCCGGACGCTCGCGGCGTTGACCAGGGCCGCCCCGGTGTAGGCCGGGTCCACGACACCGCTCACCGTGACGGTGACCTCGTCGCCGTCCGCGACCGCGTCCAGGTCGCACCTGACCACCCGGTCGACGACGGCGCAGTCCGCGCCGCTGGTCCGGAGCCGGCCGACGCCCGCGGGCACGGGATCGCTCAGCACCACCCCGCGGGCGGTCGACGGACCGTCGTTCGCCACCGTCAGCCGCCAGACGACGGGCCCGCCCGCCACCAGGGTCTCGGGCCCGGTCTTCGTCACCGACAGGTCGGCCGAGGCGGCCGTGTCGCCGCGGGCGGTGTCGCTGTTGTCCGCGGCGTCCGGGTCGGACGTCGACGACGTCACCTCCGCGGTGTTGGTCAGGGCGTCGGCCTCGAACCCGGACGCGAGCCGGCCGGTGAGCGTGAGCTCGACCGACTCGTCCGGGTCCAGGGTGGCCAGCGCACAGCTGACCGTGTCGGTGCCGGTGCAGCCGGCCCCGGCGACCTCGACGTCGGAGACCCCGTCCGGCAGCGCGTCGGTCAGCCGGACGTCGCGGGCCACCGACGGTCCGGCGTTCTCGACGACGACGCTCCAGGCGACGTCGCCGCCGGGGGTGACCACGCGGTCGCCGGTCTTGCTGACCGCGAGGGCGGCCGAGCGGACGACCGGCACGGCGGCCGCATCCGTGTCGTCGCCGTTCTCCGGGTCGTCGGTCGCGGCGCTGACGGTGGCCCGGGTGGTGACGCTGTCCGCGGTCGAGCCCGCGGGCACCCGGGCGCTGACCGTGAGCACGACGGCCGCCTCGTCGCCCGGCAGCAGCGTGGCGAGCGTGCAGACATCGGTGCACGTGAGCCCGGCGGGACCCGAGACCCTGACGTCGGTCAACCCCGCGCCGGCCGGCAGCGCGAGCCGGACGCCGCGCGCGGTGGCCGGGCCGCGGTTCGCCACCGTGACGGTCCAGCTGGTGCGGGTGCCCGCGGTGACCGCGGCCGCGTCGGCCCGGACGTCCACGGCGACATCGGCGATGGCCCCGAGGTCGGTGCTCGCGGCGTCGCGGCGACCGCCACTGCCGCCGCCCGGCTCACCGGTGGCGGAGGTCACCGCGGCCCGGTTGGTGAGCACCCCGGTCACGGTCGAGGGGTCGACCGGCCCGGTGGTCACCAGGTCGACGGTGACCCGGCCGTCGTCGGCGAGCTGGCCCACGTCGCAGCGGACCTGGTCGTCCTGCTGCGCGCAGACCCCCTGGCTGGCGGTGACGGTGACGGGGCCGACACCGGCGGGGAGCGCGTCGGTCAGCACGACGCCCTGGGCGTCGGACGGGCCGTCGTTGGTCAGCACCAGCCGCCACGCGAGCGGGGTGCCGGCGCTGGCCGTCGCCGGCCCCGTCTTGCTCAGGGTCAGGTCCGCCTGCCCGGCGACGGGGGCCGCCCGGGTCGCGGTGTTGTCGCCGGCCACGACCATCGGCGTCAAGGAGCTCGCGACGGCGCTCAGGTCCAGCGTGTCCACGGAGACGCCAGGGGCCACCGCGAGCGGGACGGTGACGGCGACGTCGGCCCCCGGCGCGAGGGCCGGGACGGTGCAGCGGAGCGTGCGGCCGACCAGCGTGCAGGTGGCCCCGTCCCCGGTCGCGTCGGCGGCCAGGGTCAGGCCTTCGGGCAGCGTGGTGCTCAGCACCACCCGGTCCGCGGTCGACGGGCCGGCGTTGCGGACGCCCACGACGAGGGTGGCGCCGGTGCCCGGCACCAGGGTGCCCGGGCGCAGGTCGAGCGTGGTGACCAGGTCCGAGGCCCGACCGACCGCGGTCGTCCAGGTCGCCGTGTCGTCCACGGAGCTGGGGTCGGCGGTCGGGCTGGTGACGGTGGCAGCCGTGTCCAGCTCCCCGCCGGCGAAGGCCGGGTCCAGGGTGCCGGTCACCACGACCGTCACCGTCGCGCCCGGGGCCAGGTCGCCCAGCAGGCAGCTGACGTCAGGGCGGCAGCGCGCGTCGTCGACGGCGACGTCGCGCACCCCCGCCGGCAGCAGCTGGGCGAGGTCGACGTCCCGGGCGGTCGACGGGCCGGCGTTGCGGACCACGAGGGTCCAGCGCAGCGGGCCGCCGGCGGTCGCCGTGGCCGGGCCGGTGAGGGCGACGGACACGGCCGCGGACTCGCCCACCGAGGCGTCGGCCGAGCCGGCGTCGTTCCCCGGGTCGGGGTCCGGCGTCGCGGAGGTGACGCGCGCGGTGTTGGTGAGCCGCTCGTCGAAGGTCTGGGTGACGACGCCGCCGACGGTGACGACCGCCTCGGCCCCGTCCGCGAGGGTGCCGAGGTCGCAGCGGACGCCCGGCCCCACCACGGTGCAGGTCCCGGCGTCCGAGCCGGCCGTCACCGCGCGCACCTGGCTGGGCACGACGTCGGTGAGGACGACCCCGGTCGCGTCGGAGGGGCCGTCGTTGGTGACGACGACCGTGAAGGTGATCGGCTCCCCCGCCACCGGGAGGCCTGAGGTCAGCGCCTTGCCCACCCGCAGGTCGGCGGAGGCGCCCACCTCGGCGTCGCTGGTCGCGCTGCTGCCGCCCGGCACCGGGTCGGGTGTGCTGGTGGTCGCGCTCGCGGTGTTGCGGAGCCCGGTGTCGGGGTAGGCCGGGTCCAGGGTGCCGGTCACGCGCACCTGGACCGTCCCGCCGGGCGCCAGCTGGTCGCGGGTGCAGCGGAGGGTGCCGTCGGCGACGGCGCAGTCCGCGTCGCCCGAGGTGGCGGTGGCCGGGCGGACCCCGGCCGGGAGCGCGTCGGTCAGCACCACGTCCCGGGCGGTCGAAGGGCCGGGGTTGGTGAGCACGAGCGACCAGGTGACGGCCCGGCCCGCGACGACCGCGCCCTCGACGCGCTTGGTCAGGGCCAGGTCGGCGGCGCGGCCGACGGTGGTGCTGCCGGTCGCGGTCAGGTCGGCGGTGTCGGGGTCGGCCGTGGTGGCCGCGGCGGTCGCCGTGGCCGGCAGGGCCGTGGCGAGTGAGGCCGGGTCGAGCTGGCCGGTCACGACGAGCACGCGCTGCTCACCGGCGGGCAGCGCACCGAGGGCGCAGAGGGTCCCGTCGGCGGTCACCGGGCACCCGGTGCCGTCGACGACGGCGGTCAGGCCGAGCAGCCCCGGCGGCAGGGCCAGCCGGGTGGTCGCCCCGGCCGCGTCGCTCGGGCCGTCGTTGCGCACGGTCACCCGCCAGGTGAGCTGCTCCCCGGCCAGCACCCTGGTGGGCGCGTCGAGAGCCACGGAGAGGTCCGCGCTGCGGCCGAGCGGGGTGCTCAGCCGGCTGTCGTTGTCGTTCGGGGTCCGCTCCTGCGTGACCGCGGTGGCGACGGCCCGGTTGACGAGGTCGCCCCCGGCCGAGCCGGCCGTCGGCCGGCCGACCAGCGTGAGCACGGCACTGCTGCCCGTCGCCAGCGTGCCGACGTCGCAGGTCACGGAGCCGTCGAGCGTGCGGCAGTCGCCACTCCGGTCCAGGGTCGCCGAGGTGACGTCGACACCCACCGGCACGGTGTCGGTGAGGACCACCCCGCGGGCCTGGGACGGGCCCGTGTTCCGGACGGTGACGGTCCAGGTCACCGGGGCGCCGGCGACGGCCGGCGTCGGGGTGGCCGACTGCTCGACGACGAGGTCGGCCGCCCCCTGCAGCGGGGTGCGGACCTGGTCGCTGTTGTCGGCCGCGTCGGGGTCGACCGAGCCGGTGGAGCCGACGGAGGCGGCGTTGGTCAGCGCCGCGTCGAGGGTGTCGGCGTCGACCCGGCCCGTGATGCTGGCGGCGACGGTCTGGTCGGCCCGCACGACGTCGAGGGTGCAGACCAGCGGCCGCACGTCGAGCGGCGCACAGCTGCCGCCCGGGACGGAGGCGGCGGTGACGGCGACCGAGGCCGGCAGCGTGTCGACCAGGCTCACGGCACGGGCCGCGGAGGGCCCGTCGTTGGTGACGGCCAGCGTCCAGGTGACCAGCTCACCCGGCACGGCGACCGTGCGGTCCGCGGTCTTGGTCAGCCGCAGGTCGGCGCGGCTGGCGGCCTCGCCGGCGACCACGGCGCTGTTGTCCCCCGCGTCGGGGTCGGTGGTGTCGGACTGCACGGAGGCGGTGTTGGCGAAGCCGTCGGGGTCGACGTCGTCGGCCACGACGACCGGGATGGTCACGACGACCGGGGTGCCCCCCGTGGCCGCGAGGTCACCGAGGTCGCAGGCGACGGTCTGGCCGCGGACGGCGCAGGTGCCGCTCGTGCTGGTCACCGCGCCGGCCGTCAGGCCGGCCGGCAGCACGTCGGTGACGACGGCGGCGCGGGCCCGGGAGGGTCCGGCGTTGGCCACGGTGAGCACGAAGGTCGCCGGCGAGCCCGCCTCGAGCGGGTCGGGGCTGACCGTCTTGGTGACCGACAGGTCGGCCGAGCTCGTCACCTCGGTGCGGGTCGCGTCCCGGTTGTCGGCCGGCTGGACGTCCGTCGCGGCCGAGCTGACGGTGGCGACGTTCTCCAGGGTGCCGGCCGGCTGGCCGGCGTCGACGACCCCGGTCACCTGCACGGTGACGGCGTCGTCCGGGTCCAACGCGCCCACGGCGCACCGGATCCCGGCGCCCTCGACGGTGCAGCTGACCCCGCCCTCCGGCGAGCCCGCGGCGATCCCGCCGACCCCGGCGGGGAGGGTGTCGAGGACGACGACGTCCCGGGCCTGCGACGGCCCGTCGTTGCTGACCTCCAGCTCCCAGGCCACGGCCTCACCGGCCGTGGCGGCGGCGGGGCCGGTCTTGACCAGCGCCAGGTCGGCCTCCGGGCGGACGAGGGACACCGCGGTCGCCGCGTTGTCGCCGCTGTCGGGGTCGGGGGTCGTCGCGGTGACCCGGGCCGTGGTGGCCAGCTCGGGGTCGGCCAGGTCGGCGGCCACCCGGCCGGTGACGACGAGGGTGACCGCGTTCTGGTCGCCCACGTCGAGGCTGCCGAGGTCGCAGCTGAGGGTGGGGCCGTCGGTGCAGCGGACCCCGGCCGGGGCGCTCACCCGAGCGCCCGTGACGCCCGTCGGCAGGGCGTCGGTGACGACGACGCCGCGGGCCAGGGACGGCCCGAGGTTGGTGACGGTCACGGTCCACGAGACGTCCTCGCCCGGGACGACGGTGTCCGGCCCGTCGAGGACCAGGGCGACACCGCCGGCCTGCTGCACCGCCACCGGGGCGCTCGCGCGGTCGTCCCCCGGGTCCGGGTCGGGGGTGCTGGTGCTCACCCGGGCGGTGTCCACCACGGCGTCGCCCGCGAACGCGGCGGGCACGGTCCCCCGCACCGTGAACACCAGGGCCTGGTCGGTACCCGGCCGGAGGTCGCCGATCGTGCACGTGGTCCCGGAGCAGGTCACCCCGTCCGCGGGCACCAGCGTGAACCCGCGGACGTCGTCCGGCAGCGGGTTGGTCAGCACCACGTCCCGCGCGGTCGAGGGGCCGGTGCTGCTGACGGTCACGGTCCAGCCGACGGGACCGCCGGCGACCGTGCTGGTGGGGGTGGCCACCGTGGTGACGGTGACGTCGGCCTCGGCGACGACCCGGGTCTCGGAGGAGGCGCTGCGCCCGTCCGGGGTGGGGTCGTCGGCGACGTCGCCGTCCGGGTCGGCGGTCGGCGAGCTGACCGTGGCGCGCGCGACGACGGGACCCGCCGGGTAGGAGGGGTCGAGGACACCGCTGGTGCCGACGGTGACGCGGACCGCCTGGCCGGCGGCCACGACGCCCAGGGTGCAGGTCACGGTGACGCCGGACTGGGTGCAGCTGCCCTGGGTGCTGGCGAGGCTGACCCGGCCGACGCCGGCCGGCAGCGTCTGGGTGATCACCGTCGCCTGGGCGTCGGAGGGCCCGTCGTTCGCCAGGTCCAGCGTCCAGCTGAGCGGGGTGCCGGCCCGCACCTCGTCGGGGGCGCTGCTCAGCAGGGTCAGGTCGGCCCGGCCACGGACCGGGAGGGTCACCGCGTCCGTGTTGTCCTGCGCGTCCGGGTCGGGTGTGGCGCTGGTCGCGCTGGCGCTGTCGGCCACCGTGGCGCCCGTGAACGAGGCGCCCACGGTCACCGGCAGCGTGAGGACGAGCGCACCGCCGGGCTCGAGCTGGTCGAGCTCGCAGGTCACGGTGCGGCCGGTGGTGGTGCACGCTCCGGCGCTGGAGGTCGGGTCCCCGGCCAGCGCCAGGCCCTCGGGGAGCGTGTCGGTCGCCGAGACCTGGCGCGCGGTCGAGGGGCCGTCGTTGCGCACGGTGACGGTGAGCGTGGCACCGCGACCCGGGGTCAGCTGTGCGACGTCGCTGGCGGTGGTCACGACGAGGTCGGCCGTGCGCGTGACCTCGGTGACGACCCGGCTGGTGTTGTCGGTGGTGTCGAGGTCGGCGGTGTCGGAGGTCAGCACCGCCGTGCTGTTGAGGCTGGTCGCCGAGCTGTCGGCGGGGACCAGCCCGCTGACGACGATCGTGCGGCTGGCGTCGGCAGCGAGGTCGCCGATCGGGCACTGGCCGTCCGGGGTGCAGGGGTCGTACGCCGACTCGACGCGGACGTCGGTCACGCCGGCCGGCAGCAGCCCGAGCAGCCGGACGCCGCGGGCGTCGGAGGGCCCGTCGTTGGTGACGGTGACGGTGAACCTGACCCGCTCACCGGCGACGACGCGGTCCGGCCCGGTCAGCACGACCGACAGCTCCGCCTGCTCGTCGGCGGTGGTGGCGACCCGGGCGGTGTTGTCGGCGAGGTCGGGGTCGGGGGTCGAGCTCTCGACGGCGGCGACGCTGCTGAGCTCCCCGCTGAAGTCGGCCGCCAGCACGCCGCCGAGGTCGATCCGGGCCTCGGCGCCGGGGGCCAGCTCGGGGACGGTGCAGAGGAGGTCACGGCCGGTGAGGGTGCACGTGCCCGAGGTGCTGACGACCGTGGGGTCCTCGATGTCGACGGGCAGGATCGAGCGGACCGCCACGGCGCGGGCCACGGACGGGCCCGCGTTGCGGACCAGCAGGCTGCTGCTGATCGGCTGGCCGGCCACCGGGCGACCGCTGCCGATGAGCTGGGCGATCGAGAGGTTGGCGCTCTGGCCCACCGGCGTGCTGGAGGACGCGGCGTTGCCGGTCAGGTCGGGGTCGGGGGTGCCCGCCCGGACGGTGGCGGAGTTGACCAGCGCGGCCTGGGTCGCGCCGGCGTCGAGGGTGCCGCGGACCTGGACCCGGATCGGGGTGCCCGGCGTCTGGGTCTCGAAGGAGCAGACGAGGACGCTCGTCCCCTCCAGCCGGCAGGTGCCGCCCCCGGCGTCCACCGTGGCCAGGGTCACGCCCTCGGGCAGGGTGTCGGTGAGGACCACCTCGCGGGCCACGGAGGGCCCGCCGTCGCGGACCGTGAGCGTCCAGCTGACCGGGCCGCCGGCGGTGAAGGTCTCCGCGCCGGGCGTGCTGGTGACGGTGAGGTCGGACGAGCGCGCGATGGTCGTCACGAAGGTGGAGCTGAGGTCGGCCGTGTCCGGGTCGGGGGTGTCGGCGGCGACGGTCACCTCGTTGGTCAGCGTGGCGGCGGTCGTGGCCGGGTCGACCTGCCCGGTCACGGTGATCACCCGTGAACCACCGGCGGTCACGACGCCGAGCGGGCAGAGCAGCTGCTGCCCGGTGAGCGTGCAGGTGCCGCCGTCGGAGGTGCCGGTGAGGCCGAGCAGGTCGGCCGGCAGGTCGTCGACCACGACGAGACCGGTGCCGTCGGAGGGACCGTCGTTGGTCACCCGGACCGTCCAGGTGGCGGTCCCGCCGGCGGCGACGACGGCCGGCCCCGTCTGGCTCACGGAGAGGTCGGCGGAGCGGCCGACGCGGGTGGTGCTGCTGGTGGTGCCGTCCAGCGGGTCGGGGTCGGCGACGGCCGAGGCGACCCGGGCGCTCGCGAGCAGCGCCGTGCCGGCGTAGCCGGGGTTCACCCGCGCGACGACGGTGAGGGTGCGGCTCGCCCCGGCGGCGAGGTCGTCGACGGTGCAGGTGGGCGAGGGCGTGCCGGAGCAGCTGCCCGGGCCGTCCAGGGTGCTGGAGAGGACGGTGACGCCGTCGGGCAGCGCGGTCGTCAGCCGCAGGTCTCGGGCGTCGGACGGGCCCTCGTCGGTGACCCGGAAGGTCCAGGTCAGCTGCTGCCCGGCCACGACCGACGCGGGGGCGGTGCTGGTCAGGGCCAGGTCGGCCGAGGCGGTCGCCGGCGTGGTGACGGAGGTGGTGTTGTCGTCGGGGTCCGGGTCGGTCGTGGTCGAGCTGACCGTCGCCTCGTTGGTGAGGTCGGTGACCGTCGAGCCGGCAGCCAGCAGGCCGCTGACCGTCACGGTGACGGTCGCGCCGACGGCGACGTCGCCGAGCACGCACTCCACGGCGTCGGCGGCCACCGGGCACGAGCCCTGGCCGGCCTCGGCGCCGGTGAAGGCGACCCCGGCCGGGGCGGCGTCCCGCACCCGCACGTCGCGCGCCACGGACGGCCCGTCGTTCTGCACGCTGACCTGCCAGCGCACCTCCTGACCGGGCGTGGGAGGGCCGGACAGCAGGCTCTTGCGGACGGACAGGTCGGCCCGGCTGCCGACGGCGCTGCTCACCGTGGCGGTGGCGGGCGTCGGGTCGGTGGCCGACGCGCTCGCCGTGGCGGTGTTCACCACCGGCTGGCCGGTGGGCTGGTCGACCGGCACGCCGAGGGTCAGGGTGACGGTGACCGAGCCGCCGACGTCGAGGGTGCCCCAGCTGCAGGTGACCTGGTCGTCGTCGGCCGGGGTCTGGGTGAGCGGGTCGTAGACGCAGCTGCCGTCGCCGGACGCGTCGACCCGGCCGAAGGTCAGCCGGTCGGGCAGGACGTCGGTGAGGATCACGTCGCGGGCCTGCGAGGGCCCGTCGTTGCTGAGCACCATCCGGTAGGTGACCGGCTGGCCGGCGACCACCGGCCCGCTGGTCACCTGCTTGGTGAGCTGCAGGTCGTTCTGGCCGCTGACCGGCTGCTCCAGGCTGGCCGTGTCGTTGCGGGCGGTGGGGTCGGCCGTGTCGGAGGCGACCCGCACGGTGTTGCGCACCGCGCGCCCGGCGGAAGTGGCGGCCAGCCGGGTCGTCAGCTGCACGACGACCACGGCCCCGGGCTCGACGGCGCCGAGGTCGCAGGTGACGTCGGAGCCGTCGGCGCTGCAGGTGCCGGCCGGGTTGACGGCGGAGACGAAGGTCAGCCCGTCGGGCAGGCTGTCGACCACCCGGACGGCCCGGGCGCGCGACGGGCCGGCGTTGCTGACGGTGACGACGTAGGTCTCCTGGCCGCCGGCGATGGGGGAGCTGCTGCGCGCGGTCTTGGTCACGGCGAGGTCGGCGCTGGTGACGACGGAGCTCGTCACGCGGGCGGCTCGGGTGTCGGGGTCCTGGTCGCCGGTGGGCGAGCTGAGGGTGCCGCGGGCGGTGAGGCTGCTGCCGTCGGCCAGACCGGGGTCGACCTGGGTGTCCACCGAGACCGAGGCGCCGGCGCCCGGCGCCAGGTCGCCCAGGGTGCAGCGCACCTGGTCGAGCGCGGCGGCGACGGTGCAGGTGACGCCGGGCGGGGCGGCGATGCCGCCGGCCAGCACCCGCACCCCGGCGGGCAGCACCTGGTCGAGGACGACGGCCGTGGCCAGGGACGGCCCGACGTTCACGGCCCCGAAGGTGTACCGCAGCGTGGAGCCCGCGGTCACGGGTTCCGGCGCCGCGGTCGCGGTGAGCCGGAGGTCGGCGGACTGGACCACCGGGGTCGTCGTGGTGTCGCTGTTGTTCCCCGCAGCGGGGTCGGGCACGGCCGAGCCGACGGTGACGGTGCTGGAGCGACTGCCGGTGGCGTCGGCGGCGACCGCGACGGCCACCCGGACGGTCAGGGTGCCGCCCGGCGACAGCCGGTCGACGCCGCAGCGGACGATCTGCCCCTCGACGGTGCACGACCCGGTGCTCGGCGCGACCGAGACCACGGTCAGCCCGGCCGGCACGGTGTCGGTGAGGGTGACGCCGGTCGCGTCGGACGGCCCGGCGTTGGCGGCGGTGAGGGTGTAGGTGGCGGTGCCGCCCGCGACGAGGACGTCGGTCGAGAGGCTGCTGGTGGCCCGGACGTCGGCCGCGGTGACCACCTCGAGGGCGGCGACGGAGGCGTTGTCGGCCTGGTTGGGGTCCGGCGTCGTGGCGCCGATCGAGGCGGTGCCGGAGATGGTGCCCGCGGGGGTGCTGGGCAGCACGCGGGCGCGGAAGGTCAGGTTCGCCGTGCTGCCGACGGGGAGCGTGCCGATGGCGCAGGAGACGGTGCGCCCGGTGACCGTGCACACGCCCCCACTGGACCCCGGTACGGGCTCCAGGCCGTCGGGCACCTGGCCGGTGACGACCACGTTCCGCGCGGTCGAGGGGCCGGCGTTGTTCACGGTGACCCGGTAGCCGGCCTCCTCACCGGCACGGACGGTCGGGGTGGTGGCCACCATGGTGACGCCGACGTCGGCGGAGCGGGCGATCTCCGTGGTCGAGGTCGCCGTGTTGTTGGAGGTCGTGGGGTCGGTCGGCGTGGTCGCGCGGACCGAGGCCGTGTTGGCGGTGCTGCGGTCGACCAGGTCGGCGTTCACCCGCCCCACCAGGGTGATGGTCGCGCTGGCACCGCCGGCCAGCGTGCCCACCGTGCAGGCGACGGCCTGGCCCGTGGCGGTGCAGCTGCCGCCGCCGGGGACGGTGGAGCTGGCGTAGGTCACGCCGGTGGGCAGGGTGTCGTCCACCACGACGCCCGTCGCCGCGGACGGCCCGGCGTTGCTGGCGGTCAGCGTGTAGGTGACGTCACGACCCGGCACGACGGGCGACGGGCTGGTGGTCTTGGTCAGCGCCAGGTCCGCGCTGGAGGCGGTCGAGCTGACGAAGGTGGCGGTGTTGTTGGTCTCCGCCGGGTCGGTGGTGGCGGCGGTGGCGACCGCGGTGTTGCTCAGGCCGCCGGCGGGCGCGGTCTGCGGGGTCGTCACGGTCACCGTCCGGCTGTCGCCGGCCCCGACGTCGAGGGTGCCCATAGGGCAGGTCACCGTCCGGCCCGAGGCCGTGCAGCCGGTCGAGGCGCTGACGAAGGTGGTTCCCGTCGGCAGGGTGTCGGTGACCACGACGCCGCGGGCCTGCGACGGTCCGGCGTTGGCCGCGGTGAGGGTGTAGGTCAGGTTGCTGCCCAGCTGCACCGGGTTCGGGGCCGCGGACTTCGTGAGCGAGACGTCCGCGCGGGTGACGACCGTGATGTCGGTGGACGCTGCGTCGTTCGTGGTGACGGCCTGGGCGGTGGTCGTGGTCGCCCGGGCGGTGTTGGTGACGGTGCCGGCGTCACGGCTCGCGTCGACGCGCACCGACAGGGTGAGCCGGACGGTGGACCCCGGTGTGATGGTGCCGAGGTCGCAGGCCAGCGGCGACCCGGCGGCGCAGGTGCCCTGGGTGGGCGTCACCTGGAGCAGGGTGAGCCCGGCGGGGACGGCGTCGGCCAGCGTGACGCCGCGCGCGTCGGTGGCGCCGGTGTTGGCCACGGTCACGGTGTAGGTGAGCGTGCCGCCGGCGGGGACCGTCGTCGGGTTGGCCGTCTGGGTGACCGCGAGGTCGGCGTTCTGGGTGACGGCCGTGGTCGCGGTCGCGCTGTTGTTGGCCGGCGTCGCGTCGGGCGTCGCCGAGGTGACGCTGGCGGAGTTGTCCAGGGAGGTGGCGGTCGACGAGGCGGCCACCGTCGCCCGGAGGGTCACGGTCGCGGTGGCCGCCGGGGCCAGCGTCCCGACGGTGCAGATGACCGTCTGGCCGCTGGCCGAGCAGGTGCCCTGGCTGGGGTCGGTGCTGACCAGCGTGGTGCCCAGCGGCAACGTGTCGGTGATCGTCGTCGACGTGGCCGACGAGGGGCCGGCGTTGAGCGCGGTGAGGGTGTAGACCACCTGGTTCCCGGCCGCCACGCTGGCCGGCCCGGTCTTGGTCAGCCGCAGGTCGGCGTCGCGCGTGACGGTGGTGCTGGCCGTCGCCGTGTTGTTGGTCGCGACGTCGTCGGTCGTCGACGCGGCCACGCTCGCGGTGTTGACCAGCGTGCCGGCGGCGGTCCCCGCGCCGACGTCCACGATCACCGGGATGCTGACCGCGGCGCCGTTGGCCAGGGTCGCGGTCGAGCAGGTGACCGTCTGGCCGCTGGAGGTGCAGGTCGTGCCGGAGGGCGGCGCCGAGGAGAGGTAGCTGACGCCCGTCGGCAGGGTGTCGGTCGTCACCACCCCGGTCGCGGTGTTCGGCCCGTTGTTGGTGACGCCGAGGGCGTAGGTGACCCGTGAGCCGGCGGTCTGGCTGGTGGGCGTGGACGTCTTCGTCAGGGCCAGGTCGGCGATCTCCTGGACGGGGGTGCTGACCGTGTTGGTGGTGAAGGTGTAGCTGTTGCCGAGGGTGACGGCCCGGTAGTCGAGCAGGGCACCGTTGACGACGGTGGTGCCCGCGGCCGGCCGCTCGACGCGGGCGCGGAAGGTGACGGCGGTGCTGCCGTTCACCGCGACCGTGCCGCCGGCGGTGGCACTGGCCCCGGTGCCCAGCCGGACCCGCACCAGCCGGTCGGCCGCGACGTACTCCGCGACGTCGTCCCCGGTCGCGTCCGTCTTCGGGGTGGTGGAGGCGTTGGCCCCGCTGACCACGGTGGTGCTGCCCGGCACGTAGCTGACGCCGGCCGGCAGGGTGTCGCGGGCGACCACGTCGGCGGCGGTGTCCTGGCCGGAGTTGGTGAAGCTCAGCCGGTACTCCAAGGTGTCCCCGACCTGGGCCGGGGCGTTGCCGCTGAGGTTGGTGACGGTCTTGCTGACGCCCGCGAAGGACGGCGTGTAGAGGTCGATCTCCGTGGTCAGCAGGCCCAGGTAGATGTAGTCACCGGTGGTGCTGACGCTGACGGTGGCCGAGGTGGCCCCGTTGGGCAGCACGCCGTTGGCGCTGATCCGACCCATGTCGACGCCGAAGTTGTTGGTCGCGCTCGGGTTCCGGGCGCTGATGCTGGTGCCGTAGTTGGAGATGGCGGAGTCGAAGGAGTTGTTCGCGGGCCGCGCGGCGTCGGACAGGGTGGTGCCGCCGAACTTCAGCACGTCACCGGTCGTGCCCAGGTCGCCCTCCCAGGCGCCCAGGCCCACCGTCGCGTTGACCGTGCCGGCGGTCGGGGTGATGAAGCCGGAGACGGTGGTCGAGACGGTGGAGTTCGCGGCCGTCTCGGTGGTGATGTCGGCGAAGCCCTCGAACACCGTGAGGTCGCGCAGCGGCAGGTTCGGGTTGGAGTAGGCGACGACCAGCGTCCAGCCGGCGTAGCGGTCGACCCCGGTCGCCGCGACCATGTCGGCGAAGAAGTAGGTGCCGTTGCCCCCGGTCCTCACGGTGGAGGTGACGTCCAGCGACGCCTGGTAGGGGGTGGTGTCGATGGTGGTCGTCGTGACGGTGGTGGCGTTGACGGTCGTGTAGCCGCTCTGCCCCGGGCCCCGGAACTTGGCGGTCCCGACGGCCCCGGTCCCGGCCGCGCCGCTGGTGCCCGCGGTCAGCCGGGCGCTCCACAGCAGGCGGGCGTACAGCACGGTGGAGTCGGCGGGCAGGGCGAGGTCGGCGCTGGTGGAGTTCGTGGTGGCCGCGACGTTGTCCACGTCGGAGAAGGCCATCGTGTAGTTGTTGTTGTTCGTGTTGGTGCCGGAGCCGCTCCGGGCGGCGGTGCAGCCGGTCGCCGCCGTCTGGCAGGTCAGCTGGGTGTTGCCCACGATCGCGATGGCGCCGTTGTTCTGGGCGCTGAACACCTTGGCGAAGGGCTTCTGCACGGCCGCCTCGGCGGCCACGGGCGGCAGCACCGCGGTCCCCAGCACCAGCAGGGCCAGGACCAGGCTGAGCACCCAGGCCGTGGTCTGCCGCCAGGGCGCAGGAGCGCACCAGCGGGAGGGTCGGGACGACCTGCGCGACGGGTCGCGTGGGGGCATACGACGTGAACCTCGGGAGTCACGCCCTCCCCCGACCGGGCAGGCGGACGTCCGGCGAGCGGCCGGACGTCTGCACTGTAGAGGTGCGGCGTAGATTGCGCCACCGCTCCGACGAGCCGATGCGGGTCCCGCAGAGGCGTGCTGGGCCGGACCACGCGGCCGGCCGGGGCGCCCCGGTCAGGGCCGGGCCGCGCCCGGCCCCGGCCGGAGGGGCGGCGTCAACGGGCCGCGTGGGGCCGCGGACCGCGCAGCGCGCTCCACCACGGGCGACGGCCCCCGGACCGCCGGACCGCCCGGGAGGCGGCGTAGCGTCGCAGCGCCGAGGGCGGGGCCACCTGCGCCGCCAGCCGGTCCATCGCGGCGATGTCCTGCAGCTCGGTGATCCTGGCCCGGTGCTCCCAGCCGAAGCTGTAGTCGTCGGTCATCTCGGTTCCTCCTGCTCGGCGGGCCGGGTGGCCCGTGCTCAGGACCCAACCTCGTCCTGAGGTGGGGCTGCCGGCATCGGGCGGGCGCCGTATCCCGCGGCGGCGGCGGGCCCCGCGCTGGTCTGAGGTACCTAGGGCCCGACAGCCGCCGTCCGAGGTGCCCGCCGCTGTCAGCCCTCTCTGCCACGATGGCGGCATGTCCGCCGCCGCCACCGCGCCCGCACCCCTGGTGGGCCGGGCCGACGAGCTGGCGAGGCTGGTCGCGGCCACCGGCCTCGGCCCGCCCGCCCGGTCGGGTCTGGTGCTGGTGAGCGGCGACGCGGGCATCGGCAAGTCACGGCTGCTCGACGCGCTCGGCGAGCAGGCGACGGCCCGCGGCTGGCGGGTGGCCGTCGGGCACTGCCTGGACCTGGGCGGCAGCCCGCTCCCCTACCTGCCGTTCTCCGAGATCGCCGGGCGACTCCAGGCCACCCGGCCCGAGGTCATGCAGGCCCTGGTGCACCGGTGGCCGGCCGCGGCCCGGCTGCTGCCGGGCGCGGCCCTCGGTGCCGAGCCGGCGGGCGAGCCGCTCGACCGCGGCGCCTTCTTCGCCGCCCTGCACGCCGTGCTCTCCGAGCTCGGCCGCGCGGGTCCGCTGCTGGTGGTGATCGAGGACCTGCACTGGGCCGACCGCTCCACCTCCGACCTGCTCAGCTACCTGTTCAGCCGCGGTTTCGCCGAGCCGGTCTCGGTCGTCGCCTCCTACCGCAGCGACGACCTGCACCGGCGGCACCCGCTGCGCACCGTCGCCGCCCAGTGGTCCCGGCTGCCCGGTGTCGCCCGGGTCGAGCTGGGGCCGCTCTCCGACGCCGCCGTCCGCGACCTGGTGCAGCGGCTGCACCCGGACCCGCTCGCCGCGGCCGAGATCCGCACGGTCGTGGAGCGGGCCGAGGGCAACGCCTTCTTCACCGAGGAGCTGGTGGCGGCGGTCGGTTCGACGGTCGTCCCCCGCGACCTGGCGGGGCTGCTGCTGCTGCGGCTGGACTCCCTGGACGTCGAGTCCCAGCTGGTGGTGCGGGCGGCCGCGGCGGGCGGACGGCAGGTGCGCGACGACGTGCTGGCCGCGGTGGCCGGGCTGGGGCCGGAGGCGTTCGAGGCCGCCGTCCGCTCGGCGGTGGAGCTGAACGTGCTGGTGGCCGACGTCGACGGCTACCGGTTCCGGCACTCGCTGCTGGCCGAGGCGGTCTACGAGGACCTGCTCCCCGGCGAGCGGCGCCGGCTGCACGCCGCCTTCGTGCGGGCGCTGACCACCCTCGGCAACGGCGGGGCGGCCGACCTCGCGCGGCACGCCGTGGCCGCGGGGGAGCACGCGACGGCCGTCCGCGCCGGCGACCGGGCCGGCGACGAGGCGCTGGCCGCGGGCGGCCCCGACGAGGCGGCCCGGCACTTCGCGCAGGCCTTGGACCTGCACCCCGGCTGGGGAGCGCCCGACGTGCCGGACCTGGTCCGGCTGACCGAGAAGGCGGCGGCGGCGGCCGCCGCGGCCGGCCACGTGCTCCGGGCGGGATCGGTGGTCGCCGAGCAGCTCGCACGGCTGCCGGCCGACGCGCCGGCCGAGGACCGGGCCCGGCTGCTGGTCGCCCGGACGGAGGCCGGGCTGCTCTCGGAGTCCAGCACCGACGTCGTCGCGCTCGCACGGGAGGCGGTGTCGCTGGTCCCCGCCGAGCCCCCGACCGCCCTGCGCAACCGGGCGGTGGCCGTGCTCGCGACCGCCCTGGCCTCCGTCCGGCAGGACGAGGAGGCGCTGCGCTGGGCCGAGGAGGGTCTCGCCACCCCGCCCGAGCTGCGGGTCGGGGAGGTGACGACGCTGCTGCAGACGGTGCTGGCCCGGGTCACCGAGCGCGGCGGCGACCCGGCGGCCTCCGAGCGGATGCTGCGGCGGGCGCTGGAGGAGGGCCCGGACGACCTCGCCCGGCTGCGGGTCCGCTACCAGCTGGGCTGGGTCGAGCTCGAGGGCGGCCAGCTCGAGCAGGCCTTGACGACCTTCCGGCAGGCGGCGCGACGCAGCGCCGAGCTGGGCCGGCCCTACGCCCCGACGGGCGCGGACTCGCGGGTGCTGGCGGGCCTGGTCGCCTACCAGCTGGGCCGCTGGGACCTGGCCGAGGAGCTGTCCGAGCCCGGCGCCGGGCAGCCACCCCCGCTGGCGGCGGCCGGGCTCGCCGCGGTCGCGCTCGCGGTGCGGGCGGGTCGCGGGCGGACCGCCGGCTGGCCGGAGCTGATGGCGCGGGTCCGTCCGCAGTGGACCACCGACGGCATGGTGGCGGTGCACAGCACCGCGGCGGCGATCGACCTGCACGGCGACGCCGGGCACGTCGACGCGGCGCTGGCCGTCTACGACGAGCTGGTCGCGTGCATCACGACGGTGTGGGGCACCCGGGACTTCCAGGGCCAGATCCGGCTGGCGGGGTTGCTGCTCGGGCAGCTGGCCGCGCACGCCACCGGCGCGGACCCGGAGCGTCGGCCGGCTCTGCTGGAGCGCGCTGACGCGCTGGTCGACGCCGCGCGGCGGGCCCGCGCGATGGGCCGCCGCCCCGAGCCCGGCCTGGAGAGCCAGGCCTGGCTGGCGCGGGTGCACGCAGAACGGCTGCGGCTGCAGCAGGCCGCGGGCGAGCCGGTCGACCCTGCGGAGGTGGAACGGGCCTGGGCGGCGGCGGTCACGGCGGTCGAGCGCTACGGTCAGCCGTTCGAGCTGGCGCGCAGCCGGACGCGCTGGGCGGCGGCGCTGAAGCGGCTGGGCCACGGGCGGGAGGCGGCCGACGTCGCGCGGCTGGCGCAGGAGACGGCGGAGGCGTTGGGTGCCGCTCCACTGCTCGCGGAGCTCCGGCCGCTGGTGGGCCGCCGCGGCGCGCCCGAGGTGCTCACCCCGCGGGAGGCGGAGGTGCTCGCGCTGGTCGCGGAAGGCCTGAGCAACCGCGAGGTGGGCGAGCGGCTGGTCGTCAGCACGAAGACGGTGAGCGTGCACGTGTCGAACATCCTGGCCAAGCTGGCCGTCCGCTCGCGCACCGAGGCCGTCGCCGTCGCCCGACGCCGCGGCCTGCTGGCCTGACCGTGCCGGAGACGGGCCCCACGTCAGCCGAGGACGGCGTCGAGCGCCCAGAAGGCCTGCTGCGCCGTCGGGCAGGGGTACTGCGCCGCGGGTTCCCGGTCCTCGTCCCGGCACCGGGTGCACCGCAGGTGCAGACCCTCGGGTCCGTCCACGACCGGGAGGCCGGCGTGCTCGGCCAGGATCAGGTGGAGCGCCGTCGTCAGCCGCTGGCCGCTGGCGCCGGCCCGGCGCAGCACGAGGGCGGCGGCGGTGGCGAAGGCCTGCTGGGCGTCGAGTGCCGGATGGGGCTCGCGGAGCAGGGTCAACGGACGGTGACCGGTGACGGGGCTGGTGGGTTCTGCCATGACCTCGACCGACATGGTCGTCTCCTCCGGGGGTAGGTTGATGAGGTCACGCTCGCGCCGCCGCCTCTGCGCGGGCCTGCGACCGGCGCGGGGTCCGCTCAAGACGAGCCGAGGATCAACCCATCGGCAGCGGGGGGTGGTCCAGCACCGCGGGACCGGGATACTGGACCCAGAGGCTGCCGCCGGCCGGCGCGTGGCCCGACCAGTCGACGAGCCAAGACGAAACTGCGGGCGCCACGCCCGCCGATAACGCCGGACGCGCACCGCGACCGGCCAGGAACGGAGTGCAGATGACCGACGTCGCCAGCCAGGGCCCCGCTGCGGGCCAGGAGGACCGCGCCGTCCTGACGAACCGTCAGGGCCACCCGGTCTACGACAACCAGAACCAGCGCACCGTCGGGGCCCGGGGTCCCGCCACGCTGGAGAACTACCAGTTCCTCGAGAAGATCAGCCACTTCGACCGCGAGCGCATCCCCGAGCGGGTCGTGCACGCCCGTGGCTTCGTCGCCTACGGCGAGTTCGAGGCCACCGGCACCTGGGGCGACGAGCCGATCGCCGCCTACACCCGCGCGAAGCTGTTCAGCGAGGCCGGCAAGAAGACCGACCTGGCCATCCGCTTCTCCAGCGTGATCGGTGGCCGGGACTCCTCCGAGGCGGCGCGCGACCCCCGCGGCTTCGCGGTGAAGTTCTACACCGAGGACGGCAACTGGGACCTCGTCGGCAACAACCTCGCCGTCTTCTTCATCCGGGACGCCATCAAGTTCCCCGACGTCATCCACGCGCTCAAGCCCGACCCCATCACGTTCCGGCAGGAGCCCGCGCGCATCTTCGACTTCATGTCGCAGACGCCGGAGTCCATGCACATGCTGGTGAACCTGTTCAGCCCGCGCGGCATCCCGGCCAACTACCGGACCATGCAGGGCTTCGGCGTGAACACGTACAAGTGGGTCAACGCCGAGGGCGTCACGCACCTGGTGAAGTACCACTTCCAGCCCCACGCCGGCGTCAAGAGCCTCACCGAGGTCGACGCCGCGAACATCCAGGCGAACGACCTCGGGCACGCCTCGAAGGACCTCTACGAGGCGATCGAGAACGGCGACCACCCGAAGTGGGACCTGTACGTGCAGGTGATGAGCGACGACGAGCACCCCGAGCTGGACTTCGACCCGCTGGACGACACGAAGGTGTGGCCCGAGAACGAGTTCGAGCCGAAGCTGGTCGGCACCATGACGCTCAACCGCAACGTCACCGACCACCACAACGAGAGCGAGCAGATCGCCTTCGGCACCGGCGTGCTGGTCGACGGGCTCGACTTCTCCGACGACAAGATGCTGGTCGGACGGACCTTCAGCTACTCCGACACGCAGCGCTACCGGGTGGGCCCGAACTACCTGCAGCTGCCGGTGAACAGCGCGAAGAACGCCCGCGTCGCCACGAACCAGCGCGGCGGCCAGATGTCGTTCGGCACCGATCTCGGTGAGGGTCAGAACCCGCACGTCAACTACGAGCCCTCGATCACCGGTGGTCTGCGCGAGGCGCAGTACCCGACGCACGACGAGCAGGGGCCGGAGATCTCCGGGCGGCTGACGCGGAAGCGCCTCCCGCGGACCAACGACTACCTCCAGGCCGGGCAGCGCTACCAGCTGCAGGAGCAGTGGGAGAAGGACGACCTGGTCGCCAACTTCGTCCACCTCATCGGGCAGGCCGCCCGGCCGGTGCAGGAGCGGATGGTCTGGCACTTCCTGATGGTGGACGACGAACTGGGCCTGCGGGTCGGCGAGGGTCTCGGGATCACCCCGGACGACGTCAGGATGCTCGAGCCGCTGCAGACCCAGACCCTGTCCGAGGACGAGCTGGACCGGCTGGCCAATCTGGGCAAGAACGGCGTGCGGGACGTCAGCGGTCTCCGCATGACGCACACCGTGCCCAACGAGCACGTCGTCGTGGAGCGCTGACCGAGGGTCTCCTGCCCCGCGTGATCTGACGGTGTCGACCCGGCTCATCCGAGCCGGGTCGACGCGCGTCCGGGGTCAGGAGCGGAGGTGGCGCAGCCCTGTCGTGACGCCCGCGGTCAGCGCCGACCGCTGGCCACGGGTTCGGGGACGGCGAGCGGCTCCCTCACCCGCAGCCGACGCTCGAGCACGACGAGCCCCACCAGGGCGATCGCCGACAGCACCGCCGGCACGTAGAAGACCTCGGGCAGACCGAGCCGGGCGACGCCGAAGCCGCCGATGAGGCCGCCGGTGGCGGCGCCCAGCGTCATCGAGCTGAGGAAGACCCCCGAGGCCGTGCCGACCCCCTCGGGATACAGGTGCTGAGCGATCGAGACGCCCAGGGCGCCCAGGGCGGCCCACAGGCCCGCGGCGAGCAGCTGGCCGAGGAAGAGCCCGGCCACGCCGGTGCTGGTGGCGAAGGCGAGGTTCGCCCCGACGCCCAGGGCCAGCCCGAACACCATCACCTTCAGCGGCCCGTACCGGTCGGCGAAGCGGGCGAGGAACGGCATGAGGGTGAGCTCGAGCAGCGGCTGGATGGCGATGACGGCGCCCCGCACGGTGTCGGGCACCCCGAGCTCGTCGGCCATGTAGAGGGGGAGGAAGCCGAACTTGATGGTGTCCCCGGTCATGGCGAGGACGCACAGGCCGGTGAACGCCAGCAGGGGCACCATCCGGCGCCGGGACCCACGCGGGCTGCGGGTACCTGCGAGCTCGTGACCCGGATGCCGGAAGCGCAGCACCCGCTGCCCACCGAGGGGCAGCACCTGGCTCAGCGTGAGCACCGCGGTGGCCACGAGGAGGGGACGGAGCCCCACCACGCTGCCCAGCCAGCTACCCAGCACCGGGCCCAGCACCCAGCCCGCGGTGAAGGCCATCCGGACGGCCGAGAGGATCCGGTTGTCCGCCCCCGTGGGCTGCCGGCTGAGCTCGTCGCGGGTGGCGGCGAAGAGCTGGGCCATCGAGGCCCCGGAGATGCTGAGGGCCACGGCGCTGATGACGAAGGGCATCCAGACCTCGGTGCTGAGCGCCATGGCCAGCCAGCCCAGCGCTCCGACGACGGCGCAGACCCGGAACAGCCCCAGCCGGTCCTCGCGACGGTCGGACAGCCGCCCGAGGAGGAAGCCGGCGACGGGCGCCGCCAGGTTGGTCACGTAGTAGAGCCCGGCGACGGTGTAGGACGCACCGAGGTCGCGGACGAGGAACAGCGTCAGCTGCGGCAGCGTCGCCGAGACGGCCAGGCCGCTCAGCAGCAGGGCCGCGAAGGCGCTCCGGTAGAAGCGGGACGCGAGGATGATGCGCACGGTCGAGGTGCGAGGGCTGGTCACGGGTGCAGGACTTCCGGGACGGAGACGGAGACTCGACGACGGCGTCGGGCTGAATCGATACAGAGAGCCTAACAAGTGCACGCCGCCAGATCGAGGGGGGCTCGCCTCCACCGTGCGTCCGGGCCGGGGCCGACCGCGACCCTGCCGGACGTGGAAAGACTTCAAGCCCGACCCCCGAAAGGGTCAGGCTTGAAGTGTGTTGTCCGGCGACGTCCTAGTCTCCCACACGGTCCCCCGTGCAGTACCATCGGCGCTGAAAGGCTTAACTTCCGGGTTCGGAATGGGACCGGGTGTTTCCCTAACGCTGTGATCACCGAAACTCTATGAAGATACCTGCGCAAACCCCCGCACCCAACCCCCACCAACCCCCGCAAGAGGGGAGATGAGAGTGGTGCTCAGGGGTTCCCGACCGTATCTCGAGAACCTCACAGTGGACGCGTAGCATCTTTGTAGAAAACAAGCCCTCGGCCTATTAGTATCGGTCAGCTCCACACATTACTGTGCTTCCACATCCGACCTATCACCCAGTGATCTGCTGGGGGCCTTACCAGGTTACCCTGTGGGAGCCATCATCTTGGAGCGTGCTTCCCGCTTAGATGCTTTCAGCGGTTATCACTTCCGAACGTAGCCAACCAGCCGTGCCCTTGGCAGGACAACTGGCACACCAGAGGTTCGTCCGTCCCGGTCCTCTCGTACTAAGGACAGCTCTCCTCAAGACTCCTACGCGCGCAGCGGATAGGGACCGAACTGTCTCACGACGTTCTAAACCCAGCTCGCGTGCCGCTTTAATGGGCGAATAGCCCAACCCTTGGGACCGACTCCAGCCCCAGGATGCGACGAGCCGACATCGAGGTGCCAAACCATGCCGTCGCTATGGACGCTCGGGCAAGATCAGCCTGTTATCCCCGGGGTACCTTTTATCCGTTGAGTGACGGCGCTTCCACATGCCACCGTCAGATCACTAGTCCCGACTTTCGTCCCTGCTCGAGGTGTCCCTCTCACAGTCAAGCTCCCTTGTGCACTTACACTCGAAACCTGATTGCCAACCAGGCTGAGGGAACCTTTGGGCGCCTCCGTTACCTTTTAGGAGGCGACCGCCCCAGTCAAACTACCCATCAGGCACTGTTCCTGATCCAGATAATGGACCTAGGTTAGATATCCAGAACAGCCAGAGTGGTATTTCAACGATGACTCCACAACCACTGGCGTGGCCGCTTCACAGTCTCCCACCTATCCTACACAAGCTGTACCGAACACCAATACCAAACTATAGTAAAGGTCCCGGGGTCTTTCCGTCCTGCTGCGCGTAACGAGCATCTTTACTCGTAGTGCAATTTCGCCGAGTCCATGGTCGAGACAGCGCCCAAGTCGTTACGCCATTCGTGCAGGTCGGAACTTACCCGACAAGGAATTTCGCTACCTTAGGATGGTTATAGTTACCACCGCCGTTTACTGGCGCTTAAGTTCAGAGCTTCGCCTTTCAGCTAACCCTTCCCCTTAACGTTCCAGCACCGGGCAGGCGTCAGTCCGTATACATCGTCTTGCGACTTGGCACGGACCTGTGTTTTTAGTAAACAGTCGCTTGGGCCTGGTCTCTGCGGCCTCCCACGCCTTCCGGAGTAAATCCGTCAACATGGTCGGCCCCCCTTATCCCGAAGTTACGGGGGCATTTTGCCGAGTTCCTTAACCATGGTTATCTCGATCACCTTGGTATTCTCTACCTGACCACCTGTGTCGGTTTAGGGTACGGGCGGCTCAACAACTCGCTCACGAAGGTTTTCTAGGCAGCATAGGATCACCCACTCGCCCACCCGTAAGTGGACCAGCCGTCATGTCTCAGGCACAAGAGGTGCGGATTTACCTACACCTCGCCCTACGCACTTAGCCCGGGACTACCATCGCCCGGGATGGGCTACCTTCCTGCGTCACTCCGCAGCTTGCCTACTACAAGATCGGGTCACAGACTCACTGACCATTGACCCGAAGGTCGCCGGCAGCTCGCGTGCTTAGCATCACTCGATTCGGCATGATCGTTGCAGCGCCGGTACGGGAATATCAACCCGTTGTCCATCGACTACGCCTGTCGGCCTCGCCTTAGGTCCCGACTTACCCAGGGCAGATTAGCTTGACCCTGGAACCCTTGGTCTTTCGGTGGAGGAGTTTCTCACTCCTCATTCGCTACTCATGCCTGCATTCTCACTCGTGTGCTCTCCACGGCTGGATCACTCCGCCGCTTCATCGCGCACACGACGCTCCCCTACCCATCCACACACCTGGACCCACAAGGGGCCGAGTTAACATGTGAATGACACAGCTTCGGCGGATTGCTTGAGCCCCGCTAAATTGTCGGCGCAGAACCACTTGACCAGTGAGCTATTACGCACTCTTTCAAGGGTGGCTGCTTCCAAGCCAACCTCCTGGTTGTCTGCGCAGCTCCACATCCTTTTCCACTTAGCAACCGCTTAGGGGCCTTAGCTGGTGTTCTGGGCTGTTTCCCTCTCGACTACGAACCTTATCGCCCGCAGTCTCACTGCCGCGCTCTCACTTACCGGCATTCGGAGTTTGGCTAATTTCGGTAAGCTTGTGGGCCCCCTAGACTATCCAGTGCTCTACCTCCGGCAAGAAACACGCGACGCTGCACCTATATGCATTTCGGGGAGAACCAGCTATCACGGAGTTTGATTGGCCTTTCACCCCTATCCACAGCTCATCCCCCAGGTTTTCAACCCTGGTGGGTTCGGGCCTCCACGACGTCTTACCGTCGCTTCACCCTGGCCATGGATAGATCACTCCGCTTCGGGTCTAGAGCACGCGACTCAATCGCCCTATTCGGACTCGCTTTCGCTACGGCTTCCCCACACGGGTTAACCTCGCCACGTACCACTAACTCGCAGGCTCATTCTTCAAAAGGCACGCCGTCACATCCACGCAAGCGTGTTTGCTCCGACGGATTGTAGGCAATCGGTTTCAGGTACTATTTCACTCCCCTCCCGGGGTACTTTTCACCTTTCCCTCACGGTACTTGTCCGCTATCGGTCACCAAGGAGTATTTAGGCTTAGCAGGTGGTCCTGCCAGATTCACACCGAATTTCAGGGGTTCGGTGCTACTTGGGGTAACGCTCAGCAGTGATCGTCTTACGTCTACAGGGGTGTTACCTTCTATGCCGGACCATCCCAGAGTCCTTCGACTTCAACGATCATTTCTTACTGCTCGGCTGCTTGACAGCACAACCCGAACGGCCCCACAACACCACATGCGCAACGCCTGTCAGCTATCACACGCACCTGGTTTGGCCTCTTCCGCGTTCGCTCGCCACTACTGACGGAATCACTGTTGTTTTCTTTTCCTGTGGGTACTGAGATGTTTCACTTCCCCACGTTCCCTCCTACTGCCCTATATATTCAGGCAGAGGTCGCCGGACATTACTCCGGTTTCTTTCGAGGTTTCCCTATTCGGAGATCCCCGGATCGAAGCTCGTTTACCAGCTCCCCGGGGCTTATCGCAGGTTACAACGTCCTTCATCGGCTCTTGGTGCCTAGGCATCCACCGATTGCCCTTAGTAGCTTGTTAATTACTACAAAGATGCTCGCGTCCACTGTGAAGTTCTCAACACACGGGCGGAAACCAGACCCAACCACCCCCAAAGGACAGCCGGCATCGGTCCGCACTGAAAGCCACCCACCGAAGTGAGCGAACCCTCAGGACCTAACAGCGTGCTCAGGCCCACCCACCCTCACCTCGAGGTTCCACTCCCCACCCCCAGCAAAGCCGGGAACGAAGTTGTACTGACGAAGATCAGATCGATGAGCTTAATAGTCAATGTTCCACATTCCGGCGCCCGACCGGCTACACACGTTCGGTGTAGAACCGGCCGACATGAACACACCTTTTGAGTGTGCCATATGGCTCCTTAGAAAGGAGGTGATCCAGCCGCACCTTCCGGTACGGCTACCTTGTTACGACTTAGTCCTAATCGCCAGTCCCACCTTAGACGGCTCCCTCCCACAAGGGGTTGAGCCACCGGCTTCGGGTGTTACCGACTTTCATGACTTGACGGGCGGTGTGTACAAGGCCCGGGAACGTATTCACCGCAGCGTTGCTGATCTGCGATTACTAGCGACTCCGACTTCATGGGGTCGAGTTGCAGACCCCAATCCGAACTGAGACTGGCTTTTTGGGATTCGCTCCACCTTGCGGTATCGCAGCCCTTTGTACCAGCCATTGTAGCATGCGTGAAGCCCTGGACTTAAGGGGCATGATGACTTGACGTCATCCCCACCTTCCTCCGAGTTGACCCCGGCAGTCTCCTATGAGTCCCCACCATTACGTGCTGGCAACATAGAACGAGGGTTGCGCTCGTTGCGGGACTTAACCCAACATCTCACGACACGAGCTGACGACAGCCATGCACCACCTGTATACCGACCTTGCGGGGGCTACATCTCTGCAGCTTTCCGGCATATGTCAAACCCAGGTAAGGTTCTTCGCGTTGCATCGAATTAATCCGCATGCTCCGCCGCTTGTGCGGGCCCCCGTCAATTCCTTTGAGTTTTAGCCTTGCGGCCGTACTCCCCAGGCGGGGCACTTAATGCGTTAGCTGCGGCACGGAGAACGTGGAATGTCCCCCACACCTAGTGCCCACCGTTTACGGCGTGGACTACCAGGGTATCTAAGCCTGTTTGCTCCCCACGCTTTCGCTTCTCAGCGTCAGGTAATGCCCAGAGAACCGCCTTCGCCACCGGTGTTCCTCCTGATATCTGCGCATTCCACCGCTCCACCAGGAATTCCGTTCTCCCCTGCATCCCTCTAGTCCGCCCGTATCAAAAGCAGGCTCAGGGTTAAGCCCTGAGTTTTCACTTCTGACGCGACGAACCGCCTACAAGCCCTTTACGCCCAATAATTCCGGACAACGCTCGGACCCTACGTATCACCGCGGCTGCTGGCACGTAGTTAGCCGGTCCTTCTTCTGTAGGTACCGTCAGTCACCCTTCGTCCCTACTGAAAGCGGTTTACAACCCGAAGGCCGTCATCCCGCACGCGGCGTTGCTGCATCAGGCTTGCGCCCATTGTGCAATATTCCCCACTGCTGCCTCCCGTAGGAGTCTGGGCCGTATCTCAGTCCCAGTGTGGCCGGTCGCCCTCTCAGGCCGGCTACCCGTCGAAGCCTTGGTGAGCCATTACCTCACCAACAAGCTGATAGGCCGCGAGCCCATCCCTGACCGCCGGAGCTTTCCACCACCCCCCAGGAAGGAGACGATGAATATCTGGTATTAGCAGCTGTTTCCAACTGTTATTCCAGAGTCAAGGGCAGGTTGCTCACGTGTTACTCACCCGTTCGCCACTCGTGTACCCCCGAAGGGGCCTTACCGTTCGACTTGCATGTGTTAAGCACGCCGCCAGCGTTCGTCCTGAGCCAGGATCAAACTCTCCGTTGAAAAATATCGCAAAACCAACCAACCCCGAAAGGCCAGCCAGCAACAGCGTCAAAAACAACGAGTTCAACCACTGACAGAACCCAATAGCTGGGTCAATCAACAATCAATCTCAAAGGAATCCGACCCAACCCAACCCCGACCCACCCCGAAGGACAGACCAGAACCAAGCCAGGCACGGGTTTCAATTAGTGCATATTTGGCATTGACTTTAAGCACGCTGTTAAGTTCTCAAGACTCGCTCACACACCGCACCAGGCTTTTCAATTCCCGGCTTGGGGCAACTCGACTTACTTTAGTCATCCGCTGGACCGGAGTCAAATCCGGCTTCCTGGCTGACCCCACCGACCTTCGTCGGCTCCTGCCGCCTGTGGGCGGACAGCAACCTTGTGACCAAGGTGGTGGTGGTGCCCGAGGCCGGCCACCAGGTCTTCCGACCGGCGTCCCGCACCCTCAGGGCTCGGACTACGTTACCTGCGAGAGACCGACTGGTCAACTCCGGCTCGGTGGCCCGGTTCGTGCTCCCCTCGTGGCCGCCCAGGATGGCCCTGGACTGGTCGTCCAGGGACCCGTTGGTCGGAGGGGGCCTCCCGGTCGGCCACCGCGTCTGGTCAACCAGAGCGCTCGGTGTCCTGCATCCCGTGAAGGCTCCGCCACCGTACGCCCCTCCCCCGGGCGGACTCAAGCCGGCTGGGGGGAGCGGTCACCGCGACGTCCTGGGTCGGCCCCCCAGCGGAGGCAGCCGGACGTGGTGGCGGTGTGCCAGGCTCCCGTCCATGAGCACCGTGAGCCCCCGTGGACTCCACCACGTCACCGCCATCGCCAGCGACCCCCAGGCGAACGTCGACTTCTACACCGGGACGCTCGGCCTGCGTCTGGTGAAGCAGACGGTCAACTTCGACGCGCCCGACTCCTACCACCTCTACTACGGCGACGCGGCGGGGTCTCCCTCGACGCTGCTGACCTTCTTCCCGTGGCCGGGGGTGCCGCGCGGCCGCTCCGGCGCCGGGATGATGACCGCCACCGCGTTCAGCGTCCCCGGCGCCTCGCTGGGCTGGTGGCAGCAGCGCTTCCGCCGCCTGGGCGTCGACGCGGACGCCCCCGTCAGCCGCGACACCGAGGAGGTGCTCAGCTTCCGCGACCCCGACGGGATGGTGGTCGAGCTGGTCGCCGCGGACGGTGACCACCGCTCCGGCTGGGACGGCGTCGCCGACATCCCGTCCGGGCACGCGGTCCGCGGCCTGCACGCGGTGACCTTGTCGGAGCAGCAGCTGGACCCCTCGGCCGGGATGCTCACCGAGCTGCTGGGGCTGAGCGTGGAGGCGGAGGACGGGGACCGGGTGCGCTTCGGGATGCCGGACCGCGGCGCCGGCGGCCTCGTCGACGTCCTGGCGGGCGTCCGGGAGCGGGGTCGGCAGGCCGGCGGAACGGTCCACCACGTCGCCTTCCGCGCCCCCGACCTCGCGACCATGACGCAGTGGCAGGGCGAGCTGCTGGGCCGCGGGGTCCGCGTCACCCAGATCCTCGACCGCCAGTACTTCAAGTCCATCTACTTCCGCGAGCCGGGCGGGGTGCTCTTCGAGATCGCCACCGACGCGCCCGGCTTCGCCACCGACGAACCGCTGCTGGAGCTCGGCCGGCACCTCAAGCTGCCCCCGTGGCTCGAGCCGAGCCGTGAGCAGATCGCGGCGGCGCTCCCACCCCTGCGGCTGCCCCCGCAGCCCGCGGAGCCGGCGGCCTGAGGTGGTGACCGACCCGCTCGCCCGCCCCCACGTCGCCCTCCCCGCGGAACCCGGCAACGGCGGGCCGGCGCTGCTGCTGCTGCACGGCACCGGCGGCGACGAGCACGACCTCCTCGGGCTACGGGAGGTGCTCTCCCCCGGCGCTGCGGTCCTCTCGCCGCGGGGCACGGTCCTCGAGCAGGGGATGCCGCGCTTCTTCCGGCGGCTGCGGGAGGGCGTCTTCGACGAGGACGACCTCTCGGCACGGGCGGACGAGCTGGCCCGCTTCGTCGAGGCGGCCTCGGCGGCGCACGGCCTGGCCGACCGGGGCCTGGTCGCCGTGGGCTTCTCCAACGGCGCCAACATCGCCTCGGCCCTGCTGCTGCGCCACCCCGGCCTGCTGCGGGGCGCGGCGCTGTTCGCCGCGATGGTGCCCTACGGCGCGCCGCCCGCGGTGGAGCTCTCCGGCCTCCCGGTGCTGGTGTCCAACGGCGCCCGCGACCCGATGATCCCGCGGGCCCGCACCGAGCTCCTCGAGGACCAGCTCCGGGCACGGGGCGCCGTGGTGACCGACGTGCCCCACCCCGGAGGGCACCAGCTGGACCTCACCGCCCTCCGGCGGACGACGGACTGGCTGAGCGCCCTGCCGGAGCGCTGAAGGGCCTCAGTGGACGTGGTCGCGCCAGTCGGCCGGCACCGCGCCGACGGGACCCGGCACCGGCTGGTCGACCGGGTGGTGCTCCGGGGGCGCGAGGTCTGGCCCGGAGGCGAAGAAGGCCTCGTCGCCGTAGCGGTAGAACCAGGTCTCGCCGGGCTCGAAGCTGCGGATGAGGTCGTGCCCCGTGGCGCTCGCGTGCGCGGTGGCGTGCTGCGCGGGCGAGGTGTCGCAGCAGCCGATGTGCCCGCACGAGGCGCAACGCCGCAGGTGCACCCACCAGCCCCCGGCGTCGAGGCACTCGACGCAGCCGGTGCCGCTCGGCGGGACCGTCAGGTCCAGGTCGTCGGGCTCGGTCATGGGCTCCTCCTGCTGCTCGCCGGACGTGTGTGGCGCCGAGGCTACGGCTCGTCGCGTCCGGCCGCACCGGCTGTTCCGAATGCGGTTGATCCGGTCGCGCCCCTCCGGCAGGGTGACCCCGTGCCGCGCCCCCTGCCCGACGCCGTGGGTCCGGACGGCCGCGGCGGCATCACCGTGGAGCTCGTCCAGCGTCTCCTCGCCCAGCAGTTCCCCCGGTGGGCCGGGCTCCCCGTGCGCCCGGTGCCAGCGGACGGCTGGGACAACCGGACCTACCGGCTCGGCGACGACCTGCTCGTCCGGCTGCCCAGCGCCGCGGGCTACGCGGCCGCCGTCGCGAAGGAGGACCGGTGGCTGCGCCGCCTGGCGCCCGGGCTCCCGCTGCGGGTGCCGGAGCCGGTCGCCACCGGCCGCCCGGGGGCGGGCTACCCCTGGTCGTGGTCGGTGCGCCGGTGGATCCCCGGCCGTCCCGTGCTGGGCACGTCGCCGGCCGACCCCGTCACCTTCGCGCGCGACCTGGCCGCCTTCCTGAGGGCGCTGCGCGCGCTCGACCCGGCGGAGGGCCCGGCCCCCGGCGCGCACTGCTTCCACCGCGGTGGCCCTCCGGCCTTCTACGACGCCGAGGTGCGCGCGGCCCTGGACAGCCTGGGCGCCACCGTCGACGGCGACGCCTGCCGCGCGGTGTGGGCCAGCGCCCTGGCGTCGTCCTGGACGGGTCCGCCGGTCTGGTTCCACGGGGACGTCGCCGTCGGCAACCTGCTGCTGGACGACGAGGGCGTGCTGTCGGCCGTCCTCGACTTCGGGACGTGCGGCGTCGGCGACCCCGCCTGCGACCTGGTCGTCACCTGGACCCTGCTCCGCGACGAGGCCCGCGCCGCCTTCCGCGCGGGTGTCGGGCTGGACGACGCCACCTGGGCGCGGGCTCGGGGCTGGGCCCTGTGGAAGGCGCTGATCGTGCTGGCCGGCGACGCGACCGACGCGGCTGGCAACCGGGGCGTGGTCGCGGAGGTGCTCGCCGACCACGCCCGCAGCTGACCTAGAGCGTGGTCATCCCGCCGTCGACGCGGAAGATCGCCCCGGTCGCGTAGCCGGACTCGTCGCTGGCGAGGTAGACCATGATCCCCTCGACGTCGGCCGCGGTGCCCGGCCGGCCGAGCGGGATGCGGGAGATGATCGCCGCCCGGTCCTCCGCGTTCCCGCTGATCGCGGAGACGAGCGGCGTCTCCGTGTAGCCCGGCACCACGGTGTTCACCCGGATGCCGCGGCCGGCGTAGGCCTTGGCGACGGCGCGGGCCATCCCGTGCATGCCGGCCTTGGAGCTGGAGTAGGCCGTGAAGTCCTGGCCCTCACCGTTCAGGCCGGTGGGCGAGCCGGTGAGGACGATGGACCCACCCGAGCCGGCGAGCAGCGCCCGGACCGCGTGCTTGAGGGTCAAGAAGGTGCCGGTGAGGTTGACCGCGATGGTCTGCTGCCACACCTCGAGGTCGAGGTCGGCGACCTGGGCGTCCCGCCCGAACAGCTGGACGCCGGCGTTGGCCACCACGACGTCCGGCGTGAACCCGGCCTCGGCGGCGGCGGCGAAGCCGGCCACCACGCTCGCCTCGTCGGCCACGTCGAGCGCCACGGCGAGCGCGCCCTCCCGGCCCTCGGTGACGCCCCGCGCTGCGACGACGTCCCGGTCCGTCACCACCACCCGGGCCCCCTCGGCGAGGAAGCGCTCCGCCACGCCCCGGCCGATGCCGGAGCCGGCCCCCGTGACCAGGGCCGTCTTGCCCTCGAGCCGTCCGCTCATCGCCGCTCCCGCCCCGTCCCCGGCCTCAGCGCTCGATCGCGTCGAGGTGGAGCATCTGCTTGAGCACGTGGTCCAGCTCGTCGTCGGCGAAGATCGACTTCCAGTCCTCCTTGACGATCTTGTCGCGGCCGTAGTCCATCGCGATCAGGCAGGCGTCGGAGAAGGGGTTGTCCCCCCGCAGGCCGTTGGCCAGCGCGACCTGCACGTGGCCCATCAACATCGCGCGGGCCGCGGGCTCGGGGACGCCCACGGTGTGGATCGTCTCCTGGAGGGCCTCGTTGAGCAGGGCGCCGACCATGCAGGCGACGACCTCGACCAGCGTCGGCTCGAGGTAGGCCAGCTGCTTGACGGTCACCCAGTGCACCGAGAGCACCGGGGCGTACATGAGCGTGATGACCTCCTCGGCCACCGCCCGCTTGGCGAGGTCGTCGGACTCGAAGGCCGCGACCACCTCCTGCGGGGCGGCGATCCCGCCGAAGGTGTCCGCGAGCTCCGCCTCGGTCTTGCGCTGCAGGAAGACCGACGGGTGGCAGGGGTGCGCGACGGCGTACTCGACGTCGGCCCGGCGGAACAGCAGGTTGGCGTAGGCGGCGGCCGGGTCCAGCGTCAGCACGACGGCCCCGGTCTTGAGCTGGGGCACCACCTCGGCGGAGACGGGCGCCAGGGCGACGTCGGGCACCGCGAGGATGACCACGTCGGCGTCCGCGACGGCCACCGCGGTGTCGGTCACGGTGCGGCCGGCGTCGGTCGTCCGCTGCCGGCCGGCCGGCGAGTTCTCGCTGTAGTGGACGGTGTGCTCGCTGCGCTGCAGGTTGTTGGAGACCCGCATGCCCATCTTCCCGCCGGCTCCGACGACCGCGATGGTCAAGGGGGCGGTGGTCCGGGGCTGGGTGGTGACGTCGGTGCTCACGACTGCGTGCTCCTCAGGTAGGAAAGGTTGTGCTCGGTCCAGCGCTGCTCGAGCGCGATGGTGGTGGCGCTGTCGCCCTGCCAGGGCAGCCAGTGCTCGACGATGCGGCTGATGCCGCGGGCGTCGGGGTCGACGAGGGCGACCATCTCGGCGTAGGGCAGGAGGCCCTCGCCGAGCGGGCAGCCCACGAGGCTGAACCCCACCCAGCCGTCCTGGCGGGTGAAGTGGAAGTCCTTGACGTGCAGGTTCTTGACGTGGGCCGCGGTCCGCCGCACGGTGTCCATCGGCAGCTCCAGGGCGGCGACGCAGTTGGCCGGGTCGAGGCAGATGCCCAGCGCCGGGGAGCCGACCACCTCCACGACGTCGACGAGGGTCGCGACCGGCACCTGCTCGTAGGTCTCCAGGGCCAGGGTCACGCCGCCGGCCGCGTAGGCGGGCACCGCCGCGGTGAGCAGCCGGACGGCCTCGTCGCGGGTGGGCCGGTGGTCACCGGCGTTGAGCATGCTGCGGACCAGGGAGACGCCGAGCCGCTCCGCGAGGTGGAGGTACCGGGTGAGGTGCAGCCCGCCGATCCCCCGGGTGCCGAGCTCGAGCGCGACACCTAGGCCCTCGGCCGTCACCCGCACGGCGTCCAGCCGGGCGGCGTCCCACCGCTCGAGCTCGGGGTAGTCGCAGATCTGGAAGCGGTCGACGCCCGCGTCCGCGGTCCGCTCCAGCATCGCCTCGAGGCTCAGGGGGCTCGCGGCGGACGGGTGCCACTGCCAGAAGTAGGCGTAGGTGCCGAGGCCGGTGCTCACGGGTCCCGAGCCTGCCGCTCCGGCGTCGACCTGTCAACCGGTTGACCAATTTTGGTCAACCGGTTGCCCGGTCGTTGCTGGGAGCGCGGCGTGGACCCTAGGCTGCGCGTGTGCCCCTCCCCCCGCCCACCGACCCGGCCGCAGCGAGCCTCGGCGGGAGCATCGCCAGCACCTCGGTGGTGACGGAGGTGACGCGCCGGCTGCTCGACCACTTCACGTCCGGCACCGTGGCGCCGGGCTCGCGGCTCCCTCCGGAACGGCGGCTGGCCGAGACGTTCGCCGTGGGCCGGTCCGCGGTGCGCGAGGCGCTGGCCGCGCTCGAGGTGCTCGGCGTGGTCGAGGTGCGCCCCGGCTCCGGCACGTACCTGCGCAGCAGCACCTCGGAGCTGCTCCCGCAGACGCTGTCCTGGGGGATGTTGCTGGGCGAGCCGAAGACGCGCGAGCTGGTCCAGGTCCGGCACGGCCTCGAGGTCCAGGCAGCCCGGCTGGCCGCCACGGCGGCCGACGAGGCGGGCCTGACCGCCCTGGCGGGCCACCTCGCGGCCATGCGCGCGGCCGCGTCCGACTTCGAGGCGTTCGCCGCCGCCGACCTGCGGTTCCACCAGGAGCTCGCCGAGCAGACGGGCAACGTGCTGCTGGACCAGATGCTGCAGAGCGTCCGGTCGCTGATCCGGGTGTGGGTCGAACGGGCGGTCAGCGATGCCGAGCACGTCGCGGTCACCTGCACCGAGCACGCCGACGTCCTCACCGCGCTCGAGGGGCGCGACCCCGTGGCGGCCGCCGCGGCCATGAGCGCGCACATGGACAGCGCCGGGGCCCGCCTGCTGGCGACGGTGGAGGCGGGCGCGTGAGCACCGTCGACGTCGTCGCGGCGCGGAGCGGTGGACCGGTGGCCGACCTGCGGCACGGGCGCTGGACGCTGCAGGTCCGCGGCGACGAGGTCGCCGACGTCCGGTTCGACGGGGTGCTCCTGCTGCGCGCGGTGCGGCCCGTGGTCCGTGACGCCGACTGGAACACGGTCCCGGTGCGGGTGCTGGCGTCGACCGTGAGCCCTTCGACAGGCTCAGGGGACGGGGGCGGCTCGGGGGACGGGGGCGGCCCAGGGGACGGGGGCCGGGGCGTGGCGCTGCGGCGGTCGCTCGGCTTCGAGGCCGAGGGCGTCGAGTACGCCGGAGAGCTGACGGTCACCCTGGAGGACGGCAGCCTGGTGGTCGGCTTCGTGGGCGAGGCCCGGTCGGCCTTCCGGCGGAACCGGGTGGGGCTCGTGGTGCTGCACCCGGCGGCGTGCGCCGGCTCCGCCGTGCAGGTCCGGCACGGCGACGGACGGGTCGAGGACGCGCGCTGGCCGGTGCCCATCCGCCCCCACCAGCCCTTCGTCGACGTGGCCGGCTTCGCCTGGACGGCCGGCGGCGTCACCGCCCGGCTGGGGTTCGCGGGCGACGTCTTCGAGACCGAGGACCAGCGCAACTGGACCGACGCGTCGTTCAAGACCTACTCCACGCCGCTGACGCGGCCGTTCCCCGTGGCGCTGGCGGTGGGTGACCGCGTCGAGCAGACGGTGCGGCTGGACGCCTCGGGCCACTCCTCCACCCCACCCGCCCGCGACACCGACGTCGTCCGGGTGGGCGGCACCGCGGTCGGCACCGTGCCGCCGCTGAGCCTCGGCGCGGCCCTGCACCCGGCGCCGGCCGCACCGCTGGTGGTCGAGGGCGTCGAGGCGGTGCTGGTCGAGCTGACCGGCCCCGAGGAGGGGTGGTCCGCCCTGCTGGCGGAGGCCGGCCGACAGGCCTCGGCCCTCGGCGCAGGTCTCGACGTGCGGGTCGTGACGGCCGACCCGGAGGCGGCGCGACGCGCCGTCCGCGGCCTCGCCGGGCACCCGGTGCTGAGGCTGGCGGCCTTCGACGTCGAGGGGCACGTGAGCACGCCCCCGCTGTGGGCCGCGCTGCAGGACGAGGCCCGCCGGCAGGCGCTGGCCGCCGTGCTCCTCGGCGGCACCCGTGCGCACTTCACCGAGCTGAACCGGCGGCAGGCCGACCTGCCCGCCGACGCCTCGGCCCTCACCTTCAGCCTGACCCCGCAGATGCACGCCAGCGAGGTGCCGCACGTCGTCGACAGCCTGGCCACCCAGCGCACCGTCGTCGAGAACGCCGTGCGGATCGCGGGCGGGCGTCCGCTGCACGTCGGCCCCGTCACCCTGACCCGCCGGTTCAACGCGGTCGCCACCGGCCCCCGCCCCGACCCCGCCACCGAGGCCGCCCGCGCCGTCGACCCGCTGCTGGACACCGGGTTGGCGGCCGCCTGGACGTTGGCCAGCGTCGCCGCCCTGGCCGTGCCCGGGGTCGCCGGACTCACCTACCTCGAGACCGCTGGACCGCGCGGGCTGCTGGACGGGGGCGGCCGGCCGCGACCCGTCGCCGCCGTCCTGACCCGGGTGGCCGGGCTGCGCGGCCGGACCCTGCGGGCGACGTCGCTTCCGGACGGGCTGGCGGCCCTCGCCGTCGACGACGGGGGCGGCACCCTCGTCCTGCTGGCCAACCTCACGCCCGAGCGCCGGTCCGTGGCCCTCGCGGCGGCCGCCGGCGCCACCGCCGAGGCCGCGCTGGGCGCCTGGGGCACCGCCGAGGTCCGGCTGGGCTGAGCCGCGGGCTCAGGCGCTCGGCACCCAGACGCGCATGGCCCCCTCGGCACGGTTGCCCCAGGTGAAGTAGGGCACGGCGGTGAGGGCCGCGGGCTCCGCGGCCGGGGCCGCCACCGCCGCCGCGCTGCCGTAGGGCCACCAGGCCGCGGCGGGCCGGCCGCGCACGGCGCCGGTCGCCCGGACCACCACGACGGGTCCGAGCTCGCCGTCCTCGGCGGCGCTGACCAGGGGCTGGTCGGCGGCCAGGACGAGGTCGTCCAGGCGGTGCCCGTCGTGGTCGACGCCCTCGAGGCAGTAGACGAGCGGCCCCCGCTCGAGCGCGACGCACCCGCGGTCGACGTCGAGGCGTGGGTCGGCGGCGGTCAGCCGCGGCTCCAGCGGCAGGGTGAGCAGCACCTCGTCGCCGGCCGCCCAGGACCGCTCGACGCGCCACCAGCCGTCGAGGGCGCCGCCCCCGACCGCCGTGCCGTTGACCGTCAGGCCGGCGCCCTCCGCCCAGCCGGGCACCCGGAGGGCGAGGGTCCAGGGGGCGTCCGGCCCGTCCTCCACCCGGATCCGGACCGCGCCGTCCCAGGGGTAGTCCGTGGTGACGGCCAGCCGCGCCTCCCCGCCCGCGACCTCGGCGGAGTAGGTGCCGGTCATGAACTGGTGCAGGGCCAGGGAGCCCTCGTCGGACAGCAGCACGTAGTGCTCCAGCGAGGCGAGCAGCCGCATGACGTTCGGCGGGCAGCAGGCGCAGCGGAACCAGGGCACCCGGACGTAGTCGCCGTCGTCGCCGCTGGCGACGTGGCCGTCGCGGACCTGCAGCGGGTTGGCGTAGATGTAGCGCTTGCCGTCCAGCGACAGCCCGGCCAGGAAGCCGTTGTACAGCGTCCGCTCCAGCAGGTCGGCGTACTTGGCCTCGCCGGTGATCATCAGCATCCGCCAGCTCAGGTGGATCGAGGCGATGGCAGCGCAGGTCTCGCAGTAGCTGCGCTCGTTCGGCAGCTCGTACGGGTCGCCGAAGGCCTCGTCGCGGTGGTGGGACCCGATGCCGCCGGTCAGGTAGGTCTTGGTGGCGACCATCTCCGACCACACGCGCTCGACGGCGGCGAGCAGCGTGGCGTCCCCGGTCTCGACGTAGACGTCAGCCACCCCGGCCAGCAGGTAGAGCTGCCGCACCGAGTGCCCCTCGGCCGTCAGGGTGTCCCGCACCGGGGTGTGGTCCTGCCAGTAGTGCCGCCCGAACCGGCCGTCGCCCAGCAGGCCGTGCCCACGACGGTCGACGAAGTAGACGGCCAGGTCGAGGTAGGAGCGCTCGCCGGTCTCCCGGTACAGCTCGACCAGCGCCGTCTCGATCTCCGGGTGCCCGCAGACGCCGTCGACCTGGCCCGGACCGGTGCCGAAGGCGCGGACGGCGAGGTCAGCGACGCGACGGCCGATGGCCAGCAGGCCGTCCTCGCCGGTGCTGCGGTGCAGGGCGACGGCGGCCTGGATGAGGTGGCCGGCGCAGTACAGCTCGTGCCCCCAGGGCAGCTGGACGAACCGCTCGCCGGGGAAGCGCACCTGGAAGTGGGAGTTGAGGTAGCCGTCCTCCTGCTGCACGGCGCCCAGCAGCTCGGTGCTCTCGGCGAGCCGGCGGAGCAGCTGGTCTGCCGGTCCCGACCCGAGGTCGGGGTCGTCGAGGGTCCAGGCCACCGCCTCCAGCCACTTGTAGAGGTCCGAGTCGAGGAAGGGGAGGTCGTTGACGTAGTCCCCGGTGACCCGGGCCGCGGCCAGCTCGAGGTTGTGGAAGTTGCCGGCCTCGTGCAGCCGGTCCCAGCCCTCCGGGACGCAGACGTCGCGGTTGACCGCGCGGCGGCCCGCCCAGAACCCCCCGGTGATCAGCGCCCCGGTGGCGGGGCGCAGGCGCACGGCGCTGGCGTCGGTCAGGCGGATCGGGCCCGCACTGCGGCGGCCGGTCTCGATCATGGAGGTCCTCTCGGGAGTGCGGTGGGTGGTGCGGGTGGCACCGTCGGTGCCGGTCGGGCTGCTGGTCACTTGAGGGCGCCGCTGAGCATGCCGCTCACGTAGTAGCGCTGCAGGAGCACGTAGACCACGATGCACGGGATGATCGTCAGGGCGACACCGGCCTGCAGCGAGCCCCAGTTGACCGTGCCGAACTGGCCGCTGGAGACGAGCGTCAGGGTCACGGGCAGGGTGAACTTGTCCTGCTCGGTGATCAGGATCAGGGCGGCGAAGAACTCGTTCCAGCTGGCGAAGAAGGTCAGCAGCGCCGTGGTGATCACCCCCGGCATGACGACCGGCAGCAGCACGCTCCGGAGGGCGCCGAGGATCCCGCAGCCGTCGACCAGCGCCGCCTCCTCGAGGCTGGCGGGCAGGGCGGCGAACGAGTTGCGCATGATGAACAGCCCGAACGGCAGGTTGAACGTGATGTAGACGATCGTCAGCCCCAGCAGGGAGTTGTTGAGGTGCAGCGTCTGCATCACCTTGAACAGCGGCGTGATCACCGCCTGGAACGGGATCATGAAGGTGGCCAGGGCGAGGAAGAACAGCACGCCGCTGCCGGGGAAGCGGGCGCGGGCGAAGGCGTACCCCGCGAGGGTGCTGAGCACGATGGTGCCGGCCGTCGCCCCGAGGGTCACGGCGACGCTGTTGAGCACGTTGCCGAACACGTTGAGCCCCTGCACGCTGCCGAGCCGCCGGAAGTTGGCCAGGCTCAGGTCGTGCGGGAACAGGGTCGGCGGGATCAGCCCGGCCTCGGTCGGGCCCTTGAAGGCCATCGAGAGCATCACGAACAGCGGGTACAGGAACATCACCGTCAGGGCCAGGCAGATCACCCACCAGACCAGCCGGGGCACCGTGGAACGGACGTCCCCGATCATCGTGCGCATGGCGTCTCCTCGCGTCGTCGAGCGGTGCTCAGTTGTGGTCGGTGTTGCGCAGCAGGAGCATCTGCACCGCGCTGACCGCGGCGAGGATGACCATCAGCAGCACCGAGAGGGCGGCGCCGTAGCCCAGCCGGAAGCTGGTGAAGCTGATCCGGTAGATCTGGTAGACGGCGGTGATGGTGGAGTTCGACGGCCCGCCGCCGGTCATGATGAAGAACTGGTCGAAGGCCAGCAGGGAGCCGGCGACCGAGAACACCAGCACCAGGGCGAGCGTCGGCCGCAGCAGCGGCAGGGTGATCGAGCGGAACAGCTGCCAGCCGCCGGCGCCGTCGATCCGGGCGGCCTCGACCACGTCGTCCGGGATCGACTGCAGGCCCGAGAGCAGCAGGAGCATCTGCAGACCGACGACCTTCCAGGTGACCATCGCGATGACGAGGGCCAGCGCGGTCCCGCCCCCGGCGAAGAGGTTGTCCTCGCTGTCCACCACCCCGGCACGGCGCAGCAGGTCGAACAGCGGGCCGATCTGGGACTGGCCGAGGTAGAGCCAGAGGAACGAGCCCGAGGCCAGACCGATGCAGACCGGCATGAAGAAGACGGACTGGAAGAACCGCGCCCCGCGGACGGGCCGGCGGACCAGCAGGGCCAGGAACAGCCCCAGCACCAGCAGCAGCGGCGTGATCACCACGGTGTAGAGCAGCGTGAACCTCAGCGCACGCAGGAAGTTGTCGTCGCCGAGGGCGCGCGTGTAGTTGTCGAGCCCGACGAACCGGGCACGGCCCAGCAGCGGCCAGTTGTGCAGGGACATCCAGAAGGTCAGCACCAGCGGGACGAGGAAGAACACCGTCACCAGCACCAGCGCCGGGGCGGCCATGGCCAGGCCCAGCAGGGACCGGCGTCGAGCCGTGCTGCCGCGCCGGCGGCCCGAGCGGGGCGGCGTCGGCGCGTCGGCGGACCGCAGGGCACGGCCGGGAGCCAGGGAGGTCATCGCGTTCTCCAGTCGACGGGTCGGATCGGGGGCACCCCCCGTCCGACCGGCGGTGGCCGGCCGGACGGGGGCGGTGCGGACCAGGAGCGGGGGCTGACGAGGGGAGGTGCGTCAGCCCGCGTCGTCGATCAGCGCCTGCGCCGCCTGCTGGCCCGCGGCCTGGGCGCCGGCGATGTCGCCGCCGAACGTGGCGTCGTTGATCATCTTGATCCAGGGCCCGTTGTTGTCGTTGAAGATCGGGTTCTCGACGACGCTGTAGGGCGTCTTGCCGATGCCCATCAGGTCACCGAACACCTTGTAGGGCTCGCCCTGGGGCGCGTAGATGGTGCCGACGAGGTCGGTCCGGACGGGCACGCTGCCGTTGTGGGCGAGGAAGTCCTGGGCCTCGGAGTCCGTCGCCCACCTCACGAAGTCCTGGGCACCCGCCTGGTTCTTGGTCCCGGTCATGACCGAGATCACGTCGCCACCGGCGAAGGATCCCGTGCCGCCGTCCTGGCCGGGCAGCGGGGTGACCCCGAAGTTGATCTTGGCCTGCTCGATCGTCGGGATCGCGAAGGCGCCGAGCGGCGTCATGCCCAGCTTGCCGCTGGTGAACAGCGGGACCTGCTGGGTCCCGGCGTCGTTCTTGGCCGCGCTCGGGATCGAGCCGTCGGTCCACATGTCCCGGTAGAGCTGCAGGGCCGCCGTCATCTGCGGTGAGTCCAGCGAGGCCGTCTTCCCGTCGGCGGACAGGACGTCCCCGCCGCTGGCCCAGACGTGCGGGGTGAGCTCGAAGACGTTGCAGCCGCCGCACGCGCCGGCGAACGTGAAGCCGTAGTAGTCCTTGCCGAGGGCGCGGATCTTCTGCGCCGCCTCGCGGATCTCCGCGTAGGTGGTCGGCGGCTTCTCCGGGTCGAGGCCGGCCTTCTCGAAGAGGTCCTTGTTGTAGTAGAGCGCCGACGCCTCCGCGGTGAAGGGCAGGGCGTAGGTGGCGCCCTCCCAGGTGGAGAGCGCACGGTGGGAGGGGCTCAGCGCGTCCTTGTAGGGCAGCGCGTCGGACAGCTCCGTGATGTCCTCCAGCGCGCCGGCCGAGGCGAAGTAGGGCGCGTAGACGAGGTCGATGGAGGCCACGTCCGGCCCGCTGCCCGAGGAGGCCGCCGTCCCCAGCTTCTGCACGAAGCTGGCAGCCGGGATGACGGTGACCTTCGCCTGCACCGCGTGGTTCTTGTTGTACAGGTCGACCAGCTTGCTCATGAACACCTGCTGCGAGTCGCGGGCCCAGACGGTGATGGTGCCCGTCGGGGCCGCGTCGCTCCCGCCCTCACCACCGGTGTCGCCACCGCCACCTCCGCCGCTGCACGCGGCGGCCATCATCGCCACGGCGCTCAGCAGTGCACCGATCTTCCACCTGGGGTCTCGCATCGTCATCCGGCTCCCTCGCCCTCGACGCGCCACGGGGCGCGGAACGTGCGGAAATGGTTTTCCGTGCCGGATGCTAGTGTTCCGCTTCCGCTCGGGTCAAGAGCGGGAGCACGGTTTCTCCGCGGTGTCCCACCCGGGTCACCGCCGGGAGCCTCGACGCCCGGAGGTCCACCCATGCGGTCGCGGTCAGCCCCGCCGACGGTGCGCGACGTCGCCGCTCGCGCGGGGGTCTCCCCCGGGACGGTGTCGAAGGCGCTGAACGGCACCGGGCAGCTGCGGGCGGCCACCCGGGACCGGGTGGCGGCGGCGGCCGAGGAGCTGGGGTTCCGGCCCAACCACCTCGCCAAGAGCCTGCTGGAGGGCCGGACCTACACGGTCGGCATCCTCACCAGCGACAGCTTCGGCCGCTTCACCACCCCCGTGATGGTCGGCATCGAGGACGCGCTGGGCGCCGGCCGGATGTCGACCCTGCTGTGCGACGGCCGGGGCGACCCGCTGCGCGAGCGGCACTACGTGCAGGAGCTGCTGAACCGCCGGGTGGACGGGCTGGTGGTGACGGGTCGCCGGCCCGACCCCCGGCCGTCGCTGGGCCGCCTGCCGATCCCCGTCGTCTACGTCCTGGTGCAGTCCGACGACCCGGAGGACCTGTCCCTCACCTACGACGACGTCCAGGGCGCCGCGCTGGCCACCGAGCACCTCGTGGCGTCGGGGCGGAAACGCTTTGCCCACGTCAGCGGGCCCGAGCGGCACTGGTCGACCCAGCGTCGCCGGGAGGGCGTGGGGCGCGCCCTGGAGGCGGCCGACCTCCCGTTGGCCCCGGAGCTGGTGCTGCTCGGCCAGTGGAGCGAGGCCTGGGGACGGACGGCCGCCGCCCAGCTGCTGCGGCGGGACTCGGGCGTCGACGCGGTGGTCTGCGGGAGCGACCAGATCGCGCGCGGGGTGGCTGACGGCCTGCGCGAGGCGGGCGCCGACGTACCGGGCCGGGTGGCCGTCGTCGGCTTCGACAACTGGGACGTCATGGTGGAGGCCGCGCGCCCCCCGCTCACCACCGTCGACCCCAACCTGACCGCCCTCGGCCAGCACGCGGCGACCCGGCTGATGGACGCCATCGACGGCAAGGAGCTGCCGCGCGGCGTGCACCGGCAGCCCTGCGACCTCGTGGTCCGGCAGTCCTCGGTCTGAACCGAGCTGTCAGGTCGGCTACATCGTCCAGGGCTCGGCGTGCACGTCGGTCTCGTCGGACCAGCGCCGATGCAGGGCCTCCAGCTCGGCCAGCACGTCGGCGTCGAGGCCACCGCTGCCCTGGCTCGCGGCCAGCAGCTCGTCGAGGTGCTCCGGTCGGCTGGTCGAGCCGACGGTCGAGACCACCTGCGGGTGGCTGCGGACGAAGCGGAAGCAGAACTCGGCCCAGGTGGGCACGCCGGACCGCTCGAAGACCGGCGCGACCTCGACCGCCCGCTCCTGCAGGTAGGGCTGCCAGGCCGCACCCGGCACGTCGCGCAGCATCTGCACCGGGGCCCCGCAGACCGTGCGCATCGAGATGATGCTGGTGCCGCGCTCGCGCAGCTCGTCCCAGAGCGCGTTGGAGGCGAACCGCTGCAGCGGGTTGAGGTAGGTGATGACCCCCTCGACGAGCCCGTCGAGGTGGCCGGCTCGCAGCGCCTCCAGCGGGGCCGCGCTGGTCCACGGGAAGATCTCGAGGACGAACCGGCCGACCAGCCCCTCGTCGCGGACCGCTCGCAGCCCGTCCAGGGCCGCGCCGCCGGCGACCAGGTCGTCAGCCAGCCGGCCGACCGGGTTCAGCTGGCCCAGGGCGATCGAGCCGATGCCCAGGGGGCCGGTGTTGGCCGCGATGGTCGCGCGGACCTCGTCCACCGTGCCGCCGCCGAGCTTGACGATGACCGGGGGGATCGCGTCGGGGTTCTCGGCGAAGGCCTCGCCGAGCACCTCGAGGGCGTGGTCGTACTGGCGCGACGTGTGCATCCACAGGCCTTCGGCCAGCACCGTCCGGGCCATGGCCAGCTGCTGCTCGCGCGGGACGTCGGGATGTCCCAGGCGGGTGGTGCCGTAGACGAAGGGGGGCAGGTCGGAGAGGGGTCGGGACACGGACCGACGGTAGCCGCCGTCGACCCCGCCCGACGACCCTGGTCAGCACCGCGGCGGAGGTCTAGGTTCGGGCAGGGGGTCGCCATGGACGGGCAGCAGGACCTGCAGCAGGACGTGCAGCAGATGGTGCGCAGCCACTACAGCCGCGAGGGGCTGGCCGAGGTGGTGCTCGACGCGGTCGCCGCGAGCGGCGCTGACCCGGAGCGCCTGACCCCCCAGGCCCTCGGCTCGGTGGACCAGCTGCACCTCGGCGGCGCGGCCGCGACGGCCCACCTGCTCGGCCGGCTGGAATTGGGACCCGGCACGCCCCTGCTGGACGTGGGCGGGGGCCTGGGTGGGCCGGCCCGCGCCGCGGCGGCCGGCCACGGGTGCCCCGTGGTGAGCGTCGACCTCTCCCCGGACTTCGTGCAGGCCGCCCGCGCGCTCACCGACCGGGTGGGGCTCGGGGACCGGGTGGAGCACCGGCTGGGCTCCGCGGAGCAGCTCGACCTGGAGACGGGCCGGTTCAGCGCCGCGATGATGATCCACGTCGGGATGAACCTGCCGGACAAGCCCGCCGTCTTCGCCGAGGTCCGGCGGGTGCTGGCCGACGGCGGCGTCTTCGGCCTCTTCGAGCAGGTCCGGACGGGCCCCGGCGCGCTGACCTACCCGCTCCCCTGGGCCGAGGCGGAGGGGTCCTCCTTCCTGGTCGACCTCGACACGTTGACCGGCGCGCTGCGCTCGGCCGGGTTCGAGGTGGAGGAGGTCGAGGACCGGAGCGCGGCCGTGCCCGAGATCGCGGCCCGCACCCCCGGGCCGCCCCCGCTCAGCCCGGCGGCCGTCTTCGGTCCCGGGTTCGTCGAGCGCCTGCGGAACGACGTCGCCGCGATCCGCGCCGGGTCGCTGGCGCCGGTCGTGGTGCTGGCGCGGGCGGTCTGACCCGTCGACGGGATCGGAGGGCGGAGCGGCGCGGGGGCGGCGCAGGGCGTGGGGGTCAGCGGGTGATGCCGTAGCCGCGGGCGAGGTCGCGGGCGACGGTGACGGAGTCGACCAGCGGGTGCAGCGCGAAGGCGGTGACCAGGGCGTCGGGGTCCTGGTCACGGGCGGCGGCGATGGTGCGCTGCTCGACCTCCTTGACCTGCTGCACCAGGCCCAGCTGGTGACCCGTGAGCGGCGCGGTCGCCAGCGGCCGGGCCCCGGTGGCGTCCACCAGGCAGGGCACCTCCACCACCGCCTCGGGGGGCAGCCCCGGCAGCGTCGAGCCGTTGCGGACGTCGAGGATCATCGTCGTCGTCTCACCGCGCAGCACCGCGGCCATGTAGGCCAGCGCGACGCCCTCGTAGCCGCCGCCGGCCAGGTCGGCCTCGGACCGCTCGTCGTCGGCCCCGCGGACCTCGGCGAGGTAGCTGGCGTCGCGCTCGCGGCGGACCCGGCGCCAGTGCTGCAGCGCCCGGTCGGGCTCGGCGGCCACGTCGGCGTAGAACTGCTGCTGGGTCCTCAGCAGGTGGTCGCCCCGGGTCTGCGGCTCCGAGCGGATCGCCGCGACCGCGTCCCGGGCGTAGTAGTAGTAGTAGAGGTACTCGTTCGGCAGCGCCCCCAGCGCGGCCACCCAGTCCGCGCCCAGCAGCCGGGCCTCCTCGATCGTCGCCAACGCCGCCGGGTCGGCCAGCAGGGCGGGCAGCACGTCGACGCCGTCGTGCACCAGCGCCCGCAACCAGCCCAGGTGGTTGAGCCCGGCGTAGTCCGCGTGGGTCCGGGCCGGGTCCAGCCCCAGGGCGAGGGCGGCCCGTCGGGCCAGCGCGACCGGGGAGTCGCAGATGCCCACCACCCGCGCGCCCAGCTCGGCCTGCATCGCCTCGGTGATCATCCCGGCCGGGTTCGTGAAGTTGATGACCTGGGCGCCCGGCGCGACGCGGTTGACGGTGCGCGCCACCTCGAGCGCCACCGGGATGGTCCGCCAGCCGTAGGCGATCCCGCCGGGCCCGGTGGTCTCCTGGCCCAGCACCCCGAGGTCGAGGGCGACGTGCTCGTCGCGGGACCGGCCGGCCAGCCCGCCGACGCGGACGGCGGAGAAGACGAAGTCGGCGCCCTCCAGCGCGTCGGCCAGCACCGTGCTGGTGCGGACCCGCGGGGCGTCCGGCACCCCCGCGGCCTGCTGGGCCAGCACGTGGGCGACGGCGTCCAGCCGGCCCTGGTCGACGTCGTGCAGCACCACCTCGTCGACGCGCGGGTCACCGTGATCGCCCAGCAGGGCGCCGTGCACGAGCGGGACGCGGAAGCCGCCCCCGCCGAGGACCGTCAGTCTGGCCATGGGCCGAGAGCGTACCGGCGCCCTGCGTCCGGGCTCCGGGCGTCGACCCCTGCCCGGCGGCGAGGGGGGCCAGACTGGTCCCGGGACCGGGGACGCCGGCACCACCGGAGCGGAGGCGAGCGTGACGGACGAGGCGAGGACCACCCCCGGTGCGCCGGAGCCCGCCCGGTTCGACCTCTTCGTGCACGGGACGGTCTTCCTCGACCTGATCTTCACCGGGCTCTCCGCCTTCCCGCCGCCGGGCGTCGAGACCCACGCCAGCGGGATGGGGTCGTCCCCCGGTGGCGTGGCCAACCTGGCCACCGCGGCCAGCCGGCTCGGGCTGAGCACCTCCCTGGCCGCCGCCTTCGGCGACGACGTGTACGGCGAGTTCTGCTGGCGCACGCTGGCCGACCAGGAGGGCATCGACCTCTCCTGCTCGCGCACCTTCGAGGGCTGGCACTCCCCCGTCACCGTCTCGATGGCCACCCAGGGCGACCGCAGCATGGTGACGCACGCCCACGACGCCCCGATGCGCGCCGACGAGATGATCGGCGTCCCGCCCCGGTCCCGGGCCGTCGTCGTCGACCTCGCCCACGGCTGGTCGGGGGAGCCGGACCAGCCCTCGTGGGTGGACCGGGCCCGGGCTGACGGCGCCCTGGTCTTCGCCGACGTGGGCTGGGACGAGACGGAGCAGTGGTCGGCCCGCACCCTGGAACCGCTGGCCTCCTGCCACGCCTTCCTGCCCAACGCGGCCGAGGCGATGGCCTACACCCGCACCGACACCCCCCGGGACGCGCTCTACGCGCTGGCCGACCTGGTCCCGCTGGCGGTGGTGACCAACGGCCCGCACGGCGCGCTGGCCATCGACGCCAGCACGGGGGAGGAGGCCGAGGTGCCGGCGCTGCGGGTCCCGGCGATCGATCCGACCGGGGCGGGCGACGTCTTCGTCAGCGGCCTGGTGCTGGGCACGCTCAACGGTTGGCCGCTGGTGGACCGGCTGGCCCTGGGCGCGCTGTGCTCGGCGCTCGCGGTGCAGCAGTTCGGGGGCTCGCTGGCCGCGCCCGGCTTCGGCGACGTCCTCGACTGGTGGCACGGCATCACCGGCGCCCCGGGCTCGAGTGCCTACCTGACGTCGCTGCGTCGCCGGTACGCGTTCCTCGACGGGCTCCCCGTGCTGCCGGAGCAGGCGCGCGAGCGCCGGTGGGCCGCCGCGACCATCGGCCGCACCCGGCCGCTGGACTGACCACGGCGCCCGAGCGGGTGCGGGTCGACCGGGGCGCTACCGGACGGGACGGTCCCGAGCGGGGCGGGGCGGGGTGAACGGTGGCGGCTCCGCGGCTGCGTGGCCGGTGAACCGCTCGATCACCGCCGCGGCGACCTCGCGGAGCTTGAGGTTGCGGTGCTGCGACGCCCGCCGGAGGATGCCGAAGGCCTCGTCGCGGGTGCAGCGGTTCTGCGCCATCAGCACCCCGAGCGCCTGGTCGATGGTCGAGCGGCCGGCCAGCGCCTCCTGCAGGTGCTCGGCCAGCTGGCCCTGCTCCGTGATCCGCAGGACGGTGGGCAGGGTCCGCGCCACCTCCTGGTTGAACAGCCGCGCCCGGTGCACGGGCTCGCCGTGCAGGGCTTCGGGATCCGGGGTGTAGAGGTTCAGGGCGAGCCGCTGGCCAGGGGTGATCTCGGCCGGGATGCCGGCCGCCCCGTGGAAGCCGAGCAGGGTCGAGACGGCGGCCCAGGCGGGCCAGCGCTGCTCGGTGCGCAGGTCGACGACCCCGGTGTCCACCCCGTTCCGCAGCGCCTCGACGCAGGGGCCCGCCTCCGTGTCGAACTCGACCTGGTCGGCGTCCCACGCCGACCGGTCGGTGGTGGCCACCGTCAGCAGGTTCCCGTAGAGCAGCACCGACAGGCTGAAGGAGCCCTCGACCCCCACCACGGCCTCGGTCGCCAGCACCGCGTCCTGGAGGTAGTCCTGCACGGACGTCGTCTCCACCACGCTCCGCTCGAGCCGGGTCCAGACCTGGTGGCGGAAGGCGTCGTCGTCCATGCTGCCCCCTCTCCTCGTCCCGGTGTGCGTGACCCGGGGTCACGACCCTCGGGTGTCCCGCTCAGCCTACGAGACATCCGGCCGTCGACCGGACGACCCGGGGCCGTCCCGTCCCACGTAGCCTCGCTGGGTGCTCGACGCCCTCAGCCCCCAGCGCCGACGCGTCGTGCTGGCCGGCGTCGCCGTCGTCGCCCTGCTGCTGGCCGTGCTGGTCGGCGGCCTGGTGGTGCGAGCCGGCCGGCCGGTGGCCGCCGTCCCGCAGGACGTCCTCGGCCCGGTGCTGCTCGTGCCCGGCTACGGCGGCGACGGCTCCTCCCTGCAACCTCTCGCCGCCGCGGTCCGCGCCGCCGGGCGGAACGCCGTTGTCGTCCCCGAGGTCGGCGACGGGACGGGCGACCTCGACGCGCAGGCCGCGGCCCTGGCGCGGGTCGCCGAGCAGGCCCGGGACGAGGCCGGTGCCCCGTCGGTCGACGTCGTCGGCTACTCCGCGGGCGGCGTGGTGGCCCGGCTGTGGGTCCGCGACCACGGCGGCGACGCGGTGGCCCGCCGGGTGCTGACCCTGGGCTCCCCGCACCACGGCACGACGCAGGCGGCGCTGGGCGCGAGCCTGGCAGGCGGCTGCCCGACGGCCTGCGAGCAGCTGGTCCCCGGCAGCGCGCTGCTGCGCCGGCTCAACGCCCGCGACGAGACCCCCGCCGGTCCCGGCTGGGTCACGCTCCGCTCGACCGCCGACCAGGTGGTCACCCCCGTCGACTCCGCCGCCCTCGACGGCGCCCTCGACGTGGTGGTCCAGGACCTCTGCCCGGCGGCGCGGACGCCGCACGGCGGCCTGCCGACCGACCCGGTGACCCTGGCCCTCCTCGGCTCGGCCCTGGGCGCCGGTGACCCGGCGGCGCCCGCCGACGTCCGCTGCTGACCCGGCGACGGGCTCCGGGCGGGGCGAGAGGTGGCCGCGGGCGCGTCAGTCGTCGACGTCCTTGGTGCTGAAGCTCGCCCACGCGGCCAGGGCGAAGACGAGCAGGTAGCCCAGCTGCACCACCAGGCCGCGGCCGACGTCGGTCCAGAGGATCGGGTCGCGGAACAGGTCGACGAAGGCCAGCCAGTAGCGGGTGGGCAGGTACGGGTGCAGGGTCCCGGCGGCGTCCAGGCCGAGCAGCACGGTCGAGGCGATCAGCAGGCCGATGGTGCCGAGGGCGGCGCCGATGGAGGAGGTGGTCAGCGTCGAGAAGAACAGGGCGACCGCGGCCACGCCGAGCATCGAGACGACGACGTAGCCGAGGGCCAGCGCGGTCCGGACGGCGATGTCGGTGGGGGTCAGCGTGGAGCCGCTGAGGCTCACGGTCCCGCTCGCCGGGACGTCGCCCAGCAGCAGCCGGCCCTCGACGGCGGTGACCGCCGCGACCACCAGCACGGCGAGCAGCACGAAGGCGACGACGGTCACCAGCTTGGCCAGCAGCAGCTGCGTGCGGCCGACCGGGCGGGCCAGCAGGTAGCGCAGGGTGCCGGTCTGCGCCTCGCCGGCGATGGCGTCGCCGCCCAGCACGGCGACGGCGATCGGCAGGAACAGCGGCAGCACCACCCCGAGCGCGGCGAGCGGGAACAGCGTCCCGTCGCTCAGCACCGCGGAGAGGAACGGCGGCCCGTCGCCGGGCGCGGGCGCGAGGTCGGTGACCGCGAGCAGCACGGCGACCAGCGTGGGCAGGGCGACCAGCATCGCGATGATCACCCACGTCCGCGGGCGGCGCAGCATCTTGACCAGCTCGACGGTGATCACGGCAACCGCCCCGCCTCGAGCACGACCTGCTCCAGGTCGCGGCGGTGCGGCCCCAGCTCGGCGACCCGGAGGCCGGCGGCGACGAGGTGGGCGTTCAGCCCGGCGGCGTCGAGGGCCCGGACGAGCAGCCGGTCCGCCTCGACCCCGGCGACGGCCGAGCCGAGCAGCTCGGTGGCGCGCTGCACGTCGGGGGTGCGCACGGCCACCAGGCCGGTCGGCCGGAGCAGCACGTCCAGCCGCTCCTGCAGCACCAGCCGGCCCCGGTCGAGCACCCCGACGTGGCTGCACATCTGCTCGATCTCCGCCAGCAGGTGGCTGGAGAGGAAGATCGTCGTGCCGGCGGCGTTGAGCCGCAGCAGCAGCTCGCGGATCTCCTGGATGCCCTGCGGGTCGAGGCCGTTGGTCGGCTCGTCGAGGACCAGCAGGTCCGGCCGGCGCACCAGCGCCGCGGCCAGCCCCAGCCGCTGCCGCATGCCGAGGGAGTAGGCCCGGGTGGGTCGCCGGTCCGCCGGGTCCAGGCCGACCTCGGCCAGCACCTCGGTGATCCGCGGGTGCCGGGAGCGGCGCGGCAGCCGGTCGGCACCGCTGGCGTCGAGCAGCGCCAGGTTCGCCCGGCCGGACAGGTGCGGGTAGGCGCCCGGGCCCTCGATCAGCGCGCCCACCCGGGGCAGCACCTCCGCCCGGCCCGCCGGCATCGGCCGGCCCAGCACCTCGGCGGTCCCCGAGGTGGGCAGCACCAGCCCCAGCAGCATCCGGACGGTGGTCGTCTTGCCGGAGCCGTTGGCCCCGAGGAAGCCGTACACGGCGCCCCGGCCGACCTCGAGGTCGATGCCGTCGACGGCGCGCAGCTCGCCGTACCGCTTGGTCAGCCCGCGCGTGCGGATGACCACGGCCTCGTCGGGGGGTGGTGGCAGCTGCTCGACCAGCTCGGCCCGCGCACCCGAGCTCCGCACGTTCACCGGGTCACCGCCAGCAGCTCCGTCGCGGCCCGCTCCAGCGTCGCGGGCGTGACCGTGCCGGCGAGCAGGAAGGCGCCCCGCCCCCGCTGCCCGGGCGTGACCAGCAGCGAGACGGGCCCGACGGGGGCCACGGTGCCGACCGCGGTCTGCCGGGCGCTGCCACTGGCGGCCAGCCGGTCGCGCAGCGGACGGGCCACCTGGCCGCGCAGCGGCAGCGCGATCAGCGCGGTCGGGCCGCGGCCGTAGATCCCGACGGCGGCCGGGTCCTCGCCGCGGGTGGGCAGCCCGGCCAGCGTCGCCGGCAGGTCGTAGGGCGCGAGCGCGTTGGCGGCCGCGGCCGCGTCGACGGCGTCCTCGTAGGTCAGCGTGGTGCTGGCCGCCGGCCGGAAGACGGTGGTGGCGGAGTCCGGCGGCGCCAGGTCGAGCCGGGTGACGATGCTGCTGAGCACCGGTCGGACGTCCTCCGCGCCGTACACCTCCACGCGCAGCGGCAGCCCGCTGCCCGGCTCCACCCAGACGTCGACGTGCGCGACGCTGGCGGCCGGGTCGTCGGGGGTGATCCGCAGGCCGGGCGCGACCACCCCGGCCACCCGGAGGGCCGGCAGCCGGCCCAGCTCGTCGTCCCGGACGCCCTGCAGCAGCGAACGGGCGAGGGTGGCGGGCAGCAGGTCGGCGGTGTCGGGCAGCCGGATCCGGCTCACCGGGGACACGGTGGCGGTGTCGGACTCGAAGACCCAGCGGACCTGCAGCCCCCGCGAGCGGAACAGGTCGGTCTCGCCCGTGCTGCGCAGCCGGTCGACCCGCCACTCCTCCGGCCCCCGCCACCAGACCCGGAGCTGGTTGTCCTCGCCGAGCAGCTGGCCGAGGGTGGCGAACGACTCGCTCTCCGGCACCTGGAGGGCTCCGGCCGTCCGCACCGTGCCCGACCAGCCCCAGGTCGCCGACGTCCGGACCAGCCGGGCCAGCGCCACGGGGTCACGCGGCGGGTCCGGCACCGGCCGCGCGCCCAGCGCGAGGGGGGTGCCCACGAGCGCCACGGCGACGAGCAGCACCACCAGCCAGCGCACGCCCATGGCCGCCACTGTAGGTGGGCGGCCGAAGCCGGGGCGGCCGGTTACCGGGGGCGGGAGAGGATGGTCGGATGCAGCAGAGAGACCGGCTGGGCCTGGCCGAGACCGCACCCGGGGAGGACCAGATCGGCGGACGCCCGCTCACCCGCTGGGGGACGGCGGGCGGCCGGTGGCTCGTCGACCGGATGGTCGCGCTGGCCCGGGTGGTCAGCGCGCACGGGGTGCTAGCCGTGACCGCGGCCGTCGGCCTGCTGCTGACCCTCGGTCTGGTGCTGGCCGCCGGCGGCATCTACGACGCCGTCGAGGAGTCCGAGGGCATCGCCGGGTTGGACCGGCCCGTGCTCGACCAGGCGCTGGCCGCGCGGAGACCCGGTCTGGACTCCGCGCTCACCTTCTTCACCCACCTCGGCGGGCCGCTGGGCATGACGGTCATCGCCGCCACCATCACCGCCCTGATGGTGTGGCGCTGGCGGTCCCGGACGCCCCTCGTGCTCATGCTCATCACCGTCGCCGGCTCGCTGCTGGCCACCGTGGTGGGCAAGAACGCCGTCGGCCGGCTCCGGCCGCCGCGCGTCGACGCCGTGCCGCCGTTCGAGTCGAGCCCGTCCTTCCCCAGTGGCCACGCGCTCAACAGCACCGCCATCGCCGGGATGGTCGCCTACCTGCTGCTGCTGCACCTGGAGGGCCGGCTGGCCCGGGTCCTCACCGTGGTGCTCGCCGGCGTGTGGGCCCTCGCCATCGGGCTGAGCCGGGTGTTCCTCGGCCACCACTGGCTGACCGACGTCATGGTCGGGTGGGTGATCGGGCTCGCCTGGCTCGCCCTGGTGGTCACGGCGCACCGGCTGTTCCTCACCGTCCGCCGACGTGAGCCGGCCCGGACCTGACCGCCCACCCGGACGCTGCTGCGCCGTGCCGCGCGTTCACGGCACGGCGCACCGACGTCCCCGGGGGCAGCGACGTCCTCGGCCTGCAGGGCCCGGCTAGGTGCCCACCTTCTTGATCCCGAAGATCCAGCCGATGGAGGCGCCCGTCCACCCGGGCGGGGCGTAGGGGTTGGTCTCGTCGGGGAAGTTGGTCCAGTTCGAGCTGTTGAACTCGTAGAACTCGTTGGGCCGGTACATCAGCGGGACGACGGGGATGCCCTCGCGGTAGATCGCGTCCAGCTTCCCGTAGATCTCCTTGAGCGCGGCGTCGTCGGCCGCGGAGCCGACGGAGTCGAGCAGCGCGGGCACGTCCGGGTGCGAGAAGCGGGTGAAGTTGGCGAAGGCGGTCTTGCCGATCGGCGGGATGCCCCGGTCGTCGAGGACGTCGCGGAACCGGGTCCACGGGCTGGCGACACTGACGCCGGAGGCGTTCCAGCACGCCAGCTGGAAGTTGCCGTTCTGGATCGCCGTGGTGACCTGGGGTGCCTGCGGGAACTTGGTGGAGACGTCGATGCCGACCGCCTTGCAGGACTTGGCCACGATCTCGAGCGCGGTGTTCCAGTCGGTCCAGCCCGTCGGGGTGATCGCCTCCCAGGGTCCGAGCCGGGTGCCGTCGGGGAGGGAGTAGATGCCGTCCTCGCCCTTCGTGCAGCCCAGCTCGTTCTCCAGCAGGTCGACGGCCTTGGCCGGGTCGTGGGTCCAGCCCTGGCTGTCGACCGCCGCCTGGTCGAAGTACTTGCCCTCGGCGCCCGAGGGCAGCATGAGGCTGGCCTGCGCCGGGTCGGAGTAGTCGGACATGGCCGTGCTGGCGATGGCCGGGTAGTCGATCGCGTAGGCGATGGCGCGGCGCACCTTCGGCTCGTCCAGCCCCTTGACGGTGCCGTTGATCTCCAGCAGCGGCAGGTTGCCGGGTAGGTAGTACGGCTTGTCCTTGAGCCAGGTGCCGACGGGGGCGCCCTTCTCCCACATCTTCCAGATCTGGGCGGTGAAGGTCTGCGCGGCGTCGAGCTCACCGCTCTCCAGCTTGAGGTCGGAGGCGTTGTTGTCCTTGAAGATCGGGTGGTTGATCGTGGTCATCGCGGGCGTGCCGAAGACGGGGGTGCCCCAGTAGGAGTCGGAGCGGACCAGGTTGATCTGGGTCTGGTCGAAGCTCTCCAGGGTGAAGGGCCCGCTGCCCACCGGCTCCAGGTTCTTCTCCTTGGTCACCTCCGTGCCGAACGGCTCCCAGACGTGCTTCGGCACGATGAAGGTGCCCGCGAGGGCGTCCTTGATCGAGCCCGGGTTGTAGGGCTCGGTCTTGGCGGTGAACTTCACCGTGCGGGGGTCGACGGCCTCCACCGACTCCAGGTACTCCCAGAGGTTGGAGTAGTTGAGCGCCGTCCTCTGCGCCAGCTCGAAGGTGTAGACGACGTCGTCGGCCGTCAGCTCGGTGCCGTCGCTCCACCGGGTGCCCTCCTGCAGCGGGAGCACGAGGGAGGTCTCGTCCGGCTCCTGCAGCTCCCGCGCCAGGCCCGGCTGCAGCGAGCCGTCCAGCAGGTTGAACCGCAGCAGCGTCTCGTAGATGAGCGCCGTGTGGCCGTTGGCCGTCGGCCAGGCCGGGGTGGCGCCCAGCGGGTTGAAGTTGGTCGGCACCCCCGACTGCACGAACACGAACAGGGTGTCCCCCGACGCCCCGGGCCGACCCGAGGCGGCGGAGCCGTCCCCGCTGCTGCTGCGGGTCTGGGCGGTGCCGCAGCCGGTGAGGCCGAGCCCGAGCGAGGCGGCCGCCAGGCCCACCCCCGTCATCCCGAGGAGGCGGCGACGGCTCGGCCGGAGCGCTGACCCCCGCTCCCCCTGCTGGTCGTGCCCCGGTCCCTGGTCCATGACGACATCCCCTCGACGGTGGTGCGCGGCTGAGCGGCGCGGATCGGCAGGAGCCGACGCGACCGCGCCCAGCGTCGCGCACTTTGGTCTCATTGGTCTAGTGTCTGCACACATCGGTCCGTCGCTGACTCCGCAGATCTTGACGCCTGCAGGGTCCCGGACCGTCCGCGGCGGGGGACGCACCCGCCGGTACCGTGACCGGACGGGGCGCCGTCCGGAGCCCGTCCGGAGGTCCCCATGACCGCGCCCCACCCCCCGTGCCCCGCCCCGCCCGGCCGCGTCCGCACCGTCTCGGTCGGCACCCCCCAGACCTACACCTGGCTGGGCCGCGAGCTGGTCAGCAGCATCTTCAAGACCCCGGCGACCGGCCCGGTCGCCGTCGACGCCGAGGGCCTCACCGGCGACGAGCAGTCGGACCGGAAGAGCCACGGCGGCCGGGACAAGGCCGTCTACGCCTACGCCCGCGAGGACGAGGACTGGTGGGAGTCCGAGACGGGGCGCCCGTTCCCCGACGGCGCCTTCGGGGAGAACCTCACCACCACCGGCCTCGACCTGACGAACGCCGCGATCGGCCAGACCTGGCAGGTGGGCACGGCGGTCCTCCAGGTCACCGAGCCCCGCACCCCCTGCTGGAAGCTCGGGCTCAAGATGGACGACCCCGCGTTCCCACGCCGGGCGGCGGCGTCGCGACGGCCCGGGGTGCTGCTCCGGGTGCTGCAGGACGGGGTGCTGGCGGCGGGCGACGCCGTCGTCCTCGGCCCGGTGCCCGCGCACGGCATCACCGCGGCGGCGATCAACCGCATCTACTACGGCGAGGACCGCGACCTGTCCCCGATCTGGGACGCCCCCGAGCTGGCGGCGCACTGGCGCACCTGGGCCGGGCACCGCACGGTCTGGCACGAGGCGGACGCCGCACTGGGCCGGCTGGGCCCCGGCTGAGTGGGCGGCGGCGACCTCACTCCTCAGGTGTCAGGTCAGCAGGAACGCGGGCGGGTGCGCGGTGCGCAGCACCCGCGTGTGCAGGGCGGGCGCCAGGACGACGCCGCCCTCGGCCAGCGCGTCGAGCAGGGCCCCGACGACCGGCGAGGCGGTGCTGACGGTGACGTCCACCGCGCCGACCGCCCCCACGAGGGCCGTGGTCAGCGCCGTGCGGTAGGCGGGGTGCTCCGAGCTCAGCACCGACCCGCCCAGCACCACGGGCACCGGTCCGGGTCCGGCGTCGAGGCCGGTCTCCCGGGCGGTGACCGCGACCAGCCCGGCCAGCACGGTCGCGTGCCGGTCGACGATCCCCGCCGCCACCGGGTCGCCCGCCCCGGCCGCGAGCAGCACGCTGCGGGCGGCGCTCCAGGTGTCGCGGTCGGGCCGGGGGTGCTCGCGCCGGGTGAAGGCGTGCAGCAGGGCCGCCACGTCCGGCTCGCCGAACAGGGTCAGCAGCAGCCCCGTCAGCGCCGTCGGCGGGCCGAGCCCGGTCTCGGCGTCGACCACCGCCCGCACGCCGGCGGCGCCGAGCCCGCGGCCCGCCAGCTCGTGCTGGATCCACCAGCCCGCCGACCACTCGCGGCCGTCCGGTCCGCGGCCGGAGACGGCCGGCCCGGTGCCGGCGGTGACGGCCACGCCGACGCCCGAGGGCCGGCCGCAGCGCAGCAGCGCGTAGCCGTCGTTGCGGACGCTGAGCGAGCGCAGCCGCGGCGCCCGCGCGGCGAGCGCCGCCGTCCACAGCTCCTCGTCCTCGGGCCAGTCCACGCCGGCCAGCCGGAAGGCGGCGTGGGCCACCGCGTCGGGACCGGTCGCGGCGGCGGCGAGGGCCTGACCGACGGCGTCCAGCACGGCGTCGACGGCGCGCTCGGGCGTCGCGACGCCGTAGATGTCACCCACCCCGGCCCGCCCCCGGCCCAGCACCCGGCCGTCCGCGTCGGCGAGCAGGGCCACGGTCTTGGAGTTGCCGGCGTCGACGCCGAGGTAGCAGCGGCTCACCGCAGCAGGCGCTCCGGCAGGAAGTCCCGGTTGGCATGGGCCAGGTCGTCGTAGAGCTCCTCGGCGACGGGCAGGGTCGGCACGAAGGGGTGCGCGGCCAGCGCGCGGACGGCGTCGGCCCGGGTGCCGTCCCAGGCGGCGACGGCCGCCAGCCGCTGGTACTCGGCGAGCTGCTGGGTGATCCCGCGGACGGCGTGCGGCAGCGGCTGCTGCGGCAGCGGCGTCGCGCCGCGGCCGTCGACGGTGCACCAGACCTCGACGACGGTGTCGTCGTCGAAACCGGGCAGCACCCCGCCGGTGTTGAGCAGGTTGACCGGCAGCTCGGCCGGCGCGTCGTTGTAGAAGGCGCTCATCACGTCGATCGCCAGCTCCAGCTCGTGGATGCCGCCGCGGGAGCGGGCCGGGTCCAGGACGGGGGCGGGGCTGGCGGCCTGCTCGCGGTAGTGCTGCCAGTAGTCCTCCACGTGCTCCAGGATGACGCCGGCGCGGGTGAGCCGCCGGCCCTGGGCCTCGCGGAAGGCCTCCTGGCCGAAGTAGTAGTAGCGGAAGTAGTCGGCGGGGATGGACTGCATCGCCACCGCCAGGTGCAGCATCCGCCGGTCCCAGAGCGGCACCGCCGGGTCGTCGCGGACGCGGTCGAGGCCCTCCGCGAGCAGGGGCATCACGTCCTGGCCGTCGTAGAGGTGGGTGGTCGACCAGCAGTTGTGGTTGACCCCGGCCATCACCACGTGGGCGCGCTCGGGGTCCAGCCCGGCGGTCCGCAGGACCGACGGCCAGAAGATCATCGGCCCCTCGCACATCGACAGGATGGGCGTGCCGGTGTGGTCGAGGACCGCCTGGGAGACGACGTTGACCGGATTCGTGTAGTTGAACACCCGGGCGGCCGGCGCCACCGCGTCCAGGTCGGCGAGCAGGCCCTGGAACACCTGCACCGAGCGGAGCGCCATCATCAGCCCGCCCGGCCCCTGGGTCTCCTGGCCGATGACGCCGTGCCGCATCGGGATCAGCTCGTCCTGGACCCGCATGGCGAAGTCCCCGGGCCGGAAGCTGGTGAGGACGGCGTCGACGTCGGTGAAGCCGGCCCGGCGGTCGGTGGTGGCGCTGACGGTGAGGTCCAGGCCGGCCGCCCGGGCCATGCCCTGGGCCAGCGTCCGGACGATCTCCAGCTCCTCGGGCCGCTGGTCGACGAGCACCACCTCGGAGCCGGCGAACTCCTCGCCGTGGTCGATCAGCGAGGCCATGGTGCCGGCGGCGCGCGACGAGCCGCCGCCCAGGTAGGCGAGCTTGATCCGGGCCATGCGGCTCCTCGGGTTCGGGGCGGTGCGGGGCTGCTGGGGTGCGGGGGCTGCGGTCAGCCGACCGGGGCGGTGACGGCGGCCGCGGCGCGGCGGGCGGCGTCGTCCAGGAAGAGACGGGGCCGGGCGCAGGCCGCGAAGACGGTGGCCGGCCAGGCCGGGTCGTACCCGGTGGCGGCGCAGAGCCGGGCGGCGGCACGGCCCTTGTCCGGGCCGGAGACCAGCATCAGGACCGAGGCCGAGTGCCGGACGATCGTGTCGATGCCGACGGTGACCCCGTGTCCCGGGACCGCGTCCAGGCGGCCGCCGAAGGTGGGGAAGGTGGCCAGGTTGTCGCGGCGGGTGCTGTCGGGCAGCGACACCACCCGGGTGCGGCTGCCGGCCGGTGACCCGGGGGCGTTGAAGGCGACGTGGCCGTCCCCGGCGCCGGAGGCGAGCAGGAAGAGGTCGACGCCACCGGCCGCGGCCAGCGCGTCGTCGTAGCGGTCGGGGTGGGCCGGGTCGGGCACCCACAGCTGGTCCGGCGGCATCCCCCGGCCGCGGCCGGCGGCCCGGTTCAGGGGCGCGACGACCTCCTCGCGCCCGAACCGGATGCAGGAGTGCGGGGCGCTGTCGTCCTCGTGCTCGAGGTGTCCGCCGGGACCGGGGACGAGGTAGTCGTCCATCATCACGACGACGAGGTGACCGAGGTCCAGCCGTCGCCGGCCGACGAGCTGGGCCAGCGCCGCGTAGGTGGTGGCGGCGCTGCGGCCGCCCGGGCAGCCCAGCAGGTAGGGCCGGCCCGCCAGGCGGGATCGCTCGAGCCCGTCGGCGACGAGCTCGGCGGCCTGCCGGCCGAGGGCCTGCGGGTCGGCGAAGACGTCGGGGGCGACGCGCACGCTGATCTCCTCGGGTGGGCCGGGCAGGGTCGGGATCGGCTGCTGGGACCGCGCGGTCGCCAGGGCGTGAAGGTACCAATTAGACCAAAAGCGGGTCAAGGCACCCTCACGCGCCGGCTCGCTACCCTGAGGCCGTGCGTGAGTCAGGTGCCTCGATGCAGACGTACCGGCAGCTGGTCGACGCCCTGCGGCACGGGGTCTTCGCCCCCGGCGCCCGGCTGCCCGCCGAGCGCGTCCTCGCGGCGCGGTTCGGCGTCTCCCGGGTGACGGTGCGCAACGCCCTCCGCCGGCTGGCCGAGGAGGGCCGGCTGGAGAGCGTGCTGGGCAGCGGCTGGTTCGTCGCCCCGCAGGTGGTGGGCGAGCCGCCGAGCGTGCTGCAGACCTTCTCGGAGATGGCCCGGGCCCGGGGACTGCGGCCGACGGCGCGGGTGCTGGCGCAGCACGTCCGCCCGGCCACCCTGGGCGAGGCCGACCAGCTGGGCACGGCGCCCGCGGCCGAGGTGCTCGAGGTGGTCCGGCTGCGCGGCATGGACGAGACCGTCATCTGCCTCGACGAGAGCGTGCTGCCCCTCGCCGTCGCGGCCGGTCTGGTGGACGTCGACCTCACGGACCGGTCGCTCTACGCCGAGCTGGAGGAGCGCTGCGGGCTGCGGATCGAGCGGTCCGCCTACGCCGTCCGGGCCGAGGTCGCCGACGCCACGCTGGCCGGGCAGCTCGGCGTCGAGGTCGGCTGGCCCGTGCTGGTCGGTGCCGAGGTGGGCTACGTCGAGGGCGGCCGACCCGTCCTGCTGGGCACGACGCACTACCGCGGCGACTCCTACCGCTTCCAGGCCGACCTGTTCCGGCCCCGCTGACGCGCCCCGCGCCCCGCGCGCCACGGCTCCGGCCCGCGAGTGCTGACTTCCCGTCGCCTCGGAGCGTCGCAGGAGACGGTTGCTCAGCACTCGCGTCCGTCGTCCACAGATCTGCGGCGGGCGGGGTCGGCGGCCACGTCGGGGCCCCAGGATGGCCGGGTGGTCGAGGTGGTCCGCAGCGAGCGGCGCGGTCGTCGGTGGCTGCGCATCGCCCACGGCCTGCACGCCGACGGACCCTGGACGGCGGAGGACCGGCTGCGCGCGTGGGGGCTGGTGCTCCCGCCGTCGGCCGTCTGGACCTCCCTGACCGCAGCGCAGCTCCGGGGCTGGTGGCTGCCGGCGGCCGTGCCGCGACCGGTGTTCGCGGCCGTCGCGCGAGCTGACCGGCACCCGCAGCGCCGCGGCCTCGCCGTCCTCCGGCTCCGCGAGCCGCCGCAGGCCGAGCTGGTCCGAGGCTTCCGGGTGGCGACGGCGGCGGAGACGCTGCTGGCCGCCGCCCGTGACCTGGCCGTCCTCGACCTGGTCCCGCTCGCCGACTCCGCCCTGCGGGCGCGCGACTGCACCCTCGAGGAGCTCGCCGCCGTCGGGGCGACGGGACGACCGGGTGCCGCGGTGCTGCGTCGTGCGCTCCCCCTGCTCGACGTCCGCAGCGAGTCGGCCTGGGAGTCGGTGATGCGGGTGCTGCACGGGGTGGCCGGGATCCCGGTCGAGCCCCAGCGGGTGGTGCGCGACGCCGACGGCCGCTTCGTCGCCCGCGCCGACCTGTGGATCGTCGGCACCCGACGGCTGCACGAGGACGACGGCGAGGTGCACCGGGACCGGGCGGTGCACCGGTCGGACCTCGACCGCGACCGTCGACTGCTGGACGTCGGTCTGCAGCGCTACGGCTGGACCGCGTCGGAGGTGCTGCGCGGGGGCCCGCTCGTCGCCTCGGCCGACGCCGCGCTCGGCCGGGCCTGGGACGGCGGCCGGCTGCGCGCCTGGCGTGCGCTGGTCGACGCCTCCCGGTGGGGTGCGGGCGGTCGGGCGCGGGCAGCGGCCCGGTGGCCGGACGAGTGCTGACTTCCCGTCGCCACCGAGCCGCCCGGACGACGGGAAGTCAGCACTCGCGGCGTCAGTCGCGCGGGTGCGTCGAGGGGTCGGCGAGCAGCCGGTGCAGCTCGCGGCCCAGCGCGGCCGGGGTCGGCGCGGGGGCGGCGAAGACGACGTCGAGCTCGCTCACGCCGTCGGCGTCGATCAGGGTCAGCCGGACCCCGTCGGCGCTGACCGCCGCCACCTGGGCGGCGACCAGCTCGCCCGGATCGCGGCCGGTGACGTCGGCGGCGAGCCGGAGCAGCTCGGTGGTGTGGTCGGCGTTCAGGTGCCGGGCGACGTCGTAGCCGGCCAGCACGCCCTCCAGCGGCCGCGCCGCCTGCAGGTCGGCCACGGCCACGGGGACGGCGTCGCGCTCCCCCGGTCGGGTCACGGCCACCCGGACGAGCTCCAGCGCGACGGGCAGCCCCGACGTGCCGCAGGCCGGGCCGCAGCCGGCGTGGTCGTGGCGGTACGCCCGCAGCTCCCCCACCAGCTCGTGGGGTCGCGGCGGACGGGGCCGGCCGACCAGGGTGACCGTCGCCAGCCCGAGCCCCGGTGCCAGGGTGACGGAGACGGCGGGCCGGCCGAGCAGGTCGTCGGTGCGCTCCCGCTCGACGAGCAGCAGCGGCGTGCCGCCGGTGGCCACGAACGGCGCGACCAGCACCTCGCCGGACGGCTCGAGGCGCCAGCCGGCCGGCCCGGCGACCGCCAGCACGGTGCGGGCCAGCTCGGCCGGCGTGGGGGTGGGGGTCCGGGCCATGCGGTCTCCTCGGTCGGTCGGGCGTCGGGCGTCGGTGGTCAGTCGGACAGCTTGTAGAACCCGCTGAACCGGATGTGCTGCTTGGGGTGGCCCCCGACCACCAGATGCCGGCGGACCCCGGCCGCCAGCCCGGACTCGCCGACGGCGAGGGCGTAGGCGCCCGGGCTCGGCAGGGGTGCCCGGCGGACGTGCTCCAGGGCGGCGGCGCCGGGCAGCCCGGTCGAGCGGGCGCTGGCGGACCGGACCACCCAGGTCACCCGCACCCCCTCCGGGTGCACCAGCGGGCGGCGGTCGTCGGCCTCCGGCACCTCGAGGACGGCGTCGCCGTGCGCGTCGGCCGGCAGCGAGGCGAGGACGCCGGCCATCCCCGGCACCCCGGTCTCGTCCGCCACCAGCAGGACGCCGTCGTGGTCGGGGTGCGGGTCCCAGAGCAGGCCCTGGTCGAGCAGGCCCAGCGGGTCGCCCGGCTGCGCCGCCTCCGCCCAGCCGGCGGCCACGCCGTCGACGGTGCCGTCCGGGCCGCGGTGCACGACGAAGTCGACGTCCAGCTCGGCGGGCCCGGAGCGGAAGGCCGCGACCGTGTAGTTGCGGCACTCCGGCCGGACGCCCGGGGGCAGCGCCAGCCACTGCGGGTACCACAGCTCGGTGCCGCTGGCGGGCAGCCGGAAGGTGGTCTGGTCCGGCCGTGGGACGAACAGCCGGAACCACTGGTCGAAGCCCTGCGGCACGAACCCCGCCAGCGCCGGACCCCCGACGGTGACCCGGCGGAAGCTGGGCGAGATCGGCGTGCTGCGGAGCACCTCCAGCCGCAGCGGGGGGTGGTGCGGGCGGGCCGTGCGGCTCATCGGCGGAGCGTCTCGTCGATGCGGGGCACGAGGTTCTCCAGCGCGTACTGCTGCGCGAGCACCGTGCCCAGCGAGTAGGCCGACGCCAGGTCGCCGTCGATCACCAGCGAGCGGCCGTCGGCCACCGCGGGGACCCGCTCGAAGAACCGGTCACCGGTCAGCTCGGAGCTGTCGATGAAGATCGGGAAGGCGACGACGAGGTCGGCGTCGACGAGGTCCAGCTGCTCGGTGGAGATGGAGACGGTGAAGCCGGTCGCGCTGGTGTCCAGCGCGGCGATCTGCGGGTTCTGCACGAAGCCCAGGTCCTGCAGAAACTGCACGCGCTCGCTGCCCTCGATGTAGGCGCCCCAGCCCTCGCTGGTCTTGGTGGCGGCCGTCACCGTCTTGCCCGCCCAGTCGGGGTGGGCCGTCCGCGCGTCGGCGAACGCCCGGTCCAGGCCCTCCTGCAGCGCCGTCGCCTCGGCGGTCCGGCCGAGCGCGGTGGCCACCATCGTCAGCTGCTGCTCGCCCGTGGTCAGGTAGCTGTCCCCGCCCTCGGGCACGCCGACCGTCGGCGCGATCGCCGACAGCCGGTCGTAGCGCTTCTGGTCCCCGGAGCTCTTGGTGTCGAGGATCAGGTCGGGGTCGAGCGCGGCGATCGCCTCGTAGGAGGGCTCCAGCGTGCCGATGATCTCCGGCGCGGTGTCGTAGCGGCCGCTGGCCCACGGGCCGACGCCCTCGCCGCCGAACTGCAGCCAGTCCGACGCCCCGACCGGCTGGACGCCGAGCGCGAGCGCGGTCTCCGCGTCACCCCAGCCCAGGGCGAGCACCCGGGTGGGGGCGGCGTCGACGGTCACGTCGCCGAACTTGGTGGCCACGGTCGCCGGGAAGGCGCTGCCGCTCGCGGACGGCGCCGCCGCGGGCTGCTCGGCGTTGTCGGGGTTGGCGCAGCCGGCGAGAGCGAGGGCCAGGGCCAGGGCGGCGGCCGCGGGGGCGAGGAGCTTCACATCAACCTTCCGAGAGTTTGGTGAGGCTACCCTAACCACATCCCCGCCACTCTGTCGCCCCTCGCGTCCAGATCGACCCCGGGACCCCGGCCCCCCGGCCCTCCGACGACGGCGACCACACTGGACGCATGGAGCACCTCACCGTCGACGGTCTGGACCCGGTCAGCCGGGTCGGCCTCGGGACCTGGCAGTTCGGCTCGCGCGAGTGGGGCTACGGCGCCGCGTACGCCGGCGGCGCCGCGCGCGACATCGTCGCCCGCGCCCTCGAGCTGGGCGTCACCCTCTTCGACACCGCCGAGGTCTACGGGTTCGGCCGCAGCGAGCGCATCCTCGGCGAGGCCCTGGGTGAGCGCCGGGGGTCCGTCGTCGTGGCCAGCAAGCTGTTCCCGCTCGCGCCGTTCGCCCCGGTGGTCCGCCGCCGGGCCGCCGGCAGCGCCCGCCGGCTGCAGCTGGACCGCATCCCGCTCTACCAGGTGCACCAGGCGAACCCGGTGGTCCCGGACACGGTGACCATGCCCGCGCTCCGCCGGCTGCTGGACGCGGACCGGATCGGTGCCGTCGGCGTCTCCAACTACTCCCTGCACCGCTGGCAGCGCGCCGACGCGGCGCTGGGCCGGCCGGTGGTCAGCAACCAGGTCCAGTTCTCCCTCGCGCAACCGGGGCCGCTCACCGACCTGGTGCCCTTCGCCGAGCGCGAGGACCGGATCGTCATGGCCTACAGCCCGCTGGCGCAGGGGCTGCTGGGCGGGCGGTACGGCCCGGACCACCGACCCGGTGGCGTGCGGGCGGCCAACCCGCTGTTCGGCACCGAGAACCTGCGCCGGGTCGCCCCGCTGCTGGACCTGCTCCGCGACGTCGCGGCGACCGTCGACGCGCGACCCGCCCAGGTGGCCCTGGCCTGGCTCCTCGCGCAGCCCCGGGTGGTCGTCATCCCGGGCGCGTCGAGCGTCGAGCAGCTCGAGTCCAACGTCGCGGCCGCCGACCTCGAGCTGGGCGCCGACGCCGTCGACGCCCTCACGGCGGCGGCGCTGGCCTTCCAGCCGGCCCCGCTGGGGCGCACCCTCGTCGACGGGCTGCGGGAGCGGGTGGCGGGCTGACCCGCCCCGCCGACGGAGCCTGGTGGGCGCGACCCCCTAGCGTGAACCCATGACGTCCGCCGAGACCCTCGTCGCCTCGGTCCCGACCGCGTTCGGCGCCGACGGCCGGCTGGACAGCCAGGCGGTGCGCGAGCTGCTGCGCGACCTCGAGCCGTCCGTCGACGCGGTCCTGGTCGCCGGCTCGGCCGGGGAGTTCCCGGCCCTCACCGACGACGAGCGCCTGCTGCTGTTCGACCTGGCCCTGGACGCCCTCGGCCCCGAGCGGGTGCTCGGCCACATCGGGGCCCCCGGCCTCGCCCAGGTGCGGCACCTCGCCGAGGCCGCCGCCGGCATCGGGCTCCGGCGCTTCGTCTGCCTGACCCCCTACTTCCTGCCCGTCGACGGCGCGGCGGTGCTGGACTGGTACACCAGCGTGGCCGGCGCCATCGAGGAGGGTGAGCTGGTCGTCGCGCTCCAGCCCGAGCGCACCGGGGTCACCGTCACCCCGGGCACCGCCGCCCGGCTGGCGGCGGTCGAGGGGGTGGGTGGCCTCAGCATCGGCGGCACCGCCGCCGCCCAGGCCCCCGCCTACGCCGCTGTGCTGCGGCCCGGGCAGCGGTTGTGGTCGGCCGAGGACACCGTGCTGCCGCAGGCGCTCGTCACGGGCGGGCAGGGCATCGTGTCGGCCGCCCCCGCAGCGTTCCCGACCTTGTTCGCCCGGCTCCGGGCGGCGGTCCGGGACGGCTCCGAGACCGCCGGCCTGCAGCACCTCCTCCACGAGGCCATCGCGACCGTGGCCACCCTGCCCGGCCTGCACCTCGCGCTGGGCCTCCAGTCCGGTCACCCGTGGCGGTCCCGGATGCCCGGTCCCGTCCTGCCGATCGGCAGCCGGGAGGCGATCGCCGGTCTGCTGCGGCGCGTCGACGAGGCGACCGCCGGCCAGCCCTCCTGACCCGCTGGCCCCACCCGTCCCGGCGTCCCCGTCGGCACCTGGTCCCCGCCGGCCACCGGGTCGCCGGCACGCCGGGCCGACCCCCCTGCACCGGGCCGGGGCCAGGTCCTAGATTGATCGCTCGAACATGGAAGTTCCGGCTCCGGGAGCGGGGACGGCCCGCGCATCGGGGGCCTCGCTGGCAGGAGTCGGACCGAGCGGGAGGGACGACCACGATGTCACCGACGACGGTGGACGAGGAGAAGCCGGTCAGGAGCCTGATCCCGGTGCGGATGGACCGGATGCCCTGGTCACGGTTCCACTGGCTGGTCATCTTCGGGCTGGGGACCGCCTGGATCCTCGACGGCCTGGAGGTCCAGCTGGTGGCCTCGGCGGGCTACGCCGAGACCCTGGGGATGAGCTCGACGCAGGTCGGGCTGTCCTCGACGATCTACCTGCTCGGGCAGGTCAGCGGCGCCCTCATCTTCGGGCGCCTGACCGACACCCTGGGCCGCAAGAAGCTGTTCATCATCACCCTGCTGGTCTACCTGATCGGCTCCGGCGTGGCCGGCCTCTCCACCGAGGTCTGGTTCCTCTACATCTTCCGGTTCGTCGCCGGGATGGGCATCGGCGGTGAGTACTCCGCGATCAACTCCGCGATCGACGAGCTGATCCCCGGCAAGTACCGCGGTCGGGTGGACCTCGCGATCAATGGCACCTACTGGTTCGGCGCGATGCTGGGAGCCCTCGGCAGCTTCTACCTGCTGGACACCGACCGCTTCGACCAGGACCTGGGCTGGCGGATCGCCTTCTTCATCGGCCCGGTGCTGGGCCTGATCATCATCTACCTCCGCCGGCACATCCCCGAGAGCCCGCGCTGGATGGTGACGCACGGCCAGGGCGAGGCGGCCGAGAAGATCGTCGCGGACATCGAGGCCGACGTGCAGGCCCAGGGCAAGCAGCTGCCGCACATCGACCAGTCCGAGGGCTGGTGGATCAAGGCCCACGAGGGCGTCACGCCCAAGCAGCTGCGCTACGTGTTCTTCAAGCTCTACCCGAAGCGCACGTTCCTCGGCCTGACGCTGATGATCACGCAGTCCTTCCTCTACAACGCGATCTTCTTCACCTACTCGCTGGTGCTGCAGAACTTCTACGACAAGACGCCGTCGAGCGCCGCGCTCTACTTCTTCCCGTTCGCCGTCGGCAACCTGCTGGGCCCGCTGATCCTGGGCCGGTTCTTCGACACCGTCGGCCGGCGGAAGATGATCGGCGGCTGCTACACGTTCGCCGCCGTGGTGCTGTTCCTGTCGGCGCTGCTCTTCCAGGCCGACGTGCTGAGCGCGGGCACCCACACCGCCCTGTGGTGCCTCTCGTTCTTCTTCGCCTCGGCCGGGGCGTCGGCGGGCTACCTGACGGTCTCGGAGATCTTCCCGCTGGAGGTCCGCGGGCAGGCGATCTCCTACTTCTTCTCGATCGCGCAGCTCTTCGGCGCGCTCGGCCCGGTGATCTTCGGTGCGCTGATCGGTGAGGGCACCGACCGGGGGCCGCTGTTCTGGGGCTACGTGATGGCGTCGGTGATCATGCTCTTCGGCGGGCTGGTGGCCTTCAAGTTCGGCGTCGACGCCGAGGGCAAGGCCCTCGAGGACATCGCGCCGCCGCTGAGCAGCTACGACGAGCACGGCAACCAGCTCACCAAGCTGCCGGTGTAGGGGGCCGGTGATGAGCGAGCAGCAGGCAGAGCACCCCTACACCGTCGTCGTCGGCGTCAGCGCGACGTCGAAGTCACCGACGGCGCTGGCCTGGGCGGAGGCCCAGGCCCGGCAGAACGGCGGCCGGGTGGTCGCGGTCCGCGCCTGGCGGATGCCCAACCCGCAGGCCACCCCGTCGGGGACGCCGGCGGGGCGGATCTCCCGGGAGCAGGACGTCGAGCAGGCCGCGCAGGCCGCCCTCGCCGAGGACGTGGCGGCCGCCCTGGGCGCCGACCACGACGTGGAGCTGCGGCTCGTGCGGGGCGGCAAGTACGGCGTGCTGGTGAAGGCCGCGGCGGGCGCGGACCTGCTGGTGATCGACGCCCCGCGGCAGCTGCTGGCCGGGCCGATGTTCGCCCACCGGCTGGTCTACGCGGCGTCGTGCCCGGTGGTGGTCATGCCGCCGCGCGTCTCGGGCGAGCCGCCGTCGGCGTTCAACCGGCTGGCCAGCGCCGTCGGCCGCAGTGTCGTCACCGCGGCCGGCACGGCGGGCCGGCCGGGCTACCGGCGTCCGACCGGGCCCTGAGCCGCTGCCCCGCCGGGACCGGTCGGTCCCGGCGGGGTCACCCCCCTCGGCGAGGAGGCCGCCGGCGGCGAGCTGGGTCGACGGCCGTGACCCGACTACGCTGCTGCGGGCCGAGACGGAGGAGCCGTCGGCCCGACCGAGCACCTGAGGAGGCGATCCGGTGACCCCAGGAGCCCGTCCGGGACCGCAGACCTCCGCGGCGCCGACCGCCGCCGACGTCCGGCGCTGGCGCCAGTACCTCGCCGACGAGCGCGCCGAGGCGGCCGTCTACCGCGACCTGGCCACCCACCGGTCCGGCGAGGAGCGGGAGATCCTGCTGGCCCTGGCGGAGGCGGAGGGCCGGCACGAGGCGCACTGGCAGACCCTGCTCGGCGACCGGGCCGGCCGGCCGCGGCGACCCGACGTGCGGACGCAGGTGCTGGGCTTCCTGGCCCGCCGCTTCGGTTCGGTGTTCGTCCTCGCCCTCGCCCAGCGCGCGGAGGCCCGCTCCCCCTACGACGCCGACGACGACGCGACCGCGGCGATGGCCGCCGACGAGCGGATCCACGAGGAGGTCGTCCGAGGGCTGGCCGCCCGCGGCCGGAACCGGCTCTCCGGTACCTTCCGGGCGGCCGTCTTCGGCGCCAACGACGGGCTGGTCAGCAACCTGTCCCTGGTGCTGGGGGTGAGCGCGAGCGGCGTCGCCACGAGCGTCGTGCTCCTCACCGGTCTGGCGGGCCTGCTGGCCGGGGCGCTCTCGATGGGGGCCGGGGAGTACGTGTCGGTCCGCTCGCAGCGCGAGCTGCTGGAGGCGTCCACGCCCGACCCCCAGGCCGGCACGGCGCTCCCCCACCTCGACCTCGACGGCAACGAGCTGGCCCTGGTCTACCGCGCGCGCGGGATGGGTCCGGAGGAGGCCGAGGCGCACGCCGCCGAGGTGCTCGGCCGGCCCGTCCCCGACGTCGCCGACGCACCCGCCCTCGCCGAGGTGGACGAGCACGAGGCCATCGGCACCGGCCTGGGCGCCGCCCTGTCGAGCTTCTGCTTCTTCGCCTCCGGCGCCGTCATCCCCGTGCTGCCCTACCTCGTGGGGCTGACCGGGCTGACCGCCGTCGTCGTCGCGTCGGTGCTGGTGGGGGCGGCCCTGCTGGCCACGGGGGCCGCCGTCGGCCTGCTGTCCGGGGCGCCCCCGCTCCGGCGCGGGCTGCGGCAGCTGGCGATCGGCTACGGCGCCGCCGCCGTCACCTACCTGCTCGGTCTGCTGCTGGGGACCGGCGCGGTCTGACGTCGCGGCAGCGACGTGGCAGGGTGGGCCCAGGAGGTGGCCATGGACGAGCCGGACCAGGCGCACGTGCTGCAGCAGCTCGCCCGGGTGGTGGCCGCCGCCGAGCCCGACGCCCCGCTGTCGCTGCGGCTCTGCGCCGCCTGCACCTCCATCCTCGGTCTCCAGGGCGGTGCGGTGACGCTCGCCTACGAGGACCCGGGACGCACGACGCTCTGCGTCACCGACGAGCGCGCCGCGCAGGTCGAGGACCTGCAGGAGATCCTCGGCGAGGGGCCCAGCTACGCCGCCGCCCGGGAGAACCGGATGGTCGCGGTCACCGTCGACGGCGAGCCGGACCCCCGGTGGCCGCTGTTCACCGCGGCCGTGCAGCAGGCGCTGGGCGGTCCGTGCACCGTCGTCGCCGTGCCCATCAGCCCCGGCGACCGGCCGATCGGCGTCGCGACCTTCTACCGCCGCCGCGTCGACACCAGCCTGCCGCTGCCGGGGCCCACCGTCCGGCTGCTCGTCGACGCGGTCGGGGTGGCGCTGACCCAGACCGACGCCGAGGACGACGTGCTGCAGCAGCAGGCCGGGTCCTGGGTGGACCGGGCGCGCATCAACCAGGCGGTCGGGATGGTGATGGCGCAGCTGCGGATGCGACCCGACGACGCCCTCGCCCTGCTCCGCGCCCACGCCTACGCCCACCAGGCCTCGCTGGGCCAGATCGCCGGCGAGGTGGTGGAGCGCCGCCTCGACTTCAAGGGAGGCGACGCCGAGCGGCCGGCGGAGCGCCCGGACGGCCGGGAGGAGCGGTGACCGCGCAGACGCTCGCCGAGGCCTACGCGGACGCGGCGCGGCGGCTGGCGGGCCGGACCGACGTCCTGGGCAACGTCGTCGCCCTGCTGGTCGACGCCGCCGCCCTGCTCGGTGGCCAGGCGGCCGGCCTGCTGGTGCGGCGCCCCGACAACACCCTGGAGCTGGTGGCGAGCACCTCGCACCGGCCGGCCGAGCTCGACCTCTACCAGCGTCAGCAGCGCTGGGGGCCGTGCGTGCAGGCCGTCCGGACCGGCCGCGTGGTGGTGGCCGGCGCGCACGAGCTGGGCGAGCGGTGGAACGGCATCGGCGTGGCGGTGCTGGACGCCGGCTTCTGCCGGCTGGAGGCCTTCCCCGTCTTCTGGCACGACGACGTCCTCGGAGCGCTGACCGTCCTCCACGCCGAGGACCGGCCGCTGGACCCGGACGCCGAGGAGACCGGCGCCACCTTCGCGACCATGGCGTCCCTCGCGCTGGCGCGGCCCGCCGAGCAGTCCACCAGCAGCGTCGAGCAGCTGGTGCTGCAGGCCCTGGAGAGCCGGGTGGTGGTCGAGCAGGCCAAGGGCGTCCTCGCCTACGACTGGGGGGTCGACACCCCGGCGGCCTACGCCCTGCTGGTGCGGGCGGCGTCGGACCAGGACCGGCCGCTGACGGAGGTGGCCGCGCGCATCGTGGCCGACGCCAGCCGCCGGGACCGCGACCTCGGGGGGTAGGCGCGGGCCGGCCCGGGGCCGCTCAGACCTGCGCCCGGCCCTGCCGGACCACGCGCTCCCAGCCCGGCCCGCGGTCCAGCAGGACCGAGAGGGCGATCATGCCGGCGGCCAGCACGAAGTGCAGCACGTTGTCGGCGTCGTCGAGCGGCACGAGGTTCGCCTTCGACTCGTAGTCCACCACCACGCCGTAGAAGAACAGCAGGGCGTAGACGAAGCCGCCGTAGAGCAGGTAGTTGCGGGCGCGCAGCGCGGTCCGCGCCAGCAGGAGCCCGGCGACGCCGAAGCCCAGGTGCAGCACGTTGTGCAGCACCGACACCTGGAACAGCCCGAGCAGCTGGGCCTCGGAGTGGTGGCCGGCGAGCGCGAGCCGGCTGTAGTCGGTGGTCACCCCGGGGACGAAGCCGAGCACGCCCACCAGCAGGAACACGACCCCCACCACCACGGCGCCCTTCTGGACGGCGGACCGGCCCTGCTGCTGGTCGTCGACGGTGTGGCTCATGGGGTCCCTCCGGTGCACGGCGTCGCCCCGCTCGTGCGGCGCGTCGCCTGCTCCCCTACCCAGGACCGGCCGGACCGCACCGGCGGACGCCGCAGACCGGCCGCGGGCGGGCGCCCGGGCCCTGCAGCGGGCTCAGCCCAGCGCGGCCGCCTCGACGATCTCGCCCACCTCGAGGGCGCCGCTGGTCAGCCGGGACGCCACGTCGTCGAGGCTGGTGCCGTGCCCGTAGGCGTAGGCACGCAGCAGGGCGAGGGCGTCGGCGTTCTCCATCGGCGTGGCGACCAGCACGACGCCCACCGCCGCCCACACCTCCATCCGGGCGTGCACGAGGTCGCTGTTCAACCACACCGGCATGGTGATGCCGGCCGCGTCCTCGCCCACCGGCGATCCGGCGAGGACGGCCGCCACCGGGTTGGCGACGCTGGCGGCCAGCTCGAACAGCAGCCGGGTGCCCATCGGCTCGGGTGCGGTCAGGTAGAGGTCCATGGCCCCGAGCCGCTGGGTCCCGCGCGGCGGGATCAACGGCAGCGAGGCGACCGAGCGGTAGGGGGTCCGGGTGAGGAACTCGGCGCCGAAGACGGGCCACCGCTCCTGGATGGCGTCCTCCCCGACCGCCAGCGGCAGCGGGGTCTTGACCGCGTCGAGGCACGGACCCTCGCCCAGGGTCGTCTGCAGCCGCTCGGCCAGGGCGGCCATCGGGTCGCTGGCACCCAGCGGGACGCGCAGGTCCTGGAGGACGCTGATGCCCGCCCCCTGGACGGGCAGCACCGCCACGCAGGCCTCGGACAGCAGCTTCGGCAGCAGCTCCCCGTCGTCCCGGGAGGCGTCGAAGGCCGCGACCACCGCGGCCCGGTACCGCTCGGCGATATCCATGGGTCCTGCTCCTCACGTCGTCGTCCGGCACTGACGGGGAGGGATACCCGGCCCGGTGGGGGCAAAACGCGCTCACCGGGCCGGGCGGGACCGGTCAGCCGCGGATGAACGCCAGCAGGTCGGCGTCGAAGGCCGCCTGGTAGGGGCCGGCGATGCCGTGCGGGGCGCCCGGGTAGACCTTGAGCGTCGCGTCCGGCACCAGGTCGGCCGACTTGAGCGCCGCCGCCGCGATCGGCACGATCTGGTCGTCGTCACCGTGCGCGATGAAGGTGGGCACCGTCAGCGCCTGCAGGTCGCTGGTGAAGTCGGTCTCGGAGAAGGCCTTGACGCAGTCGTACGCCGCGGCGAGGCCGACCTGCATGCCCTGGCGCCAGAACTGGTCCCGCTGGCCCTGGGAGATGGTCGAGCCCTCCCGGTTGGTGCCGAAGAACGCGGCCGAGAGCTCCTGGTAGAAGCCCGAGCGGTCGGCCAGCACCCCGGCCCGGATGCCGTCGAAGACCTCGAGGGGCGTGCCCTCGGGGTTGCTGTCCGACTTCACCATGACGGGCGGGACGGCGCCGGCGGTGACGACCTTGGCCACCCGGTCGCCGCCGTGCCGGGCCGCGTAGCGGACGACCTCGCCGCCGCCGGTGGAGTGACCGACGAGGACGAGGTCGCGCAGGTCCAGCGCCTCGACCAGGGCGGCCAGGTCCGCGGCGTAGGTGTCCATGTCGTGGCCCGACCAGGTCTGGGACGAGCGCCCGTGGCCGCGGCGGTCGTGGGCGATGGCGCGGAAGCCGTGGTCGGCGACGAGCTTCATCTCGACGTCCCAGGCGTCGCCGTTCAGCGGCCACCCGTGGCTGAACAGCACCGGCTGGCCCGAGCCCCAGTCCTTGTAGAAGATCTGGGCGCCGTCGGCGGTGGTGATGTGGGGCATGGAGGTCCTCCTCGTGCAGGTGCCCCGGGGACGGTCCCCGGGACGGGTGGTGCGGCGGCACTGCCGCGGGGGTCGTTCACGCCGGCCAGGCCGGGCGGGTCAGGGCGGCCAGCGGGTCCGGCCGGGGGCGCGACGGGTCGGTCAGCACGTCGTCGGCCAGCGTGGAGGTGCGCGTCGGCGGCCGGTCCCGCACCCCGGCGACGAGCAGGGCGGCGTACCGCTCACCGAAGTCGCGCCGGGGGTGGGCGGTGAGGAGAGCGCGCAGCAGCTCGGGCTCGACGTCGGCCAGGCCGTCACCCCACAGGTCGGCGTCGACCCCGGCGGCGACGAGCGCGACCTCGGGCTCGAGCCCCGCCGGCACCTCGGGCGTCGTGTGCAGGGCGACCGCCAGCCACCCGGTGCGCACGTCGGCGTGGCCCCGGCCGGCGTCCAGCAGCAGCCGGGCCGCCAGGTCCGCGCCGTCCAGCTCGAAGCGCCGGCCGGGGGTGCGGTGGGCGGGCACCAGGCCGAGGGCGTGCACCAGGGCGGCCACGTACAGCAGCTCCGGGTCGGCCACCTGGCCGTGCCGTCGCCCCCGCAGCGTGCCCAGCACGAAGACCCGGCGACCGTGGTGGAACAGCGCCGCGTCGCCGGTGCCGCGCACCAGGGCGTCGGCCGCCGCCGCGACCGGCGCGTCCGGCAGCCGCACGCCGGCGATCCACTCCACGTGCGTCCTCCCCCGGTTCGCGCCAGAATGGCCGGCGGGGCCCCGTCGGCGGGCCCTGGTGCCGATCCAACGCCGGTTCGCATGTCGCCACCAGGAACAACGGCACGCACAACTAGCTCCCCCCGGGGCTGCGTGCCGGTCGGACGATGGGTCGGAGGTCGGGTGGGGCAGGTCGACGAGCTGGGCCCCCTGCTGCGCCGGCTGCGCCGGACCCGCGGCTGGACCCTGGAGGAGCTGGCCGAGCGGTCGGGCGTCAGCGACCGGGCCCTCAGCAACCTGGAGCGCGGCCGCAGCCTCGGCCCGCAGGCCCGCACGGTGGAGGCCCTGGCCGACGCCCTCCACCTGGGCGCCGAGGAGCGCGACCGCCTCAGCGCGGCGGCGGCCGCGGGGCGCCCACGGTCGGGTGCCGTCCCCGCGCCGCTGGACGGGCTGCCGCCGGACGTGCCCGACTTCACCGGCCGGGCCCGGGAGCTGGCGACGGTGGCCGCCCTGCTCGAGGGTCGCGACGACCTCGGCCACCCGCACGTCGTCGTGGTGTCCGGCACCGCCGGCCAGGGCAAGACCAGCTTCGCCGTGCACGCCGCGCACCGGCTGGCCGGCCGGTTCCCCGACGGGCGGTTGTTCCTCGGCCTCCGCGGGCTCGACCCCGACCCGGTCAGCCCGGAGCAGGCCCTCGTCCGTCTGCTGCGCGGCCTCGGCGTGCCGGAACGCCGCATCCCGGTCAGCGCGGAGGAGAAGGCGCAGCTGTTCCAGCGGACGGTCGCCGACCGGGCCGTCCTCCTCGTCCTCGACAACGCCGCCTACGAGGCGCAGGTGCGGGCCCTGCTGCCCACCTCGGGTGCCAGCTTCGCCCTGGTCACCAGCCGGCGGGCGTTGACGGGCGTCGAGCACGCGGAGCGGCTCGTCCTCGGCTCGCTGGAGCCGGTCGACGCCGGCGCGCTGCTGGCCGGCATCGCCGGTCCCCGGCCGGGGTCGGACGAGCTGGCCGCCCTGGCGGAGGTGGCCCGGCTCTGCGGCGGGATGCCGCTGGCGCTGCGGATCGCGGGGAACCGGCTGCGGAGCCGGCCCGGCTGGACGGCGGCGACCTTCGCCCGCCGGCTCGCCGACGAGGACTCCCGGCTGCAGCGGCTGACCGCGGGCGACCTGGGCGTCGAGGGCGCCTTCATGACCTCCTACGACCAGCTGTCACCGCAGGCCCGGCAGACGTTCCGGCTGCTGGCCCTCGTGCCCGGCCCCGACTTCTCGGCAGGCGTCGCCGCCGCCGTCACCGACCTGGACCTCGGCACGGTCGAGCCCGTCCTCGACGAGCTGCTGGAGCTGGGCCTGCTGCACCCGGTGGCGGCGGACCGGTACGGCTTCCACGACCTGCTGCACCTGTACGCCCGCGTCCGGCTGCAGGCCGAGACGTCCGCCGTCGAGCGGGCCGACGCCGGGAGCCGGCTCACCGCCTGGCTGCTCCGCACCGCCGTCGACGCAGGGCGCTGGTTCGAGCCGTCCTGGGCGGCCGCCCCACCCCGACCGGACCCCCGGGCCCCGCTCCCCGACGCCACCGCGGCGCAGGGCTGGCTGGAGTCCGAGGGCGTCAACTGGCTCCCGGCCCTGCGCACCGCGGCCGCGGCGGGCGACCACGCGCGGGTCGTCGAGGTCGCCGAGGCCATGCACTGGTTCTCCGACCGCTGGGTGTTCTGGGGGCACTGGGACGAGGTCTTCACCCTGTCGCTGGTCGCGGCCCGCGGCCTGGGCGACCCGCACCTGGAGGTCGTGCACCTGAACTACCTGGCCTGGGCGCAGTCGGTGTGCCTGGGCCGGCACGAGCTCAGCCTCACGACGTCGGCCGAGGCCGCGGCCCTGGCCCGGCGGACCGGCGACGACGGCCAGGCCGGCTGGGCCCTGACCTACGCCGCCTTCGCCGCGTCCCGGCTGGCGGACCCGGCCGCCGTGCTGGCCCGGGTGACCGAGGCCGGGCCGCTGTTCGCCGCAGCCGGGGACCGCGAGGGGGCCAGCCAGGCCCGGCTGCTGGCCGCCACCGCCCTGCTCGACCTCGGACGGCCCGCCGCCGCCGCGGCGGCGGCGCAGGAGCTGCTGGTCGCGCTGACCGATCCCGGGCAGGCGCCCGCGGACCCCGTGGCCACCTCCACCGCCGTCCAGGTGCACCGGCTGCTGGGCCGGCTGCACGAGCAGGCCGGCCGACCGGCGGTGGCGGCGGCCGCCTACCGCGCGGCGCTCGCCCAACCGGCGGACGCGATCAGCCGCTGGGTCGAGGGACTGCTGCGGCTGGCGCTCGGCCGGGTGCTGCCCGCCGCCGGTGACGTCGAGGGCGGCCGCTCCGAGCTGCTCCGGGCGCACGCCCTGTTCACCGACGTCGGCAGTCCCGAGCGGGTGGCCGAGGCCGAACGGCTGCTGGCCGACGAACCTGCTCCCCCGCCGCCGTCACCGGCCCGGCCCGTCGCCGGGTCGGCTCAGCTGGGCCAGACCGCTGTCAGCCCGCCGTCGACGGTCAGCGCCTGCCCGGTGACGTAGCGGGCGGCGTCGGAGAGCAGGAACGTGACGACGTCCGCGACGTCGTCGGGCTGTCCGACCCGGCCGAGCGGGATGGCGCGGGCGGAGTCCACCAGCCCCTGCGCGCCGCCGGAGTTCACCGGGTCGAGGGACTGCGGCGACTCGATGACCCCCGGCAGCACCGCGTTCACCCGCACGCCGCGCGGGCCCAGCTCGAGGGCGGCGCTGCGCACGAACCCGAGCAGCCCCGCCTTGGCGGCGGAGTAGGGTGTGTGGCCGGCCCAGCCCAGCGCCGCGCCCGCGATGCTGGAGACCACGACCACCGAACCTCCCGGGCCGAGCACCGGGACCGCCGCCCGGACGGTGCGCATCACGCCGGTGAGGTCGATGTCGAGGATCCGGTGCCAGTCCTCGTCGCTGACGTCGACGAGGGCCGCCCGCTTGAGGACGCCGGCGTTGGCCAGCACGCCGTCCAGGCCGCCGAGCTCCGCCACCGTCGCGCCGACCGCGGCGACCAGCTCGGCGCTGTCCCGGACGTCGGCCGGGACGGCGAGCGCGCGGCCGCCGCCGGCCTCGATCTCGGCGACCACGGCCGCGGCGTCGTAGGGGTCGCCGGCGAAGGTGCCGACGGCGACGGCCCAGCCGGCCGCCGCGGCCCGGAGCGCGCTCGCCCGGCCGATCCCGCTGGCGCCGCCGGTGACGAGCAGCACGCTCACAGCATCACGTCCCCGCTGTTCGGACCGAGCGTCTGCCCGGTGTAGAGGTTGCCGCCCGGGACGCTGGCGAGCAGCACGGCGGTGGGCGCCACCTCGTCCGGTCGCCCCTGCCGCCCGAGGGGCAGCCCGGCCATCAGGCTCTGCGTCCACGCCGGGGACAGCGAGCCGCCACCCAGCGGCGTGTCGACGGGACCGGGGGCGATGCAGTTGGCCGTCACCCCGCTGCCCCCCAGCTCGCGGGCCAGGGACTTGGTGAACCCGATGACGCCGGCCTTGGCCGCCGCGTAGTGCGCCAGGCCCGCCCCGCCCCGCTGGCCCACCTGGGAGGCGATGGTGATGACGCGGCCGAACCCGGCGTCGACCATCGGGCCGACGGCCTCCCGGCAGCAGAGGAAGACGCTGCGCAGGTTGACCGCGACCATCTCGTCGAACAGCGCCGTCGGCATGGTGGCCACGGGGCTCTCGGTGAGGATGCCCGCGTTGTTGACCAGGGTGTCGACCGGACCCAGCGCGGCCCGGGCGTCCCCGAACATCCGGCGGACGTCGTCCTCGACGGCGACGTCGGCCCGGACGGCGACCACGTCCACGCCGTGCTCCGCGCAGCGGTCCCGCACGGCGTCCAGCCCCGGACCCTGGGCCCGGTCCACCAGGGCCAGCGACGCGCCCGCCTCGGCGAAGGCCAGCGCGACGGCGGCCCCGATGCCGCTCGCCGCGCCGGTGACCAGCGCCGTCCGCCCTGCCAGGACAGGAGATCCCATGATCATCGGCCCGGTCAGGGCTGCAGCAGGACCTTGATCGCCCGGCGCTCGTCCATCGCCGTGTACCCGTCGGCCACCTCCGCCAGCGGCAGGGTCAGGTCGAACACCCGGCCCGGGTCGATGGCGCCGGACAGGACGTCGGGCAGCAGCTCCGGGATGTAGGCCCGCGCGGGAGCGACGCCGCCGGCGACGTTGATGTTGCCGCCGAACATCAGCCGGATGGGCAGCTCGGCACCGCCGCTGGGCACGCCGACGTAGCCGACGTGCCCGCCCGGGCGGACCGAGCGCAGCGCCTGGTCCATCGACTCCTTGGTGCCGACGCACTCCAGCACGCAGTCGGGGCCGACGCCGTCGAAGAGGGCGTGGACGGCCTCGACGCCGGCGTCGCCGCGCTCCTCGAGGACGGTGTCCGCGCCGAACTCCCGGCCCAGGGCCTGCCGGTCGGGGTGCCGGCTGAACAGCACGACACGCTCGGCCCCCAGTCGCTTGGCGGCCAGCACCCCGCACAGGCCGACGGCGCCGTCGCCGACCACGGCGACGGTCCTGCCGGGCCCGACGCCGGCGGAGACGGCGGCGTGGTGGCCGGTGCTCATGACGTCCGAGAGCGTCAGCAGCGAGGGGATCAGCGCGTCCGGCGGCATCTCGTCGGTGCCGACGAGGGTGCCGTCGGCCCAGGGCACCCGGATGCGGGCGCTCTGCCCGCCGGGCACGGCCAGCCCGTCCTGGTCGTCGGCGCCCCACGAGGCCCCGTGCAGGCAGGAGGTCTGGACGCCGTTGCGGCAGTTGACGCAGGTGCCGTCGCTGACGACGAACGGGGCGATGACGAACTGCCCGACGCGGAGGTCACGGACCTCGTCGCCGACCTCCTCGACGACGCCGACGAACTCGTGGCCGATCGGGTGGGTCTTCTTGGTCTCCTGCACCCCCCGGTAGGGCCAGAGGTCGGAACCGCAGATGCAGGAGGCGACGACGCGGACGACGGCGTCGGTCGGCTTCTCGACGCGGGGGTCGGCGACCTCGGTGGCGCGGATGTCGCGGGGGCCGTGGATGAGCGTGGCGAGCACGGGGAACCGTCCTTCGGTGGGTCGGGCGAGCGGTCAGGGGTGGCGGAAGGTGGTCGTGCAGCCGCCGTCGACAGGGATGACCGCGCCGGTCATGAACGACGACGCGTCCGAGACGAGGAAGGCCGCGACGCGGGCGATCTCCTCGGCCTGGGCCTGGCGTCCGATCGGCTGCAGCGCCGCCGCCGACTCCCGTCGCCGGTTGGCCTCCGCCGACCCCTCCGGGCCCAGGGACGCACGGTAGCCGCCCATGTCGGTGTCGACGTACCCGGGGCAGATGGCGTTGACGCGGACGCCCAGCGGGCTGTAGTCGACGGCCAGCTGGCGGGTCAGGTTGACCACGCCCCCCTTGGTCGCGCAGTAGGCCGGGGCCCCGGGCGCTCCGACGAGGCCGTAGGTCGAGGCGATGTTGACGACCCGGCCCCGCCCGGAGGCGAGCAGGTGCGGCATGGCCGCGCGCGTGCAGAGGAAGGGCCCGGTGAGGTTGACCGCGACCGTCCGCAGCCAGTCCTCGACGTCCGTCTCGTGCAGCAGGCCGGAGCCGCCCGAGATCCCCGCGTCGTTGACCAGGGTGTCGAGGGCGCCGAACCGCTGCAGGGTGGCGTCGACCGCCGCCGCGACCTGCCCGGGGTCGGAGACGTCGCAGCGGACGGCCAGCGCCTCGCCCCCGGCCGCGACGACCGCGTCGACGGATCCCGTGCCGTCCGCCACGTCGGCCACCACCACCCGGGCGCCGTCGGCGGCGAGGGCGAGGGCGATCGCCGCCCCGATGCCGCCCGCGGCGCCGGTGACCAGCGCGACCCGGCCCTCCAGCCCCGTCGCGACCTCCCCGCCCTCCCGGTGCGTCACGACTCGACGATCGAGCGGGTCAGCATGACGATGGTGACGAACGTCCGGAACAGCCGGACGGGGTCGTCGCCGGTGACCTGGACGGTGCGGGCGTCCACCCGCTCCACCCCGGCCACCCAGGTGGCCATCTCGGCGAAGTCGCCGTTCTGGAACAGGATCTCCAGCGTGGCGGGCAGGGCGATCTGCGGCGGGACGGCATCGGCGAGACCGGCGATGGCCGCGGCGGCGGCGTCCCGGATCAGCGCCTTCGCCTCGGTCGGGTGCAGCGACTCGGCCGCGAACCGGGTCACGGAGTGCTTCACGACGGCGGTGTGCAGGCCGGGGCTGACCCGGGCGGCCTCCTCGGCCGTGGTGTCGTCGCCGGTGACCAGCACCACCGGCACCCCGTGGCCCTGGGCGACGAGGGCGTTGATGCCCGACTCCCCCACCTCCACCCCGTTCAGCAGCACGCGGGCGATGGCGCGCGGGTTGTAGGTGTGGGAGAGCGTCGAGGCCTCGCTGGCCATCGAGCCGTGGTAGCTGACGAAGAAGACGGCGTCGAAGCTCGCGTCGAGCCCCTGCATCATGTACAGCGGCTTGTGCCGTCCGGACAGGTAGCGGGCGTTGCCCAGCAGCTCGTCCGGCCGCAGGTTCTGCATCGTCGAGTGGGAGTCGTTGACCAGGAACTCGGTCGCCCCGGCCGAGAGCGCGCCCTCGATGGCCGCGTTGACCTCGTCCTGCAGCAGCCGCCGGTAGTACTGGTACTCGGGGCCGGGACCGAGGCACTGGCTCCAGTCGACGACACCGGCGGTGCCCTCCATGTCGGAGGACAAGAAGACCTTCACAGCACGCTCCTCGGGTGGATCTCAGGTCCGCACGACCCGGTGGTCATGACGGCGTAGGTGGCCCCGGCCGAGCCGGCCGCGGCCCCGTGCCGGCCGTCGGGGGTGAGGGCCAGCACGCGCAGCTCGGCCCGGAAGGGGTCCGGCAGGGTGGCGGCGTCGGCCAGGGCCGCGCGGCAGGCCTGGGTGACGTCCGCGCCGCGGCCGAGGGCCTCGACGACGGTGCGGGCCGTCCCGGCGCGCAGGCTCAGCTCACCGCGGCCGGTGCAGGCCGCACCGCCGGATCGCAGGTCGCACCAGTTGCCGGCGCCGGGCAGGGCCGAGTCGCCGACCCGGCCCGGGTACTTCCAGGGGTAGCCGCTGGTGGAGACGCCCACCACCAGCTCCCCGCTCGCGTCCAGCGCGAGGACGTTGATCGTGCCCCACGGGCCGTCGTGCGGGGCGAAGCGCTGCACCAGGTCCAGGGCGGCGAGCCGGTAGGCCTGGTCGCCCTCCTGCCCGGCGGTCCGCTCCCCCTCGACGTTCTGCTCGAGCTGCAGAGCCTCGCGGAAGAGCCGCCGGGACTCCTCCGTCAGCAGCTCGGCGGTCTCGAAGCCGCACTCGGCGGCGAAGGTCGCCGCCCCCTCGCCCACCAGCAGGCAGTGCTGGGGCAGCCGCTCCATCACCGCGCGGGCGACCGAGATCGGGTGCGGGTAGTCCTGCAGGGCGGCGACGGCGCCGAACGCGCGGCTGGAACCGACCATCACCGAGGCGTCCAGCTCGACGACCCCGCGAGCGTTCGGCAGCCCGGCCGTCCCCACGTAGTGGTCGGCGAGGTTGTCCTCGCACGCCCGGAGGGCCACCTCGACGGCGTCGAGCGCCGACCCGCCGGCGCGGAGCACGTCCATGGCCGCGGGCAGGCCGATCTCGCTCCGCTCGGACCCGATGACGACGGGGTCGGTCACCGCAGCCCCGCCTCGACGGCGGGGATCTGCTGGGTGGCCAGCCGGGGCACCGAGGACAGCAGCAGCTGGGTGTAGGGGTCGGCCGGGTGGGCGAACACGTCCGCGGTGGCGCCCTCCTCCACCACGACGCCGTCGTGCATGACGGCGACCCGGTCGCTGATCTGCCGGACCACGGCCATGTTGTGCGAGACGAAGAGCATGGACAGCCCGAGGGTCTCCTTCAGGTCCAGCAGCAGGTTGATGATGTTGGCCTGCACGGAGACGTCCAGCGCCGAGACGGGCTCGTCGGCGATCAGCACCTTCGGGTCCAGCGCCAGCGCGCGCGCGATCCCGATCCGCTGCCGCTGCCCGCCGGAGAACGAGCGGGGCAGCTGGTCGAGCGCCCGGGCGGGCAGGCCGACCAGGTCGACCAGCTCGCGGACCCGGGCGCCGACCTGGTCGCGGGGCACGACCCGGTGGTAGCGCAGCACCTCCGCCAGCGTCTGGCCGACGGTCATCCGCGGGTTCAGCGAGCTGTAGGGGTCCTGGAACACCATCTGCACCAGCCGCCGCTGCTCCCGGCTGGGTGCCCCGTGCAGCGGTTGACCGGCGTAGCGCACGGTGCCCGCCGTCGGCACGTAGAGCCCCGCCGCGCAGCGGCTCAACGTCGACTTGCCGCAGCCCGACTCCCCCACCAGGCCGACCGTCTCGCCGCGGTGGACGGCGAGGTCCACCCCGTCGACCGCCTTGACCACGGCCGGCGCCCCGCGGGTCAGCTTGGCCCACACCCCGCCGCGCCGGCTGAAGTGCTGGACCAGCCCCTCGACGGCCAGCAGCTCCTCGCCGGGCTCCGCGCCCTGCGACTCCGCGCCCCGGACCTGCCCCTCCGCGCCCTGAGCCCGTCCCGCCGCGCCCTGAGCCCGTCCCTCTGCGCCCTGAGCCTGTCGAAGGGCCCGCGTCGACGCGCTCACGCCCGCACCCCCTCGGCGGCGACCTCGCCGAGGACACCGGGCCAGTCCTCGGCCTCGTCGGCCCGGCAGCAGGCGCTGTCGTGCCCGCTGCCGACCACCACCAGGGGTGGCGCGACGGTCGTGCACCGGTCCACCCGGGCGGGGCAGCGCGGCGCGAAGGAGCAGCCGACGATCTCCTGCAGCAGGTCCGGGGGCTGACCGGGGATGGTCAGCAGCCGGTGCACCGGCTGGTCCGGGTCGGGCACCGAGCGCAGCAGCGCCGCGGTGTAGGGGTGCCGCGGGGAGTCCAGCAGGACCGACGTCGCGCCGTGCTCCACGATCCGGCCGGCGTACATCACGTTCAGCTCCTCGCAGGTGCCGCTCACCACGGCCAGGTCGTGGGTGACGAGCACGAGGCCGACGCCGCGCTCCCGCCGCAGCCCCTCGAGCACGCCCAGCACCTGCGCCTGGATGGTGACGTCGAGCGCCGTGGTGGGCTCGTCGGCCAGGATCAGCCCGGGCTCGGCCGACAGCGCGATGGCGATGCAGACGCGCTGCCGCATGCCGCCCGACAGCTCGTGCGGGAAGGCCCGGTAGCGGCTCTCGGGGTCACGGATGCCCACCTGGGACAGCAGGTCGACGGCCCGGGCGTGCGCCGTCGAGCGGCTCATCCCCAGCCGGCGGCGCGGCACCTCGGCCACCTGGTCGCCGACCCGCATCGTCGGGTTCAGCGCGGTGAGCGAGTCCTGGAAGATCATCGCCATCACCGAGGACAGCCGTTCGCGCCGCTTGGCCGGGGCCAGCCCGGTGACGTCCACGCCGTCCACGACGATGCTGCCGCCGGTCACCCGGGCCGGGCTCGGCAGCAGGTCCATGGCCGCGCGCAGGGTGAGGCTCTTGCCCGACCCCGACTCCCCCACCAGGCCCACCGACCGGCCGGCCGTGGCCGTCAGGGACACCTGCCGGACGGCGTGCAGCGTGCCGTCGGGCAGGGGGATCTCCACGTCGACGTCGTGCAGCTCCAGCAGCGGTCGGCCCGAGGCCGGCGTCGGTGCGCTCATGGTCGTCCACTCCCCCGACGGCGGGGCCGTCATCGTCCACTCCCCCGACGGCGGAGCCGTCATCGTCCGCTCCTCTGCACGAAGCCGTCCGCGATCAGCGCGAGCGACAGCCCGGTGACGACGACGGCCAGCCCCGGCACCGCGGCCAGGTACCACTTGGTCAGGATGAAGGCCTGCCCCTCCTGGATCATCGAGCCCCAGTCGGGGGTGGGCGGCGGCACCCCGAGCCCCAGGTAGCCGAGCGTGACGATGGCCAGGATGCAGAGCACGACGTCGCTCATCGCGAAGACGAACGCCTGCAGCATCACGTTCGGCAGCAGGTGGCGCAGCAGGATGCGCCAGGTCGGCAGGCCGCTGGCCCGCGCGGCCAGCGCGTACTCCTGCTCCTTGGCCACCAGCACCTCACCCCGGACGATCCGGGCGTAGGCCACCCAGCCGACGAGGGTGATCGCGATGTAGATGCTCGAGGTGCCCGAGCCGAGTGCGAAGACGAGGGCGATGACCAGCACGAAGAATGGGAAGGCCACGACCATGTCGACGACGCGCATCAGCACCAGGTCGAACCAGCCGCCGAACCAGCCGGCCAGCAGCCCCAGGGTGGTGCCGATGAGGAACGGGAACAGGACGGCCAGCGCCCCGACCCGCAGGTCGACGCGGGCTCCGTACAGCAGCCGGGCGAACACGTCGCGACCCAGCTGGTCGGTGCCGAGCAGGTGCCCGTCGCCGGGCGGCAGCAGCGACTTCGTCAGGTCCTGCTGGATCGGGTCCCAGCTGGTCAGCAGGGGCGCGCAGACCGCCGCGAGGACGATGAGGGTCAGCAGCACCAGGCCGGCGGTCAGCGTCCGGTTGAGCCGCAGGGGCGCGGTGAGGGTGGCCCGCCGCGAGCGGGCGGTCAGGATCGCGGCGCTCATCCGAGCTCCACCCGCGGGTCCAGGACGCCGTGCGCGACGTCGGTCAGCAGGTTGATGATCACGACCATGATCGCGAACACGAGCGTGACCCCCTGCACCACCGGGAAGTCCCGGTTGAAGATCGAGTCGAGCATGAGCGTGCCCATGCCGGGCAGCGCGAACACCCGCTCGACGACGAGGGTGCTCCCCACCAGGTAGGCGATGTTGACGCCCAGCACGGTGATCGAGGACACGGACGCGTTGCGGAGCGTGTGCCCGATGATCACCCGCCGGTGGCTGAGCCCCTTCGCCCGGGCCGTGACGACGTAGTCGCTGTCGAGGACGCCGATCATGGACGTCCGCAGGCTCCGGATGAGGATCGGGGTCAGGGCCAGGGCCACCGTCAGGCCGGGCAGCACGATGGAGCTGACGTGCTGGGCCGGCGTGGTGCCGAAGCCCGCGACGGGGAAGGCCTTGATCTTGAGCCCGAACAGCAGCACGAGCATGATCCCGACCCAGAAGGCCGGCATGCCGAGCCCGATCAGCGGGAGGGCCCGGATCAGCTGGTCGGCCGCGCTGCCCCGCCGGCTGGCGGCCAGCACGGCCAGCGGCACGCTGATCGCCAGCGCGATCAGGGTGGCCGCGACCAGCAGCCAGAGGGTGGCCGGCAGCCGGCCGGCGACCAGCTCGCTGACGTCGGCGTCGTAGAAGAACGAGCGTCCGAGGTCTCCGTGCAGGAGCCGGCCGAGGAAGTCCAGGTACTGCTGCCAGATGGGCTGGTCCAGGCCGAACTCACGGTGCAGCGCGGCCACGGACTCGTCGGTGGCGCGGACGCCGAGCAGCGTCCGGGCCGGGTCCCCCGGCACCAGGTGGATCATGAAGAACACGATCAGCGAGATGCCGAACAGGACGGGCACCATCGCCACCAGGCGCCGGAGGACGTAGACCAGGTGCCTCATGCCGTCCGTCCCCCTGCGCGAGGGGACGGACGGGTCGTCGAGGCGTCGGTGGCGATCACTGGGTCAACGTCACGTCCTCGAGGTGGTAGTTCCCGGTCGGGTAGACCTGGAACCCCTGCACCTTCGTGCTGTAGGAGTAGCTGAAGGGCGAGTAGTAGAGGAAGGCGAGGAACGCGTCCTCGGCGGCCTGCTCCTGGATGGCGCTGTACAGCTCCTGCCGGCCGGCGTCGTCGAAGGTCTGCTGCGCCTTCTTGGTGTTCGCGATCACCTGGGCGTTGCGGTAGCTGGTGTAGAACGAGCGGCTGCCGGCGTCCGGGTCCACGGCGAACGTGACGAGCTCGTCCGGGTCGGCGATGTCCATCGTCCAGTAGGAGTGGCTGATCTGGTACTTCTGCGCGTTCTGCAGGTCGCGGGCCGCGCTCGGGTCGGTGTTCTGGATCTTGACCGTGATGCCCAGCTCCTTGAGCGAGGACTGCAGCACCTGGGCGATCGCGGCGTCGGTGGAGTCACCGGAGGACGCGAGGAAGGTCGTCTCGAACCCGTCCGGCACGCTCGACTTGGCCAGCTCCTCCTTGGCCTTGGCCATGTCGTACTGCAGGCCCGGCGTGGCCGGGTCGTAGAAGGGCACGTTCGGCATCAGGAACGAGTTCGCCGGGGTGCCGTTGCCGAACAGCAGCGTCTTGACCAGGGCCTCGCGGTCGATGGCGTAGGAGATCGCCCGGCGGACGTGCACGTCGTCGTACGGCTTCTCGTTCTGGTTCATCATGATGTAGTCGGTCTTGGTGCTGGGGAACAGCGTGACCGTGACGCCCGGCTGGCCCTTGAGCTGCTCGACGCTGGAGAACGGCGGCGCCTGGTTGATCTGGGCCTGGCCGCCCTGGATCTGCACGGTGCGGGCGTTGTCGTCGGGGACGACCTTCCAGGTGACGCTGTCCAGGGCCGGCTTGCCGGTGTCCCAGTAGGTCGGGTTCTTGGCCAGCTTGATCTCGCTGCCCTTGGTCCAGTGGTCCCACACGAACGGGCCGGTGCCGATCGGCGCCTGGTAGAACTCGTCCTTGCTCTTGCCGGCGTAGTCCTTGGGCAGCACGGCGTTGTTGAAGTTCGCCAGGTCCGCCAGCAGCGGCGCCCACGGGTACTTGGTCTTGATCACGACGGTGGCCGGGTCGGGCGCGGTGACCGTCTTGATCGCCACGTCCAGGAACTCCCACCCGCCCTCGGTGGCGCGGGCCTTGTCGAGGGAGAACTTGACGTCCTCCGACGTCATCGGCTGGCCGTTGCTGAAGGTGACGCCCTGCTTGAGCTTGAAGGTCCAGGTCAGCTTGTCGTCGGAGACGGTGTGGCTCTCGGCCAGCAGGGGCTGCACGCTCTTGCCGTCCGGGGTCACCTCGTAGAGGGACTCGAACATCTGCTGGAACACCCAGATCGAGTCGTTGCTGAAGACGGTGGTGTTGTCCATCGACAGGGAGTCGCCGGCGCGGACGATGGTCAGGTCCCCACCGGTCCCGTCGGCGTTGGCCGTGGAGCCGGTGGAGCCGTTGTCGCTGCAGGCGGCGAGCACCAGCACAGCGGCGGCGAGGAGGGCGATGGGCTTGCGCAAGAGATCCTCCGAGACAGGGTGGGCGAACGCAGGTGCTCAACCTAAGGCTGATATGTCAGGAGTAGATCACGGCCGTGTAACAGGTGGGTGGCGGCGTCGGGACCCCTCCGACCGGCTGCCATGCTGCGGGACGTGCAGACCGTGGTGATCGGGGCCGGGGCCGTCGGGGGCACCGTGGCGGCCCATCTCGTCGAGGCCGGGGAGGACGTGCTGCTCTGCGACGTCGACCCCGTGCACGTCGACGCCCTGAACGCGCACGGCCTGCGGGTCGTGGGGCCCGTGCGGGAGCTGACCGTGCCCGTCCGGGCCGCACTGCCCGCCGACCTGCCCGACCGGGTCGAGCGGGCGGTGGTCGCCGTGAAGTCCCACCACACCGCCGACGCCGCGGCCCTGCTGCGGCACCGGCTGGCTCCCGAGGGGCACGTGCTCTCGCTGCAGAACGGGATGACGACGCCGGCCCTGGCGGAGGCCGTGGGCGCCGACCGGGTGGTGGTCGGCTTCGTGAACTTCGGGGCGGACCTGCTGGAGCCGGGCGTGGTGCTGCTGGGCAACGTCGCGACCGTCCGCGTCGGCGAGCCGTCGGGGCCCGTCACCGACCGGGTGCGGGCGTGGGCGCGCCGGCTGCCCTGGGCGGAGGCCACCGACAACATCGACGGCTACCGGTGGAGCAAGGAGGCCTACGGCGCCATGCTCTTCGCCACCGCCGTCTCCGACCTCACGATCGCCGACGCCCTCGCCGATCCCCGGTACCGCCCGCTGATGCTGGGGCTGGCCCGCGAGGTGGTGGGGCTGGCCCGGGCGCAGCACCCACCCGTCCGGCTCGAGGCGTTCGACGGCTTCGACCCGGACGACCTCGAGGGGTCGCTGGACCGCCTCGTCCGCTTCAACCGGGCCAGCGCCAAGGTCCGGACGGGCGTCTACCGCGACCTCGCCGTCCGGCACCGCAGGACCGAGGTGGACGACCTGGCCGGGCTCGGCGGCCGGCTGACCGGTCACGTCGTCGCCGTGGTCCGCGCGATCGAACGGGGCGCGCGGCGCTGCGAGGTGGCCAACCTCGACCTGCTCGCCGCCCACGAGCGGCTGGAGCGGCTCGGCCGGCCGCTGCACGCCGTCGTCCGGGCGCTGCCGGCTCCCGCCCGGGCGGCCGACGGGCCGCTGCTGGGGGTGCCGGTGGCGGTCAAGGACATGATGGACGTCGCCGGGGTGCCGCGCGGCAACGGCAACCCGCGCGCGATGCTCGAGCCGCCCGCCACCACCGACGCGCCCGTCGTCGCCCGGCTGCGGGCGGCCGCCGCGGACGTCTTCGCCACCGCCAGCCTGCTGGAGTACGCGGCCGGGGCCCCGCACCCGGACCTCCCCGAGGCCCGGCTGCCCGTCGACCCCACCCGCACCGCCGGTGGGTCCAGCGGCGGCTCGGCCGCGCTGGTCGCCGCCGGCGTCTGCCCCGCCGCGCTGGGCACCGATACCGGCGGTTCGATCCGGATCCCGGCCGCCTACGTCGGCTGCGTCGGGTTCAAGCCGAGCCACGGCGTCGTCCCGGTCGACGGGGTGACCGCGCTGTCCCCGTCGCTCGACCACGTGGGCGTGCTGGCGGCCGACGTCGCCACCGCCGCACGGGTGCTGGCGGTGCTCGGCGACGTCCGACCCGGAGCGCCCCGGCGGGCGGTGGACCTGCGCCTCGGGCTGCTGCGGGCCGAGCTGGACGACCCGCGGGTCGAGCCGGGCGTGCGGGCCGCGCTGGAGGCGGGTCTGCAGCGCCTGGTCGCCGCCGGGGTCACCCTCGTCGACGTCGACGCCGCACCCCTGCAGGCGCTGCACCCGACCTTCGAACCCATCCTCCTGTTCGAGGCCTGGGCCGAGCACGGGGAGCGGGCCACGGCTGATCCCACCTGGTTCGGCCCCGACACCGACCGGCTGCTCCGGCTCGGCGCCACCGTGGCGCCGTCGACCTACCGGGCCGCCCTCGACCGGCGGGCCGCCCTGCTGCCCGCCGCCGACGCGGTGCTGGACGGCCTGGACGGGCTGCTCGGGCCGGCGGTCGCCTTCGTCGCCCCGACGGGCACCCCGCTGCTCGACTCGCCGGAGGGCGAGCTGGAAGGGCTGTTCTCGATGACGGCGAACCTCACGGGCCAGCCGGCGCTGTCGCTGCCCTGCGGCGACGCCGGCGGCCTGCCCGTCGGGCTGCAGCTGGCCGGCCGGCGCGGCGACGACGCCGGGCTGCTGGCGGTGGCCGCGGTGGTGGAGCAGGTGCTGGTCGGTTCCCCGCGCCCTGGGCCCGGTCCGCGGCGCCCTGGGCCCGTCGGAGGGCACGCCCGGTGAGCGGGCTCGCCGGGAAGGTCGCGCTGGTCACCGGGACTGCGCACGGGATCGGGGCGGCGATCGCCGCGGCGCTCGCGGCGGACGGGGCGACGGTGCACGGCGTCGACCGCGTCCCCGCGCCCGGCGTCGAGCCGCTGGACGTCACCGACGCCGCCGCGGTGGCGGCCTTCGTCGCGCGGGTCGGTCCCGTGGACGTGCTGGTCAACAACGCGGGCGGGGTGGCCGGCCAGACGGGTCGACCGGTCGAGGAGGTGACGGACGAGGACTGGCGGGCCGTCGTCGACGCCAACCTGACCAGCACCTTCGTCTGCACCCGGGCCGTCGTCCCCGGCATGAAGGCCCGCGGCTGGGGCCGGGTCGTCAACATCTCCTCGGGGGCGGGCCGCAGCGTGAGCCTCACCGGCATCCAGGCCTACGCCAGCGCCAAGGCCGGGCAGATCGGCTTCACCCGGCAGATGGCGCACGAGCTCGGCCGGTTCGGGATCACCGTCAACTGCATCGCGCCGGGCTTCGTGCTCTCCAACCCGAGCACGGAGGCGCAGTGGGAGAGCTACGGGGAGGAGGGCCAGGCCGCCCTGCTCGCCGGGATCGCCGTCCGCCGGCTGGGCACCCCGGCCGACATCGCCCACGGCGTCCGGTTCTTCACCGCCGAGGCCTCGTCCTGGGTGACCGGGCAGACCATCGCCGTCGACGGCGGCCACGGGATCTTCTGAGGCCGGCTCGGAGCGAGGCCGTCGCCGCGCCGGCCCAGCCCGGGCGTCAGCGGGCGAAGAGGTCCTGCAGCAGCTCCCGCGACGAGCCGACGTGGTGCCGCATGGCCTTCTCGGCGGCCTCGGAGTCGCGGGCCTCGAGCGCGGCCAGCAGGTCGGCGTGGGAGAGCATGCTGGAGGGCTGCGTCGGCCGGCTCGACCAGTACGAGCGCCAGAAGCGGAGGTTGTGCTGCAGCAACCGGCCGGCGGCGTCCTCGAGCAGGCCGTTGCCGGCCATCTGGACCAGGAACCGGTGGATCTCGTGGTCGTCGTGGAGGTACTCCGTCCACCCGTCGACCGAGCGGGCCCGGTCGGCGGCCTCGACCAGCTCGCGCAGCCGCGCCAGGTCGGCGTCGGTGGCCCTCCGGGCGGCGATGTAGGCGACGCCGCACTCCACGGCCTCCCGCGCCTCGAACATGTCGAGGACGTCCTCCAGGGTCACCGGCGTGACGAACGTCCCCCGCCGCGGCACGACGGTGACGAACCGGTCGCCGCAGAGGCGGGCGATGGCCTCCCGGACGGGCATCCGGCCGAAGCCGATGTCGAGGGAGAGCTGGACCTCGTTGACCACCGCGCCCGGGGGGAGCCGGAGGTCGAGGATCATCTCGAGGAGCACGTCGTAGGCCCGGTCGCTGGCGCGCGGGGAGGCGGTCACGCCGACCTCAGCCCGCCGCCGCGACGTCGCGGGGCACCGGGGTCGCGACCGGGACGACCGAGGTCTGCAGCGTGCTCCGGTCGACGACCAGCATCTGACCGTTGCGCACCGCGCTCCATCCCGTGCTGTCGGTCCAGCCCGTCGAGGTGACGACGACGCGGTCGCCGCTGCGCCGGTGCAGCAGGGTGAAGTAGTCCGGGTCGGCGTCGGCCGCGGGGTCGTGGGAGGAGACAGCGTACAGATGGCTCGGCGTCAGGAGCAGTGCGTTCAGGCTGCTGACGACAGCGCCGCTCGCGACCACCGCCTCGACCGTCCGGATCAGCGCGGTCCCCGGCTCCTCCTCCCGCATCCGCGAGCGGAGCGCCAGGAAGTAGCGCTCGCTGTCGGTCGTGCCCCGGCGCTCGCCCGCCAGCTCGGGCGCCACCAGGGCGTCCAGGGCGGCCGGCGGCTTGACCGACCCGTTGTGCGCGAAGGCGACCGTGCCGTCGGTGAAGGGGTGGGTGTTGTCGGGGCCCACGGCCAGGCCCAGCGTCGCCCATCGGAGGTGGGTGATGGCGGCGACGGCTGGCTCGCCGGCGGCCAGGGCGCCCAGCGCCGGGCTGGTCAGCGCCGAACCCGCCTCCCTGCGCACGCGCAGGTCCGCCCCCGAGCTCCAGGCGTGCCCCCAGCCGTCGCCGTGCTTGCGGGCGAGGGCGAAGAAGTCGTCACGACGGTCGGCGAGGACCTCGTCGATGGTCACCGGCGTGCGGGACACCGATCCGAGCAGGCGGCACATGGGATCTCCTGGGGGAGGCGACGACGGGGGTCGTCGCGAGGTCCGAGGTCAGCGGGCGGCGCCGAAGCCGTAGAGGGACCAGGCGTTGTCCTTCAGGACCCGCTCGCCGGTGAGCTGGGCCTGGTCGGGGGTGAGGTCGCCGTCGGCGACCAGCTCGTCGAGGGCCTCGCCCAGCAGCCGTCGGCCGTCGTGGGCGCCCATCCGGTGCAGCTCGGGCACGCGGGCGCCGTCCGAGCTGTACATCAGCCGGCTGGCGGGCGCGGTGCCGAGCGCGGCCCGGGTCACGCGGCGCATCTCACCGCGGGACAGGAACGGGATGCCGTAGGACAGGTCGAGCCAGGCGTTGCCGTAGACCGCCGCGAGGAAGGCGCCCTCGCGGACGTAGGGCCAGCAGCCGTGCAGCAGCACCACCGGCATCCCGCGGTAGGCGGGCTCCTCCAGCACCGGGCGCAGCAGCAGCGGGTCGGCCAGCCGCAGGTCCAGGTCGGGGTCGCCGTAGCCGACGTGCAGCTGCACCGGCAGCTCCTGCGCGGCGGCCGCCGCGAAGGCCAGGTGCAGCAGGGTGTCGAGCAGCGGCTGGTGGCCGAGCCGGACGGAGCCGGCGGACGTGGCCTCCGCGCGGGCCTCGGCCCACGCCGTACGGGCGGCGTCGTCGGACCAGCGGGCGACGGCCAGGCCGGTGCGGTAGCCGACGACGGACTTGAAGCCGGCCCACCCGTCTCCGCGGGCGTCGGCGACGAGGGCGCGGACGGCGTCGACCAGGGCGGGGTAGGAGCCGGTCTCGCCGACGAGGCGCTCGAACTCGGGTTCCAGCCGGAGCAGGCCCACCGCCGGGCACCCGCCCGACCGCCCCATGTCCTCGACGGTCAGCGCGGTGGCGGCGTCGGGGAAGCCGGTGTCGACGACGAGGCCCCCCAGCCGGGCGTCCCCCAGGAGGTCGGCGGTCAGCCGCTCGGCCCCGAGGGCCGCACGAGCGTCCAGCACGACCTCCTCGACCGGGTCGACGTCGTGGAAGAGCGCCATCTCGGTGACCAGCCGCTGGTAGAACACCGTGCTGGCCACGTCGACGGCCCGGGTCCGCGGGTCGGGCGACTCGGTGAACAGCCCCCGCCAGGCGGTGACGTCGCGCTGGCCCTGGTCGCGCAGCACCGCGTGGCAGTGGTTGTCGACCACGGCCACGTCGCCCAGGTCGGTCGCGGGGGCGGCCATCTCAGAACCGGTAGAAGTGGTGACGGACCTCGAACGCGACGTCCTGGGCGGCGAACGCGGCGTGCTCGGAACGGCGGACGGCCAGGTAGCAGCGCGACAGCAGCGGCCCCAGCGCGTCCATCAGCACCGGGTCGGCCTGCAGCAGGTCGAGCGCGACGTCCATCGACGACGGCAGCGGCCGGACCCGGCCCCGCGCCAGCTCCTCGGGGCCCATCCGGGCCGGGTCGTGGGCGGACGGCTCGCCCGGTTCCAGCCGGCGCTCGATGCCGTCCAGGCCGCAGGCGATCAGCGCGCCCAGCGACAGGTACGGGTTGGCGCTGGGGTCGGAGACCTTGTACTCGATGTTGAAGGTCTGCTCCTCGCGCCGGTAGAACGGCGAGGCGACCCGGAGCGCCGCCTCCCGGTTGTCGAAGCCCCAGGCCGTGGTGGCCGAGGCCCAGGCGCTGGGCACGAGCCGGCGGAACGAGTTGTAGCTGGGCACGGTGAGAGCGGTCAGCGCGGGCAGGTGCTCCGCGACGCCGGCGATGAAGTGCCGGCCGAGCGCCGACAGGCCCCCCTCGACGTCGGGGTCGTACAGCAGGCTGCGCGTCCCGGAGGCGTCCCACAGGCTGAAGTGGACGTGGGCCCCGCTGCCGATGGCGTCGGGGAAGGGCTTGGCGGCGAACGAGGCCAGGATGCCGTGCCGCTGGGCGACGCCCCGGACGGTGTCGCGGAACTTCATCTGCTGGTCGGCGGCGGCGAGCGCGTCGGTGTGCCGTACCGAGATCTCGCGCTGGCCGGGCCCGTACTCGTTGATGCACTGCTCGACGACGATCCCCTGGGCGGTCAGCGCGTCGACGGTCTCCAGCATCAGCGCGTCGGCGTGGTCGTGCCCGATGGCGCTGTAGACCGGGGAGTGGGTCGGACCGTCGACCGGCTGGAAGCCACCCTCGACCTCGGTCGCCAGGTAGTACTCGTTCTCGAAGGTCGCCTGGAGGGTGATCCCGAGACCGGCGGCGCGGGCGAGGACGCGTTGCAGGAACGAGCGCGGGCACGCGCCCCAGTCCTGGCGGTCGTGGTCGAGCTGGTCGCAGAGGACGCTCGCGCTCCCCGGCGACCAGGGCAGCACAGTGAAGGTCGCGGGGTCGGGCACCAGCCGGATCTCCCCCACCGGTTCCATGCCCTCGACCGGGACGACCTGCTCCAGCAGGTCGATCGCCATCTGGGCGCGGGTCAGCCCGACGCCCTCGACGAGCTTGTGCGCCAGCTGGTCGACGTGGACGGCCTTGGCCCGGGCGACGCCGCTCACGTCGCAGTACTCGAAGCGGACCAGCCGGACCCCCGCGGCGCGCGCGGCCGCTACGACCTCGGCGACCTGCGGGTCGACCGCCGTGCTGAGCTCTGCCGCGGGCACGAGGCCTCCTCCGTCGGTCCTGATGTCAGGCAGGTATATCAGGCCGGGGCGGCGGGCCCGGCCGCGTCCCGGCGATCGCGGACGACCGACCCGGAACCTTCACACGATCGTCACAACCGGTCGTCCTGGTTGCCGACGAGCGCTTCGGGGTACAGGGGTTTACGCCGTAAACACGACGCGGCGAGCACCAGCACCTGGAGGAACCATGAGCAGCGCAGTCACCCCCCCGTCCGGGCACGACCAGGACACGAACCGCGGCGCCGACGGCGACACCGGCACCCGGGCCGGCACCACCGGTGCGGCCTCCGCCGGCACCACCGCCGGCGGGCCGAGCAGCCGCGAGGTGGTGCGGCAGCAGAAGGAGCGCTTCGGCGGCATGAAGTTCGGGTCGTGCTTCTTCGGCTGGCTGACCGCCACCGGCACCGCCCTGCTGCTGACCGCGCTGCTCTCGGCGGTGGGGGCCGGGGTCGGGCTCACCCAGCGGGTCGACGCGGGCCAGGCCACGGACAACGCCCGGACCATCGGCCTCGTCGGCGGCATCGTGCTGCTCGTGGTGATCTTCATCGCCTACCTCGCCGGCGGCTACGTCGCCGGCCGGATGGCGCGCTTCAACGGCGCCAAGCAGGGCATCGGCGTCTGGCTCTGGGCCCTGATCATCGCCGTCGTCGTCGCGGTCCTCGGCGCCATCGCCGGTGACCGGTTCAACCTGCTGGCCAACCTGAACGGCTTCCCGCGGATCCCGGTCAACGAGGGTGACCTGACCACGGGCGCCATCATCACCGCGGTCGCCGTCGCGCTGGCCGCCCTGCTGGGCGCCGTCCTCGGCGGCCTCGCCGGGATGCGCTACCACCGCCGCGTCGACCGCGCCACGCACGACGAGGTCTGAGCTCCGACCCAGCACCACCGACGCACGCACGTCCCCGTCCGGGTCCCGGGCGGGGACGTCCGCGGTCCGGCCCCGGACCGCACCATCCCCCAGTCCCAGGAGGACGAGCCGACATGACCACCACCGCGATCCCCGGCCGGCGCCGGCTGCACCCCGAGGCGAACAGGGCGCGGGCCGCCCTCGCCGAGCTGATCGGCACCTTCCTGCTCGTCGTCGTCGGCACCGCCGTGGCGGTGGCCGCGTTCCTGGAGCGGGAGACGGCCGGCCCGGCCTACGACTCGCTGGCCATCGCGCTCGCCTTCGGGCTGACCCTGACCGCCCTCGTCGGCGCGCTCGGCCAGACCAGCGGCTGCCACGTGAACCCCGCCGTCACCCTGGGCCTCGCCGTCACCGGCAAGTTCCCCTGGAGCTACGTGCCCGCCTACCTCGGCGCACAGCTGGTGGGTGGCGTGCTCGCCGCCCTCGCCCTGTGGGCCACCTACGGCGACCGGGCACGGTCCGAGGCCCACCTCGGCGCCACCGCCCCCGCCGCCGGGGTGAGCGACGCGCAGGCCTTCCTGCTGGAGCTGCTGATCGGCTTCCTGCTGGTCTTCGTCGTCACCGCGATGGCCACCGACCCCCGGGTGCCGCCCGGCAGCGCGGCGATCGGCATCGGCTTCGCCCTGGCCGCCTGCGTCCTGGTGGCCGGGCCCGTCAGCGGCGGGGCCGCCAACCCGGCGCGGGCGCTCGGGCCGATGATCCTCAACCTCGAGTTCCCCTCGCTGCTGTCCTACGTGCTCGGGCCGATCATCGGCGGCATCCTCGGCGCCGTGGTCTACGACCGGGTCGTCGCCCCCGTCGAGGCCCCCGAGCCGGACGTCGACGAGACCGAGGACGAGCCGGTCGCCTCGGCCCGCTGAGCAGCACCCGGGTCCGGCCCGCGCTCAGCGCAGCTCGGGCCAGCCCTCCGCCCAGCGGATCGTCCCGAGTCCCAGGGTGGGCAGGTGGGGCGTGGTCGGGTTGGCGCCGTCGTCGTAGTGGTAGGCGAGCGTGTCCTCGAACACCGACTGGCCACCCGCCCCGACGTGCTCGCCGCGGGTCTCGAGCAGGATGGTCCCGCCGCCGTCCAGCAGACGCCGGCCGTCGCGGTCGACGTAGGGGCCCTGCAGCGACGTCGAGCGGCCGACGGCGATCTTGTAGGTCGAGTCGGCGCCCCGGCAGCAGAAGTCCCAGGACGTGAACAGGTAGAAGTGCTCCCCGTGCCGGACGACGTACGGCGCCTCGACCGGGTCGAACTCCACCCCGGGCCGCTCGGCCAGGTGCACCGTCCGGTCCTGCCAGCCGGCGACCGCCTTGCCGCTGGGCCAGGACAGCGGCACCAGGAAGATCCCGTTCCAGAACGAGCCGACGGCCATCCAGGGCCGGCCGTCCCGGTCCTCGACGACGCCGGCGTCGATCGCGTTGAACGCGAGGTCGGCGTCGCCGCCGAGCGAGGGCTGCGGCGACGTCACCACGGCCCCGCGGTCGACCCAGCGGTAGTCAGGATCGTCCGGGTCCAGCGTCTGGTTGGTGGCCAGCGCGGTGATCGAGTCGTTCTTCCCGAACGTCGACGCCGAGTAGTAGAGGTAGAAGGTGCCGTCGTGCTCGACGACCTCGGGCGCCCAAAGGTTGTCCGGCAGGGTGCCGCCCGCGTAGTGCCGGTCGATCCAGGCGGGGATGGCGTCCCACACCGGGCCGACCGTCTCCCACGTCCGCCCCTGGTCGAGGGACCGCCGGACCTGGACGGTGCCCCCCTGCTCGCGCTGGACCGGACCGGTCGAGAAGACGTACCAGACGCCCTCGGACACGATCAGCGCCGGGTCGTGCACCGGGGCTACGTCGCCGGCGGGGGCGACCGCTGCGGCCGCCGCGTCGGGGGTGGCCGTCCCACCCGCGGTCGGCGTGGTCGAGGTCCCGGTCCGGGCGGCGGTCCCGGAGCAGCCGAGGACGGCGGTCAGGGTCAGGGCGGCGGCGAGCACGGCGGGAACGCGACGTCGACGGTGCATGGTGTCCTCCTGCAGACGTGGGGGCGACCAGGCGCCCTGCCTCGATGATCACCCCTGCCCACCGGCGCACGGTCGCGTGCCGTCGCGTGGTAGGTCTGGAGGCCGCCACGACCCGGCCGGGCCGGCGGCCGACTACCCGACAGGGCCCGATGTTCACCCCACCTCCCGCGTTCCTCACCCGTCCCGACCTGCGCGGCACCTTCGGGATGGCCGCCACCACGCACTGGACCGCCAGCGCCACCGCCCAGGCCGTGCTGGAGCGGGGCGGCAACGCGTTCGACGCCGCCGTCGCGGCCGCCTTCGTGCTGCACCTGGTCGAGCCGCACCTCAACGGCCCGGGCGGGGACATGACCGCGCTGGTCGTCACCGCGGACGACCCGGCCCCGAAGGTGCTCGTCGGCCAGGGTCCGGCCCCCCGCGGGGCCACCCTCGAGCACTTCGCGGCGGAGGGTCTGGACCTGGTGCCCGGCGCGGGCGGGCTGGCGGCGGCCGTGCCCGGGGCCGTCGACGCCTGGCTGCTGCTGCTCCGCGACCACGGCAGCTGGGAGCTCGCCGACGTCTGGGCCTTCACCGTCGACTACGCCGAGCAGGGCTACCCGCTGGTGCCGCGGGTCGCCGCCACCGTGGCCTCGGTGCATGAGCTGTTCACCCAGCACTGGACGACCTCGGCTGACTTCTGGCTCGTCGACGGGCGGCCCCGGCCTGCGTCGGAGCTGATGACCAACCCGGCCTACGCCGCGGTGCTGCGCGGGATGCTCGACGCCGGCCGGGACGCCGCGACCCGCGAGGCACGGATCGACGCCGCCCGGGCCGAGTGGCGGACGGGGCTGGTGGGCACGGCCGCGGCCGCCTTCCTGGCCGCGCCGCACCGGCACTCCGACGGCCGCGACCACGCGGCGGTGCTCACCGCCGAGGACCTCGCCGCGCACGAGGCGACGTGGGAACCGGCGACCACCGCGGAGTTCCGGGGCTGGACGGTGGCCAAGACGGGCGCCTGGGGCCAGGGCCCCGTGCTGCTGCAGGCCCTGAAGATCCTCGAGGGCTACCCCGACGAGGCCCTCGACCCGTCGACCGTCGACGGGGCGCACCACCTGCTCGAGGCGCTGAAGCTGGCGATGGCCGACCGCGACGCCTACTACGGCGACCCCGACGTCGACGCCGGGGAGGCCCCGGTCCCGCTGGACGTGCTGCTCTCCGACGGCTACGCCGCCGAGCGGCGCGCCCTGGTCACCGACCGGGCGTCGACGGAGGTCCGCCCGGGCGCCGTGCCCGGGTACCCCGCCCACCGGGCGCCGCTGACCACCGACTCCCCCGACCCGGGCGCCGAGGGCGTCGGCGAGCCGACCGTGTCCAGGGCCGGAGAGACGCGCGGGGACACCTGCCACCTCGACGTCGTCGACCGCTGGGGCAACATGATCGCGGCCACGCCCTCGGGCGGCTGGCTGCAGTCCTCGCCGCACATCCCGGAGCTCGGGTTCTGCCTGGGCTCGCGGCTGCAGATGGCCTGGCTCGACCCGGCCTCACCGTCGGTGCTGCGACCCGGCCGACGGCCGCGGACCACCCTGACCCCCACGCTGCTGCTCCGTGACGGCGTCCCCGTCTCGGCGCTCGGCACCCCGGGCGGGGACCAGCAGGACCAGTGGCAGCTGGTCTACCTGGTCCGCGTGCTGGTCGGCGGGTACACCCCGCAGGAGGCCATCGACGCCCCCAGCCTGCACACCGGCGCGATGGCCGGCTCGTTCTGGCCGCGGACCTGGTCCCCAGCCAGCGCCGTCGTCGAGGACCGGCTGGGCGCGGACGTCATCGCCGGTCTCGAGGCCCGCGGGCACCAGGTGACGCGCGCCGGGGACTGGACGCTGGGCCGGCTGTCCGCCGTCGTCCGCGACCCGGCGACGGGCGAGCTGAGCGCCGCGGCCAACCCGCGCGGCGGCCAGGGGTACGCCGTCGGGCGCTGACCGGGCGGGCGCCGACCGGGTGGGCGCCGGCCGAGGGGCCTCGACGGCGACGGCGGACCGCGCCCGCGCCGGTCGTAGGGTGACGCCGTGACCGATGCCGCCCGGACCCGCAGCTACACCTGGGAGGACCCGGCCGCCCTCACCCGCCAGCCCGGCCTCACCGGCCTGGAGCTGCTCCGTCGGATGGGTCGCGACCTGCCGGGCCCGCCGGTCGCCGCCACCCTCGGGTTCGAGGTGGAGGAGGTCGAGCACGGCCGCGTCGTCTTCGGGCTGGACCCGGCGGAGTTCCACGAGAACCCGCTCGGGACGGTGCACGGCGGGGTGCTCGCCACGCTGCTCGACAGTGCCACGGCCTGCGCGCTGCACAGCACCCTGCCGGCCGGGGTCGGCTACACCACCACCTCCCTGAACGTCACCTGCACCCGACCGGTCACGGCCGGGACGGGCCGCGTCCGCTGCGTCGGGACGGTGCTGTCGCAGGGCCGGCGGACGGCGCTGGCCGAGGCGCAGGTGCTCGACGCCGCCGGTCGGCTGCTGGCCCACGCCACCTCGACGCTGCTGATCATCCCGGCACCGGCGGCCTGAGCGCCGGAGCCGGTTCGGGCGGCCGCAGCGGGACCGCGGCCGCGAGCGCCAGGGTCGCCAGCAGGGACAGGTGGAGCGCGGTCGCCCACGCACCCTGAGGGGTGCTGACGGCGAACCCGGGGCCGCCGACGTCGGGGGCGACCAGCACCCAGACGGGCACGACGGCGAGGCCGACGGCGGCGGCGAGCAGCCGGACGACCCGCGGGCCACGGGCTCCGAGGGCCACGCCCCCGACGACTCCCAGCAGCGGCACGGCGAGCGCCCCGCCCCCGATCCCGCCCGCCAGCACCGCCGTCGGGTCGCGCACCGGACCGGCCACCACGACGGCGCTGAAGAGCAGCGGGGCCAGCACCAGCCAGCCCCCGTGCCGGCGGCCGCCGGTCCGCCGGTGGTGCTCGGCCAGGCCCAGCAGCGCGCCGACCGCCGCCCCGGGCGCGAGGACCCAGACGACCGTCCCCACCCAGGTCGTCGTCGTCCCCGCCCCCACCAGCCGCGCCATCAGCACCCGGAGCGCCGCCGCCCAGACGAGACCCAGCAGCGCCCCGACCACCACCGGGCGCCACGCCCGGGCCTGCGGCGGGCCGGCGTGCGGCAGGGCGCAGGCCAGGCAGAAGACGGTCACCAGCCCGGAGCCGAGCACCGAGACCCAGACCCCGCGCGGAGTGCTGAGCGGGTAGAGCTCGGTGGTCACCACCCCGACCAGCAGCACCCCGAGGACGGCGACGAGCCCCGCCGCCCCCCGCAGCACGCGCCGTCCCCGGCCCGCGAGGGCGTAGCCGCCCGCCAGCCCGACCAGCACGACCCCGATCGCCCCGCCGCCCTGCCCGGTCTCGACCAGCGCCCGCGCGATCCTCGGGTCCGCGAGGGCCACCGCCATCAGGCCGGGGGCGGCGACGAGCAGCGGGCGCCGGGCTGCCCCGGCCCGGCGCCGGACGTCCGCCCGGCCGAGCAGGCCACCGAGCACCAGGCCGGGCAGGAGCACCAGGCCCACGGTGCCGAGCCAGCTGGTGCTCGAGCCCGGGCCGGCGAGCTGGGTCATCCAGCCGCGGAGCGCCGCGGCCCAGGCCAGCCCGACCACCGCGCCCACCAGCACCGGGCGCCACCGCCACGGTGCGGCGTCCTCGGCGGGCGGCGCGGTGGGCCGCGGCCCGAGCCGCACGACGGTCACGGCGGGCCCGCGCCCTGGCCCACCCGGACGAGGGCCCAGCCCAGCACCGCGAACAGCAGCATCCAGCCGCCGATCGCCAGCCGGCCCGCCAGGTCGGTGCCGAACACCGCCGGCACCAGGACGGCGAAGACGTAGCCGCCGAGGACCAGCGGCAGCCACCGCGTCCGGCCGGGGAGCGGTCCGCGCCGGGCCGACCCCACCCCGGCCAGCAGCAGCCCCACCCCGAGGACGGTCATCGGGAGGCCGTAGCTGGTGTCGACGGCCGTCGCCGCCGGGCTGCCCACCGGGGCCGAGGCGGCCGTCAGCGCGAACAGCTCGCACCCGGTGAGGACCACCAGCCCGACCGCCGTGACGACGAGGCCTGACCGGGTGAGCCAGGAACGCGGCCGCCAGGCCAGCCGGGCCAGCCCGAGCACGAGGACCAGCAGCAGCAGGTGCTGCAGGGCGAACGAGAGCTGGGCGACCACCCAGCCGCCCGCGTCGAAGGGGTGGCTGTAGCGCTCGGGCCCGACCTGGTCGGGCCAGGCCAGCACGACCGCGGCCTGGACGGCGCCGAGCAGCCCGCCGACGACGCCGGACCAGCCGGCCCGGACGGTGCCGGGAGGAGGCGCCGGCGCGGCACCACGAGCAGCGGCCGGGACGACGCGCGGCCATCGGGTCCGCGACGGGGAGGTGGTCATGACGGCGACGTTAGGAGCGCTACGACCCTCCCGCCATCGGTGGAAGCACGCAGCGGACCACGGAAAAGGGGGATCCGTCCGGGTCGCGTCGACCCTAGAGTGGCGACCGTGCCCGAGACGTCGGAGCAGCGCACCACGGACGCCGGTCTCCGGGCCGACGTCCTGGCCCGCGCCCGCGCGGCCTACCGGGCGGGCGACCTGCTGGACGCCTGGGCGGACTGCCTGCGGCTCGCTGCCCTCAGCCGGGAGGCCGACGACGCCGCGGGGCTCGCCGACGCGGCGACCGTCCTGCGCAGCACGCCCGACCCGGTCCTGAACGGCCGGGTGCACGCCCTGGCCGCCGAGGCCCTGGCCCGGCTGGGCGGCCGCGACCCCGTCCGCTCCGCCCGGCTGCGCGCCCAGCTGGTGGCCACGGCCGACCCCTTCCTGCGCGAGGACCCCGACGCGGACGGCGACGACGGAGCGCCGGGGGCCGACGCCGAGGGCGCCTTCCTGGCGCTCCAGGCCCGGCACGCGGAGCTGCTCGGGGTCGCGCACCTTGACGAGCGGCTGGCGCTGGGCCGGTCGGGGATCGCCCTCGGCCGACGGACGGGCGTCGCGGAGTACGCGCTCTGGGGGCGGCGCTGGCGGATGGACGTGCACGCCGTCCGGGGGAACCGCGTCGACCTGCTCGCCGAGCTCGCCGCCGCGGCGCGGACCGCCGAACGGCTGGGCAGCCGGACCTGGACGGCGCACCTGCAGCTCACCGAGGCGGCGCAGCGGCTCTGGGACGGCCGCTTCGACGAGGCGGTGGCCCGCGCCGACGCCGCGCTCCAGACCTCGGGCGGGGCCGGCGACGTCCGGCACCTCCACCTCGTGATGGTCGCGGCGGCGGCGCAGCTGACCGGGGGTCCCGCGCTCGACGCGGCGACGGGTGCCGTCGCCGACGCCGTCGACGGGCTGCCCTACTTCGCCCGCGCCTGGCTGTGCTCGCTGCTCTGCGCCGCGGACCGGCGGGAGGAGGGTGCCGCGCTCTGGCGCTCGATCGCCCCGCACGTGCAGGAGATGCCGGAACGGGCCCCGGAGTGGCTGATCGCCACCGTCAGCCACGCCGAGATCTGCGTCTGGCTGGGGGACACGGCGACGGCGGCCGTCCTGCGCGACCTGCTGGCGCCCTGGTCCGACCTGGAAGCCAGCGCCTACGCCAGCACCCCCTACACCGGACCCGTCAGCTACGCGCTGGGCCGGCTCGCCGTGCTGCTGGGCGAGGTCGAGGAGGGCCGTCGGCTGCTGCTCGACGCGCTCGCGCGGACCGAGCGGCTGCACGCGCTGCCGTACCTGGCGCTCACCCACGCCGCCCTCGCCCGCCTCGACGGCGCGGCCACCCGGTCCGGCCGGGCTCACGCCGAGACGGGGCTGCGGTTCGCGCGACGGCTCGGGATGGCGCCGTTGGTGGACGAGCTGACCGCGCTGGTCGAGGCCGCCGAGCCCCGCGCGGGCCGGCTGAGCACCCGTGAGCGCGAGGTCGCGGCCCTGGTCGCCGAGGGTCTCAGCAACGCGACGATCGCCGGCCGGCTCGGGGTGTCGGAGCGGACCGTCGAGAGCCACGTCAGCCACGTGCTCACCAAGCTCGACTCGCGCTCCCGGGCGGCCGTCGCCGCCTGGTGGACGCGGCAGGAGCCGCGCCGGGGCTGACGCGTCGCACGCTGCCACCGGCCGGGCGGACCGGTCAGACGTCGGCGCGGCCCTGGGCCCGGTGGCGTCCGACCGGTCAGGACGGCCGGGCCACCCGCCAGGCCCAGAGCACCAGCGGGACCTGCAGCGGCAGCCGGGCCAGGGTCATCGCCCGCCCCTTCGGCGAGCGGGCCCGGCTCGCCATGTGGAGGTTGCCCGGGAAGACGGCGACGAACAGCGCCGCGGTGGCGGCCCCGCCGAACCGGCGGGTCCGGGGCAGCGCGAGCAGGGCGGCGCAGCCCAGCTCGGCGACGCCCGAGGCCAGCTCCCAGGCCAGCCGGCTGCCGGGCAGCCAGCCGGGCACGGCCGGGTCGAAGCGGTGCGGGTCGACGAGGTGGATCGCGCCGGTCGTCGTCAGCAGGGCGGCCAGGCCGAGGGCGGTGCGGTCGGTCCGGCGGGGTGTCGTCACCCGCCCAGCCTGCCGCACCCGGCGGCGGACCGATCCCCGGGCGTGGCCGGAATACTTCGGGACCGGGATGAGGAGAACGCCTGCGGACCGTCCGCCGCCGTGCTTATCCTCGAGTCATCGACGCCCTCCTGCTCGGGGGAGAAGAGTGGCGGCCCGCGGTGACGACTCCCCGGTCCGTCCCTGCTGGCTTGCGTCCCTGGCTGGTCCGCGCCGGCCTGGTCGTCGCCGGTGCGGTCGCCGGACTCGGTCTGCTCACCACCCCCGCGCACGCCGACGGCGGGCTCGACGGCCTCGCCGACACCGTCACCGGGGCGGTCCGCACCACCACGTCGGAGGCCAGCCGGACCACCGCCCGCACCGTCGAGGCGGTGCCGGCCCAGGCGCAGAAGGTGGCGGCCCGGCCGACCCGCACGGTCACCGCGCCGGTGCAGCGGACCGTCCGCCGCGTCGTCGAGGCCCCCGCGCGGCTGGCGTCGCGACCGCCGACCCCTGCGCGCAGCACCCCGGCGACACCGGCGCCGAAGCCGCGCGCTCCCCAGTCGCGCCCGACGAGGGCACCGGTCACCAAGGCCCACGTCGCGAAGGCGCCCGTCGCCAAGGCCCACGTCGCGAAGGCACCGGTCACCCGGGCGACGCCCGTCCGGACGGTCCGCGCCGCGAAGCCCGCCGACGTCACCCGCACGGTGACGACGAAGGCCGTCGCCCCGGTGGTCCGGCGGGCGGTGGAGCCCGTGCGGCCGGTGGCCGACCTCGTCGCCCGGGTCACCCGCACACCCGTCGTCGACGGCGCCGTCGAGGCGCTCCCGCTCGCCCCCGTGGTCAGCACGGTCGACCAGCTCACCGCCGACCTGTCGGCGACGGTCGACCGGCTGCCCGTGGTCCCGGAGGTCCTGGGCACGGTCGACGACGTCGTCCGTCCCGTCCTGGACCCGGTGCTGACGCCGGTGACCACGCTCCCGCCCCTCGTCGGACCGGTGCTGCCGCCGGCGCTCGGCCCGGTGCGGCCACCGGTCCTGACGCCGGGCGTCCCCCGGCCCGGGGTCACCACGCCCCTCGTCCCGGCCGTCGGCCGAGCGCCGTCATCCGACCAGGCCGCGGCAGCGCGCGACGCCGACCCCGCTCCCGTGACGGTGGCCCGGACGGCTGCGGCCCCGGCATTCCGTCCGAACACCCCCGTGGCCCGGACCGCCCTGCTGGGCTCGGCCGTCCCGGTCCTCGCGGCGGCGGCCGACACGGTCACCCGCACCCTCGTCGCGGACGACGCCTCCCAGCGGGGCGCCGTCGTCGGGCTCAGCCTGGTGACCGGCGGCCTGGCGGCCGGCGCGGCGACCGCGGCGGCCACCGGCACCGCGACCGGCCTGGGGGGCGGCGTCTCCCTGCTCGCCCTGCTCGACGGCGGCCTCGCCGCCCTGGCCGGCGCTGCCGCGCGCCGGACCCTGCGGACCGGACGGCTGCGGGCCTGGAGCCTGCCGCGCCTCCCCGGCTTCGCCCCCGACTGACCTCTCCTCACTCCCCCGGCGCTGCCCCGCCTCCTGGCGGGCGCAGCGAGCGACCTGAGCCCGTGCTCGGCCGCACCGGACGCCTGGCCACCCGCCGGCGTCCGCTCCCCCTCATCGAGTGAGACCCAGAGAGAAGATCCCCCATGAACGCATGGTTCGTCCGGCTGCTCGGAGGAGCAGCCCTCACCGTCACCGCCCTCGCCGCCGGCGCCGGCGCCGCCCAGGCGGAGGAGCACGACACCGGCCTGCTCGACGTCGAGGCCGTCGTCAAGACCGTCACCGGCGCGTCCGCCGAGCCCCGGGGCGAGGCCCGGTCCCGCCCCCTGAAGATCAGCGCCGACGTCCGTGTCGGCCGGTCCGCCACTCCCCGTCCGCAGCAGTCGCGGCCGGTCAGCCGGCCCAGTACCCCGGCGGCACGTACCGCTCCCGCGCGTCCGGCCCCGGTGCGCGTCGCCGTCGCGGTCCGGCCGCAGCAGCCGCGGGCGGTCGTCAAGGCCGCCGCACCGGCGGTGCGCGCGAAGGTCGCGGTCGGCACCCGGAGCTCCACCCGGGCCACCACCCCGCGGACGCCGGTCCGCCCGGCGGTCAAGGCCACGGTCAAGGCCGAGGTCGACCGGCCCCGGGCGACCCGCCCGACGCCCGCGCCGGAGCCCCGGACGACGAAGCCGTCCGTCCGGGCGGCGGCGGACGTCGAGGTCGCCCCCGTCGCGGCGCCCCGGCGCCTGCTGGCCGCGGCCGACGTCGACGCCCGGGTGCTCGACCTGCCGGTCGACGTCTGCGTCCGGCTGAACACCGACGGCTGCACCGGCGGCACGACGGCCGGCGGCAGGGGCGTCCGGGACGTGCTGCCCGTCCTGCCCCGCGCGGTCGTCGACGCCGACGCGGAGGTCCTCGACCTCCCCGTCAGCGCCTGCGTCCTGCTCAACGCCACCGGCTGCACCAGCGGCAGCACCGACGGCAGCCCGACCGGCCCGACGCTGCCGACCCTCCCCGGTGCGGTCGTCGACGCCGGTGCCGAGGTCCTCGACCTCCCCGTCAGCGCCTGCGTCCTGCTCAACGCCGCCGGCTGCACCGGCGGCAGCACCGACGCCGTCCCGACCGTCCCGGTCCTGCCGGGCGTCGGGGTCGACGTGGACGTCGACGTGCCCGGGGTGACCGACGGCTCGGTCTGCCTCCGCGTGAACGGTGGTGACTGCGGCGCCGTGACCGACGGCGGGACCGACCCCGACGGCGGCACCGACCCGGGCACCGGGACTGACCCGGGGACCGGCACCGACCCGGGCACCGGCACCGGCCCCGACGACGGCACCGACGACGGCACGACGCCGGGCGACGGGTCCGACCCGCGGCCGGTCGCCGGCGCCGACTCAGCCCCGACCACGGTCACCGCGGTCGCCGCCGACCTCACCACGGCTCCCCAGCAGGTCGTCCCCGCCAGCACCACGGCCGCCGCGACGGCGTCGGCGGGTCCGGCGTCGAGCAGCTCCCAGCTCGCGCACACCGGTGCGGGCCCGTGGCTGCTGGCGCTGGCCCTCTGGGGCCTGCTGTTCACGGTGGCCGGGGGGACGCTGCTCCGCCGCCGCCGCTGAGCCGCCCCGTCCTCGGGGGACCAGCCCGCTCGGGATGGCTGGTCCCCTGACTACCTGACGTTGCTGCGTCGTGCCGCGTGCTCGCGGCACGACGGAGCAACGTCCTCGCCGGTCCGGCTCAGCGCGCGGGGCCGGCGGTGAGCCCACCGGTGGCGAGCGCGAGGGTCCGCTCGGCGAGGTCGCTGATCCGGGAGTTGTCGAAGCCGAACAGCGCGGAGCGGGTCCGGTCGTGCAGCGGCTCCACCAGTCGGGCCGGCAGCCCGGCGGTGCCGCCGAGGATCCCGGCGACCGAGCCGACGGTCGCGCCGTTGGAGTCGGTGTCCCAGCCGCTCATCACGGTCTTGCCGAGGGCCGCCATGTAGTCGCCCTCGCCCCAGAGCAGGCCGGCCACCACGACGGCGGCGTTGTTGATGGTGTGCACCCAGCTGTAGTGGCCGTACGACCGGCGGATCTGCTCCAGGGCGGCCTCCCAGGTGAGCCCGTCCGCGTGCAGGCGCAGGACGTGGCCGATCGCCTCGGCCAGCCGGGACCGCGGGGGCACGACCCCCAGCGCGACCGTGATCGCCTCGCGAGCCGAGCTCGCGGTGAAGGCGGCGGAGACCAGGGCGGCGGCCCACATCTCCCCGTAGATCCCGTTGCCGACGTGGGACAGGGCCGCGTCCTGGTAGGACAGGGCGGCGGCGGCCCAGGGGTCGCCCGGGAAGACGTAGCCGAAGACGTCGCCGCGGATCTGCGCACCGATCCACTCGCGGTAGGGGTTGCGGTGGGTCGCCACGTCCGGCGGGCGGAGGCCGTTCGTCAGGTTGACGTAGGCCGCCCGCTCGGCGGTGTACACCTGCTTCAGCGGGAACAGCATCGTCCAGGCCTCGCCGACGTGCTCCGGACGCAGCGAGGTCCCCCAGGTCTCGAGCAGGTGCAGCGCGAGGATCGGGTAGTCGATGTCGTCGTCGCGGGCCGAGCCGTCGACGTTGCCGCGCGTGGTGTCGGGCCAGTTGTCCCGCAGCTCGAACCCGGCCGGCATCGGGTCCAGCACCGGGACGTAGTCGTCGAGCGGGTAGGCGCCAGCACGCTCCAGGTAGTCCCGGATGTGCTCGACGGTCCAGTGGGAGCCCATCTCGACCGGCTTGCCCACGTTGCAGCCGGCGATCCGGCCGAGCCACGCGGCGTGCACCTGGTCCGTCAGTCGGGCGGGCGGCGCGGCGGAGCCAGCGGGGACCCTCTCCAGGCTGGCGCGGATCGCCGCCAGGCCGTCGGGCTCCTCGTACGCCCAGTCTCGCCGCCGCTCGAGGGTGGTCATGCCGTCGACGAGGGCCAGCACGGCCTCCCGGTCGTCCGGGTCGGTGGCGTTGGCCTGCTCGACCACCGCGTCGACGTCGTAGCCGCTCTCGCGGCGTTGGAGGACCTCGTCGTGGAGCAGGTCGGTGGGTCGCAGGGCGTCGAAGCCGCTGTTCCGGTACGCCTCCCCGAGCTCGGGGCTGGCGCTGCGGGTGTCGCTGGGCATGCAGGTCTCCTGGACGACGAGCCGGGTGGGCAGCACGATCGTCCACCGCGGGAGCCGTGGCTGTGAAGGGGTCGGCGGCCGCCGACGGTCCTGGGGCGCGCGACTGTGCGCTCATGTGGCTCGACCACCCCCGCCGGGAACCCTCAGCGCACAGTCGCCCTCAGGGGACCAGGGCCAGCTTCCCGCCGGGGTGCCCGCTGCTGAGCAGCTCGAGCGCCTCCCGGGCCTGGTCGAACGGGAAGGTCCGGGCCACCGGGACGACGAGGTCGCCGGAAGCGGCCAGGGCGACCAGCCGGGCGCGGGCCGCGTCCCGGAAGGCCCGGCTGGCCGGCATCGCCCCGCCGATCATCGGGAAGCCCTCCCGCTCGGCGCGGTCCCGGGCGGCGATGGTGACGACCCGGGCGCGGTCGGCCACCAGGGCGAGGGAGACGTCGACGGCCTCGTCCGTGCCGACGGCGTCGAGGGCGGCGGCGACCCCGTGCGGGGCGAGCGCCCGCACCCGCTCGGCCAGGCCGTCGCCGTAGCGGACCGGCTCGCCGCCGAACCGGCGGACGACGTCGTCGCGGCCCGGGCCGCAGGTGCCGACCACCCGGGCCCCGAGCAGCCGCGCCTGCTGCAGGACGCTGACGCCGACCGCCCCCGAGGCGCCGTGCAGCAGCACCGTCTCGCCCGGCGCGACCGTGGTGACGTGCAGCATCTCGGCCGCCGTCGCCCCGGCCAGCAGCAGGTTGGCGGCCTCCGGGAAGCCGAGCGACGCGGGCTTGGCGAAGACGTCCCGCGCGGGCACGGTGAGCGCCGTGGCGTAGCCGCCCACGACCCGGAACGCCAGCACCTCGTCACCCACGGCTCCGCCGCCCGAGGCCAGGGTCGTGCCCGGTCCGAGCGCGCTGACCACGCCGGCCACCTCGTAGCCCACGGGGACGGGCAGCAGGCTCCGGTCCGTGCCGGCGGCCACGTGCTTGTGGTCGGCCGGGTTCATCCCGGCCGCGCGCACCTCGATCGTCACCTCGCCGGGGCCGGGGGGTGGGACGTCCACCTCCACCGCCCGGAACACGTCGAGCCCGCCGAAGTCCGTCGCCACCCACCGCCGCGCCATGCGTCCCATTGAACGCCCGACCGCGGGAGCCGGTCAGACCAGGTGGCGCAGCAGGCCCGGCAGTCGACGCAGCCGCGGGTCGGCCTCGAACCGCACCAGGTCGGCTCCCGCCCGGCCGGCGTCGGGCAGGTCGGCGAACCAGGGTGGGGTCGTGCGGCTCCGGATGCTGCCGCGCAGCACCGCCTTCTCGAGGCCGCCGAGCATGAAGGTGTTGTGCACCCAGCCCAGCCCGCTCTGCACGTCCTGCAGCGTGGCGCTCGGGTGCCCGCCCCAGGGCAGCGAGACCAGCGCGTAGTTGACGGCCGGCCAGTGGTTGACCGCGACGTTGCCGTAGCGGAGGTCGAGGACCGCGCGGTCGAGGGCGCGGGCCACCGCCGGGTCCTGCTGCAGTGCCGGCGGGACGACGAGCTCCGCGCTGAGGGTGCCCCACAGGGTGTCGTTGCAGAAGGTCGTGGCGTCGGCCAGGAAGGTGACCGGGTCCGTGCCGCCCAGGGCCGTCTCGGACAGCACGGCGCAGAAGGGCTCGGTGCGGAACAGCGGGTCGTCGGCGCCCGCGTCGAGACCGCGGACCAGCGTCCACGGCAGCCGGCCGCCGACCCGCTCGCCCACGGTCTGCACGTCCCGGCCGCCGGTCAGCGCGTCGTAGCGGTCGGCCGCGCCCGGGTAGTAGGCCAGCCTGGTCGGGATGGCCCGCAGGTAGCCGGTCAGCAGGGCGAGGAACTTCTCGCGCTGCGGCCAGCCCGCCGCGGTGACGAGCACCTTCGCGGAGATGCAGTTGAACGAGGCGTTGTTCGCCACCATCGTGGCCAGGTAGCGGGCCTGGAAGGCCAGCTCCGGGTCGCTGTAGCGGTGCGGCACGACGACCACCGGGGTGACGTTGCCGAGCTCGGAGGTGATCGGGACCCGCAGCACCGGGTCGTCGGCGGCCCGCCGGCGGTCCTGGTCCGCGCCGGGCGGCCCCCAGACCAGCGCGTCGTGCGTGCGGGCCGACCCGGTCAGGTGCACGGCGTCGACGCCCGGATGCTCCGCCAGGTGGCGGCCCTCGTCGGCGCCGCCGTAGACGACGCGCAGGTAGCCGCCGCTGACCAGGGGCTCCAGGGCCTGCTCGAGGAGCGGGCCCACCCACTCGTTGACCGGGTTGATCTTGAGCAGGCAGACCTGGCCCTCGTTGAACAGCTTCGTCAGCACGTCCATGGCCGGGATGCTCGACGCGTTGCCCGCGCCCAGGACGAGGCAGACGCCGCCGTCGGGGTCGGTCTCGGCGTAGAAGGGCGCCTGGAGCCGGCGGGCCTCGTCGACGTCGACGCCCTCCTGCAGCAGCACGTGCGCCGTCGTGCCCGCGTAGAGCAGCCGGTCCGCCCGGCTGACCGGGAAGACGTCCACCTCCACCCGGCCGTCCTCCCGCAGCCGGTGGCCCGTGCCGAGCGGCGGCCGCCCGTCGCGCGCCACGACGTCGAGGGCGTCGGCCAGCAGGCGCAGGTGCCGGACCACGGGCAGCGGACCGGCCAGCCACTCCTCGGCCGCCGTCGGGGGCAGGTCCTTCGCCTCCAGCCCGCGGGCCGACCACGCGGCGGCGACGGCGACGACGCGCGGGAGGCAGGCGCGCACCAGGTCGGCCTTGGCGCCGGGGGCGAGGCGGGCGAAGGGGCGGGCCCGCTCCTGCAGCTCGGCCACCGCCCGGTCGAGGTCGGCGGCCGGGGTCGCCCGGGTGCTCGCGACGGGCGCGCTCATGCTCAGCTGGGCCATCCCTCACCGTAGGAGCGCCGGGCACGGCGGGCAAGCCCCGGTCGGACCGCCGGTCCCGTGCACCAGCGTGCGGATCGACGAGGTGACTGCACCACGCCGGTTCACACGATCTGCGTCTTCCCAAGCCCGTCGCCGGTGCGGCACGATCGACCCGTCGCCGAGGCCCGGGGGGGAACTGTCGTGGAGCTGTCGTCTGCCGTCGTCGAGCTGGGTCGGGGTCCGTTGACGGCCGGGGCGGCCGCCCCCGTGACCGCACCTCCGCCCACCACCGCCCCAGCGGGCGCGACCCCGTCCGAGACGTCCGGACCGCCGGTCGCCTCGGGCGGACCGGCCGCGGCCGACGCCGGCTGGTCGCCGCTGTTCGGCTCACCCGCGCTGCCCGGGGACCTCGTCGCGGTCGCGGTGTCCGGGCCGGACGTCTACGTCGGGGGCAACTTCATCTACGGCATGGCCGGGATGGCGAACGACAGCCACCTGCGGATCGCCCACTGGGACGGCCACGGCTGGCACCCGCTGGGCGCCGGGCTGGACGGGGCGGTGCGCGCGATCGCCGTCGTCGGCACCGACGTCTACGTCGGTGGCGACTTCACCGTGGCCGGCGGGACGGTCGTCAGCCCGCACCTGGCGCGCTGGGACGGCCGGGCCTGGTCCGCGGTCCCGGGCAGCCCCACCGACCCCGACCGCAGCTACGGCACCACCGTCCGCGCGCTGGCCAGCGACGGGACCACGCTCTACGTCGGCGGGACCTTCACCCGGGCCGGGGACGTCGACTGCCACAGCCTGGCGGCGCTCGACCTCGCCACCGGCCGCTGGTCCGAGCCCGGTGGCGGGGTCCGCTCCAGCTACTCCACCGAGCCGTCCGAGGTGCGAGCCCTGGCGCTGCGCGGGACGGAGCTGTTCGTGGGCGGCTCCTTCGACCGGGCCGGCCAGACGGAGGTCTCCTCGTTCGCCTCCCTGGACCCGGCCAGCGGGACCTGGACCGCGTACGGCACCGGCGTCCGGGACGACGACCTGCAGGGGTTCGTCAACGCGCTCGCCGTCGACGACGCGACCGGCGCGGTCCACCTCGGCGGCCGCTTCACCCGGGCGGGCGACGTGCACGCCTGGAACCTGGCCGTGCTGGGCGCGGACGGCTTCGCCTCGCTCGGCGACGTCGGCTCCTACGGCGGCTCCAACGCCGAGGTCGCCGCGCTCGCCGTCACCGGCAGCGGCCTCTACCTGGGCGGGTCCTTCACCACCGTCGGCAACGCCGCGACCCAGCACCTCGCGGTCTGGGACGGCACCGCCTGGGCGGGCGTCGGCGACGGCGTCGACAACGTCGTCCGCGCGCTGGCCGCCACCCCGGACGGCGGCGTCGTCGTCCTCGGCGACTTCGTCTTCTCCGGCGCGCTGCGGGTGGTGCACGGCGCCGTCTGGTCGGGGACCGGGTGGCGGACGTTCGGCCAGGGCGTCAACGCCGACCCCTACGGGGGCGGCACGGTCGCCGCGCTCGTGCCGGACGGCGACGCCGTCTACGTCGGCGGCCTGTTCGACCAGGCCGGCCAGCTGCCCGTCCGCTCGGTCGCGCGCTGGGACGGGCAGGGCTGGGACGCCCTGGCCGGCGGGGTGACGGCCACGATCAGCCACGGCCAGGTGTTCGCGATGACCTCCCTCGGCGGCGACCTCTACGCGACCGGCGCGTTCCAGACCGCGGGCGGCAGGGTGATGAACAACATCGCCCGCTGGGACGGCTCGGCGTGGCTCCCGCTGGGCGACGGCCTCGACGACGCCGGGTACGCGCTGACGGTGCTCGGCGGGAAGCTCTACGTCGGCGGGACGTTCAACCTCGCCGGCCGGGTGCGGGCGGACCACCTGGCCTGCTGGGACCCGGCGACGTCGTCCTGGTCGGCGGTCGGGAACAGCCCCCGCTACGACGACGAGGTCCGGGCGCTGGCGGCGATCGACGACCGCTACCTGGTGGTCGGCGGCACCTTCCAGCGCTTCTTCGACCAGAACACGACCGTCGTGGACGGCCTGTGGGGGATGGTCCTCTTCGACACCGCCGCGGAGCACACCGACGACCTGCTCACCGGCTACCGGCTGCTGGAGGGCACGAGCCGCTACGGCGGACCCGGCTGGGTGCACGCGCTGCACGTCCTCGGCGGCGACCTCTACGTCGGCGGCTGGTTCGACGTCGCCGGCATCATGGCGCTGGGCGACCAGCCCTCGCCCGGCTTCCCCGCCGCGAACCTCGCCGTCTGGCACTTCGCCGGGGACGGCTCGTGGGAGACCTGCGGCGGCGGGACGGACCACCAGGTGACGGCGCTGACCACCACGGCCGGCGTCCTCGGCGTGGGCGGCTGGTTCAGCCGGGCCGGCGCCGTCCCCGCGGCGCGGGTCGCCACCTTCGACCCGGCGGCCCGGAGCTGGAGCGTGCTCGGCAGCGGGTTGAGCGACGGGGAGCGCGGCGCCAGCTGGGCGCTGGCCCTCGCCCCCAGCGGGTCCGACGGACTCTGGGTCGGCGGCCAGTTCCCGGTCGCCGGCGGGGCGCCGAGCGACAACCTGGCGCAGTGGACGGGCAGCTAGGCGTCCCCCCGGGCGGGGACTCGGACACTGCCCGCACAGTTCCGAGTGGTCCTGCCGCGGACGGCGGGCCAGCGGGAGGGTGGGGCTCATGTCCTCCCTGTCGAGTCCTGCCCGCGGACGGCTGATCCTGGCGGTCCTGCTCGCTCTCACCACGGCCCTGCTGCTGGTCGCCCCACCGGCCACCGGGGCCCCGCCGGCACCCCGAGCGGGGCGGGCCTGGGAGGTGGAACGGACCGCCGGCGGCTGGACGGTGACCTGGCGGGCCGACGGACCGGTCCCGGTGCGCGACGACGTGCCCGTGCTGCTGGCGGACGGCCGCCGGGTGGGCGTGGCCCGCGCCGCGGCCGGCGGGCGCACCTACACCGCGACCACCACCGACGCGCGGGTGCGGCTGGCGACGTCGGTGACCCTGGGCTGGGCCAGCGACGGGGGCGCCGCGGCCGGTCGCCGGGCCGCGGGGGCGGGGGCAGGCGGCTGGGGCGCCCCGACCGGGCCGGTGCTGGCCGACGACCCAGCGGCGACCGGGCGCTACGCCGTGCGCACCCGCGACTACGACCTCGGCGACCGGGCCCTGGCGCTGGCCGCGCTGGGCGGGAAGAAGACCGAGCTGCGGGGACGGGTGTACCTGCCCGTGGGCGCGTCCGGGAGGCGCCCGGTCGTGCTGTTCCTGCACGGGATGCACAGCGCCTGCTACGGCGGGCGGTTCGGTCCTGACCTCAGCGTGTGGCCGTGCCCGCGGGGCGAGAAGCCGGTGCCGAACCACCTCGGCTACGCGGCGATGGCGCGCTCCCTGGCGAGCCGCGGCTACGTCGTCGCCTCCCTCAGCGCCAACGGCGTCAACGTCTACAGCAACGCCGACCTCGACGCGGGCCAGCGGGCGCGCGGGGAGCTGGTGCTGGCGTCGCTGGACCTGGTCCGCCGCGGCGGCGGGGGCAGCGGCGCGCTGGCGTTCCTCCGCGGCCGCGTCGACCTGAACCGCGTCGGGCTGATGGGGCACTCGCGCGGCGGCGAGGGCGTGGCCCGGGCCGCGCTGATGAACACCCAGCGCGCGAAGCCGTACGGCATCGTCGGGCTGTTCCTCATCGCCCCCACCGACTTCGCCCGGCTGACCGTGCCCGGGGTCTCGACCGGGGTCCTGCTGCCCTACTGCGACGGCGACGTCGCCGACCTGCAGGGCCAGCACTACCTGGACGACACCCGCCGCGCGGCCGGTGGCGACCGCAGCGTCAAGACCGGCGTGCTGATGCTGGGGGCCAACCACAACTACTTCAACACCGAGTGGTCGCCGGGCTCGGTCTCCGAGGGCACGGACGACTCCCAGCCCGACGACCCGGCGTCGCCGTGCGACGCCCGGCACCCGGACCGGCTGACGGCGGCGGAGCAGCGGGCCGCCGGCCGCGCCTACCTGACCGGCTTCTTCCGCACCGCCGTCGGCCGCGAGACCCGCTTCCTGCCGCTCTTCGACGGCACCGGCGCCCGGGCGAGGTCCGCCGGCCGGGCCGTGGTCCGGACCACCTACACCGCGCCCGCGCCCGACCGGGTCGAGGTGGCCCCGCTCAACCGGGTGCTGCCCGTCGGGCTGACGGCGTCGGGCGGCGCCCGGCTCACCCTGTGCGCGGGGCTGCAGCCGGTCAACCCCGAGCCGGGCGAGGTGCCCGACCCGGTGCCGACGACGGCGCGCGGGCGGGCGGCCTGCAGTCGCGAGCTGCTGACGGCGTCGTCCTGGTCGGCGTCCCCGCTGGTCGGGAACCCGCCCGGGACCACCGTCGGCCACCTGCGCTGGACGGCGACAGGTGCAGTCCGGCTCCCGCTGGCCGCCGGCCGCCGGGACGTCCGCCGCGCCGACGCGCTCCGCCTGCTGGCGGCCCCTGATCCGGGCGTCGCCGGCACCCAGGACCTGACGGTCCGGGTGGTCGACGGCCGCGGCCGGTCGGTCCGGGTCCGGGTGGGCGCTGTGAGCGACGCCCTGAAGCCGCTGCCGGGTGCCGGGCGCGACCTGCCCCGGACGGAGCTGCGGACCGTGCGGGTCCCGGTCGGGAAGCTCCGCGGCCTGGACCTGCGCGACGTCCGCGCGGTCGAGCTGGTCACCGACCGGAAGCCACGGGGGGCGGTCTACGTCAGCGACGTGGCCTTCACCCGCTCGACCCGCGGGACGTCGAAGCCCGTGCGGCTGCCGTCGCTGCGGCTGGTCGGAGCCCCCCGGGTCGCGGAGGGCCCCACCGGCGTCACGACGGCCGCCCGGTTCACCGCGGTGCTGTCCCGGGCCAGCGACCGCGACGTGACGGTCGAGTGGAGCGCGTTCCGCGACAGCGGGGAGCTCATCCCGCCGCCCGCCGAGTCGGTCGTCATCCCCCGCCGGACCGGCCGGGTGCGGATCCCGGCCGGCACCACGAAGCTCACCGTCAGGGTCCCGGTGCTCGGCAACGACCGGGACGGCTTCAACCAGGTCGCGCTGGCGGGCCTGTCGTCCCCCGCGGGCGCGGTGCTCGGGGCGAACACCGGCCAGGCGACCGTCCTCGACGACGACCCGGCCCCGACGCTCCGGGTCGGCGCCGCGACCGCCGACGAGGGCGCCGGCGTGCTGCGGTTCCCGCTGACCCTGTCGGCGGCGAGCGACGCGGGCGTCGCGGTCGACGCGGTGGTCCTGCCCGGGACGGCGGTGCGCGGGTCCGACTGGCAGGTCGAGGGCGAGCCCGGCGAGCCGGCCCGGACCTTCGGCTTCGTCGACGTCGGCCGCGCGACGGGGGTGATCGAGGTGCCCCTGGTCGACGACCGGGTCGCCGAGCCGACCGAGACGTTCCGGCTGCAGCTCGGGGAG